>JANQHQ010000024.1 GCA_028282595.1 Chlorobium sp. | reverse complement strand
CTATCGAAACCACCGCCGGTTCGAGCAGACACGAAACCTCTGTTCATCGGCAACCGCTTTCTACCAAAGCACTTGCCCACTGCCTGGCGCAAACTGCATACTGCCAACCGCTAACCGGTTCCCCTCCACAGTAGGGGCGAAAAATTTTTCGCCCCTACGGTCGTCGTGAACACCCGTGCAATCCGCGGGGACAATAAAAACCTGTCGATAACCAGCCAATCGCGCCCCTACTTCCGACTTTTGACTTTTTCGATCTTCTTCACCCGCTTGTTGTACATCGGCTTTCTTGTCAGCCGCCGGGCGGGTTTGCCGCCAATGGCGCGATAGGCGCGGACGAAGCGGTTGGAGGACATCGGCGAGGTCGCCGTGAGCCAGCGGATGATTCTCGATTCGGATTCGTGGATATCGACGTCCGACGGCCCGGCGTCGGAAAGCAGCTTGACGAGGATGGGCGCACACTCGAAAGCGACGAACAGCAAGGTGATGAACAGCACGGCGTTGGCCGAGGCGTTGTTCACGCCGTCGCCGCCCGCGGTGAGCTGGCCGAGCGCCCAGTTCCTGTCGGCGAAACCGGCGGTCGACACCTTCACGACAAGCAGGGAGTCGGACAACATCGCGTGCTTGTCGATGCCCTCGATCTCCTTCCGGCGGTTGACGTAGGTGTCCAGTTCGATCAGGCGCGAGGCGAGGTAGTCCTCGCGCCGCTGCCTGGACTCGATAACCTCCTGCTTCTGCCTGGCGTACTTTCCGAAGCCGACAACCCCCGACGTCTTGCCTGTCTCCTGCCCGAACACCTCGGCCTTGAGCTCCTCGCGCAGGGCGGCGACCTCCTTCGTAACGGCGTCGTACTCTTTTTGCAGTTTATCTCTCTGCTCCAGTTCGAGCGCGTATTTCCGTGCGAACGAATCCTGCACCCTCGTGATGCGCGCCTGCTGTTCCGCGAGATAACGGGACTTCAGGACCGCCTCGATCTCCTTGTCGAAAATCCTGAGTTCGAGGGGCCGCGCGATGACGATGGCGATCAGGACGGCGAATACCAGCCTCGGCGAGGCCTGATAGAACTGCCGCAGCCCTCTGGAAGTCTTGTTGATGCTCGAAACGATATAGCGGTCGAGATTGAAAATCGCGAGTCCCCAGAGGATACCGAAGATGACCGCGAAAAAAACGGCGAGGGGCGCGCCTGCAAAGACGTAGTAAAGAGCGTATCCGCCCGAAAGGCCTGCGAAGAGGGCCGTAAAGAAAATCGTGGCCCCGATCCCGATGAACTTGCTGTGCTCCGTGGGATATTTTTCTATCACTTCGATGGGCGTGCCCGTGCATACCCAGAAAAAACGCCGGATGCGTTCCATGCTCACGGACTGTTCCATGCGAAAACCTGTTTAACCGTGATAACCGTTCCTGATCCGAACGTACAGGAGTCCCTGTCGCGCAGTGACGAGTGATATAGTGACGTCGTCCGGCGTTGCCGGACTTGGTGACGAGAGACGACGCCTGACAAAGTCAGGCTTAGTGACGAGTTAAGAGTAATGGCGCGGCAGCCCTTGAGGTATTTTTCTTGATCTTGTCACTAAGCCTGGCGAAGCCCGGGCGTCGTTTCTAAGCTCGGCGAAGCCGAAGCGTCGTCACTGTCACAACAATTCGTGAATCATTCAGGTCATATTTGCAAATATAATCATATCTTTCCCCTCAAAAACATTTCATTCGCCGCCAGCCGATCGTCCCAGGGCCGAAAGAGAGCCGGAAACCGGGCGCACGGCGCGGCTTCACTCAAGGGTACCTCGGTGCCCTCCAGGCGTACAGATCATCATGCGTATCGGAATAGGAATCGACGTACACCAGTTCGTCAGCGGGAGAAAGCTGATCGTCGGCGGAGTGGAAATCCCTCACACCATGGGACTCAAGGGGCACAGCGATGCCGACGTCCTGCTGCACGCCGTCAGCGACGCCCTTCTGGGGGCGGCCGCCCTCGGCGACATCGGCAAGCATTTTCCGGACACCAGCGCCGAATTCAAGGACATCGACAGCAAGATCCTGCTCCGTCATGTCGGCAAGCTGCTCGACCAGGAAGGCTACCGGATCGAAAACATCGATTCGATGCTCCTTTTGGAGCGGCCGAAAATCGCGCCGTACGTCACGGCGATGCGCGAGAACATCGCCGATTGCCTGCAGATAGAGGTCTCGCGCGTATCGGTCAAGGCTACCACGAACGAGAAGCTCGGCTACGTCGGCCGCGAGGAAGGCGCGGTCGCCCACGCGGTCTGCCTGATCGAAAAGAGATAGCCGGGGCGCGGCTGAAAATCGTAGCGAGCGATCCGAGGGCAAGGCGAACGGTGTCCCGAAAATTCGGGATAAACTCCGGAACCGGAGTCCCGACACGTCGGGATGAGGATTTCGATCCCGACTCGTCGGGACAACGCAGCCATCGGAACGCGTAGCAGATTTTCAGCCGCGCCCTTCAGACCTGACCGCGCAGAATCTTTACCGGCAGATACCCCGCGGCCCGGCGCGCGGGACCGAACGAGGCGAAAACCGAGACGAGAATACCGAAACCGATCACGACAAGATGCGCCTCGGGAGTTTCCGCCAAAGATATCCGGTCGCTCGTATAGGTGCCCGCCGTATTCGCTTCGTAACGGATCGATCCGACGATGCGGCAGATGAAGTGGCCGAGAGGGCTGCCGAAAGCGACGCCGAGAAGCCCGATCATGAAGCCTTCCAGAAGAAAGATTTTCGTGATGCTGCTGCGCTGAACCCCCATGGAGCGCATGATGGCTATATCCTTGATCTTCTGCAGCACGACCGTGGTCATGACGGACGAAACGCCGAGCCCCGCCACGATGAAAACGAAACCGACCAGCACGAGCGTGATGATGCCGTTGCGGTTGTAGAAATCGATAATGTTGCTGTTCGTCTCCTCCCAGCTCTCCGCGTCGTAGCCGGTCAGCTTCTCCGTTTCTTCGGCCACCTCCCCGGCCAGGCCGACGTCCGACGTTCTCAGACCGATGGCCGTCACCGTATTGGCCGCCAGCCCCTCCATCCTCTGGGCGAGCGCAAGGTTCACATATGCCTCGCGCCGGTCCTTCGCGCCGAATCCGGTGCTGAACCTCCCGACGACCCTTACGGGAAACTCCTCTCCGCTCTTGCTGATGAAGACCAGGCTCGAGTGATACGAAGCCTTGAGGTCCTCGGCGAGAAGATCCCCGATCAGAATGCCGTTCGGCGTGTAGGCAAGCTCGGTGAGCCCGTTGGGCTCGATCAGTTTTTGCCCGAGATTCGCGATCGACTCCTCTTCGGCGGGGATCACCCCTTTCGCCGTGCACGGTTTGAAGCGGGATCCCTTGCGCAGGATCAGGCTGCTCGCCACGTAGGGGGAAACCACGGTCACGTCGGGAAGCGAACGGATCCGGGCCACCACGTCCGTATAGTTCTTGATGGTCTTTTTCCGCTCTTCGGTGACGTTCTTCTCCACGAAAGCGAGCATTCCGTCGCCCGCGCCCATAAGATTGTCCGGAACGAGCGGTTCGATCCGATCCGATCCCACGATGACGTGCGGAGCTATCTCGATGATCTTGTCGATCACGTTCTGCGTGGACCCGTCGGCCACCGCGATGGTGGTAACGAGCATCGCCGACCCGACGGCCACCCCCAGCGCCGTGAGGATCGTCTGGCGGCGGCGTTCCCTGAGGTGAACCCAGGCGATCTTCAAAAGGTCGAAAAAGGTCATGGCCGGTCATCGGTAGAGTGGAAAGCGCGGCAACGGCATCGGGCCCGCAAACCGTTTCATTCATAATAAACGGTGCGACACACTGAATAGCAAGAGAAAGCGGACGCGCACCGCGCGGCAAAAAAACCGTGGGGGTTCCGGCCTCATGGAATTCGGTTGAAAAATCAGGCCGCATAGTCTATCTTGATGTACTGAAATTCAGCCGATAACCTTTAACTCTTCCATTCATAGGAGACAGCTACCGTGAAAAAAATTGGCATTCTCACCAGCGGCGGTGATTGCGGCGGGCTCAACGCCGTCATCAAGGGAGCGGCATACATGGCCCTGTCGAAAGGGATCGAAATGTACGTCATCCCGAACGGTTACGCGGGCTTGTACAACCTCATAGACCAGGAAAAACTCGTACGCCTCACACCGGCGCGTCTCGATCAGTTTTCAGGTAGCTTCGCCGGCTCGGAAGCCGGACACTCGCGGGTCAAGGTCAAGGCAATCAGCAATCCGGAAAAATACAACCGCATCAAGGAGGGCATGAACAAGTTCGGGCTGGACGGATTGGTGATAAGCGGCGGCGACGATTCCGGCAGCGTCATGGTCGATCTGAACAACAACGGCATCCGGTGCATTCACGCCCCGAAAACCATGGATCTCGACCTGCAGACCTATTCGGTCGGAGGCGACTCGACCATCAACCGCATCGCGCAGTTCGTCCACGACCTGAAAACCACCGGCCGGACGCACAACCGCA
Organism: Chlorobium sp.; assembly: GCA_028282595.1. Taxonomy (GTDB): domain Bacteria; phylum Bacteroidota; class Chlorobiia; order Chlorobiales; family Chlorobiaceae; genus Prosthecochloris. Next base: position 46,580 of record JANQHQ010000024.1, on the reverse strand, counting down.
TACTCGTCACCGAGGTGTTCGGCCGTTACGCCGGTCACACCGCGTTCAGAAGCGGCATCGCGGCAGAGGCGGACTGCATCCTGATTCCGGAAATCCCGGTCGACTGGGACGTTGTCTACGAACACACCGTAAGCCGCCTGACGCGCCGCATCCGCCAGAGCGACGTTCACGCCGGCACCTATACCGTCGTCGTCGCCGAAGGCATGAAGAACGCCGACGGAACCGACATCATCGATGAATCGGCGGGCGTCGACGCCTTCGGTCACAAAAAACTCGCCGGAGCGGGCAAGTACGTCTGCCAGGAGCTTAAAAAACACCTGAAAGCCGATCCCGACATGCCGGTCTTCATGAAGGAAACCGGTATGTTCGTCGAAGGCATCTACGAAATACCCGAAGTGCGCGAGGTCCATCCCGGGCATCTCGTCCGCGCGGGCAACAGTTCGGCATACGACGTCAATTTCGGTTACGAGGCCGGAGCGGCCGCCGTACTGCTGCTCACCGAAGGCAAAACCGGCGTCACCGTCTCCAAGGTCAAGGGTCGCAAAGTCGAGTACATCGAATCGAGCAAGGCGATCGAGCAGCGTCACGTCGACCTCGACCAAGTGGCGTTCTATGAATCCATCGGCATCTGTTTCGGCCGCACAGTCGCCGCGTACGAACCGATTCTCCGCGAAGTGGACGGCGTCTACGAACGAATCTACTGATACCGTCCGAAAAGGGTCTGCCGGACAGCCGTCGACGAACGGATGGTTGTCCCGCCCGCCCGCTTTGCCGGGCGGGATCGGTTTTTTCCGCCGTTCCGTCCGGAAGGAAGCCCTGCAAGGACGTTCCCGCGTCCGGAATTAATTTTATCTTGTATACTCGTTCACCTTATTTCACATCAACGAACAAGCAATGAACAAGTCCGAAAAAATCTGGATGAACGGCGAGCTCATCGACTGGAATGACGCCAAAATTCACATCCTGTCGCATGTCGTTCATTACGGATCCTCGACTTTCGAGGGAATACGATGCTATGAAACCGCAAAGGGCCCGGCCGTTCTCTTTCTGGACGAGCACATCAAACGCCTCTACGACTCGTCGAAGATCTACAGAATCGAGATTCCTTATTCAATGGACGAGATGAGGGCCGCCGTTCTCGACACCATCAGGGCGAACGGCCACCGGTCCTGCTATATCCGTCCGCTGGTCTACCGCAGCCAGGGGGCTCTCGGCGTCAACCCGCACCTCGCGGCGATCGAGGTCGCCATCGCCACCTGGGAATGGGGGACCTATCTCGGCGAGGACGTTCTGGAAACCGGGGTCGATGTTCGGGTCTCCTCCTGGAACAGGCTCGCCCCGAACACCCTGCCGACCTGGGCCAAGGCCGGGGGCAACTACCTGAACTCGCAGCTTATCAAAATGGAAGCCATCATGGACAACTACGCCGAAGGCATCGGGCTCGACGTCAACGGCTACGTTTCGGAAGGCAGCGGCGAGAACATCTTCGTTATCAGGGACGGCATCATCTACACCCCGACATCCGGCCAGTCCATCCTTGCGGGACTCACCCGCCAGGCGGTCATGCATATCGCCAGGGAACTGGGCTACGACGTCCGTGAAACCATGATACCCAGGGAAGCGCTCTATATCGCCGACGAGATCTTCCTTACGGGCACGGCGGCGGAAATCACGCCGGTCCGGAGCGTCGACAAATATCCGGTCGGGGACGAAAAACGGGGTCCCGTCACGAAAATACTCCAGTCTCACTATCTGAAAATCCTGCAGAGCGGGGACGATCCGTATAACTGGCTTACCTTCATCCACCCAAACTGAGCGTTTCAACAAATGCTCAATAAGAGTAAGTTTATAAAAAAAGTCTTTTATACTGTTCAAACGGTGTGGTTATTCGTCACTTGTCGGGTGCGGGAAAAAACTGATAAAGAACCGCATGTGTTGAAACCCCGACCTGTCGGGAAATGCCGATCATACCACATCTGCCTCGTTACAGGGAACTTGCGTCCCGACAAGTCGGGATACAGCGGCATTCCCTGTGGCATGCTCGACAATCGCTCAATTTAGGATCCAGTAGCCACCGAGAACCCGAGAGTCAAACAGCACCCCATGAGCTGGGACAACATCACAGGCCACACCTTGCAGAAGAAAGTCCTGCGCACGGCGGTTGCAACCGGCCGCCTGGCCCACGCCTACCTCTTCACCGGCCCCGAAGGAACAGGCAAGGAATCCGTCGCGTTCGAGCTGGCCCGAACACTCAACTGCGGGAATGCCGGAAACGACGGTTCATGCGGAAAGTGCGAGAGCTGCCGGACAATCGACAACTTCATGCATCCGGACATCGAATATGTCTTTCCCGTCGAATCGGTGCTGCTTGAAAAGAGCGATCCGGCGAAAGCCGAAAACAGGAAACTCGCCGAAGCGAGGGAGCGCTACGAAACACTGATCGAAAAGAAAAAACAGAACCCCTATTTCACGCCCTCGATGGACCGCTCCATGGGAATTCTGACCGAGCAGGTGGCCGCGCTGCAGCAGAAAGCGTCGTTCATGCCGTCCGGCGGAGGGAAAAGGAAGGTATTTATCGTCTCGCAGCCGGAAAGGCTGTTGACTTCCGCGGCAAACAAGCTGCTGAAGCTGCTCGAAGAACCCCCGGCGCACATACTGTTCGTTCTGGTCACCTCCCGGCCGGAAAGCGTTCTCCCGACCATCCGCTCACGATGCCAGGTATTGAAGTTCGCCCGGATCAAACCGGCGGAAACCGACCGCTGGCTCACCGCTTTCTGGCCGGAGACGGATGAAAACACACGGCGCTTCATCGTCAACTTTTCCAGGGGCAACCTCGGCGTCGCAACCGAACTGGCCCGGGAGTCGGGAGAGTCCGTCGACGGCTCGTTCGCCGGACTCGACGCCCGCAACCGGGCGGTCGATTTTCTGAGAAAGGTACTCTCGCCGGGCAAACTCGGTGAAGCCGTTTCGGAAATGGAAGATATAGCCAGAAACTCCGGCAGGCTGGAAATCATCTCCCTGCTCGCATCGCTTCTGCTCTTTTTCCAGGATATCAACCACCGGAAAATCGCCCCCTCCCGGGACGCCCTCAACAACCCCGACATGGCCGGGTCGATAGACCGGTTCGTTCTGAACTTCAGCGATCCCGATTTTTACGCGCTCTCGACGATCACCGAGGACACCATCCGCACCATCCGGCGCAACGGCAATCCGCTCCTTACTCTCGGAGCGTTCACCATCCGTCTACAGCGTCTTCTCCTGCGCGCCTGATTCCCCCGTCGTCCGGCCGATCCAGTCGAGGTAGCCGGCAAGCCCTCCGGTAACCGGAACCTTGAGAATTTCCGGAAGGTCGTAGGGATGGTGCTCGAGAATATAGGCTTCGAGCTTTCCGTACTGGCTCTCTTCCGTCTTGATCCAGAGCACGACTTCCTCGTCCCGGTTGAGCTTGCCTTCCCAGACGTATCGGCTGCGGATGTCGTGCAGGTGAATGCAGGCCGCGAGTCGATCCTCCAGAATCCCTCCGGCCAGACGTTCGGCGGTTTCGCTGTCGGGAGCCGTGGTGATCACGATACAACAGGCGTTTTTCATGGCTTTCCGGGGAATGAATGGAATATAAAATATGGGGGACGTTCATAACTACTTAAACAAAATACCGCCATATCCTGAATAATTTACCAAAGGAAACAAGATTGCGGTACTGTTCGATTCCGATGCCGACGGCGACGGCAATTCCCGGAAGAGAAACAATCGGAAATCGGGGTCGGGATCGAATGGGCAGTGAGGATGTCGGGGAATTGCTGAACCGTAGGGGCAGCCCCCTGTGGCTGCCCGAACTGGCGTTGGTTATCGATACCGATAGAGACGGCGAAGCACTTGTCACTAAGCCCGATGCAAATCGGGCGTCGTCACTGCGCAACAAGTCAACCGTTCCTCACAATTGAACAAGCTCTTTCGTGTAGCGCTGAAACGGAGCCGCTCCGTTTTCCCCCATGAGGACCGTGTCCTCGATGCGCACGCCGTACCTGCCCGGCAGGTAGATACCCGGCTCGATGGTAAAAACGGAGCCGGCGGGAAGCGTATCCTGCGACTTCGAGCCCAGTTTCGGGCTCTCGTGCACCTCGATGCCGACGCCGTGCCCCAGGCTGTGCCCGAACGCCTCACCGTACCCCCTTTCGGCAATGAAGCTGCGGACCAGGGCGTCGAGCTCGCTGCCCCGCATGCCCGGCCGCGCGGAATCGAGCCCGAGCTGCTGGGCCTCCCTGACGATGTCATGGATCGCTTTCGCCTCCCGGGGCGCTTTGCCGAGCGCAAAGGTTCTCGTCTGGTCCGAGGCGTATCCCCGCCAGACACAGCCGAAATCCATAACGATCAGGCTGCCTGGCCGGAAGGTCTCACATTGCGGGCGGGCGTGCGGCAGCGCCGAACGCGGACCGCTCGCCACGATCGGATCGAACGAGTCCCCTTCGGCCCCCAACCGCCTGTGCCAGTAGGATATCTCGGCGGCTATCTCGATCTCGGTCACCTCCGGTGAGATCATTGGAACAACCTTTTCCAGAACCTGTTCACTGATCGAAGCGGCGTGTTTCAGGTATTCGACCTCCAGATCGCTCTTGATCGTTCTGAAGCCGTCAAAGAAATCGTGAACCGGCACCAGGGTCAGACCGGCGAGTTTTTCGGTCAGTTGACCGAACTCCCTGAGGGTGAGATGGTCTTCCTGGACGGCGACCCTCCCACCTTGCAGAAATCCAAGACCGGCAAGCGAATCGGCGTATCCGTTGCTGACAATCATGGCCTCCATGATCCCGACCTCGTTCTTCACCTGCTCGGCGTAGCGGAAATCGGTGAGAATGACACTCTTTTCGGGGCTGAGCAACATCCTGGCGCTGGAGCCGCTGAATCCGGTCAGCCATCTGATGACATGAAGATCCGAAACGAGAAAAGCGTCCACTCCTTCGTCGGAGAGTTTCCGCAAAAGCGGTTCGAGCCTTGACGGCCCGTTTGTACGGTTGTGCATACTGTGCAGGATGGCCGGGCCGCCGTACGGCTTCCGGCGGTTGTTTCGGCGTAATTATTTGTAATAATTGACTTTCTTGGGTTAAATTAACCCTTGGTCTCGCAGGGAAATCACGGAGCGGGTACATCCGCCGACGCCCTGCAATGCAGTCTCAACGGGTTACCGTTTCACCGGCCGACTCTTCATATCTTCATATATATGCAACACAGAGAGCTACTTCACAAATTACTGGCCGGAAACGACCTTTCCACGCCGGAGATGGAGGAGTGCATCTCCGCCATCATGGACGGCGGTTTTTCAGATATCGTCATCGCAGCGATCCTCGCCCTCCTCCAGAAAAAGGGGGTAACCGCCGGAGAAGTGACGGGCGCCTACAACGCCCTGCTTTCCAGGGCGACCCCGGTCCGTCTCGAAAGCGACGCCGTCGACACCTGCGGAACCGGGGGCGACCACGCCGGAACGTTCAACCTTTCGACGGCGGCCGCCATCATCGCCAATGGAGCAGGGGTCATGATAGTCAAGCATGGAAACAGATCGATGACCAGCCGTTGCGGCAGCGCGGATGTGCTCGAGGCCCTGGGCATACCTGTCGACCTGCCGCCGGAGGGAACCGAGGAGCTCTTCCGAGAAACCGGTTTCGCGTTTCTCTTCGCCCCCCTCTACCATCCCTCGATGAAAGCCGTGGCGCATATCCGCCGTGAACTGGGAATACAAACCGTCTTCAACCTGCTCGGGCCGCTCGCCAATCCGGCAAAGGTCAGACGGCAGGTCATCGGCGTCTACGACCCGTCGATCATGGACATCTATCTCGAGACGCTCCGCCGGACCGGCTGCCGCCACGCCATGATCGTGCACGGCGTCACGGAAACCGGCGACAGTCTCGACGAACCGAGCGTCTGCGGCCCGACCCGCATCGCCGAGCTCTCCAGGGGTGAAACCACCCGTCACGAGGTGTCGCCCGAAGATTTCGGCCTCTCCAGATGGAAAGTTGCCGATCTGAAAGGCGGGGATGCCGCGCACAACGCCGGCATCATCCGCCGGATTCTCGACGGAAGCGCCACGGAGGCGCAAACGGAAGCAGCGCTCTACAGCACCGCGATGGCCTGCTACGTCTCGGGAATCGCTTCCTGCATCGACGACGGCCTGTGCAGGGCGAAAGAGAGTCTCGAGAGCGGCGACGCCGACCGCCAGTTCAAACGCATTCTGGGTATTACAGCCGAAATTACCGGCAGATACCGGACTCCAGCCAACTAAACGCTTACATTTCTGGAGAAAAACTCGTATAATTGTTGCTTTGTTTTGTGCCCAAGAGTGAACCAGTAGACCATGGACGGACGTAATGCTGTGAATTCCGGGGTAAAGCAGAGTCTCGGCTCTCAGTTGCTCTCGTCGGGTGTCAGTCCGGCGCGCCGGAAAGCGATACAGCAGGCCATCGAAAACGTCAACAAACCCGGTTTCAGGATAGAGCCGTCGGCGATTCTGCCTCTGATGAAACCGGTGACATGGTTCCCTCCCATGTGGGCGTTCGCCTGCGGCGTCGTTTCTACCGGCGAGGACATCTCGTCGAACTGGTCGATTCTTCTCCGGGGCGTCATTCTCGCCGGCCCGTTGATGTGCGCCATGTCCCAGACCATGAACGATTATTTCGATCGGGAGGTCGACGCCATCAACGAACCCGATCGCCCCATTCCCGCCGGAAAAATCTCCAAACAGGCAAGCTGGATAATCACGTTCGGCCTGATCGTAACCGGTTTCCTGGTCGCCTGGTCGATCCATCCCTACGTCATGGCCATAGCCTTCGTCGGCGTCCTGATGTCCCACGCCTACTCCGGGCCGCCGGTACGGGCGAAACGCAACGGCTGGTTCGGCAACCTGATCGTCGGCCTCGCTTATGAAGGCGTCGCATGGCTGACGGGCAGCTTCTCGATCACCCAGGGAATCCCTTCGACCGAATCCATCGCGCTTGCCGTTATCTTCTCCCTCGGCGCGCACGGCATCATGACGCTCAACGATTTCAAATCGGTCGTGGGCGACAACATCAGGAAGGTTGCATCGATCCCGGTACAGCTCGGTGAGAAAAAAGCCGCTGTTCTCGCCTCGGTCGTCATGGATATCGCACAGATAGCCGCCATCTCCATTCTGGTCGCGAAATCCTCCTACCTCACGGCGTCGATCGCCGTTCTGCTGCTCGCATTGCAGCTCCCCATGCAGAAGATCCTGATCGACAAACCGAAGGAAAAGGCCGTCTGGTATAACGCTTTCGGAACGCTGCTCTACGTGCTCTCCATGATGGTCTGCGCTGTCGGCATCAGGCCGTAGGAGCCCGTCGCCATAGCCTTTTCTTTTTGACTTTGCACACAGTATTACTATATTCAGGTTCATTTTTCAAAAAACAACCTGGTGCGATCATGTCCAAAGTCTGCGTACTGACCGGAAAGAGACCCAAATACGGTAATACGGTATCCCACGCGAACAACCACCGCCGCAAGCGTTTCGAACCGAATCTCCACACCAAACGGGTATGGCTCGAAGAGGAAAAACGCTGGGTAAAGGTGCGTGTTTCGGCAAAAGCTCTCAAGATCATGTCGAAAACCGGCACGGCCGAACTGGCGAAGCTGGTCAGGTAACGTCCAGCCTCACGAAAGGCTGCTGCAGTAATTGTCAAGGCTCAACCGTAAAACGGTTGGGCCTTTTCCGTTCCGGACCATCTTTGCACTGTTGATGCGTTGAATTGTTGAATCGTTGTAGGGACAAGCCCCTGTGCCTGCCCGTATGTCCTGATCTTGCCCACGTATTGCGCGGATTTTCCCGGATGACCGCAGGGGCGAAAAATTTTTCGCCCCTACAGTGGTGGCGGAAGAAGCGTCGAATCGTAAAGCTGTACGGGGCGGGCGACAAGTCAGGGGTGCTGCCTATTCGACGATACCGGGCATCCGGACAATTCAGCAAATCAACGATTCAACAGCTCGACAACCCCGTATTGTTCTCGTCACTTATCAACATTATTCCCGATGCGCAAGAACGTAACCATCTATACCGACGGCGCGTGCAGCGGCAATCCCGGCAAAGGGGGCTGGGGCGCCCTTCTCATGGCGGGCTCCGCGACACGCGAGATTTCGGGTTACTCGCCGGCCACGACCAACAACAGAATGGAGCTCATGGCCGCCATCCAGGCGCTCGAAGCGCTCAAGGAACCCTGCACCGTCGATCTCTACAGCGATTCGAGCTACCTCGTCAACGCGATCAACCGCAGCTGGCTGAAGCGGTGGACCACGAACAACTGGCGCACGGCGTCGGGAAAACCGGTCGAAAATATCGATCTCTGGAAAAAAATACTGGAGTTGATTAGATTACACAGCGTCACCTTTCACAAGGTCAAGGGTCACAGCGACAACGAGTTCAACAACCGGTGCGACTATCTCGCCCGGCAAGCCATCAAAAACAACAGCTGACAGCCCGCCATGGAGTCCCGCCCGGAACAGCCCGCGCCTCCGGCCAAACACGAAAAGGCCCGGAAAAAACCGAACCTTCTCCTGATCACCGTCATTCTGGGAACCATAGGTCTCGTTGCGCAGCTCGCCTGGATCAACTGGCCGAAGACCGTCCGGGAGGCCGAACCGCTGAGCCCCGATGTTGCGGCTGTCATCAACCGTCTGCCGGGCACATCCGACGCGCTGATCTACGCGGGCCTCAAGGATATCCGGGCGAGTGGCTTCTGGCAAGAGGTCATCCCCGACTCGCTCAAGGAGATGGAATGGCTGCGGGCGGAAAAGGGCATTGCGACCGTACTGCGGGAAACCGGCATCGATCCCGCCCGCGATCTGGACACGCTGATCGTCGCCTTCCAGCACCAGAACACGAAAAAACAGAAGTATCTCGGCGTCGTCCGTGGCTCCCTCGGCGACAAATTGCCTCCCGGCTACCTGGAAGACAAAAGCGTACGGACCGGAACGTCCGGAAGCGAAACATGGTACGCTCTCGGGGATTCGCTCTGGATAGCCCGTCCGGCGGAGCGCGAGGTGATCCTCGCCAACAGCCGCCAGCTTCTGGAGGGCTATCTCGAACCGGAAACGGAATTTCTCGAGCGGGATTCGACCACGGCAGCCCTGATCGACAAGGCGACGTTCAAATCGCATTTCTGGTTCACCCTTTCGTCGACATACTGGACGCTCGGAGCCCTGCAGAGCCTGACGTCCGGCAACAAGGACATGAAATCCCTGGGCAACATCAACCGGATCCGCCAGCTTGCGCTGTCACTCAAATTCCGGGACGGCGTCGAGGGCCGGACCGAATGGATATACGAGAACCGCCGCTCCGCCTACTTCGCTTCGACATTCCTCTGGGCGGCCGTCAAGCTGTCGAGCGCGGCGGGAACCCGGACAGCGGAACCCGTAAAGGAACTGCTGAAACAGCTCGAGGTCATGCAGAATCTCGAATCGGTCATTGTCAGCACCGATCTTCCCCTCGAATTCTTCAAAACGGATATCGAAGAAGAAGCGGCTGCCCGGTAAGCGTTCAGGACCGGGAGATTGCCGACTGAAGACTGCGAAGACTGCCGACTGGTTCCCTTTCGACCCCGAAACCCGATCCCGACCCCGATCTCCGACTGTTCTTATCTTTCGGGGGTCGCCGTCGGCGTCGGAATCGGTATCGATAACCAACGCCAGTTCGGGCAGCCACAGGGGGCTGCCCCTACGGTTCAGGACGACTCACTGCAGTTTGCCAACTGCCGACCGATTAACGCCTTTTCACGAACAGAAGATATTTCCCTTTCCAGAGCACGTCGATCCCGCCCGAAAGTTGCGTCGAGCGACCAGGCTGCGTCCCGAGCAGATCGACAAGCCGCTGCAACACTCTCGACGAGTGCTCGCAGCCGAGATCCCGCAACGCACGCTTGAACAGCTCCTTTTGCTCGAAAACCGTGAGCCTTTTGAGAGAGTCGGCGGAGACCCGGCCGTCTTCCGCCGAAAGTCCCGGATCGCGGCGCACCAGTTCCTCAAAATGCAGCTCGAGAAACTCCTCCAGCTCGGCCGCATGCAGGGAAAGGCGCTGCAACGACGGGAGCAGCTTGTCCCCGAAACGCTCCTCGACGAGCGGAATCACCCGGTGACGGATGAAATTCCTGTCCGGTTCCACCCCGGCGTTGCTGGCGTCGATCCGGTAGCATATGCCGCGCATTTCGAGATACTCCATGATATCCCGCTTGCTCATCAGAAGCAGCGGCCGGATGATGCGGCCGTGATACGCGCGGATCCCCCTGAGACCGGCGACGGAAGCGCCGCGAAAGAGGTTGAAGAGCACGGTTTCCGCATTGTCGCTCACATGGTGGCCGGTCGCAACCTTCCGGTAACCTTCGCTTTCGGCGAGCTCGCTGAAAAACGCGTACCGTTCCATACGCGCCGTTTCCTCGATCGAACGTTTGCGCGCGGCCGCGTCTGCGCGGGTGTCGAACCGGCGGACATGGCATCGCAGGCCGAGCGCCTCCGCCTCGTGTAAAACGTGCTCCTCGTCGAGCAGACTCTCCCCTCCGCGCAGTTGAAAATTGCAGTGGACCACGCCGACCGTGCAGCGGAGAACCAGCCGGACCGAACAGAGCAGGTGCAGGAGAGCCATCGAGTCCGGGCCACCGGAAACCGCGGCCAGCACGCTCTCTCCGGGAAGCACCAGCTTCCGCGCGGTGAGCTGCTCCAGAAACTTCCTTTCGATTCGATTGAGATCCCTCGGCATGGTTTTGCTGAAACGATATTTTCAGGAAAACTAATTTAATGTATTTTAGGGCACCTCTAAAAAGTGTCATGAGCGAACAAAGTGTAAGGCGGACGGAGTCCCGATGGTATCGGGATAAACTTCGAAACCGGAATCCCGACTCGTCGGGACAACGCAGCAATTTGGGCGCGTAACACGTTTTTAGAGGTGCCCTTTACCGATCCTTTACGGCGCAACGCTTCCGGTTATTTCCATGCCTTCACCATACGGTCACGGAACCCTTGCCAAAACCTTTGCTCTCTGTGCGGCTGTCGCCCTTGCAGGTCTCGCCTCTCCGGGGGCACTCAAAATCCTGCTGCCGGCGCTCACCTGCGCAACACTGCTCTTCGCGCTTTACTTTTTTCGCGACCCTTCACGCTCCACACCGAAAGACCCGTCCGCAATTCTTTCCCCGGCCGACGGAAAAATCCTGCACATTGAAACCGTTTCGCACCCGTTCACCGGACCGGAATCGACTCGCCTCAGCATCTACATGTCACCCCTCGACGTCCATGTCAACAGGATACCGCTCGACGGCGTGGTGAGCCGCCTGCACTACCATCCGGGGAAATACCTCATGGCGTTCGACCCCGGCAGTACGGCGAACAACGAACGGATGGAAATCGGCATCGACGGAACGAGCTGCCGCATGCTCTTCAGCCAGGTCGCGGGCTTTCTCGCCCGCCGTATCGTCTGCGAACTGCAGGAAGGCCAAAGCGTCCACGCGGGCAGCAGATTCGGCATGATCAAGTTCGGTTCGCGCGTCGATATCGTCCTTCCGCATACTGTCCGGATAGAAGTTTCCGAGGGAGAACGAACGCGCGCGGGGGAAACCGTGATCGGCCGCGTCAAATGAGCCGAATCCTTGGTTATCGGACAACTATTGATTATATAACCATACAATATACGGCTCCGCGACCGCACGGAGCCGCTCAAGCGATTCAATCCCTATCGGAGGAACAGCATTATGTTTGGTTTAGGCGGCCAGGAACTTGTACTCATACTGCTCATCATCCTGCTTCTCTTCGGAGCGAAAAAGCTCCCCGAACTCGCCAAAGGACTCGGCAAGGGCATGAGGGAATTCAAAAAGGCCCAGTCGGAAATAGAAGACGAGATCAATCGGGCCGCCGAAGACACTCCGAAAAAAGAGGGTGAATCCCGCGGAAACAACAGTTGACGAAGCGGGTCCGGAGCGAGCTCCGGGCCTTCCCGCAACGGTCGGCAGACGTCTGACAATTGTCCGAACGCATAGAACCTTAAAAAAAGAGACATGCGTCTTTTTTTTATTCTTTTCGCAATTACACTTTTTTTATCGTCTTGCGACACAAGTGGCGACGATACAACGATTACAGGTATATCCACGGAATTCGACAGAAGATCGAGCCCCGTTATCAACGAGATCATGTTCGAACCGCTGCAGAACACGGGCGACGGCATTGTGGACCAGCCGGATTTCGTCGAACTCTACAACCCCGGCCCCGAAGCCGTCGATGTCGGAGGCTGGTATATCCAGGACTGCCCGACCGCGAGCGGACGGCGCTATTCATACCATTTCGCGCAAGATCCCGGCGAAGACAACCTCCTGGCCCCCGGACAATACGCAGTGATCGTCCCGGAGGAGAGCCCGGACCCCGCCGGGTCGAGGCTTGCCGGGTACTACGACTATCTCTCCGAAGACCACTCCGTCAGAATCTTCATCGTTGAACGGAAGACCTTTTCGTTCAACAACGACAACGACTGCATCGCCCTCAAGGACGGATCGGGAGCGGTTATCGACTCGGTCTTCTACGACCGCTCCTGGCACAACCCTTATGTAAAGAGCACGAAAGGATTTTCGATAGAAAAATACAACGACCAGCTCGCCTCCGCGTCCCCCTCGAGCTGGTCGACCTCGTCGGACAGGAAATACGGCGCAACCCCCGGAAAAAGAAACAGTATCTATCTTTCCGAAGGCGACATGCACCGCTCCCCCTCGCTTTCGGCGGACCCCGGAGAATTCTCGCCGGACATGCAGGGCAACGGGGAAACAACCCTCATTGCCTGGAAACTCCCGGCCGGCGCCTACCAGATAGCGCTCACGATTTACGACTCCGAAGGCGTCACCGTGCGGAGACTCGCCGAAGGGCTTCCGACCGGACCGACAGGCGCGATCGAGTGGAACGGGCTGGACGACGACCGCGAACCGGCGCTCTCGGGCATCTATCTCGTCAGGCTTTCGGTAGCGGGCGACACGTTCGACGGAACGGGAGAGCTGGAGGAAAGCGTCGTTCTCGTGCGGTAATGTTTCAAACATCCGGGCACCTCTATATATTGTCATGAGCGGTTCAAGTGCAAGGCGAACGGAGTCCCGATAGTATCGGGATAAACTTCGAAACCGGAGTCCCGACGAGTCGGGATGAGGATTTTGATCCCGACTCGTCGGGACAACGTAGCAATTGAAGCGCGGAACAAATACATAGAGGTACCCGTCCGGTACAAAGCGTAGTCTTTTGCCCGAGGCAAATCGCGCTGCAAACCCGGACCTCCCCGTGCCGCAACGTTTCCCTGCGCCATGCTGAACCAGCTCTATATCAAAAACTTCGCTCTCATCGAGGAGCTGACCATAGAGTTCACTCCGGGCCTGACCATCATAACCGGAGAAACCGGAGCCGGCAAGTCTATCCTTATAGGTGCGCTCGGACTGGTCCTCGGAGCGCGGTCAAGCAGTGATCTGGTGCGCTCGGGAAGCAGCAAGGCCGTTATCGAGGCGATCCTGCTTCCCGAAAACCCCGCAACGATAACCCGGCTGCTCGACAGCGCGGACATCGAACACGGCGAGGAGATAATTCTCCGGCGGGAGATCTCGTCGAAGGGGCAGTCGCGCTGCTTCGTCAACGACTCCCCCTGTACCCTGCAGGTGCTGAAGCAGGCCGGGGATCTCTTGATCGACCTTCACGGCCAGCACGAACACCAGTTGCTGCTTCACCCTGAAACGCACATCGCACTGCTCGACGACTACGCGGCTCTCGGTAGCCTCGCGGACTCCTACCGGGAAACCAGAAAGAGGCTGACCGGCCGAAGGAAGGAACTCGACGCCCTGCTTGCGGATGTCGAACACATCAGGGAAAAGAGATCGCTGCTCGAATACCAGTTCGAAGAGCTTGAAACGCTCGACCTGCAACCGGGCGAGGCGGAAGAGACGGAACAGGAGATCGTGCTGCTCGAAAACGCCGAAACGCTCTACACGCTCGGCGCGGAGCTGGGGGAACTGCTCTACGACGACGAACGCTCCGCTTTCGTGCAGCTCTCGGACGCCATTCACCGCTTCGAGCGGCTCGCCGGAATCGACCGAACCTTCGGCCCGCTGCTCGAAGAGATCAGGAACGCAACGGGCATCGTCGAGGAGCTCAGCCGGTCGCTGAGAAACTATTCGGACCGCATAGAGTTCAATCAGGAACGGCTCGATGAGCTCAGAGAGCGACAGCTCCTGCTGCAGAGAACCGGAAAAAAGTATGGCCGAAGCATCGACGAGCTCATCGCTTTCAAAGAAGAGATCGCCGACGAACTCGCCATGCAGGACAACCTCTCCTCGCGGACGGAGGAGCTGGAAAACGGGATCGCGAACCTGAGAAAAGAGCTTTCGGAACATGCAAAAAAGCTGTCCGCCGGACGCGCGGAAGCCTCCGGCAAACTCGAGCGGGCCGTCGTCGCCGAACTCTCCGCACTCGGCATCCCTGACGCTGTTTTCACCATCCGTAGTACGAGGGAAACCTCCGAGGAGGGGGACATCACGATCGACGGCGAACGCTTCTCGGCGTTCGAGAACGGCTGCGACCGCGTCGAGTTCCTGATCTCGGCCAATCCGGGCGAACCTCCGAAACCGCTTGCGCGAATCGCCTCCGGAGGCGAGATATCGAGGATCATGCTTGCCCTGAAAAGCGTGCTCGCCAACAGTACCCGCCTGCCGATCCTCGTATTCGATGAAATCGACACCGGCATCAGCGGGCGCATCGCCGAAGCCGTCGGCAGAACTCTTCGCCTGCTGGCGAAATCGCACCAGATCATCTCCATCACGCACCTGCCACAGATCGCCGCCATGGCGGACAGCCACCTTTCGGTCGAAAAAGCCGTCCGCGGAGAACGCACGGCGACCGGCGTCCGGACGCTCGACGAAAAAGAGCATGTCGACGCGGTCGCAGCCCTTTTCAGCGGCCAGGAGAAGTCCGAATCGTCCCTGCGCGTTGCAGCGGAACTCGTCGAACGGGCCAAAGGTATCCGATAGACGGCGTTTTTACCCCCTTCTCTGGCAAAATCAATCTGTTTGCCGTATACTTTACCAGTCACAAACCACTACAAGGACCGATCGTCTATGTCAAAAAGAGTTATTTCCGGCTCGGCCGTGGCGCTGGTCACCCCTTTCAGGGAGGACACGACGCTCGACAGGGAGGCTCTCAGAAACCTCATGCGCTTTCATCTCGCAGGCGGAACGGATATCGTCATCCCGTGCGGCACGACCGGCGAGTCCCCGACGCTCGGCATTGAAGAACAGCGGGAGATCGTCGAGATCGTCCGGGAAGAGGCCGGAAACAGGATTCTCGTAGCGGCCGGCGCGGGCACGAACTCCACGGCCGGTGCGGTCGAGCTCGCTCGAAATGCGGAAAAAGCAGGCGCCGAAGCGATCCTCTCCGTCTCACCCTATTATAACAAACCCTCCCAGGAGGGCCTGTACGAACACTATCGCCATATCGCCGAAGCCGTGAGCGTACCGGTCATCATCTACAATGTCCCCGGAAGAACCGGTCGCAACATGAGCGCCGAAACCATACTCCGGCTCGCCCACGAGTTCGAAAACATAGCGGCCGTCAAGGAAGCGTCGGAAAACATGCCGCAGATCATGGAACTTCTGGGATCGAGACCCGAAAACTTCTCGGTGCTGACGGGTGAAGACACGCTCATCCTGCCGTTCATGGCCCTCGGGGGAGACGGCGTCATCTCCGTGGCGGCCAACCAGGTTCCGGGAGAGGTCAAGAAGCTTGTCACGCTGGTGCGGGAAGGACAGCTCGATCAGGCCCGGGTACTCAACAACCGCCTGAGCCACCTGTTCAGGCTGAACTTCATCGAAAGCAATCCCGTACCGGTAAAGTACGCACTCTCGCTGATGGGCATGATAGAAGAAGTTTACCGGCTGCCGCTCGTACCCATGCCACCGGAGCAGAAGGTGCTCATCGAAGAGGAACTGAGGAACCTGGGGCTTATCGACTGAAAGCCCCCAGTTTCAGAACGAAGTCGTCCAACTGCTCTCTGGTCCGTTTCTCCGTAACGGCGATAAGCAGCCCCTCCTCGCCAAGGGCCGAAAGGTCGTAACCCGCGAAAATCCCCTGTTTCACAAGTCCTGCGACGATATCCCTCGCCGGTACGGGCGTGTTGACGACGAACTCACGGAAGAAAGGGGCTTCGAAGGCAAGCGAGTATCCCGGCAACGCCGCGATCTTCTCCGCGAGATAGTGGGATTTCTGCAGCGAATGTTCCGCAACTTCCCGCAACCCCTGTTTGCCGAGAAGCGAGAGGTAAACGACGGCCTGCAGGGCATTGAGCGCCTGGTTCGTGCAGATGTTCGACGTGGCCTTTTCGCGCCGGATATGCTGCTCCCTCGTCTGCAGGGTGAGAATAAAACCGTCCTCGCCGTCACGATCTTTGGTCATACCGACAAGCCTGCCCGGTATCTTTCTCACATACTTGCGGTCGACGGCGAAGATGCCGAGATAGGGCCCTCCGAAATTCAGCGCGCTGCCGAGCGGCTGCCCCTCGCCGACGGCGATGTCGGCACCGTATTTTCCGGGCGCTTCGAGCAGCCCGAGAGAGATCGGATCGGCGGAGACTATAAACAGCGCGCCCTTCCGGCGCGCATGTCCGCCGATGGCGGAAACGTCCTCGATGCAACCGTAGAAGTTCGGCTGCTGGACGATAACGGCCGCGATCTCGTCCGTGACGGCCCGGTCGAGCGATGAGGCGTCACACACGCCGCCATGAAGATCGTGCTGCAGGATTTCGCGGTCGCCGCCGGCTTCGATAAAAGTTTTCAGCACCTGTAGCGAATACGGATGGATCTTTCCGGCCGCAAGCACCTTTTTCCGGCCGGTCACCGCCATGGCCATGGCCACCGCCTCCGCCAGGGCGGTAGCCCCGTCGTAAAGCGACGCGTTGGCCACGTCCATCCCGTAAAGACGGCAGATCATGCTCTGGTACTCGTAAATCGCCTGCAGGGTTCCCTGCGAAACCTCCGCCTGATAGGGCGTATAGGCGGTATAGAATTCGCTTCGCGAAGCCACGGTCCCGACCGCGGGCGGAAGGTAGTGATCGTAGGCTCCCCCGCCGAGATAGCTCACATACTGCGCCGTGGAGACATTTGAAGCCGCGAGGCGCCGCATGAATTCCTCGACAGCCGGTTCGGTGAGAGCCTCCGGAAGATTCAGGGGCCCGGTCAGACGAAGTTCCCGGGGAATATCGGCGATCAGGTCGTCAAAAGAAGCCGCTCCGATCGCCTGAAGCATCTCCTGCCGGTCGTGGTCCGTATTGGCAATAAAAGGCATGATGTGACGCGGTAAGGTTACTCGCCGATGATCTCCCTGTATCGGTCGGCGCTCATGAGGGCGTCGAGTTGGGCGGGATCGCTGATTTTCATGGCGATCATCCAACCATCGCCGTAAGGGTCGCTGTTGACGACCTCGGCCGAATCGAGAGCGTCGTTGACCGCCACGATTTCACCCGAAACCGGCGCGAAAAGATCCGCGACGGTTTTCACCGCCTCGACGGTTCCGAACGTATCGTGTTCTTTCAGGACCGTTCCGGCCGGGCTGGTCTCTACGAACACAATGTCGCCGAGTTCGGACTGGGCGAAATCGGTTATCCCGATACGAATCGTGCCGTCGTCGAGAACCCTGACCCACTCGTGGTCTTTCGTATAGCGGAGCTCTTCAGGAACATTCATTACCGTGAAATGTTAAACGTTGCTTGGGACTGGTCTATGAAAAATTCAAGGTAAATATTTTTTTGTATCCAGTGAAACCGTAGTGCGATGGCGAACGACGGAGAGAAGAAAAAATTGTTGAACTGTTGAGTTGTTGATTCGTCTTCCTTCGGCATGACCGTCGGAACCGAGGCACTCGCATCCCGTCCGGACGCTTCAAACAATGAGGATTTTCAACCAGGGGCAAGGTTCACGATACGAAGTGACAGGTAAAAAACACTGAATTAACAGCGGGTGCGGCGGGAAGCCGTCGCGAGCGAATGGAGAGCAAGGCGAACGGTGTCCCGATTGAATCGGGATAAACTTCGGAACCGGAGTCCCGACAGGTCGGGATGAGGATTCCGATCCCGACTAGTCGGGACAACGCAGCTATCCAGACGCGCAGCAGGCTTCCCGCCGCACCCTACCCCAAACGTTGGCGCATCGCCTCGTAGAGCAACACCCCCGCCGAAACGCTCACGTTGAGCGATTCGACGCATCCGGCTATCGGAATCCGGACGCGCATCCCGCACTCGTCGAGAGCGCCGGGGGGAAGTCCCCCTCCTTCGCTGCCCATGACGAGCACGGTCGGCAGGGTGAAATCGACATCGGTATAGTTCGTTTCGGCATCCATATCGGCCGCGACCAACTGGAACCCCTTCTCCTTCAGGTAGCGCAGGGTTCCGGCGAGGCTGCGCACCTTGCTCACCCTGATATGCGAAAGAGCCCCCGCCGAAGCCTTGTGCACCGCTGCGCTGACCGGCGAACCTTTGCCTTCGACGAGTACGACACCGTCGGAGGCAACGGCTTCGGCCGTCCTGAGAATGGCGCCGACGTTGTGCGGGTCGTTGAGTCCCGGCAGCACCACGAGCAGAGGATGCGAATTGCGAGGAGCGTCGAGAATTTCGTCGAGCCGGTAGTAGGATATCGAGCTCATCAGGGCGCACACCCCCTGATGCTTGGTTGTTCCGGCGATCTCCCCCAGTTTTTCGAGACGTGCCTTGCCGACCGGAATCCTGAGGCGCTTGGCCGTAATGAGCAATTCCTTGAGTCTGGGATGCGAGGTATTGAACTGGAAATACAATTTCTCCACCTTTTCCGGGGAAGAGGAGAGCAGCTCGAACACGGCGTTTCTACCGTAGACGATATTGTCCATAACAGCCCTTTCGTGATGTCGGAAGCGAACGGTGCGAACCGGCCACAAACCTGAAAAAATGACCTTTTCCGCCGAAAGTCCCGAAAGACGGAATGCTCCCGGCGGGAACTAGGAAAGCCGAAATGTAATTTAAATTTATGTATATTGATCTTTTTAATATCTTTCCCACCTGCAAAAAGGAGATCCGCGCAGCGTACTACGCACGTGGTTCAGTGCTACGGCCTGCAGCCGCATGTCGTTCTTCCTGAACCGGCATCATCTCCATATATTACAGTGTATACTGCTTACAGTATACCACCTGATACACAGCAACAAGGCACAATTCAGCAAACGTTAACTTGTTATTTCAAAGTACAATGAGTCAGACTTTAAAAACATTGGAAGGTAACGGAGCGGCCACCCGAGCTGCCTCTCGTGCAAGCGAAGGCCTCTCTGATGATATACAGCAGCGAGATACGGCCAAACAAAAGCCGAACGGTTCTTCAAAGAAAACCGACCGGAAGCTCAAGATAATGGAAGGTAACGAAGCGCTCGCTCACGTCGCCTATCGCACGAACGAGGTCATTTCAATATATCCTATCACTCCAGCATCGAATATGGGAGAATATTCGGATGACTGGGCAGCCAAGGGAATCCCGAATATCTGGGGAAGCGTCCCGCTGGTCGATGAAATGCAGCATGAAGCCGGGGCCATAGCCGCGGTACACGGTGCCGTCCAGACCGGCGCACTTTCGACAACATTCACCGCTGCACAGGGCCTTCTGCTCATGCCTCCGACAATGTATAAAATTGCCGGTGAGCTCACCCCCTGCACCATTCACGTTGCCGCCCGCTCTCTTGCCTGTCAGGCACTCTCCATATTCGGTGACCACGGCGACGTCATGTCGGTTCGCGGAACGGGTTTCGCTATGCTTGCCTCCTGTTCAGGACAGGAAACGATGGATCTCGGCCTGATTGCAGAAGCCGCGACACTGAAGTCAAGAGTACCGTTCCTCCACTTCTTCGACGGCTTCAGAACGTCACACGAAGTCACCAAGGTAGAAGTGCTCACCGACGACGATATCAGAAGCATGATCGATGACGATCTGGTCATTGCCCACAGAAACCGCCGCATGTCGCCCGATGAACCTATCATCCGGGGAACCTCTCAGAACCCCGATGTCTACTTCCAGGGGCGCGAGACTGTCAATCCCTACTATAAGGCCTGTCCGGATATTGTTGAAGAATACATGGAACGCTTCAAAGAACTGACCGGACGTGAGTACAAGCCTTTCCAGTATGAAGGTGCTCCCGACGCGGAGCGCGTCATTGTCATGATGGGCTCGGGTGCCGAAGCCGCATATGAAACCGTCAACTATCTCAACAAACAGGGTGAAAAGGTCGGGCTGGTCAAAGTTCGTCTGTACAGGCCTTTTGACACCAGGCGTTTCATGGAATCACTTCCGTCAACCGTCAAGGCAATCGCCGCCCTGGATCGCATGAAAGAACCGGGAAGCGCCGGTGAACCGCTCTACCTCGACATAGTCAACGCCCTGCACGAAAGCGAACGATGCAATGGCCCGAAAGTGGTCGGCGGCCGTTACGGACTTTCTTCAAAAGAGTTCACTCCGGCGATGGTAAAATCGATTTTCGAAAATCTTGCCAAAGATGAACCGAAGAATCATTTCACCATCGGCATCAATGATGACGTCTCTCACACCAGCCTGGACTATGATGAATCGTTCAGCATCGAACCCGGCGAAGTTTTCCGGGCCATGTTCTATGGCCTTGGATCGGACGGAACGGTGGGCGCCAACCAAAACAGCATCAAGATTATCGGTGAAAACACCGATAACTACGCACAGGGCTATTTTGATTACGACTCCAAAAAAGCCGGTAAGATAACCGTATCGCATCTGCGTTTCGGACCGAACCCGATTCACTCGACCTACAAGATCTCCCGGGCCCAGTTTATCGGGTGCCACCACTTTATTTTCCTCGAGTCCAACGACCTGGTCAAGAACCTCAATAAAGGCGGTACGCTCTTGATCAACTCGCATTACAGCGCTGATGAAGTCTGGGATCACCTGCCCAACCGGGTTCAGCAGCACCTGATCGACAAGAAAGCGAAGCTCTTTACCATCGACGCCTACAAGGTTGCCGAAGAAAGCAACATGGGCCAGCGCATCAACACCATTATGCAGGCATGCTTCTTTGCCATCTCCGGCGTGCTGCCCCGCGACGAGGCCATCGAAAAGATCAAAGAATCAATTCGCGACACCTACGGCAAAAAAGGAGACGACATCGTCAACCAGAACATCCAGGCTGTCGAAAACTCACTTTCGAACCTTCACGAAGTCACCATCGGCACCACTGCCGACAGCACCATAGAGATGCGCCCGCCGATATCGGGTGATGCCCCTGAATTTGTCTGCAACACGCTTGCAACAATCATTCTGGGTCAAGGAGACTCCGTTCCGGTAAGCCAGATGCCAGTCGACGGCACGTTTCCGGTCAGTACGGCGAAATACGAAAAACGTAACCTTGCCGAGAAGGTTCCGGTATGGGAGGAGGACCTCTGCATCCAGTGCGGCAAGTGCGTGATGATGTGTCCTCACTCGGTAATTCGTTCGAAGGCGTATGACCCGAAGCATCTCGAAAATGCTCCGGCAACCTTCAAGCATGTTGACGCCAAAGGAAAGAACTGGGCCGGCCAGAAATACACAATCCAGGTCTCTGTAGAAGACTGTACCGGTTGTGAAATTTGTGTCAACATCTGTCCGGGCAAAGACAAAAAGAATCCCGAAAGGCATGCGCTCAATATGGACCTGCAGTTGCCGTTGCGGGAAACCGAAAGAGAAAACTGGGAACATTTCCTCAGTATTCCTGAATACGACCGCTCGAAAATCAACCTCAAACTGGTCAAGGAGCAGCAGCTCCAGCGTCCTCTCTTTGAGTTCTCGGGCGCCTGCGCGGGCTGCGGCGAAACGCAGTACGTCAAGCTCATGAGCCAGCTCTTCGGTGACCGCCTTGTGCTCGGCAATGCCACCGGATGTTCATCGATTTACGGCGGCAACCTCCCGACAACACCGTTCTGCACCAACGACGAAGGCCGTGGACCAACCTGGTCAAACTCTCTTTTCGAGGATACGGCGGAATTCGCTCTGGGATTCAGGATCTCGATCAACAAACAGAAGGAGTACGCCGAGGAACTGGTCAAAACGCTCTCTTCGGAGATCGGTGAAACCCTTGCAACCGAAATTATCGAGGCAAAGCAGAATTCCGAGCCGGATATATTCGAGCAGCGTGAGAGAATTGCAATTCTCAAGGAAAAGCTTGAAACCATCGACCGGATCGAGGCAAAAAACCTTATGCCAATCGCCGACATGCTGGCCAAGAAAAGCGTCTGGGGCATCGGAGGCGACGGGTGGGCCTACGATATCGGGTACAGCGGTGTGGACCATATCACCGCAAGCAGCCAGAACGTCAACCTGATCGTGCTCGACACCGAAGTCTACTCGAATACCGGTGGTCAGGCATCGAAAGCGACTCCGAAAGCTGCGGTCGCGAAATTCGCTGCTGCCGGAAGACCAATGACCAAGAAGGATCTGGGCATGATTTCGATGACCTACGGCAACGCATATGTAGCCAGTGTCGCGATGGGTTCCAGGGACGAGCAGACACTGAAAGCGTTCATAGAGGCCGAGGCCTACGACGGCCCGTCGATCATCATTGCCTACTCACACTGCATTGCCCACGGAATCAACATGGCGACAGGCATGGCACAGCAGAAGCTCGCTGTCGACTCGGGACACTGGCTGCTGTATCGCTACAATCCTGAAAGAAGAAAAGAAGGTAAGAATCCTTTGATCCTCGACTCGAAAAAGCCGAAGATACCCGTCGAGCAGTTTCTCAACACGGAAAACCGTTTCCGGATGCTCAAGAAAAGCCATCCCGATCTGGCAAAAGCGTACTTCGAGGAAATCCAGCAGGAAGTCGATGCGCGGTTTGCGGACTATGAGTACCTTGCCGCAAGAAAATACCCGAACGACTGACACCCGCCGCACGGGGATCGTTAACTTAAAAGCGCCCGGGTTTTCCGGGCGCTTTTTTTGAACGGCGCTTCTGCTTCTGTCCTACAGGCACGGCGACTCCCCGGAGACAGGGAAAACCGGCTGGTTTTCCTACTCCCCGGACTCCATCTCGCGCCGGAGTTTCCGTGCACTCTCACGAAACTCTGCGGCCTTTGCCTCGTCGCCCAGAACCCGGTAGACTTCGGCCAGATGATCGTGGATCTCAGGTTCTTCCGGCTTACCCGCAAGCGCCTTTTCCAGAATGTCGCGCGCTTCGGCATAGCTGCCGGTTTTGAAGTACAGCCAACCGAGAGTATCGAGAAAAACAGGATTGTCGGGCTCGGCCCCGACAGCCTTCCGGGCGAGGTCGAGACCGCGCTGCAGTTCCTCACCCCTCTCTGCGAGAATGTAGGCGAGGTTGTTCTGGGCCAGCGCGTTTTCCGGATCCTCGTCGAGAACCGCTTCATAAGCTTTTATGCTTTGCATCTCCTCCCCGAGCCTGTCGTAGGCCATCGCCTGGGTCAGTCGGGCCTGAATGAAAAAACGGTCGGTATGCTCTTCCCGGTCGAAGGCTGAAATGCCGTCCAGCGCTCTTGCCGCCTTGCGGTAGAGGCCCGAGCGGAAAAGCGCGTACCCCTCGAGCACGACAAGGCGGGGCGAAAGAGTGGCACCGTGCTTCCGGGCTTCGCCGACCGATTGCACTATCAGAGGGTACTCTTTCCGGGCCATATAGGAGGAAGCGAGCTCTTCACGGGCTAAAAGGTTGTGCGGATCGATTGCAAGGGCTTTCCGAAAGTCTTTACTGGAAAGCTCATACTCGTCGCGGAACAATCTCGACATCCCCCGTATCACGTAAACCTCCGCCACATCGGGGAATGCCGCAACGAGCTCGGAGGCGATCACGCCGGCCGGGCCCGCATAGCTTTCCTCATCTTCCGAGCGCAGAATAAACAGCTTCGTCATCTCGATTTTCCCCGCGAAGGGAATGTCCTTTCCGGCGAAAAAGGCCTTTGCCTCCCGCAGAAACCGCTCGTCGTCGCCCCGTTCGACGAGGACTTCGAAGAGTGCTATCCAGGCAGGGAAAAAGGACGGCCTGTTTTCGACGATCTTCGCGAAGGTTTTCAACGCCTTCTCCGGCTGTCCCGTCCGCTGATAGAGCTCTCCGAGCGTCAGCATCAACCTGTCCGTCTCGCCGCTCTGCTCCATGAGACGTTGCAGACTGCTGATCGCGTGACCGTACTGTTTCAGCTTGAACTCGAGCCAGAGGGACTGCGCAAGCGCGCTTTCGTTCTCCGGATCGACCGAAAGCACGCGCGAAAAGGTGCGCAACGCCTTTTCATGCCGACCCGCTGACAGATAGGCGTGGGCGAGGTAAAAAAGCGTCTGTTTGTCCGAAGGGTCGGATGCTGCAATGTGCTCGAACTGCACGGCCGCTTCCGGAAAATCCCGCATCTCGAAGCTGATGCCCGCAAGGAGCTTTCTGTAGAACCTGTTGTCGGGGTTGTAGAACACCGCCTTTTCGCTGTAGTGGCGGGCGGAGTCGATCATGGAGAGGGAGAGAAACGCCCTCGAAAGCGCAAAATGCACCGCGGCGTTGCGGGGCTCGAAACAGAGAACCTCTCTGTACTTCTCGACAGCCCGGCCGTCATCGCCTTCCGCGGCCGAGAACGATCCCTCGATGAACAGGCGCCTGGCCTGTACGGCAAGAGAATCACCGGCGGCGTTTTGCGACGAGGCGGATACCGGCGCGGTGCCTGCGCATCCCGAAAGTGACAGGAGAGCGAACAGCAACACCTGCATACAGGCAGGGAACACTTTTTTCATGGGTCTCGATCTTCGACAATTCAACTACTCCTCCCTCACCGGCCTGAAAACAGGGGACCGTCATCCCGTTCCTCCCGGGTTCGGGGGTGCTCTCCGGTGAATTTCATCCAGGCGTTCTTCGTCGCCACTCTCCCCCTGGGAGTTCTTGCAATATAACCGGTCTGTATGAGATAGGGCTCGTAGACCTCCTCTATCGTGTTCTCCTCCTCGCCCACGGAAACCGCAAGGGAGGATATGCCGACAGGGCCGCCGTCGAACTTGTGCAGCAACGCAAGCATGATCTTCTTGTCCATGTCGTCGAGACCGTCTTCGTCGATTTCGAGCGCCTCCAGGGTTTTTCTCGCAAGCTCTTCCGTCACGATCGACGAATCGGCGACCTGCGCGAAATCGCGGGCACGCTTCAACAGACGGTTGGCGATGCGCGGCGTTCCCCGCGACCGCCGGGCGATCTCGGCCGCGGCGCTGCCCTCGACATCGATCCTGAGGATCGTGGCCGTCCTTACGACGATGCGTTCGAGAACGTCGGGCGGATAGTAATCGAGGCGGCTTGAAATTCCGAAGCGGGCTCTGAGCGGCGAGGTAAGCATTCCGGCGCGCGTCGTCGCACCGACCAGCGTAAAGGGCTCGAGCTTCAGTTGAACCGCACGCGCGGAAGGGCCGCTTTCCAGGAGAATATCTATCCGGAAATCCTCCATCGCCGAGTAGAGATACTCCTCGACGGCTGGAGTCAGGCGATGGATCTCGTCGATGAACAGCACGTCCCCTCTCCCGAGGCTTGTCAGAATGCCGGCGAGATTGCCGGGCTTATCCATCAGCGGACCGGAAGTGATCTTTATCCCGCCCTCCATCTCCGAAGCGATAATATGGGCAAGGGTGGTCTTGCCGAGACCGGGGGGGCCGGAAAACAGCACGTGGTCAAGAGGTTCACCGCGCTTCCTTGCGGCTTTCATGAAGACCAGCAGATTTTCGGTCAAGCGCGGCTGGCCCGCGAAATCCTCGAGGGAGAGCGGGCGGATCTGCTCCTCGAATCTCTCTTCCGCGGGGCTCGCCGGGGTATTGATGAGTTCTTCTCTCACAGTTGCAGACAATCTACGTGAACCGGTCCCTTCCTCCCCTTACAGTTTGATCCTCGGATCGACGACCGCGTAGAGCACGTCCGCGACGAGATTGCCGAGAACGATCAGGGTACCGGAAATAAACGTGTTGGCGATGATCAAAGGATAATCCCTGGCAAAAATGGCTTCGACCGTCACCCTGCCCATGCCGGGAAAAGCGAAAATCACCTCGATAAAGAGCGCGCCGCTGAAAATGAACGGCAGTGATCCGCCCATGAGCGTAATGACCGGAAGCAGGGCGTTGCGCAAGGCGTGACGGATGATGACGACCTTTTCGGGCAGGCCCTTGGCGCGTGCGGTTCGTATGTAGTCCTGCCGGATGACTTCGAGCATGCTGCCGCGCACATAGCGCGCTATACCCGCCGCGCCGTTGATGCTCAGGACGGTGACCGGCAGCACGAGATGCCAGAGCCGGTCGAGGAAAAAACCGATCGGCCCGTAGGATTCCGCGCCGATCTCGTTCAACCCGGACGCCGGAAAGATCTGGAGCTTGAGGGCGAAAACGATAATCATCATCAGGGCGAACCAGAACTCGGGCATGGAGTAGAAGAACAGAGCGCCCACCGTCAGGAACCTGTCGAGAAGGCTGTTCTGCTTGACGGCGGATATCACTCCGATAACGATGCCGAGCAGAAAGTTCGCCGCCAGCGTAAGCAGGGCGATGGTTATGGTGATCGGCAGCGCCTGCGCGATGACGTCGAACACCGGCTGCTGCGCGCGGCTGAAGCTGCGACCGAAATCTCCCTGCAGAACGCTCGCGAGCCATTTGACGTACTGAATCAAGAGCGGGTCGTTCAGCCCGTACTGCTCACGGATCTGCTCGGCGACATTCGGGCTGATCCCCGGCTGGATGAACATCGCCGACGGATCGCCCGGAGCGAGCCTGATGATGAAAAACGTAAGCGTCAGGACACCGAACACGAGCGGTATGGCGACAAGTATGCGGCGCGCGATGTAGGCAAGCATTCAGTGGCTAACTATAATTGTTGATCTGTCGATTCGTTGAATGTTCATTTCACTTCCCAGCACTTCCCCTGCCGGCTGATACCCATTCGACCCCGAAACCCGATCCCGACCCCGATTTCCGAAAGATAACATCGGGGTTCGCTGTCTCTATCGGTATCGGTAACCAACGCCAGTTCGGGCAGCCACAGGGGGCTGCCCCTACGGTTCAGCAAATCCCCGACATACTCACTGCCCACTCGACACCGGAGTGTTATTCCGCGACGCTCGGCGACGGGGAAAGCGTCCAGTCGTCGACGTTGTAGAAGGTGCTCAGAATATTGACCTCCTCCCCCCTGATCCTCCGGCTGAATCCCTGGGTTTCCTTTACCCAGTAGAGGAAGGTCGTCGGCTGGTCGCGGTGCAGAATCTCCTGATACTCTATCCAGTAAGGCCTGGCGTCCCGCGGATCGAGCTCGCTCTTGGCCAGTTCGCACAGCCTGTCGATCCTGGGGTTTCGGTAACCGGTGAAATTGAAGCGGCTCTTTTCCAGGTCGGACCCCCACCCGTCAAGCGGGTCTATTTCGAGACCGATCGACCATCCTGCCATCCACGCATCGATTTTGCGAAGGCGGAGGTTCTCGAAGAAAACATTCGATTCCTGCACATCGAGTTTGCAGTCGATACCGATTTCGCGCAGGTTCTGCTGTATGATCACGCTGGCGAAGTTCCTGCGGGCGTTTCCGGAGTTCGTGTAGAGCACGAAAGAGAATTTGCGGCCGTTTTTTT
This sequence comes from Chlorobium sp., assembly GCA_028282595.1. Lineage (GTDB taxonomy): Bacteria > Bacteroidota > Chlorobiia > Chlorobiales > Chlorobiaceae > Prosthecochloris. The sequence continues at coordinate 18,958 of JANQHQ010000024.1, read as the reverse complement.
CACGGATGCCGTCCGGACCGGAACGCCACCCCTCTTCATCGAGCAGCTTCGCGGCCTCGCCGGGATCGTACGGGTAAGGCTCGATCGCGTCGTTGTAAGCCCATTTCAGAGAGGGCGAAATATCGGTGTTCGCTATGACGCCGTACTCACCGAGATAGCCGTCCAGGATCGACTGCCGGTCGATCGCGAGTGTCAGCGCCCGGCGAACTTTCGCGGAACCGAACAGCGGATGGGGCTCGATCGTACCATCGCGGTGATAGGCGTCCTGATCGATGTTCGACCAGCCGACATAGTCGTACACCCTGAGCCCGACGGATTTGATGTCCACTCCGGCCTTCGAGCTTTTCAACCCCTCGAAATCCTCCGGTTTGATGTTTTCGACGACATCGACCGCCCCGGTCTGCAACTGGGCGAGACGGACCGTGTAGTCGGGAACTATTCTGAACAGGATACGCGAAATGTTGCCGGGCTTCGGAAGGGCGCAGTCCGGATTGGAGACCAGCTCGATCTGCTGCTGTTTGAGCCAGTCCTGCAGCAGGTAGGGGCCTGCGCCGAGCGGCTTCTGGTTGAGCGGAGACTGACGGAATTCACTTGCGGGCACATCCTTCCACCGGTGCATGGGCACAGGGGTCAGGGAGGTGTGAAAGAGCGCGAGCTGCTCGGGGACCTGCTTGTGAAAGTTGAACACCAGCGTGGTGTCGTCCGGCGTCTCGATCGCACGGTCGAAATCGATTGCGCCCCGCTCCGCCCCCACGAGTTCGGCGAGGTACTGCTGCCTGGGACTCGCGATCAGGGGATCGCCGTAGAGCCTGTACGTGAACTTGAAATCGCGGGAGGTTATCGGCACTCCGTCATTCCAGCGGGCGTCCTTGCGGAGGATATAGGTAATGGAGCGGTAGTCGTCGCTCATTTTCCAGGTTTTCGCCAGCGCGCCCCCCGCTTCGCTTCCGGCGGGCTTGCCCTCCGTTTGCCTCAGCCTTTTTTCAAGGGCCACGAAATTCAACAGCCCGCTTGTCGTGTCGAACTCGCTTTCCAGCAGGCCGGGATAGAGAAGGCCGTAGACGTTGCTCGACGTCACCGTCGCCCCGATCACGGGATTGAGATAGTTGGCGTCACCCAGCATGGCTATCACCAGGGTCGAGTCGGCGACGTTTCCAGCGGTGCGTTTCCCGGTCGAACAGCCCGTGATCGTCATCGTCAGAAGCGTGCACAGGAAGAACAGTACGCTTTCCCGGCCGAGCGGTTTATTCCTCATAGTCCTTCGCCAGATAGGCCCTCCCGTATCCTGTTTTCTGTACCGATTCCTCATTGATAACCCGTTTGATCCTTTTTTCCAGGGCTTCGGCCGCGACATACCCCGAATAGTGCTTCAGGAGGAAGTTCAGGGCGACGACCTCGATGATGACCGTGATGTTCTTGCCCGGATTGATCGGAAGCTGCACCAGAGGGACCTCGACGCCGAGCACCTTGGTTGTTTTCGTATCGAGCCCGAGCCGCTCGTAATCCATCTCCTCCTTCCATTCGAGCAGTTCGACCACGACCTGGACGACCTTCTTGTCCCTGATCGCCCTGATACCGAAAATCGCCTTCACGTCGACGACCCCCAGGCCGCGGATTTCCATGAAATGATCGATGATAGTGTTGTTCGAGGCGATCAACACGTTCTCTCCCTTGCGGTTGACGACAACCGCGTCGTCGGCCACCAGCCGGTGCCCCCTCTCGACCAGATCGAGAGCGACTTCGGATTTCCCGAGACCGCTCTTGCCGACGAGCAGCACGCCCACCCCGTAGACGTCGACCATCGACCCGTGATACTGCTGGTACTGGGAAAACTGGTCGTCGAGAAAGTCGGTGATGAGGTAGATGGTCTTGGTCGAGGAGTGCCGCGTGGCAAAGACCGGAATGCCCGCGGCCGTGGCCATGTCGGTCAGCTTCTGGTCCAGCTTGTTGTTGCTGGTGAGAATAATGCACGGAATCTTGAACTTGACGAGATTCTCGAACGCTTTCACCTTCGTCTTGTCGTCGAGCTGGGCGAGAAAACGGCTTTCGGTATTGCCGAGAATCTGGACCCGCTTGTAGGTGAACAGATTGGTAAACCCCGCAAGCGCCAGTCCCGGCCGGTGAAGATCGCGTTCGAAAATCCGGCGCTTCTGCTCGTCCACGCTGTTCAGGCGGCGAAGCTTGATATCGAGGCTTTTGCTGATATTCTCGAAGAAGTAGGCGACCGTCATCGATCGCTTCTTGAGGCCTTTCTGATCGAAGTTCATGGCACTGAAAGAAGGTGTTGTTTCGGAAGACTGTCCGTACAGCAAAGAAAAGGGCCGGAAACCCGGCCCTTTTCGCCCTCTGTTCTCACCTGTGGGTATGCAGCTTTTCCTTGTATTTTTTCAACTGCCTGCCGAGCACGTCGACGCAGCTGTCGATAGCCTGTTCGTAGGTCGCCGAGGCTTCACGGGCTACCAGAACGTTCTGGGGCACCTTGAGCGTTATTTCCGCGAGCTTGTTTTTCTGGAAATCGTTTTTCTGATGGTCGAGAATGACGTGAACGTTGACAATGCCGCTGTAGATCCTCTCGAGCGACTGAACGGCGTCACGTGCATACAGTTCTATATCGTTATGGTTGTGCGAATGGCGTAAGGTCACCTGCACCTGCATGGGTTCTTTCACATCGGTTTTATTCATGGGAAACCTCCTTTTGGATGAAATGAAAAACAGAAAAGAACACGGTGCCGTCCCCCGAAAATAACAGACTCACGCCTTCGGATGGGCTTTTTGATAGACCTCCCTGATCCTTCCAAACGTAACGTGGGTGTATATCTCGGTGGTGGTCAGATTGGCGTGGCCCAGCATTTCGCTGACGCTTTTCAGGTCGGCGCCGTTGTTCAGCATGTGCGTAGCGAAACTGTGGCGCAGAACGTGCGGATTCCTGTATTCGAACTCCGTAACCGCGGTCAGGTATTTTTTGGTGATTCTCTGGACAAGAACAGGATAAGTTCGCTTACCTTTTTTCGTTACGAAAACATACGGGGAATCGCCTCCCCCGTTATTTTTTATTCTAAAGAAGTTTCGTTTGACTTCAAAATACTTTTTGAGGGCTTCCGCGGCGCTTTCGCCAACCGGCACGATCCGCTGCTTGTTGCCCTTTCCGGTTGTTTTCAAAAATCCCCCGGAAAGATCGACGTTCTCCCCGAGAAGGCCGACGATTTCCGAAACGCGGAGGCCGCAGCCGTAGAGCACTTCCAGAATCGCCCTGTCACGTGCCAGCTCGAACACTTCGCCCGGAGAAGATGTTTCGCCCCCTTCCGCCGGAAGGCCGGAGGGAGAAGCGAGCACTTCGTCGAAAAGACGTTCGACCTGCCCTTCTTTGAGAAAACCGGGAACGCGCCTGCCGAAACGGGGTGTCGCTATCTGGGCGGGAATCGACACCCCGACCGCCCCCGTTTCGAGAAGATGGTTGTAGAAACTTTTCACGGCGGCAAGCTTCCTCGCGATGGATTTCGGCTGGAGACCTTCACGGAGAAGGTGCCCGAGGAACAACCGCATGTCGAGCACGGTCACGTCACCGGGATCGAGCGACGCCGTTTCGGCCCCCTTCCGGGAGGAAAGGAAATCGTAAAACTGGATGATGTCCCTTCGGTAGGCCTTGCAGGTATGTTCGGAATACCCTCTTTCGGCTCTCATGTATTTCAGAAAAGCCGCCAGCCCGGGAAATGCTCCCAACCCCTCTTCAGCTGCAGACGCACCGTTCTTATCCGCTCTATGCACCAAAGGAAACGAGTTCTGTCATGTTCCTGATATAGTATACCCTAACGCCGTGCAGCAGGAAATAATTCATACAGGGAAAGTCGCTGCCCGAGGCGAGCCTGTCGCTGTGAAACAGCGCACCTCCCCGCCGGGCTTCCAGAACGGCGTCGAAACCGTTTCCGCCTGAAGCCGGACGGTGCTCGACCGTTACCAGAAGCTCTCCCTTGCGGATGGACTCCCGCAGATTACCGGACGGCGCAGCCTCATCCCGGACGGTTTCCGGAAGGATCACGTTCTGACGCTCCTCCTCGGCCACAGTCCTCGCGCGCAACGCTTCCACCCGCCGGACATCGCTCCCCGGCTCGTCGATAACCTCCCCTGTCAGCTCGTCGAGAATCATGTAGTACCGCTCGGGAAAACCGGCAAACGAGCGCGGCCGATAGACAAGCATCCCCCCCGGAACGTGCGCGACGAACGCTGTATCGGCGCGAGCCCAGACCACGGCAGCAGATGACGGATCGAGAGCCCACAAACCGATATGTTCGGGACTGTCCGGCCGATAGGCGTGAACGTAGAACAGGGTCTCCCCCACCGTTTCGAGGCCGGTCATGCCGAAGTCATCGCCGGGGGTCGCTTCCCCGGGAAGAAAATCCCCGAGCACCTCTTCTCCCGTTCCACCGTCGAAACAGGAAAATGTCGCCAGACGCTCTCCCTGCCTCCTGTTCTCGGTAACCACGAGCCCGGAACCGGTGAACATGATCTTCCAGACCACGGCTCCGCCGGGGGCGGAACGGAACCAGATATCCGGAGCCCGCCTACTCATACCCTTCCCGGTGTTTCGAAAGCCTGTAAATATTGACGCCTATCGTCTTGCCGTCCCGGACATAGCTCCTGGCGGATGTCTGCACGGCAAACTCGTTCTCGAACGCAAGATCGAGAAACTGTTCGGCAAGACGCCGCCTCGGATCGGCGATGTAGGCACACCCTTCCGGCGTAAGCAGTTTGCCCAGAGCGTTGATGATCGGAAGCAGGTTGACCCGTTCGTAAAGCACGTCGGCCGCAAGGAGGATGTCGAAACGGTCCCTGCACTGAATACTTCGCCAGTCGAGCCTCTCCCAACGGAGGTCCGCGCCGTTGTTCATGGCGTTGAGCCGGATAAAGCGCAGCGCCTCCTCGGAATAGTCCGTGGCCAGCACGTTTCCGCCCGCACAGGCGGCCGCTACACTGACCATGCCGACGCCCGCGCCGATCTCTATGATGTTTTTCCCCCGGATGTCTATCTCCCCGGAGACGAACTCCGAAAGAATTATCGCGGCGGGCCAGATTTCAGCCCAGTACGGCATCTGTTCATCCCTGACGAACTCTTCAGGCGTGATCCTGTCGAGCAGGGCGTAACTGTCACGAACGCTGACGAAGCGAAACGGCTGAGACGAGATGACGTACGGAGAAGTCTGCAGTTCGTACTCCCCTGACAGCTCGTCGTAGATCGCTTCCGTACCCCGATCGGTATCGGCCATTGGTTGTGACAGATGAGATTCTTTTCCTGCAAGATTCGCAAGCCCTGCCGGATTCGCGCTCCGGGTCCAACTCCGGCAATTCGAGGGTGCCTCTAAAAATTGTTACGAGCCGCACAAGGGCAAGGCGAACGGGTTTCCAGAGGCGTTTTTGAATGTACGGAAATCAACAAGATAATTCTATTTTAAGGCCGGGGGCGGCCCGAAAATTTTTCACGACGGCCGGCACCGGCCCCGAAACCCCGCTCGCAGACCAGGCCACCACGTCGTTGCGGGCGAATCGTTCACGTAAACGAAGAGGAGAGGCATGAAACAATGAAAAAAGAACTTCTGGAAGTGTTCGACAACCGGTTCCCCGACCGGGACTACACGATAGAAATCGTCAATCCCGAATTCACTTCGGTCTGCCCGAAAACTGGCCTGCCGGACTTCGGCACCGTCACCGTACGTTACGTTCCCGACAAGGTCTGCGTGGAGCTCAAGTCGCTCAAGTACTACTACCTCGAATTCCGCAACGCCGGAATTTTCTATGAAAACGTCACCAACACGATCCTCGACCATATGGTCGAAGCCCTCCTGCCACGGGAAATCACCGTCACTACCGAATGGAAAGCCAGGGGCGGCATAACCGAAACCGTATCGGCATCCTACAGCGCGAAAAAATCGTGAACAACGGGCTTTCCACAAACCCCGACTGCAGCCAATAAAAAAAGCCCCGGCGTTTTCGGGGCTTTTTCAGATCAGGTTCTCTTTGCCGATCCTCTGATCAGTAGGTCTGCTCGATGTACTGGACAAGCGTTGCCACATCCTTCTTTCTGATCCCGGAGTTCGGCACGGCTTTCATGTCGAGCACGATCTTTTCGGACTCGCCTTTCTTCCTGTACTCCGTGAGCTTGACCTCGACAGCCTTGATGGCGTGGCATTTCGTGCACTTTCTCTGGAACAGCTTGTCCGCGGCGGCAAGCGCATCGCCGGCAAGCGCAACCTGGCCGCCTGCGGCGGGAGCTTCCGCAACCGCAGGAGCCTCGGCTGCAGGCCCTTCAGCAGCACCCTCGGCTTCCGCCACCTCTACTGCAGGAGCCGCCTCGGCGGGCGCCTCTTCAACCGGCTCGAGGGCTGCCGCGACTTCAGGCTCGGGCTCCTCCTCGATGGGCTGATCCTCTATATTTTCGAAGTCCTCGCCTTCGTTGAAGGCGTCAAGCTGGCGCACGGTGCGAATATACTTGCCTTCGAGCGTTGTGGTGCGACCTTTTTCCCAAACCACTTCGAGGCTGATGAACATCACTGCAACAATGACAAAAATACCGACTGGAAAGCTTATAACCCAGGTATCGCTGATTCTGGCGGACATCTTGCCGAGCCCCCAGATAATGAGGGAGGCAAAGAAAATCAGAAGAAACCACCCCATGAACGACTGCAACGGCGTCATGATCGGGGAGATGTTTTCGGCGGGCGTCTGATAACCCGTCAGAAGGGAGGCCATAAAGAACAAGAGCCCCATCAGGACTGCACCACCAATCGCCAGTGCGATAAGCTTACCATTTGATTTGTTGTCCATGACAGCTAAGTAGTTTGGTTAGCGGCTTACTAAACAGTCTTAAATGTCAAGATAGTCATAATTAGCCAAGGCGGCAAACAATTATAGCTAAAAACGTTGTCGTCGAACCCGATGCCTCCCCCGCAAATCCTTGTCCCGCAAGGCTTCCCGGATACACCCTCGTCGAACGTCCCCTCTATCCCCCGACAAGCGTTCACCGCTGAGAAGATTGCTGTCGGGCTTGACGTGAATACTTTTTTTTTACTACTATACAACACAAACCAACGCAGTGTTCGTCTCCGTCATCACAAACCCCTCCGACCGCATGCTCTCACAACTCGACGCAGCAGCCCTTGTCGGTATCGACGCCCTGAGGGTGCAGGTTGAAACCAACGTGGCGGGAGGACTCCCCGCCTTCACCGTGGTCGGACTTCCGGACAACGCCATCCGTGAAAGCCGGGAACGGATCCTCACGGCGATCAGGAATTCCGGTTTCAGCCTGCCGCCGAAAAAAATCACCGTCAACCTCGCACCGGCCGACGTAAAGAAAGAGGGTACCGCTTTTGACCTCTCTATCGCGATCGGCCTTCTCGGATCGCTGCAGGAAGTGGAGCACCGGCTCGACGGCACGCTTATTCTCGGCGAGCTGGCACTCGACGGTTCGCTGCGCAGAATCAACGGTTCGCTGCCCGTCGCCATGATGGCCGCACGGGAAGGAATCAAGCGGCTCATCCTGCCGGAGATGAACGCCGAGGAAGCCGCCGTAGCGGTTGGAGCGTCCGGGGCCGGAATCGAAGTGTTCGGCATGCGCTCCCTTTCCGAAACCGTGCAGCTTCTCAGGGACGGCCGGGACGCCGTGCCCGTCACGGTCGATGTCGAACGGCTTTTCGACGAGAACCCGGAATATCCGGTCGATTTCTCCGATATCAAGGGACAGGCGACCGCGAAAAAAGCGATGGAGATCGCGGCCGCCGGCGGACACAACCTCATCATGATCGGTCCTCCGGGCAGCGGCAAGACCCTCCTGGCCAAAGCGCTGCCGGGCATCCTTCCGCCGCTCACCTTCGAGGAGTCGCTGGAGACCACCAAGATCTACTCAGTCGCGAGCCTGCTGAAAAACGGTCAGCCGCTGATGACCCGCCGCCCCTTCCGCAACCCGCATCACACCACGAGCAACGTCGCCCTTATCGGAGGCGGCACCCACGCACGGCCGGGAGAGGTGAGTCTCGCCCATAACGGCGTGCTGTTCCTCGACGAACTGCCGGAGTTCACCCGCAACGCCCTCGAGGCGCTCCGTCAGCCGATCGAGGACCGCGAAGTCACCGTGTCGAGAATCTCACTCACCACGCGCTACCCCGCGGGCTTCATGCTCGTCGCGGCAATGAACCCCAGCCCCGCGGGCGCACTGAAAGACGCCGACGGCAACCTCACGGCGAGTCCCCAGCAAATCCAGCGCTATCTGTCGAAAATCTCGGGACCGCTGCTCGACAGGATCGATATTCACATCGACGTGCCGAAGGTCGACAACCAGGAGCTCTTCTCGACCGCAACCGCCGAACGCTCCGAAGTCATACGCGGACGGGTGACCGCCGCCAGGACGATCCAGGCGAAGCGTTTCGCCGGAACGGGCATCCATTCGAACGCACAGATGACGCCGAAGCTCATCAAGAAACACTGCCTGCTCGACAAGGCCTCGGCGGACAAACTGATGGAAGCCATGAACCGCCTCAGTCTCTCCGCCCGCGCTCACGACCGCATCCTGAAAGTCAGCCGCACCATCGCCGACCTCGACGCGTCGGTGAACATCGAAATGCAGCACCTGATCCAGGCGATACAGTATCGGAGCCTGGACAGGGACTTCTGGAATTACTAAACAGAATTGTTGAGCTGTCGATTTGCTGAGTCGTTGAATTGGCAGGAAACGCATCGTAATGAGAAAATGTAGGGGCGAAAAATTTTTCGCCCTCACGGCGGTGTTCAGGCCACCCTGATCATTCACAGGAGCAGGCCCCCGTGCCTGCCCGCTGTCTGTCATGTCGCTCACGACAATTAATAGAGGTGCCCTAAAGTTTTTTCTCCATCGCGCAATCGCATCTGTCGGAAAGATGTCCTGATGCGTACTCAACAAACCCGTACTTTCTGTAAAGGTTCAACGCCTCCTTCAGGCACCTGTTGGTTTCAAGAACCATTCTGGAAAACCCGAGCGTTGTTGCCGTCAAAAAAGCGTCGTCCATCATCATCTTTCCCAGCCCTTTACCTTTATACTCCGGTCGCAAATACATTTTTCTCAGCTCACACGAATCCTCGTCAATCCTGTAGAGCCCGTAGGAACCGACAATCCCGCCATTATCCTCGAGCACTTTGAACGCGCCGCCGGACTGGATATACGAGGCCTGAATATCTTGTATATCGGCATCCGTCTCTTCCGGATTCACCTTTAGCCCGTATTGCCTCAGAGCATATTCCACCAGCGGAAATACTTCACCTTCATCACCTTTCCTGTAGTCCCTCAGAATACACATGCGTATGGTCTCCAGCGCACGAACGCCCGGGGCTTCACGCGCCTAATCCGAGTAGGCGGCACCCCTCGCTCCCCGATAGTGGTTCATGCCCTCGATGACATCTGCAGCCAGTACCCTGTCTTCCGATAGCAACGGCAGGTCGTCAATGTCAAAAAACCCGATATCCGATATTTCGATATTGTCGCGAGGCTCACCCCCGATCACTTCAGCCGTGTAAAACAGCTTGTACAAACTCACCGGGTATTTCGGCGTATAGGGATGGCGGTCCCTGTCCTTGACCGCGTAAAGAGAAACCACCTCTATATCGAAACCAGATTCCTCCAGAACCTCCCGGACGATACCTTCCTTCGGCGACTCGTTCTGATCGGCCCACCCTCCCGGCAATGTCCATTTACCACTCGAACGCTCCAGGACCAGAAGAACTCTGTCATTCCTGATCGCGCATGCACGAAGGTCCACCTTCGGCGTGGCATAACCTTTTTCGGGGATGAAAAACCTCTCGATCGTCTCAAGGTCGGCGGAGCTGGTTCTCGAATAGAGCATCGCACTGATCTCGATGAGCCGTTCAAACCGTTCCCGATCGTAGGGGTCCCTGGTATAGTGCAGACCGGTCTGGGCCAACGCCCTGATTTCCCGTATCAAGTCATGCATAACATGTTCTCAACAGTTTTTTTGAAAAGAGGCAATGCATTTACACAAAAAAGACAAAAGAGGCAGCCCCGCTGCCGGGACTGAACATGCATCGAAAAAAGAAGGAAGCGCTCTTCTTCTTTTTCATAGTTCGTCAACGTTTTCAACCCGATATCGCCCAGCGCCACACCGAGCCTGGTGGCGATGGCGCTCAGGACCTCGAGCGATCCTTTTCTCCTGTCGGATTCGAGCCGTGAGAGATACGGGACACTGGTGCACGCCGCTTCTGCAAGCGCCGTTTGTGTAAGTCCCCCTTATCCGCTCTTCCTTTTCGTAGACTTCCACTCCCACATGTTCACTTCACCCCTTATCTCCTCACAAACTTTCAGAACATGCTCAATCTCACTCCTTTTCAACCCGCTGTGGAGCGAGAGACGAATAAGAGCACGATTTTTGGGAGTTGCCGGAGCGACGAAAACAGAGCCGAAAATATCTCTCTCTTCGAGGGCGTCACGGCACAATTCCGTGTCACTATCCAACCCGCTTTCAATAGAGATAATCTGGGACTGGCTAACAACGTTGTAACCAAGGTCATCAAGACCTTCACGGAGAAATTTTGCAGACTCGTGCATACGCGTTCTTCTGTCGTCGCCGTCCATAATAACATCGAGGGTCGCCTGTAATCCGGCAATCTCATGCGGCAATAGAGTCGAACTGAAAATCGCCGGGAACGCCATGTAAGGATAGTATTGCGCAAATTGTTCGGGACAGAAAATAATTCCAGCCCTTCCGGCAAAAGCCTTCGCAAGACTGGCTGTCAGAAAGTTCACCCTGTCGGTAAGCCCGAGTTCATCAACAAGGCCCGCCCCTTTTTTACCATAGACACCCAAAGAATGAGATTCGTCAACCACTGAAAAGCAGCCATATCGTTCCGCAACGTCAACGATATCACCAAGGGGAGCGATATCACCCGTAGTGCTGTACAACGAATCAACAATTACGATCCCCGGGCCATGCTCCTTTATCTGCCGCTCCATGTGACCAACATCATTGTGTCTGAACGGATAAGGAACCGCACCAGCTGCTTTTATACCTTCCCAAAGTGACATATGGGCAAAATAGTCGATATACACCGGGCTATTCTCTTTGGCAATAATTTGCAACAAGCCCACGTTGGCTGCCCAACCAGATTGACAGAGTATGGAACTTTCAAACCCGACAAAATCCGCCATAGCCTTCTCGAACCGAAATTTCTCACTCTCTTCATGCAGAAAAACAGCCGACATAACCAGCTCCCTGCATGAATTCTCAAGCATTGTAATCTGTGCACGGACAATGTCCGGATGCTTGGAAACGTTCAAGTAGTCATTGCTTTGAAGAACAACAGAATAAGGTCCGGGAACCCTGTTTCCCAAAACGAGGGGTTTACCATTTTTCCTAGGCCTAATTGATTCCTCATACGCAGCTTTGAACTTTTTGTCAACAAAATCCGATAAATTCGAGCTCATGTCCTCCTCCTGAAAATATCATGTTAATTGCACCATAACATCTCATACCGGTGCGCTAATTCAGACCCTCTCACCTGGCACATCCAAACAAAATGTTTTGCGACAACAAACGCTGTAGAAATCAATCGATAACTTTTTACAACAAGCCCTTAAGCATAATTTTTCAATCACGCCACAAAGCGTGCGTTTATCTTCCACTCACATGAACACGCTTATCGATATAAACTAACACACAAAAGCAAATTACCGCCTTATAATCCCAAAAATATTTTTTATAATAGGTCTACCCTGGCTTTTTTTCGCAGGCCCACGCTCCGCCGTTTTCACCGTACTTCATAGACAAAAAGCATGCGAATCAACAGGCTTTATAATAATCTAATCACAACAGCGTCAGCTACCTTCGAACGCGCCGAGCCTAACATCCCTATTGTTGGACTGTTTTCCTTGATCGGGTTTCCAATCTTTTATTTCATTTGGTCATATCTTTTACCTCAACCCTATGAAAACCTGAGTTATCGCCTGATCAACGCGTTCATCAGTCTCCCCTGTCTTTTTTACAAGTACTTTTCGGGAAATTTGAAAAAATATTTTCCCATCTATTTTTTTATCGGTGTACTGCTTGTACTGCCCTTTTTTTTCGGCTTCATGCTGTACAAAAATGCATGGACTATCACCTGGTTCATATCAAATCTTATAGCTCTTATTTTACTGATTTTGCTTATCGACGACTGGTTTTTGACATCCCTGCTTTCAATTACCGGTTATACCCTTGCATTTCTTGTCGTCCAGCTTCTTGACGGGCAAGTGCAATTCACCTATTTCCAGTGGATGTACGTCCCAACCTTTCTATTTCTGCTTATCGGAGGCGTTATCGTAAGTCACAGAAAACAAATCGCCAATCAAACAAAAATCTCACTGCTTCACAGCCTGAGTGCCAGTATCGCCCATGAAATGAGAAATCCTTTGAACTCGATCATCAACGCCATGGGCTCGGTACAGTCAATAATCCCTGACAAACCCGAACAAAACGCAACAGGCTCAGACTATGCTCTCAGCAAATCGAGGCTGATAAATCTGCACGATGTTGTTGAAGAAAGTACGGAAACCGTTTTGCAGGCAAACAAGATCATCGACTCTATCCTGACCGACATGCAGGGGAAGCCTTTAGACCCCAAAATCTTTAAACGGGTTGCCGCGAAAAACAGCATTCAATCCGCAGTTAGCAGTTTCAGTTACAGCGCCCCTGAAGACCGCACGCTTGTAAAAAACCTTGCTTCAACAAATTTTGATTTTTTTGGCGACAAGGATCTGTTCATTTACGTCCTTTTTAATCTCATAAAAAACGCTCTTTACTATAAAGATACCCCCGGATTCATTCTCGAAATAGCAACCGAAACCGGACCGGCAGGCAATACCATAAAAGTGCGTGACACCGGGCCGGGAATTCCTGCATCGAAAAGGGAAAGAATTTTTGACAGCTTTTACACTTCCGGGAAAAAAAGCGGTGTCGGCCTGGGACTCTCTTTCTGCAAACACGTAATCACATCATTTGGAGGCCGCATAACCTGCAGTTCAAAGGAAAACGAGTGGACGGAGTTCACTATTCATCTTCCCCTTTACAACTCGAAACCGGTAGAAAAACTGAAAAAAGAGATCCTTCGCACCAAAAACATATTGGTCGTTGACGGCAATGCCGCCAATTGGCTTATTGCCGAAAAATATTTCAGTGAGTGGACCTGCAGCGTAGAGCGTGCTGAAAACCAAGCCCAGGCAATTTCCATGCTTTCGCACAGAAGATTCGATCTGGTACTCATGAACATCGACATGCCCGACACCAAAGCGAATGAAACTGCGAAACGCATATACATGGGAGAACATACCGGCAGAGAGCATGTAGCTGAACATAATATACCGATAATCGGTATATCGGCTCTTCCCAGGCTGGAATTGAAACAGAAAGCTTTGGACATGGGAATGAACGGTTACATCAGCAAACCGCTGACAAGAAAACATGTCCTCTCTCTTTTTGAAGATTACTTTTTTTCCGAAAAGAAGCCGATCAGGTTCAATGACATCATCCTCAAGAACAGGAGCGTTCTTATCGTCGATGACAACCTTACCAGCAGGAAATTCATGAGCACCATCCTTGAACGCATGGGCGCACATGTGGTACAAGCAGAAAACGGGGAACAAGCCATCAAACGTCTGGATGAGAACGATTGCGACATTGTTTTTATGGATATGGAAATGCCGGTGATGAACGGCGTCGATGCAACACAAGTGATCAGGGAAGGAACGTGTTTTAGAACGTTTGACAGGTTCAGGGAGATTCCCATTATTGCGCTTACCGGTAACGCCGACGCTGAAAACATCGCTTTGACAAAACAGTGCGGCATGAACGCCCACATCGGAAAACCGGTCACCACGAGTGAACTCGCACAGGTTCTTTCGTTCTGGCTGGACAGATAGTCGTCATCGGCAACGCTGCCCCTCCCGTCGATCCCGCACGCGCCATCACAAGGTGAGCATCGCATCGCTTTAGTTTACGTAGTTGCGAGCGTCCCCAATTACAATTAACAACTTATGGGCATCCCTATGGCTTTTCAGAATACGAAAGAATATAGTCCAGACCGGCGTAGACACTATCTGCAGAACGACTGAATGTCGATTGCGCCAGCATCTTTGCAAGCGGATGCAGCTTGCCGACAAATGTCCGGTCTCTTGCCAGATACTCATGAAGAGGCGGATAGACATCGTCACGTATCGATTTGATGTCTGTATTGACAAATCCGGCTTTGGAGAGCTTGTTATCGTAGGACGGGATCAAATAGCAGTTCTCTTGCGGAATATTGAATTTACCTGCCACAAGACTCCATGAGATCCACTGCTCTATTCGCCTGAAGAGATTATCGGAGTTTTCCGTCGGTAAAATGTCCGCCGTCACAAGCTTCCCGCCCGGACGCAAAACGCGGAACGCTTCCCTGAAAAAATCCTCACGGGTCCTATAGTGGAACGCGCTTTCCACGGAAACAACCAGATCGACGGATTCACTGTCGATCGGCATCTCTGTTGCCGAACCTTCCCGTAAATCTATCGATTTCCCGAGCCCCGCGTCGGCAACGTTCATCCGGGCCCGCTCTACCTGGGAATGCGTAATATTCAGCCCGATAATTTTTTCGGGTTTCATGCTCCTCGCCCAGAGGATGTCCTGATCGCCAAAACCATACCCGCAATCCAGCACGGTATCGCCCGGACCCATGCCGCCTCTTTTCGCCACCAGAAGAGCGAGCGCTTCACTGGCTTCATCGATTGTATCCACATCCCGCCAATAGCCAAGATTCAGGTATAGCGCATTCCCGGTAAGAGAAGTGGTGCCGATCAAATCATAGACTTCCGTTGTCTTCAATCCGTGGAATGGATTGAAAAGCCAGTTCAGATATTCAAAAAAACGACCGCTTGTGTTGTCTGACATGGCAACTATCCGTTTTCCGCCGAAGACCGAATCATCTCTACCGTCCTTCGATAAGCATCTTAACCTCTGAATGCACTTGAATGTTCGGGTGCAGCTATCGAACTAACAGGCCATCTATACAATTCTCACCGCCAGCACTCCCTCGATTTGCCCGATCTTGTCAGCTATATCTTTGTCTGCCCCTGTTCCGAGGTCGAGCAGGTTATAGGCGATATCCCCGCGAGATTTGTTCAGCATGTCAACAATATTGATCCCTGAACTGGCCAGTACCGAAGTGATCTGACCGACCATGTTGGGTACATTGGAATTGGAAATGGCTATTCTCGATGCACCGGCCCTGGGCATCTTCATTTCAGGAAAGTTGACCGAGTTGGTGATATTGCCGTTCTCAAGATAGTCCCGGATCTGGTCGGCAACCATCACAGCGCAGTTCTCTTCGGCTTCCAACGTTGAAGCTCCGAGATGCGGCAGCGCGACAATTCGGGAGTGGTCTTTGTTTACGTTTGTAGGGAAGTCGTTGATGTAGGCATACAGTTTCCCCTCATCGAGGGCCTCGATTACAGCAGCATCGTCTACAATGCCCCCCCGCGCAAAATTCAGCACAATGGCATTCTGTTTCATGTGTCTGATGCGTTCGGCATTCAGCATATTCCTGGTGGCATCGACAAGTGGAACATGAAAGGTGATATAGTCTGATTCGGAAAGCAGTTCTTCGAAACTGAGGGCGCGCTGGACTTCGGAAGAAAGATTCCAGGCGTGCTGGATTGTCACGGTCGGGTCGTAACCGATGACTCTCATGCCAAGAGCAATGACGGCATTGGCAATTCTTCCGCCGATAGCCCCAAGCCCGATGACGCCAAGCGTCTTGCCCGGCAGCTCGGTGCCGACATACTTTTTCTTCCCTTCTTCAACGGCCTTTGCTATCGTGGCATCACTCCCTTCGAGGTTTCTTGCGTAATCCCAAGCCTGGGTAAGGTTGCGGCTTGACATCAGCAAAGCAGCAACGACCAGTTCCTTGACCGCGTTGGCGTTGGCTCCCGGAGTGTTGAATACAGGAATACCCATCCCTGTCATTTTTTCAACTGGTACGTTGTTGACTCCCGCACCTGCACGGGCAACCGCTTTAAGGGTATCCGGGATTTCCATATCATGCATTTTGTATGAGCGCAGCAATATGGCATCAGGATGTACGATCTCGGAAGCAATCTCGTACTTGTCCCGCGGCAGCCGGTCAAGACCTGCCACGGAAATATTGTTTAACGTTAAAATCTTGAACATGTCATAGTGTCATATAGCTGTTAAGCGTTTTTTTGTTCGAATTCCTGCATGTAGGAGATCAGTGTATCGACTCCTTCCTCGGGCATGGCATTATAGATACTTGCCCGCATTCCCCCTACGGAACGGTGACCTTTCAGCGTCAACAATCCTTTTTTCGTCGCTCCGGAGAGAAATTCCCCATCAAGAGAGGGATCGGCAAGCGTGAAAGGAATATTCATCCACGAACGTGCATTTTCGGCGACAGGATTGGCATAGAATGCTGAATCGTCGATTGCAGCATAGAGTTTCGTTGCTTTTCTCTGGTTTGTTTCCGCCATTGCAGAAAGCCCGCCCCGGTCTTTGATCCACTCAAAAACAAGCCCGGCAATATACCAGTTGTAGGTTGGTGGCGTGTTGTACATCGAGCCGGCATCTGCGTGAGTAGCATAATTGAACATGGTTGGTATGCCATCAGCGGGATTGCCTATCAGGTCTTCACGGATAATAACAATGGTCAGGCCGGAAGGACCGATATTTTTCTGTGCACCGGCGTAAATGATTCCGAACTTCGAAACATCGACAGGACGGGACAGCAGAGTCGATGACATATCCGCAACCAGCGGAATTTCTCCTGTTTCCGGAACGTAGCCAAACTCCACGCCCCCTATGGTCTCGTTAGGCGTGTAGTGTACATATGCGGCATCAGCATCGAGGTTCAGTGCGTCCTGGTCAGGAGCGGTTGTGAAATTATCTCCCGAGGTATCGCCTGCCATATTGACGTTACAGAATCGTTTGGCTTCGGCAATTGCTTTTTTCGACCACATGCCTGTATTGAGGTAATCTGCTTTGTTCCTGCCTTTTAACAGGTTGAGCGGAATCATCGCAAATTGACTGGATGCCCCGCCCTGCAGGAAAAGCACCTTGTAGTTGCCGGGAACCGACAGAATCTCACGCAGGTCGGCTTCCGCCTTTTCCGCAATGGAGACAAATTCCTTGCCCCGATGACTCATTTCCATTACAGACATACCTGAACCGTTCCAGTCCAGCATCTCTTCGCGGGCACGCTCGATTACCTCTGTGGGCAACATCGCTGGGCCTGCACTGAAATTGAAGTTTCTTGCCATGCTTTAGTGTTTTTTTATGTTTGTTTTTTTCAATACTGCACGCACTTCAGAGGCGTTGTGTTCTCCTCCTGTAATGCTGATTATCAGATCATTTTCCAGATGCGACGAGAACGGATGACAGGCCTTGCCGCAGAAATGGAATGCTGTGATTGGGGACGCTCCAACCACGTAAACCGAAACAATATAAACGTCTCACTATTCAGAAGTAAAGCCCTTTCGCCAACAGGAGCTAATCCATACATAAAATCAACCCTCCCCTGCAACAAACTTTGTAGCACCTGTAGCCGGAGTCGACGGCCGGTTCATGGGGACGCTCACAACAACTTAAATCAAAACACCGCAAAACCAGCCCTCTCACTTTCAGCAAAAGCAAAAGAACCGCTACCGGATGCAGACGCCCCCTTCCCATGCGCAAAACGAAAACACCCCGATCTTCATCATCGGCAACGCGACCCCTTCCCGTCGATCCCATGCGCGCCATCACATGGCGGGAATCGCATCGTTAGTTTACGTAGTCGCGAGCGTCCCCCCTATTTGTCGAACGACTTTGGCGGAGTGCCAAACATGAAGATCTCTACCTGAAAGGATACGCCACAGAATTGTGAACACATTTGTTGAGTTGGAGCCGCGCCATTCCGCTGCATGAACCGGTTGAGTTACTAACTTTAAATTCCGCCTCCGATTGTCCACGGACACGGGTCCACTTGAACCCTTTTCCTTCATACAAGGAAACAAGGAAACAAGGAAAACCTGTCATGTTTTCTGCAACTCTTTATCAAGGCGTTCTTTCAGAAACATTTTGAGCAGTGACTGGTATGGAACATCACGCTCATTTGCAAGAACCTTGAGATTGTTGAGCATCGGTTCGGGCAAGCGAAGTGAAATTGTTTTCATTGTCGGTTTCAGATCCGGAAACAACGCCTTGCCTGCAGTGCCCCACTCAACATACTCCGTTGAGTCATACGTTGCCCAGAATTCCTGTTCTTCAACTTCACTTTTGAATTTCGGAATCTTTTTTTTCTTGTTCTGCATAAATACTCCTCTCTTTCTTGCTCATGCCACGTGCCGATATTATCCTGATTTTATTGTCACGAAGAGTAAAAACGATAAAAAGCCGCTTACCCCTGTCGGTTTTTCCTAACGCATAGAATCTTTTTTCATCTCCCGAGTGTTTTTCATCATCAGCCACGATAAGCGGTTGATTAAAAAAAATCTCTTCGCATTCCGACATTGACACCCGGTGTTTTGACCAGTTTTTGGACATGTTTCCACTATCCCATTGAAACCCGGAGATGTCAGCAAAAGACCACACAACATTCATGTATATTGTTAATATATACAGGACAACACAAAACAAACAAAGATTCCATCCTGCCCGGGTTCAAACATAACCCTCTCCTTCACCGATAAACCTTCACTCTATCCGCAAGCACACCCTGCGCCTGCACGCCGAGTGCGAGGGGCCGACCCTCATCTCTTCTACTGCTTTGCTACGACACACTTATAGGATGTCCCCTACTCCCGCCACAACGAATAAATTCATACAATCAATCAGTAGTGTCCGGTTATAAGTCAAATAAATTCAATTGGTTACAGATGCAGATGTTCTGATTTGTGCCAGTAGAATTCGTAACTAATTGTAAAATATCA
>JANQHQ010000044.1 GCA_028282595.1 Chlorobium sp. | reverse complement strand
GCTTCCGGCCGCCCTTGCCGGGGCGTTCTGCCTGGTTCTGGCGGTTTACGCCGCCTTCGTCAGGCTGATGCAGTTGGAACAGGAGGAGATGGACGTTATTTTTGAACTCTTGCCTTTTTTGAAAAAAACATAGAGGCACCCATAAAACGGTAGGGCGTCAGGGAATCGCCGCCGATTGTTTCCACGGAGGAACGGACGCGTGAAGAAAACGATTCTGCCATACGCCGCCGCACTTTGCGGTTATCTGCTCCTTACGGCGGCGCTGTTCTGGAAGGTGGTCTTTCTGGGGTATGTGCCGGCTTCCCCGGACAGTCTCAGTCCGATGGCGACCTCCATGGCGCTCGATGCGGTCTTCCGGCAGACCGGAGCCTATCCCCTCTGGCAGCCGTGGTCTTTTTCGGGCATGCCGACGGTCGAAGCGTTCACCTATCTCAACGGCCTCTACTATCCGGGCGCTCTTCTCGCCCGGGCGGGTATCGGCAACCTTCCGCTGCAACTGCTTCATTACGTTTTCGCCGGCCTGGGGGGATTCCTGCTGCTGAAGCGTTTTCGCCTGCACGGCCCGGCGGCCTTTCTCGGCGGGGCGGCCTTCATGTTGAACCCTTACATGGTCACCATGTTCGTGTACGGTCACGGCAGCCAGCTCATGACGGCCGCCTACATGCCCTGGGTTCTCCGGGCGGCTCTCGAACTGTGTGACGACGTTCGTCCCCGGACCCTCGGTTTGCTGGCGCTCATGGTCGGCCTGCAGCTTCAGCGCGGCCATGTCCAGATCGCCTACTATACGTGGATCGTGCTCTTGCCGCTGGTCGTGCTGAAGGTCGCAGCGGGTGAAGGCTCTGCTCCCGAACGTCTGAAAAAAGCCCTGGCGGCATCCGGGGCGCTCGTGCTCGGCGTCATGATCGCCTCGGTCATCTATCTGCCGGTCTTCGAATATGCACCCTGGTCCGTCAGGGGGGCGGCCGCGGGCGGCGGGGCGTCTTACGACTACGCGACCATGTGGTCCCTGCATCCCTCGGAGCTGCTCACCTATCTCATGCCGGGCGCTTTCGGGTTCGGGGGGGTAACCTACTGGGGGAGGATGCCGTTTACCGACTATCCGAACTACGCGGGCGTCGTCGTGCTTCTGCTTGCGGTCGCGGGAATCGGGGCGGAACGCCGTAACGTCTTCGTGTGGTTTCTCGCCGCAAGTTCCCTCCTGATGGCTCTGCTCGCGTTCGGCAGGCATTTCAGTCCGGTTTACGACCTGTTTTATCACGTCGTTCCGTTTTTCAGCCGCTTCCGTGTACCTTCCATGGCGCTGATCGTGGTGTCGTTCAATCTCTCCCTGCTTGCCGGATTCGGGTTGCATGCCGTCATGAACGGCGTAAAGGGGCGATCTCTGGCGGTCCTCAAAGCGGGGGCGCTCGTTCTGGCCGTGCTGATCGTCCTTTTCACGTTCACCGGGGGAGCTCTGGAACAGGCGTTGCGCGAAGCGTTTCCGCCCATCGCCTATGACAATCCCGATCTCTCCCTCCTCGTCTCCCGCCTGCGATGGGAGCTGTGGAAGGAGAGTTTTTACGGCTTCGCGCTGTTCGGCGCCCTCTTCGCGGCACTTCTGTGGCTTCGTTCGAAAACCGTCCTCGGCGCGACGCTTTCGGGGGCGCTTCTGGCGTCGCTCGTGCTCGGAGACCTGCTCGTGGTCGACAGCCGCATCGCCTATCCTCCGGAGCGTTCCCTTCGCTCCTCCCGGCTCGTTCAGGAAAGCGAAATCGTCCGGGCGATGATGCCCGACGAGGTGACGACCTTTCTCTCTGCCGATGGTGGCCCGTTCAGGATTCATCCCGTCGGGGCTCTTTTCGGCGAAAACAAGTTTTCCGTCTACGGTCTGGAGTCCACGGGGGGTTACCATCCTGCCAAGCTGCTGCTCTACGACAAGGTGCTCAGGGCTTCGGACAATCTTTCCAGCATTCCGCTCCTGCGCATGCTCAATGTCCGCTATCTCCTGAGTCCCGCGCCGCTGGAGCATCCGTCGCTCGAACCTGCCCTGGAAGCCGAACTCCGCCTGCCCGGGGGGATCGTGCCGACGTCGATCTACCGGCTGAAGAACCCGCTCGGACGGGCCTGGTTCGTACGGGAAGGCGTTTCGGTGCGGACGGAAGCGGCCGCACGCGAACGGGTCATGGGCGGCATGGATGTCGCTTCGCGCGCCGCTGTCGAGCAGGCGTCCTGGGAGGGCCTCAGGCGTTTCGGCGTCGGGAGGGTGGACAGGGTCGAGGTCGCTCCGGAGTCGATCACCGTGACGGTGCATGCCGATGGGGAGGCGCTGCTCGTGCTGAGCGAGGTCTTCTATCCGCAGCGCTGGACGATGAAGATTGGCGGCAGGGAGGTCCCGACGCTGAAGGTGAACGGTCTCCTGCGGGGAGTCGTCGTTCCCCCCGGCGATCACCGGGTTCGCTGTTCCTTCGACAGGAGCGGTTTCACAACCGGAAAGTGGATCTCCGCCGGAGCGTTCGGCGTGGCGCTCCTGCTTGCTTTTTCCGGATTCGCGGGACTGAGGACGTCATCCGGCGCGAAGTAATCACAACCACATCATTGTTCCGATCGTGAAAAAGATTCTGTTTCTCACCATGAACTATCCCCCCATGATGACCGAGGGGTCGTCGCGCGCCTACAAGCTCGCCGTCTCCATGCCGGAGATCGGCTGGGAGCCTCTGGTGATAGCGTTTGCCGGTCTTTCGGGCGACAGGGAGCGGGGGGAGCCTTTCAGCGTTCGTTACCCGGCGGGGGAACTGCCGCAGGAGAAGCTGAACCGTGAACAGCTTTTCCGGTTCGTTCACGGCATGCCCCGGAAAAAAAGCGATTTTCTGAAGCTTCGCGGGGCCGCGCCCGTACGCTTCGACCCCGGCGGAGAGGGCTGGGAGAAAAAGGCCCGGCCCGAGGCCGAGGAGGTGCTTCGCCGGAACCCCGACATTGAGCTTATCTATGCGCAGTCCCCTCCCCTCGCGCCGCAACGTCTCGCGCTCGAGCTGTCGGAGAAGTACAAACTGCCGGTAATTTTCGACTGTATCGAGCCCCACGATGCAGGGGGGCTCGAACGGTCGGTTATGCAGTCCGGCCACGCCTGCATTCTTCCGTCGAGAGAGTTGAAAGAGTACTTTCTCAGGAAGTACCGGGGAGCGGCGGGTCACGACGACCTGACCATCGTTCAGAACGGCTATCGCACCGACGGCGTCTACGCGGCGGGCGAGCGGCGAGAGGCGGAATCGGCCATGCGGCTGGTCTGCCGCCTCGACCGGCTCGGCGGAAGGGAGGCGCGAAGCTTCTTTGCGGGAATTTCCGCATTCGCCGAGTCGCAACCCGGCCTGAAGGGTGCGCTCTCGCTCGCGCTGACCGGAAGCGGCCAGGATCGGGCCTGGAGATACCTGAAGAAATACGATCTCACCGATCTTGTCGAGTCGAGCCGGGCCTGCTCCCTCGCCGAAGAGCTGGAGCTGTGCCGCCGGGCGGATCTCTTCTGCGTCGTGTCCGGCGGCGACAACGGCCACGATCTGTTCGTTCCGGAGCGGCTCTACGACGTTCTGGGCATGAACATCCCTCTTTTCGGCGTGCTCCCCGACGGTCCGGCCTGCCGGTTGATCGAGGAGGCCGGAGGGCTTACAGCTCATCCCGGCGATTCCGGAAAGGTCGCGGAGCTTCTGCAAGAGGCCCTGCGGCGCCGGCAGTACGGGGGCTGGGAAGCGCCTCCCGAGGAGATAGTGCTCAGGTTCAGCCACGGCTCCTCCATCCAGGAACTGCTTCGTGAAATGGCCCGTATTTTGCCGCTCTACTGAGAGACCGGGGGCCGTTTTCTTTCCTGTTTTGCGCTTTTCGCGGGGCGCACCGGTCCCGCGTGACGAGACCTTCGAAAAATCTCCCGGAAAGGGATAAAAATGTACGGGCGGTTTTTTGTTTTTTTGGATAAATATTTTACCTTGGTTGTCCTTACTGATTTTCTTGTTCGATTGATACTTGAACGTTTAACCATTAGAAAAGTAGAAAGTATGCCGACGATACAGCAGCTTATCAGACGGGGGAGAACGACCAAGGCTTCCAAGACGGCTTCGCCGGCGCTCGAGAAGTGTCCGCAGAAGCGGGGCGTCTGTACGCGCGTGTACACGACGACGCCGAAAAAGCCCAATTCCGCGCTGAGAAAGGTTGCTCGCGTGCGGCTGTCCAACAAGATCGAGGTTACGGCCTACATTCCCGGTGAAGGACACAATCTTCAGGAGCACTCCATTGTGCTGATCCGCGGCGGCAGGGTGAAGGATCTCCCGGGCGTCCGGTATCATATCGTGAGGGGTTCCCTCGATACCTCCGGTGTTTCCGACCGCCGCCGGGGGCGTTCGAAATACGGCGCCAAAAGGCCGAAGGCGGAGGCGTCCAAGTAAAGTCGAAACTGTTTAAATCTGGTATCTGGTAAACGGTATGGGTAAAAGAAATGTATACAGCGGGGTCAAACCGGATTTCCGCTACGACGACGAGAGCGTTTCGCGGCTGATCAACGCCGTCATGATCGACGGCAAGCGTTCCGTCGCGTCGAAGATCGTCTACAGGGCTATGGATATTATAGGCGCGAAGGTTGAGGGTGAGGAGCCGCTCGAGGTTTTCCGGCGCGCGCTCGGCAATGTCGCCCCTCTCGTCGAGGTTCGCAGC
This sequence comes from Chlorobium sp., assembly GCA_028282595.1. Lineage (GTDB taxonomy): Bacteria > Bacteroidota > Chlorobiia > Chlorobiales > Chlorobiaceae > Prosthecochloris. Next base: position 33,981 of record JANQHQ010000044.1, on the reverse strand, counting down.
AAGCGTGTCGGCGGAGCCACCTACCAGATTCCCATGGAGGTCAAGCCGTCGAGGCGCGAAGCGCTCGCGTTTCGCTGGATCAAGCAGTTCGCGGCGCGGCGCGGCGGCCGGGGAATGGCCGAAAAGCTTGCGGCCGAACTGATGGATGCGGCCAACGAGCAGGGATCTTCCGTCAAGAAACGTGACGAGGTCCATCGCATGGCCGACGCGAACAAGGCTTTTGCGCATTTCAGGTTTTAATAAATATTAACAGGCGAATACCGATCAGATGACGCGGCAAGTAGGTTTGGACAAGGTTCGTAATATCGGCATCATGGCTCACATCGATGCCGGAAAGACGACCACGACCGAGAGGATATTGTATTACACCGGCCGTCTTCACAGGATGGGCGAGGTTCACGAGGGTGGCGCCACCATGGACTGGATGGAGCAGGAGAAGGAGCGCGGAATCACGATCACCTCTGCTGCGACCACCTGTTTCTGGCAGGCGGGCGCCGGTAATTTTTCGGATGTCAAGCACCGGATCAATATTATCGATACGCCGGGTCACGTCGACTTTACCGTGGAGGTCGAGCGCTCCCTGAGGGTGCTTGACGGTGCGGTCGCCCTTTTCTGTGCGGTCGGCGGTGTCGAGCCGCAGTCCGAGACCGTATGGCGCCAGGCGAACAAGTACGAAGTTCCGAGGATCGCCTATGTGAACAAGATGGATCGCGTCGGTGCGAACTTCTTCGATGCCGTGAAGGCCATCAGGGAGCGTCTCGGTGCGAATCCCGTTCCGATCCAGATACCGATCGGTCAGGGCGAAATGTTCGCCGGGGTCGTGGATCTTATCACCATGAAGGGGATTATCTACGACAAGGAAGATGGTAGTACCTACGAAGAAGTCGAGATTCCTCACGATCTCGAGGGCGAGGCGAAGCACTGGCGGATCAATATGCTCGAGGCGGTCTCCGAGCTCGATGAGACTCTTCTCGAAAAATATCTCGAAGGCCAGGATATAACCGAAAGCGAGGTTCGTTCGGTTCTGCGCCAGGCTACCCTCGACGGGACGATCATTCCCGCGCTGTGCGGATCGTCCTTCAAGAACAAGGGGGTGCAGTTCATGCTCGATGCGGTTATCGAGTATCTGCCTTCTCCGGTCGATGTCGGTTCCGTTGACGGCCATCACCCCAATACCGACCAGGGAATCGTGCGAGAGCCGACGGACGAAGAGCCGTTCGCGGGTCTCGCTTTCAAGATCGCGACCGATCCGTTCGTCGGGAAGCTTACCTTTTTCCGTGTCTACTCCGGTGTGCTCAAGGCGGGCAGTTACGTTCTCAATACGATCACGGGCAAGAAGGAGCGTATCGGCAGGCTGATGCAGATGCACTCCAACAAGCGGGAGGAGCGCGATGCGGTCTACGCCGGCGATATCGCCGCGGCTGTCGGGCTCAAGGATGTCAAGACGGGCGATACGCTCTGTGACGAGTCCAAGCCGATCATCCTCGAAAAGATGGTTTTTCCCGAGCCGGTCATCCAGATCGCCATCGAGCCGAAGACGAAGGCCGATTCCGACAAGCTGGGCGTTTCGCTCGCCAAGCTGGCCGAGGAGGATCCTACCTTCCGGGTCAGCTCCGACGAGGAGACGGGCCAGACGCTGATCGCCGGTATGGGCGAGCTGCATCTCGAGGTGCTTGTCGACAGGCTGAGGCGCGAGTTCAAGGTTGAGGCCAATGTGGGTCAGCCGCAGGTCGCCTACCGCGAGACCATTCGCAAGGAGGTCGAGTACGAGGGCAAGTTTGTCAGGCAGTCCGGCGGTAAGGGCCAGTTCGGTCTGGTCAATCTCCGGATAGGGCCGCTCGAGGAAGGAGCGGGTTTCGAGTTTGTCGACGAGATCAAGGGCGGTGTCATTCCCAAGGAGTACATTCCGGCGGTGTCCCAGGGTATCCAGGAGGCGATGAAGGACGGTGTCGTTGCCGGCTATCCCATGCAGGATGTGAAGGTGGCGCTGTTCGACGGTAAGTATCACGAGGTCGACTCTTCCGAGATGGCCTTCAAGATCGCCGGGTCCATCGGTTTCAAGGGCGGGGCGAGGAAGGCCGATCCGGTGTTGCTCGAGCCGATCATGAAGGTCGAGGTCATCACTCCCGAAGAGTATCTCGGGGACGTTATGGGCGACCTGTCGAGCCGGAGGGGTCATATCGAGGGTATGGGCGAGCGCGCCGGCGCGCAGTTCGTCAAGGCGAAAGTGCCGCTGTCGGAGATGTTCGGCTACTCGACCGTTCTCCGTTCGATGACCCAGGGGCGCGCCAACTACACCATGGAGTTCGAATGCTACAACGAGGTTCCGAAAAATATCGCGGAAGTTCTGCAGGAAAAGAATGTGGTGAAAGATGCCGGGTAGGCGGATGAACAGTTCATGCAGTACAGTGTCTACAAGCAAAAACAACAACAGATAACCGATACAGGGAGACAGCATTATGGCAAAAGAGGTCTACAAACGTGAGAAACCCCACGTAAATATTGGTACTATCGGTCACGTCGATCATGGCAAGACCACGCTGACCGCCGCTATTACCACCGTTCTTGCGAAGCAGGGGATGGCCGAGCAACGCGAATTCGGCGAGATCGACAAGGCTCCCGAGGAGAGGGAGCGCGGTATCACCATCTCCACCGCCCACGTCGAGTATCAGACCGCCAAGCGTCACTATGCGCACATCGACTGCCCCGGTCACGCCGACTATATCAAGAACATGATCACCGGTGCCGCCCAGATGGACGGCGCGATTCTCGTTGTCGCCGGTACCGACGGCCCCATGCCTCAGACTCGCGAGCACATCCTGCTTGCGCGCCAGGTGAACGTTCCGGCTCTGGTCGTGTTTCTCAACAAGGTCGATATCGCCGATCCCGAGCTTCTCGAACTTGTCGAGCTCGAACTCCGCGAGTTGCTTTCCGAGTACGATTTTCCCGGTGACGATATTCCGATCATCAAAGGTTCCGCGCTGAAGGCTCTCGACGGCGACGCCGAGGCCGAAAAAGCCATTGCCGAACTGATGGATGCCGTCGACAGCTACATTCCCGAGCCGGTCCGCGACGTCGACAAGCCGTTCCTCATGCCGATCGAGGATGTGTTCTCGATTTCCGGTCGCGGCACCGTCGGTACCGGGCGTATCGAAAGGGGTGTCGTCAAGCTGAACGAAGAGGTCGAGATCGTAGGTATCAAGCCGACCCGGAAAACGGTCGTCACTGGTGTCGAGATGTTCCAGAAAACCCTCGACGAGGGCCAGGCGGGCGATAACGCCGGTCTGCTCTTCAGGGGCGTCGACAAGGACGAACTCGAGCGCGGTATGGTTATCGCCAAACCCGGCTCCATCACGCCGCACACCAAGTTCAAGGCGAAGGTCTACATTCTCAAAAAGGAGGAGGGCGGCCGTCACACTCCGTTCTTCAAAGGCTATCGTCCTCAGTTCTACTTCCGCACCACCGACGTGACCGGTTCGGTGACCCTTCCCGAGGGTGTCGAGATGGTCATGCCCGGCGACAACCTGTCGATCGAGGCCGAACTGATCGTGCCTATCGCCATGGATGAAAACCTGAGGTTCGCCATCCGCGAAGGCGGTCGCACCGTGGGTGCGGGTACGGTAACCCAGATTATCGAGTGACGGAAGATCCGGTTCATCACGGGGCGGGGATATGCAAGGGCCCGCCCCTTTTTTATTGTAAACACTGAAAGGTTAAGAGAAGTGGCTGTTCAGCAAAAGATCAGAATAAAGCTAAAGTCCTACGATCACAGTCTCGTGGACAAATGGGCTGTCAAGATCATTGACGTGGTGAAGCAGACGGATGCCATTATTTTCGGTCCTATCCCGTTGCCGACCAAGACGCATGTCTACACCGTTAACCGTTCGCCGCATGTCGACAAGAAGTCGCGGGAGCAGTTCGCTTTTTCATCCCACAAACGGCTGATCGAGATCGTGAATCCGACCGGCAAGACGATCGATATGCTGATGAAGCTCGAACTTCCGAGCGGCGTCGACGTGGAAATCAAGTCTTAACGAAATTTGAAAAGCTAATTGAGAAATGGCTGCGATTCTTGGTAAGAAAATAGGCATGACACGCATATATAACGAAAGGCGCGAAGCGGTGCCCTGTACGGTCATTCAGGCCGGACCGTGTTTCGTTTCCCAGGTCAAGAGTCTGGAGAACGACGGTTACGAAGCCTACCAGCTCACCATCGGCGAAAGAAAGGAAAACAAGATTTCCAGGCCTCTCAGGGGGCACTACGCCAAAGCGGGCGTCGCACCGGGATACGAGATCGCGGAGTTTGCCAAGGACGCGGTCGGCGCGGAGCTCGAGATCGGCAGCCCGGTGGGCGTCGATATGTTCAGTGAGGGCGAGATAGTCGATGTCCGCGGAGTTACCAAGGGCAAGGGGTTCGCCGGCGTCGTCAAGCGCCATAACTTTGCCGGAGGCTCCAGGACCCACGGTCAGTCCGACAGGTTGAGGGCTCCCGGTTCCGTCGGCGGTGCTTCCGATCCTTCGCGTACGTTCAAGGGTACCAAGATGGCCGGCCGCATGGGCGGCAAGAACGTCAAGGTCAGGGGGCTTCAGATCGTCAGGATCATGCCGGAGTCGAATCTCCTTGTGGTCAAGGGCGCCGTTCCGGGCGTGAAGAATTCGTATGTGCAGATTGTTTCAAGAAACAAGTAAACGTTGAGAGCAGGTAAACATGGAACTTAAAGTCTTACATACCGACGGCTCGGAAACCGGGGAAGTTGTCAGGCTCGATGACAGGGTGTTCGGTGTTGAGGTGTCGGAACATGCGATGTATCTCGACGTCAAGGCAATCATGGCGAACAAGCGTCAGGGCACCCATAAAGTGAAAAACCGTTCGGAAGTTCGCGGCGGCGGTAAAAAGCCCTACAGGCAGAAAGGTACCGGCCATGCCCGACAGGGTTCGTCGCGTTCCCCGCTGACGACCGGTGGCGGATCGATCTTCGGCCCGCAGCCCCGCGACTACTCGCTGAAGGTCAACAAGAAGATCAAGCGTCTCGCCCGCCGCTCGGCTCTTACGTCGAAAGCGCAGGACGGGGGCATCGTGGTCGTGGAGGACTTCGGTTTCGACCAGATAAAGACCGGCCGGATGGCGGGTATTCTGAAAAGCCTCGGCCTCGAAGGTCGCAAGACCCTGGTTCTCATGCCCGAATACAGCGAGACGGTCTGCAAGTCCGGCCGGAACATTCCGGTGCTGAATATCGTGGAGGCGGAAAAGGTCTCTACCTATGACATTCTTGATAGCCAGACGGTGCTCCTGCAGAAAACCGCGCTGAAAAAGCTGGAAGAGACACTGGGTTAATTTCGTGGTGACAGATAAACAAGAGAGGTTATGAGAAATCCGATACTACAGCCCTGGTTGACAGAGAAGAGTACGCGGTTGACCGAGCAGCAGACTCAGTATACCTTCAAGGTGAAGGCTGCGGCTACAAAAACCGATATCAGGCGAGCCCTGAAGGAGAAGTTCGGTGTGGACGTCGAATCGATCCGCACGGTGAACTGCCTCGGTAAGGCACGGCGTCAGTATACCCGCAAGGGGCTGATCGCAGGAAAGAAAGCCGATTGGAAGAAGGCTCTCGTTACGCTCAGGGAAGGGCAGGTGATCGATTACTATTCCGGATCGACCGACCAGGGTGAGGAAAAGAAATCCAAAAAAGGCTAGACAATAATTCACAATGGCGATTAGGAAATTAAGTCCGGTTACTCCGGCTTCCCGATATCTCTCGTATCCCGGTTTCGAGGAGGTTACCAAAAGCAAGCCCGAAAAGGGTCTGGTCGTCCCCCTGAAGAAATCGGGCGGCCGCAACGCGACCGGCCGTATAACCTCCCGGCATCGCGGTGGCGGTCACAAGAGATCCTACCGGATTATCGACTTCAAGCGCAACAAGGACGGCGTCGCCGCACGTGTTGCGGCTATCGAATACGATCCGAACCGTTCGGCCCGTATCGCCCTTCTGCACTATCTGGATGGAGAGAAGCGCTACATTCTCGCCCCGAAAGGGCTCGTGGTCGGTGATACCGTCCAGAGCGGCGAGAAGGTCGAGGTGAAGGCCGGAAACGCCATGCCGTTGGGGAGCATTCCTCTCGGTACGGACGTGCACAACATCGAACTGAGGCCCGGCAAGGGCGGGCAGATGGTCCGCTCCGCAGGCGCTTTCGCCGTGCTCGCCGCGAAAGAGGGTGATTACGCTACCCTGAAGCTTCCTTCCGGCGAGATCAGGAAGGTCCGCATCGAGTGCCGTGCGACCGTCGGCGTCATGGGTAACGCGGAGCACGAGAATATCGTTCTCGGCAAGGCCGGCCGGAGCCGCTGGCTCGGCGTCAAGCCCCAGACCCGCGGTATGGCCATGAACCCGGTCGATCATCCGATGGGCGGCGGTGAAGGAAGGTCGAAGTCCGGCGGCGGCCGCAAGCATCCGAAGTCTCCGTGGGGCCAGATCGCCAAGGGTCTGAAGACCAGGAACAGGAAGAAGGCGTCGAGCAAGCTGATCGTTCGGGGCCGCAAAGCCAAATAAGCGCCGAAAGGTAAAACAACAAGCAGAGCGTTATTATGCCAAGATCACTGAAAAAGGGTCCTTTTATCGAGCCGAAGCTGGAAGAGCGGGTTCTTGAGATGAACAGGAAGGGTGAGAAGAAAGTTATCAAGACCTGGTCGAGAAGCTCGATGATTTCTCCGGATTTCGTGGGGCATACCGTGGCGGTCCATAACGGCAAGAACCACGTTCCGGTCTATATCAGCGAGAACATGGTCGGTCACAAGTTCGGCGAATTCGCGCCGACCAGAACGTACCGCGGTCACGCAGGCGGCAAGTCCGAAAAGGGCGGCTCCGCGCCAAGGAAAAAGTAAAGGGAACCCCTAAACCCAATAACACGGAAGGGTAGAGAAAGATATGCAAGCTAAAGCAGTATTACGGCATACGCCGACATCGCCGAGGAAAATGCGTCTCGTTGCGGGGCTTATCCGCGGCAAGCAGGTCGATCAGGCAAAAGCGATACTGATGAACTCGACTAAGGCGGCATCGCGCAATGTCATGCAGACGCTCAAGTCCGCTGTCGCGAACTATTCGCAGAAGAATCCCGAGGAGCGGAGCGCGGACAACGAGCTGTTCATCAAGGAGATATTCGTTGACGAGGGGCCGACCATGAAGCGCATGCTTCCGGCGCCGATGGGCCGCGCCTACAGAATTCGCAAACGCTCGAATCATCTGACGATCGTCATCGACAGGATTCATTCCGGTAAATAAATAAAAACGAGGAGCGAACATTGGGTCAGAAAGTCAATCCTACTGGATTCAGACTGGGGATTATCAAGGACTGGACATCGAGATGGTACGATGACGGACCGGTAATTGCCGAAAAGCTCAAGCAGGATCAGGTGATCCGGAACTATGTCCAGGCCCGTCTCAAGAGAGAGCGCGCCGGCATTTCCAGGATCGTGATCGAGCGGACGACAAAGCATATCAAGATCAATATCTTCGCGGCGCGTCCCGGTGCGGTTGTCGGCAGGAAAGGCGAGGAGATCAACAATCTCTCGCAGGAGCTCAGCCGGTTGAGCGGCAAGGAGGTCAAGATCGACGTGGTCGAGGTGGTCAAGCCCGAAGTCGAGGCTCAGTTGATCGGCGAGAACATCGCATACCAGCTCGAAAACAGGGTTTCCTTCCGGCGAGCCATGAAGCAGGCCATCCAGCAGGCTATGCGCGCCGGAGCCGAGGGTGTTCGCATCCGCTGCGCAGGAAGGCTCGGCGGTGTAGAGATCGCCCGCTCCGAGCAGTACAAGGAGGGCAAGATTCCGCTGCACACGCTGCGTGCGAACGTCGATTACGCGAGCGTCACCGCGCACACCATCGCCGGGGCGATCGGCGTCAAGGTGTGGGTCTACAAGGGCGAAGTACTCGTTCAGCGTCTCGATGCCGTCGAAGAAGAGGAGATGAAAAAGATCAGGGAGCGGCGCGGCGAACAGCGGTCGAGAGGCGGCAGGGATTCGCGCAACAGACGGCGCCGTCCGAGGACGAAGAAGCCCGCCTGAGGCGCATTGCTGACAAGAACTTTACAATCAGAAAAAGAATGGAGTTGCCGGTATGTTGATGCCGAAGAGAGTCAAGCATAGAAAGGTCATGCGTGGCAAGATGAAGGGAAACTCCGGGCGTGGAACGTCCATTACGTTCGGGACGTACGGGCTGAAGGCTCTCGAGCCCGCCTGGATCACCAGCAGGCAGATCGAGGCCGCTCGTGTCGCGATGAACAGATATATGAAGAGGGACGGAAAGATCTGGATCAGGATTTTCCCCGACAAGCCCGTCACCAAGAAGCCCGCTGAAACCCGCATGGGTTCAGGCAAAGGCTCTCCCGAGTTCTGGGTGGCGGTCGTCAAGCCCGGCAGGATCATGTTCGAGGCCGACGGCGTTTCACCGGAAGTGGCTACCGAGGCGTTCAGACTGGCCGCCAAGAAGCTGCCGATCAAGACGAAGTTTATCGTTCGTCCCGATGTTGAAGGTTAACGTCCAATCAGACTGAGGAATTATTGTCATGAAAAAGCATGAAATCGCGGAAATGAGCCGCCAGGAGCTGGTCGAAAAAGTCAGGGAACTGGAAGACAGGCTTGCGGATCTGCATTTCTACAAGGTGATCGAGCCGCCGCAGAATCCCATGGTTTTCCGCAACTCGCGGCGCGATATCGCGAAGATGAAGACCCGTCTCCGCCAGCTCGATATGCAGGAAAAGGGCGAGTAGAGTGCCCCTGCGGTTACGAACCGCGCGGGAAAAAGCAAGTGAGAACGCAACAAAAACGAAGGTACAGCAATGGCAAATAGTGCTGAAAGGGGCCGTAAGAAAAGCTGGCAGGGCAAGGTCGTCAGCGACAGGATGGACAAGGGGATCGTCGTCGCCGTGGAGCGCAGGGTGCAGCATCCCGTCTACAAGAAGTACTTCAAGAAGACGACCTGTCTTATGGCTCACGACCAGAACAACGAGGCCGGTATCGGTGATATCGTCAGGGTTGCGGAGTGCAGGCCGCTCAGCAAGAGAAAGAGCTGCAGGCTGGTCGAGATCGTTGAAAAAGCGAAGTAAGGCCGTTTTCTTATTCCATTTTTAACAAAGGTTGAAGTTCGATGATCCAGAAAGAGACTAATCTGGTAGTGGCCGACAACAGTGGCGCGAAAAAAGTCCGGTGCATTCACGTGTTCGGGGGGACCGGGAGACGTTACGCCGCTCTCGGCGACCAGATCATGGTGACCGTGAAAGCCGCGGTTCCCGGTGGCGTCGTCAAGAAGAAGGAGGTGTCGAAAGCCGTTGTCGTCCGCTGCGTCAAGGAACAGAAGCGCAAGGACGGCTCCTACATCCGTTTCGACGAAAATGCCGTTGTTCTGCTCAACGCGCAGGGCGAGCCGCGCGGCACGCGTATTTTCGGTCCCGTCGCACGCGAGCTGAGGGACAGGAAGTACATGAAGATAGTTTCGCTTGCCCCGGAGGTCCTGTAGGGGACGGGCAGGAAAAAGCGGGAGTAACTCAGCTGGTAGAGTCACAGCCTTCCAAGCTGTTGGTCGCGGGTTCGAGTCCCGTCTCCCGCTCGGATTTTATGCAATACATTTCTGGAATGCAACATGAAAACAGGTTCCAAGCAGGTCAAGCTGCACGTCAAGAAAAACGATACCGTCGTCGTTATCGCAGGTAACGACAAGGGAAAAACGGGTAAGGTTCTCAGGGTTTTTCCCCAGAAGGGAAGAGTGATTGTCGAGGGAGTGAATATCAGAAAGCGCCACGTGCGTCCGACGCAGTCGCGTCCGCAGGGAGCGATCATCGAGCGCGAGTTCCCGATCCACTCGTCCAACGTCAAGAAGAGTTAAGCAGGATTCAAGAAACACAGCGGGATGACCAAGACCATCCCGGACAATGACAGCGTAGAAGATGGCAGAAAAAAAAGAAGAGGCGACAAGCGCGGCGAACGGGACCGAAAGGCTGGAAAAGGCCTACAAGGAAAAGGTCGTTCCGGCGCTGATGGAGCGGTTCAGGTACAAGAATATCATGATGGTGCCGAAGCTCTCCAAGATCTCGATCAACATCGGCGTCGGCGAGGCTGCCGCGGAGCCGAAGCTCCTGGAGACGGCGATGCAGGAGCTCGGCCAGATAACGGGCCAGAAGCCCCAGGTCCGCAAGGCGAGGAAAGCGATCTCCAACTTCAAGCTCCGCGAGGGCCAGGCCATCGGCTGCCGGGTCACGCTGCGGAAGAAAAACATGTATGAATTTCTGGACAGGTTTGTTACATTGGCCGTTCCGAGAATCCGCGATTTCAGGGGTCTGAGCACCACGAGCTTCGACGGGCGCGGAAACTACACGGTCGGCGTCAGGGAACAGATCATCTTCCCGGAAATCGATATCGACAAGGTTCAGCGAATCCAGGGGATGGATGTCAGCTTCGTGACGACTGCTCGAACCGACGAGGAGGCGTTCGCTCTGCTCTCCGAGCTTGGTATGCCGTTCAGAAAAAAGAACAACTAACTTTATCGGAAAGAAAAGATGGCAAAGAAAAGCGTTGTAGCCAGAAACGAGAAGAGAAGAGCCCTGGTGGAGAAGTATGCGGCAAAGAGGGAGGAGCTTAAAAAAGCCGGTGACTACGAAGCTCTCAGGAAGCTTCCGAGGGACAGTTCCTCGACCAGGATCAGGAACCGCTGCGTGCTGACCGGAAGGGGGCGCGGGGTGTATGAGAAGTACGGCCTGTGCCGCCAGATGTTCCGCCAGCTCGCTCTCGAAGGCAAGCTGCCGGGCGTCAAGAAGGCGAGCTGGTAGGAGCCTCTGTTCCGTAAAGAGAGAAAAAGTCAATTTTGAAAGCAATTAGCAGTGTGCCATGCCTGTAACCGATTCAATAGCTGATTACATCACCCGCATCAGAAACGCGGGCAATGCGAAGAAAAACACTACGGACATACCGTATTCGAAGCTCAAGGAAAATATTTCGAAGCTTCTCGTCGAGAAAGGCTACGTCAAGAATTTCACGGTGATCACCTCCGAGCAGTTTCCTTTCATCAGGATCGAGCTCAAGTACACCCCCGACGGGACGCATGCCATCAGGGAGATCACCAGAGTGAGCAAACCCGGGCGCAGGGTCTACGAAGGCAAGGACCTGAAAAAATATCTCGGCGGTCTCGGGCTTTCCATCCTTTCGACATCGAAGGGGGTCGTTACCGACAAGGAGGCCAGAGAGCAGGGGATCGGGGGCGAAGTCCTGTTCCGCATTCTTTAATCAACAAGCCAAAGCGTTTAGGGATATCATGTCAAGAATAGGAAAACTGCCGATCAAACTGGCTGAACAGGCAAAGGTGGAGATAAAGGACAATTTCGTTACGGTTACCGGGCCGAAAGGGAGCCTGCAGCAGCAGATGGTTCCGGAGATCGGGCTCGATATCGACGACGGCGTCGTAACCGTGACCCGCGCCGACGACACCAAGCGTTCGAGGGCACTGCACGGCTTGTATCGTCAGCTTGTCAGCAACATGGCCGAAGGCGTCACCGGCGGCTTTACGAAAAAGCTCGTCATCAACGGCGTCGGTTTCAGGGCTGAAATGAAGAAGGACCTGCTCGCGCTTACCCTCGGCTATTCGCACATGATCTATTTCAAGGCGCCGGCCGGAATCACGATCGCATGCCCCGATCCGACAACCGTCGAGGTCAGTGGTATCGACAAGGCGCTTGTCGGGCAGGTCGCGGCGAAAATCCGCTCCTTCCGTAAGCCCGAACCCTATCGTGGCAAGGGTATCCGCTATTCCGACGAGGTCGTACGCCGCAAGGAAGGCAAGGCCGCCGGCAAGTAAGGACGGGTCAGGAGAAATCATTGTCGTGTAATAACATATTTCAGAGGATAATGGGACAAAACGTTAAAGTCGCGCACAGGCAGAAAATCAAGAGGCGCAGCAAGGCGCGGGGACAGGGAACCACGGAAAAGCCCAGGCTCTGCGTGTACAGGAGCCTGTCGCAGATCTATGCACAACTGGTCGACGACGCGAGCGGCAGGACACTGGTTTCGGTTTCCAGCATGTCGAAGGAAAACAAGGAACTGAAAGGCACGAAAACCGAGATCAGCCAGGTCATCGGCAAGCAGATCGGCGAGAAAGCCGTCGCGCAGGGAATCACGAAGGTGGTGTTCGACCGCAACGGTTTTCGCTATCACGGCCGGGTAAAAGCCCTTGCCGACGGTGCCAGACAAGCCGGACTGGTCTTTTAAACACATCTAATGCAAACGTTTCATGGCGAAGAAAACTGAGAAAAATATCAGGCCGGGCGAGTTAAACCTCAAGGAAAAGCTGGTTCATATCAACAGGACTGCAAAGGTTGTCAAGGGCGGCAAGCGATTCGGCTTCAACGCTATCGTTGTCGTCGGCGACAAGGAGGGGCATGTCGGATACGGTCTCGGCAAGGCGAACGAAGTGCAGGACGCCATCGCCAAAGGTGTCGAGGACGGGAAGAAGAACGTTATCAAGGTTCCGATCGTCAAGGGGACCATCCCGCATCAGATCGTCGCGCGGTACGGGTCCGCGAAGGTGCTGATGAAGCCTGCCACGCCGGGTACCGGTCTGATCGCGGGCGGCGCGGTCCGCGCCGTGCTCGAGATGGCGGGTATTCACGATATTCTTGCCAAATCGCTCGGTTCGTCAAATCCTCATAACGTTGTCAAAGCAGCGATCAAGGGTCTCGACAGCATTTCCGACGCTTACGATGTGGGCCAGAGACGTTCGAAAAGTCTGAAAGAGGTTTTTGAAAGCTAAACGGTACGCGTTGAATATCATGAGCGATAAAAAGATTACCATCACCCAGGTCCGCAGCATGATCGGCTGCTCCAAAAAGCAGAAAGCTACCATCAAGTCGCTGGGACTGGGACGGCCTAACCACAAGGTCGAAAAACCCGACAACGCCTGTACGAGGGGTCAGGTCAGGGTCGTCCGGCACATGGTGAAGGTCGAAGAGCAGTAAGCGTTTCTTTAATTTTGCAAGTCAGGAATCGAAAATGGATTTGAGTTCACTACGCCCTGCAAAAGGCGCGGTCAGGAACAGAAAGCGTATCGGTCGCGGACAGGGATCCGGCAACGGGACGACCGCCGGAAAAGGTAACAAGGGCCAGCAGTCGAGAAGCGGTTACAGTCGCCCCATATCCGAGGGTGGTCAGATGCCTTTGTACAGAAGGCTTCCGAAATTCGGGTTCACCAAACCGAACAGGAAGCAGGTTGTCGCGGTAAATCTTTCGCAGATCGCCCGGTGGATCGAAAACGGCAAGGTGTCGTCCGAAATTTCGGTCGCGGACCTGAAGCTGCTCTGTCACGCGAGCAAAAACGACTATTTCAAGATTCTCGGTAACGGGGAGCTGACGGCCGCCGTCAAGATCACGGCGCACTTCGCAAGCCGGACGGCCGAGGAAAAGATCCGCAAGGCCGGCGGCGAGCTGACGATTGCCGAGCGTACGCTTCTCGAGGCCGAACGGGTCAAGGGTGCGCCGGTGGAAGAAGCTCTGTTGAAGCCCAAGGCGAAGGTCCGTAAAAGTAAAAAGTCCTGAACCTCTCATTGATCACGTATGAAGCTGACAGAGAGCCTCCAGAATATCAATAAAATTCCGGAATTGCGGCAGCGGATCCTGTATACGCTGCTGCTCTTGTTTATTTACAGAATAGGATCGCACATCACGATACCGGGGGTGGACGCCGCCGCGGTATCGGGTGCTTCGCAGACGCACGCCAGCGATCTGTTCGGTCTGTTCGATCTGTTTGTGGGCGGCGCGTTCGCCAGAGCCTCCATCTTCTCGCTGGGCATCATGCCCTACATCTCCTCCGCCATCATCATTCAGTTGCTCGGGGCGGTGACTCCCTACTTCCAGAAGCTTCAGAAAGAGGGCGAGGAGGGGCGTCAGAAGATCAACCAGTACACCCGATACGGTACGGTGCTGATTTCCGCGCTTCAGGCCTGGGGCGTCAGCGTCAGCCTCGCGAGTCCGTCCTCGTTCGGTACGGCGGTCGTTCCCGATCCGGGTTTTTTCTTCATGTTCTCGACGGTCGTCATTCTGACGGCGAGCACCCTGTTCGTCATGTGGCTCGGCGAGAAAATAACCGAACGCGGTATCGGAAACGGTATTTCCCTGATCATCATGATCGGTATCCTCGCCGGGTTTCCGCAGTCGCTGGTGGCTGAATTCCAGTCCGTTTCCCTCGGCAGCAAGAACTGGATCATAGAGGCTGTCATCCTGGCGCTGATGGTCGCCATCGTCGCGGCGGTCGTCGTGCTGACCGTCGGCACGAGAAGGATTCCCGTGCAGCACGCCAAGCGGGTCGTCGGCAGAAAAATGTACGGCGGCGGAACCCAGTACATTCCCATGCGGGTCAACACCGCCGGCGTCATGCCGATTATTTTCGCCCAGTCGATCATGTTCCTGCCGAGCACCTTTCTCTCCTTCTTTCCGGAAAGCGAAATGATGCAGAACGTGGCCAACGTCTTCGCCTACGATTCCTGGTGGTACGCCGTCATGTTCGGCTCCATGATCGTTTTCTTCACCTACTTCTATACGGCGATCGCCTTCAATCCGAAAGAGGTGGCCGACACGATGCGCCGCCAGGGCGGGTTCATTCCCGGCGTCCGTCCCGGCAAGAGCACCGCCGATTTCATCGACAACATTCTAACCAGAATCACGCTACCGGGCGCCCTTTCCCTTGCGCTTATAGCCGTTCTGCCGACATTTCTGACCAAGTTCGCCAACGTGACTCCGGGATTCGCCCAGTTTTTCGGCGGAACGAGCCTCCTGATCATCGTCGGTGTCGGGCTGGACACGCTGCAGCAGGTTGAGAGCCATCTTCTGATGCGCCACTACGACGGCTTCATGAAGACCGGAAAGGTGCGGGGCCGGCGTTAGGGCGAGATCGCCATTCGAGCAGATGATTACGATAAAGAGCGAACGCGAAATAGAGTTGATGAGAGCTTCGGGGGCGATTGTCGCCGCCGTGCTCGATATGATCGGTGACGAGATCCGCGAAGGTGTGACCACCCTGCGGCTCGACCGCATGGCCGAAACGTGCATCCGCGATCACGGAGCCGTACCCAGTTTTCTGAACTACAGGCCCAAAGGCGAGCCGGACGTCGAGCCCTATCCGGCGACGCTCTGCGTCTCCATCAACGAGGAAGTGGTCCACGGCGTGCCGAGCGACCGGAGGGTCATCCGGGATGGCGACATCGTTTCGGTAGACTGCGGCGCGTACAAGGGGGGATACCACGGAGATTCCGCCCGGACCTACGTCATCGGCGACGTCGCTCCCGAAGTCGGTAAGCTGGTCGAGGTGACGAGGGAGTGTCTCGACAGGGGGATCGCCCAGGCGGTCGCCGGAAACCGCCTGCACGACATATCCGCGGCCGTGGAGGAGCATGCCCGCTCTAACGGTTTCAGCGTTATCGAGAACATGGTCGGCCACGGAATCGGCAGTGAGCTGCATGAGGATCCGCCGGTGCCGAATTACGGAAGAGCGAAGACCGGTATCAAGCTTCGCAAGGGAATGGCGCTCGCCATCGAGCCCATGATCGCCATGGGCCGTTCGAGAAACGCCGTGGCGAGGAACGGCGAATGGGTGGCCGTGACCGAGGACGGCAAGCCGTCCGCTCACTTCGAGCACACCATCGTTATCCGCGAAGGCGGGGCCGAGATCATGACCTGTTCCGGGTGAGTGAACCGGAAAACCAATAAAGAGCAGATTACAGTGGCAAAAGAAGATTCAATCGAAGTAGAGGGCGAAATTCTCGAAGCGCTGCCCAACGCCCAGTTCAAGGTGAAGCTGGAAAACGGCCTTGAAATTCTTGCGCATGTTTCCGGCAAAATCCGCATGCACTACATACGGATTCTGCCCGGCGACAAGGTCAAGGTTCAGATCTCGCCCTACGATCTGACGAAGGGCAGGATCACCTACCGGTACAAGTAGATGAATATCTTTGACCGGCTTGCTGGTATCATGGTTTTTTTATTATATTAGGGGCCTTTTCAGTTTTGATCAGGACTTTACAAGAACATGCGAGGTTGACATGAAAACGTATTCATCGATCAAAAAGCGCTGCGAGCACTGCCGCATCATCAAGCGCAAGGGAAAAAGATTCGTGATTTGCAAGGTGAACCCGAGCCACAAGCAGCGTCAGGGTTGACCGGCCGGATTAAACAATCGAATACTACAGAGGATTATGAGGATAGCTGGGGTAAATTTGCCGCTAAACAAGCACGCCGTAATTGCGCTGACCCATATCTACGGCATCGGAAACACATCCGCGAGAACTATTCTTGAACGTGCCGGTATCGATCCCGCAAGGAAGATCTCGGAGCTCAGCGACGAGGAGGCTCACACCATCAGGGAGATTATCGCCGAATCCTACAAGGTCGAGGGCCAGGCGCGGGGTGAGCAGCAACTGGCGGTCAAGAGGCTGATGGATATCGGCTGTTATCGCGGTCTGCGTCACCGGCGTTCGCTTCCGGCGCGCGGTCAGCGAACCCAGACAAACGCGAGGACCCGAAAGGGCAGGCGCAAGACCGTTGCGGGCAAGAAAAAGGCCGTCAAGAAATAAGCATTCGTCATCGAGATTGATAACTCTGATACCAAAGACTGAAAAGATTCATGGCTACATCCAGCAGGAAAAAAAAGAAGGTAAAAGTTACCCCGGAAGGTACCGTGCATATCAAGGCATCCTTCAACAACGTGCTCGTGACCATCACCGACACGGAGGGAAACACCGTTTCCTGGTCGAGTGCCGGTAAGAACGGTTTTAAAGGATCGAAGAAGAATACGCCCTATGCTTCGCAGGTGACTTCCGAGGCCGCTGCAAAGGAAGCCTACGATCTCGGCATGCGCCACGTGCACGTGTATATAAAAGGCCCCGGTTCCGGAAGGGATGCGGCCATACGTGCGCTGCAGGGCGCGGGACTGGAGGTGAGATCCATTAGGGACATCACCCCCCTCCCGCACAACGGATGCAGGCCGCCCAAGCGCAGAAGGGTATGAACGGGATTTATCCATCGAGAAATTCAACGATTTAATTTTGCTATGGCACGATTCAGAGGTTCGATAACCAAGGTATCCCGCAGGCTGGGTATCGCTCTTTCCCCCAAAGCGGAAAAGTACCTGGAAAGAAGACCGTATGCGCCCGGCGAGCACGGGCAGTCGAGAAGAGGCAAGGTTTCGGAATATGCGCTTCAGCTTCGTGAAAAACAGAAGATGAAGTATCTGTACGGGGTGCTCGAAAAACAGTTCCGTAACTACTACAAAAAAGCGGTTTCCCAGCGCGGTGTTACGGGTGACAACCTTGTCAGGCTGCTCGAAAGGCGTCTTGACAACGTTGTTTTCAGGGCGGGATTTTCCCCTTCGAGAGCCGGGGCGAGACAGCTTGTCTCGCACGGACATCTGCTGGTCAACGGAAAGAAAGTCAATATTCCTTCATATCTCATGAAGCCGGGCGATGCGATCGAGTTCAGGCAGAAGAGCCGGAACCTCGAGGCTGTAACCGACTCGCTCAACAAGGCCCCTGAATCACGCATTCCTTCGTGGATACAGGTCGACAAGGCGAACAAGAAAGCCGTGTTCCTTGCCGTTCCCGAACGTGAGGACGTACAGGAGCCGTTCAACGAACAGCTTGTTGTTGAGTTGTACTCCAAGTGATCTTATTGAAACCTTAAGGTATAAAGACCATGATATACCAAATGCAGATGCCCGAGAAGATCGAGGTCGAGGAAGGAACGCATTCTGATAGATACGGAACATTCATAGCCCAGCCTCTGGAACGGGGATACGGTGTCACGCTGGGCAACGCGATGAGACGGGTACTGCTGGCTTCGCTGCCGGGAACGGCGATAACCGGAGTGAAGGTCGAGGGAGTTTTTCATGAGTTTTCCACGATAGAGGGGGTTCGGGAAGGCGTTCCCGAGATTATCCTTAACCTGAAAAAGGTTCGTTTCCGCTCCACGACGAGAAGGGGCTGCAAAACCACGGTCACCATCGAAGGGCCCGGAGACTTCACCGCCGCCGATATCGTTCCGCAGGAAGGCGAGTTCGACGTGCTCAACGGCGATCTGCATATCGCGACCGTCAACGAGGGTTCGACGCTGGAGCTCGATATCTATATCGGCCGCGGACGAGGCTATGTTCCCGCGGAGGAGAATCGTGCGGACGGCATGCCGATCGGCTTCATTCCTCTCGATGCGATATTCACCCCTATCAAGAACGTCAGGTTTTCCGTCGAAAACACGCGCGTGGGGCAGCGTACGGACTATGAAAAGATGATTCTGAACGTCGAAACCGACGGTTCCATATCTCCGGACGATTCGATCAGTCTCGCAGGAAAGATCATCAACGAGCATGTATCGCTCTTCGCCGATTTCTCACCGACGGAAGAAGAGTTTTCCGAAGAGGAGTACAAGCAGCAGGACGACGAATTCGAAAACATGCGCAAGCTGCTCCTTACCAGGATCGAGGATCTCGACCTTTCGGTCCGTTCCCACAACTGCCTGCGCCTCGCCGAAATCGAGACGCTCGCCGACCTGGTTTCCCGCAAGGAGGATGAACTGCTCACCTACAAGAATTTCGGAAAGAAATCACTGATGGAACTGAAAGAGCAGCTTGACAAGTTCGAGTTGAAGTTCGGTATGGATGTGACCAAGTATCAGATGAAGGGCTGAAGCAGGCAGAGTAATTTTAGAATTCCCGAGAAGATCAAGCAGTTATGCGTAAAGTAAAGTCGGCAAGGAAACTGGGGAGAACCGCGTCCCACAGAAAAGCAACGCTTGCGAATCTGTCAACGCAGTTGTTGTTGCACAAGCGTATAGAGACCACCGAGGCGAAGGCCAAGGAGACGCGCCGCCACGTCGAGAAGATCATCACCAAGGCAAAGGACGGCACGGTGCACGCCCAGCGCATCATTTTCAAATCGATCCGCGACAAGGCGGCAGTCCGGGAACTGTTCGAGAACATCGTCGGCAGGGTCGCCGGAAGAAACGGCGGATACACCAGAATCGTCAAACTCGCTCCCCGTTACGGAGATGCGGCGAAAATGGCCGTCATCGAGCTCGTCGATTTCACCGAGGCGGCACCTTCGGCTCCGAAGGTTTCGAAGCAGGATCGTTCGAAGCGCGTCAGGGGATCGAAACAGAAAACCGAGGCCGCCGGGGAAACCGCGGCGGCGGAAGCCGGGGAGTAACTTCCCGCGGCGCGAGCCCACTCTTTTCTCCATTGCATAGTCATTGCCGGCAGGTACGGATTACCTGCCGGCAATGACTATCTGCTTTTCCTCGAAACAGTCGTCGAACTCCCCGATAGCCTCGGTCGTTACCCTTGCGGGGAAACCGTTGTTTTTTTTGGAGGCGTCCATCGCTTCTTGGATCTCCCGTTCGAGATCGCCCCCCTTCAGGCAGATCAGCACACCGTCGGGCGCAAGAAGCTTTTCGGCGTAACCGCAGAGCGTGCGGAGTGGCGCCACCTGACGGCTGAGGACGGTGTCGAAGAGAAGGCCTTTCAACTCCTCCGCACGGGCTTTTTTCGACACGGCGTTCTTCAGGTCCAGGGTGCGTATCATCTGCTGGCACGCGGTGATTTTTTTCCCTATCGCATCGATGAGCAGGAACCGGGATTCCGGATATGCTATCGCCAGTGGAATTCCGGGCAGGCCGCCGCCGGTTCCGATGTCGATCACCCTCTCATCTTTCCGGAAAGGGTGAAACAGTCCGATGAGCAGTGAATGGAAGATATGGCGGATCAGGAGAGGGGCCTTTTCGCGGCGGCTTACCAGATTGACCGTTCTGTTGGCCGACTCGAGGAGCCGGGCATACTCCTGAAGCAGCCCGAGCTGACGGTCGTCGAGCGTGAGCCCCCTTTCGGCGCAGGCCCGGCGTATGCGTTGCAAGGCGTGTGGCGGAGTGGTTTCCTCCATTGAACGTTCCAGCATCTTTTTCCGGAGGCGTCGTTTCCCGCCGCCGGGATTCGATTCGAAATAAGCGTAAATTACCTATAATGTATGAACGATCCCATATCTGATGAACGGATAAATATGCTGTCATGGTTTTCGAGGGGAAGCAGGTCTATGCGGTCATTATGGCCGGGGGAACCGGCAGTTCGTTACTCTGGCCCGGTTCGCGGAAAAAGAGGCCCAAACAGTTTATCGATCTTTTCGGAAGCGGTACGATGATCGAATCGACCGTTGCGCGGGTCGGACAGAGAATTCCGGTCGCCAACACCTACGTCGTGACCAGCCCGCAGGGCAGGGAGATGATGCAGCGGACCCTTCCCGATTTTCCCGGGGAAAACATTCTCGTCGAACCGACCGCGAGGGATACCGCGCCCTGTATCGCTCTCGCGACGGCCTATATCCGAAAACGCGACAAGGACGCGGTGACCCTCATTCTTCCCGCGGATCTGCTCGTGCTCCAGGAAGAGGCGTTCTGGAAAATCGTCGACGCGGGTGTTTCGATCGCACAGGACCGTAAAAGCATCGTTACGGTCGGCGTTTCGCCCGACCGCCCGGAACCGGGGTACGGCTATATCCAGACGGAGAAAATCCGCTCGGACACATGCATTCCTCCGGACGGCGACATATCGCTCTACAGTGTCAGGGCTTTTGCGGAGAAGCCGGACCGCAAGACCGCCCAGGAATTTATCGACAGCGGGGACTTCTACTGGAACAGCGGCATGTTTATCTGGCATCTCGACGTGATCTGCAGGGAATTCGAGCGTTCGATGCCCGATCTGTACAAGGATCTGCTCGGCATATACGATGCCATAGGTACGCAGGCGGAGCGCAGGGTTGTCGAGGACGTCTACAGCTGGATACATCCCGTATCGGTCGATTTCGGCATCATGGAAAAGGCCGAAAGCGTCTGCATGCTTGCCGGGGATTTCGGTTGGGCCGACCTCGGAAGCTGGGACGATGCGCTCAAGATAGGCGGGAAAAACGGCGCGGATTCCGAGCGGGGCGAGCGCAATCTTTTTCAGGTGGACGCGGCGAACAATTTCGTGAAAAAAGAGGGCGGAAAAGCTGTTGCGATCGTCGGCCTCGACGATATCATCGTTATCGACACCGAGGACGCCCTCTTGATCTGCCGCAAGGGCCGGTCGCAGGATGTAAAGATGGTGGTCGACATGCTGCGCCGCGAAGGTCTCGACGACTACCTGTAGAAATATCGTACCGCCCGAAGCGCTTCAGGAGGAAGCGCTCCACTCGGTTCCGTCCCTGGTATCCTTGAGAGTGATGCCCGACTCGGCGAGCTTGTCGCGGATCAGGTCGCTGAGCTCGTAATCCTTATCCGCTCGGGCGCGCGAACGGATGTCGATCAGCAGGTTCATGACCGCGCCGAGTTTTTCCCCGCCCGTTTCCACCGGCCGATCGTCCCCGGATGACGGAGCCTGAAGGATGCCCAGCACATCCTGCCCGAAGGTCCGGAAAACAGCCGTGCATCGTTCGAGACTTTCACGGTCCAGCCCCTCTTCTCCGGCGAGCGCGCCGTTGAGGGTTTTTGCAAAATCGAACAGGACCGATATGGCTACCGGTGTGTTGAAGTCGTCGTTCATCGCCGCAGTCAGGCGTTCCACGAAGGGGGTCGTATCGAGGGTTCCCGATCCTTCTTCCGCCGCCTGAAGCCTCAGCCAGGTATCGCGAAGTTTTTCAAGCCCGGTTTCCGAGGCGTCCATGGCCGTTTCGGAAAAGTCGAGAGGGGAACGGTAGTGGGACTGGAGGATGAAGAAACGGATCGTGACAGGAGAGAACCGCCGGAAGATATCCTTCAGGTTGATGAAGTTGCCGAGCGATTTGCCCATCTTGGTGCCGTCGACCGTCACCATGTTGTTGTGCATCCAGTAGCGCACGTAAGGCTTGCCGGTCGCGGCTTCCGACTGGGCGATCTCGCAGTCGTGGTGCGGAAACTTGTTTTCCATGCCTCCGCCGTGAATGTCGATGGTTTCCCCGAGATACTTCATCGCCATGGCCGAGCATTCCGCATGCCAGCCGGGATAGCCCTCACCCCAGGGGGAGTTCCATTTCATGATATGGCCCGGTTCGGCCCTCTTCCAGAGAGCGAAGTCTGCCGGATCGCGTTTCTCGCCCCGCGATTCGACGCGGCCGCTCGACTGCCGGGCCTCGCGGTCGGTCCGGCCGGAGAGCCGGCCGTAGTCCGGAAAGGATTCCACCGAGAAGTAGACGTTGCCGTCGACCTCGTAGGCGTGCCCTTCACGGACGAGCTTCTCGATGAGCGCGATCTGTTCGGGGATGTGCCCGGTCGCCGTCGGCGCGATATTCGGCCGTTCGACGCCCATGCGGTCCATGTCCTCGTAATAGCTGCGGGTATAGTGCTGGGCTATCTCCATCGGGTCCGTTCGCTCCAGGCGGGCCTGCTTGATGATTTTGTCCTCGCCCTCGTCCGCATCGTCCGTCAGGTGGCCGACGTCGGTGATGTTCTGCACGTAGCGGACGCTGTAACCGAGGTGGCGCAGCCATTTGACGACCACATCGAAAGAGACGTAGCTTTTCGCGTGCCCGA
This sequence comes from Chlorobium sp., assembly GCA_028282595.1. Taxonomy (GTDB): domain Bacteria; phylum Bacteroidota; class Chlorobiia; order Chlorobiales; family Chlorobiaceae; genus Prosthecochloris. Next base: position 11,432 of record JANQHQ010000044.1, on the reverse strand, counting down.
GATGAGCATGGCCGTAGACCGTTGGACCGCAGACGTAGACGGTCACGATGTCCGGGTGCAGCGGCGTGAACGGTTCCTTTTGGCGGCTGAGGGAGTTGTAGATATGCAGTGCGCGCTGGCTCATAACGGACAAGTTAAACATTTGGGTTTTTGGCGCAAGGTTTTTAGCTTTTCCATTTAACCGCCTCGGGACATTTGCAGTGCGCCGTATCGAGCTGTTCCGGTCACTTGCCGGAAGCTTCCCGGATGCTGATGCAGCGATGAGATGAAAATACGAAACGCAGATTTTTATAAAAGTGTTTCCGCTCTCGATCAACTGCCCGGGGAGCCTTTTCCGGAGATAGTTTTCGTCGGAAGATCGAATGTCGGGAAATCCTCCCTCCTCAATTCGCTCGTTCGCAGGAAAGGCCTCGCGAAAACAAGTTCCACGCCGGGAAAAACGCAACTCATCAACTATTTCCTCGTCAACGGGGAGTGCTTTTTCGTCGATCTGCCCGGCTACGGCTACGCGCGGGTGAACAAAGGCATGAAACGGTTCTGGGGCAAGCTCCTCGGCGACTATATCTCCGTCCGCGACCGTATCCGCCTGGTGATTCTGCTCGTCGATTCGCGCCATCCCGAAATGGAGTCGGACCGGGAAATGATGGATTTTCTCTCCTCCTGCGCCCGTCCCTTCGGCGTCGTTCTTACCAAGTACGACAAACTGAAACAGAAAGAGAGGACGAGAGTCCGGCGCGCACGGGAAAGTTTCTCGCACAGAGCCGAATTTGTTGTAAATTACTCGGCGCTTTCCGGGCAGGGGCGTGACCAGCTCCTCGAAAAGCTCGACGGATACCTGGGGCCGTTCCAGGACGGCGTTCCGGGTTGCACTACAGGATAAACAAACAGGATTGTCGTGAAAGAAAACATGCCAATGAACCGGCCCCCGGGGTCTGCAACCGTTATCGTCGGCACCCAGTTCGGCGACGAAGGCAAGGGCAAGCTGGTGGACTATCTCTCCTCGAAGTACGATATAGTCGTTCGCTACCAGGGCGGCGCCAACGCCGGTCATACGATCTGTTTCGACAACAAGACGCTCGTTCTGCATCTCATCCCCTCCGGGATTTTCCACGAGGGCTGTGTCTGCGTTATCGGCAACGGGGTCGTCATCGATCCGACCGCCCTCCTCGAGGAGATACGGCAGGTTGAGGCACAGGGCTACGACGTGAAAGACCGTCTGTTCATCAGCCACAACGCCCATCTCATCATGCCCTACCACAAGCTGCTCGACTCCCTGCACGAGAGCGCGCAGAACAACAGGAAAATCGGAACCACGGGCCGCGGCATAGGGCCGAGCTACGAAGACAAGTTCGCCCGCAAGGGAATCCGGGTCGTCGACCTGCTCCACCGCGACGTGCTCGAGGAAAAGCTCCGCCATAACCTCGACGCCAAGAACAAGCTCATACGAAACGTCTACGAGACCGATGAGGTCGACGTCGAGGCTATCGTGCAGCAGTACCTGGAGTTCGACGAGATTATCAATCCCTATGTGAAGAATACGCAGCTCTTCCTGAACAAGAAGCTGCGCGAAGGCAAAAGCGTTCTGCTCGAAGGGGCGCAGGGTTGCCTGCTCGACGTCGATCACGGAACCTACCCCTACGTGACTTCATCGAACCCGACATCCGGCGGGGCGTCTACGGGCTCGGGCATCGCGCCGAACTATATCCAGAACGTCATCGGGGTCTGCAAGGCGTATATGACGCGCGTGGGCAACGGTGCGTTCCCGACGGAACTGCTCGATGAAACCGGCGAGAAGCTCGGCAGGATCGGTCACGAGTTCGGAGCCACGACGGGCCGCAAGAGGCGCTGCGGATGGCTCGACCTTGTCGCGCTTCGCTACTCGCTCATTGTCAACGGCGTGACCGAGCTCGCTCTGACGAAGCTCGACGTGCTCGACGCCTTCGAGGAAGTCGACGTCTGCACCTCCTACATGCTCGACGGAAAGGAGATCGTCGATTTTCCGACCGACGACCAGACGCTCAGCCGCGTCGAACCGGTCTACAGGACGCTCAAGGGATGGAACACCTCGAACGCCGGAGCGCGCACCTTCGAGGAGATGCACCCCGATTCGAGGGCGTTCGTTCATTTCATAGAGGAAGAAACCGGCGTGCCGGTCAGTTGTATTTCGGTCGGACCCGGCCGTGAAGAAACCGTTTTCCGTTAATCACCCCTACCGGGGTACAAACCGCACGATCATGGCGCTCATGGATATCACGGTCATTCCCCAGGACGGCAGATCGAAAGGTTTCAGCAGTGCAGTCGCCCAACTGGAAGCGATTCTCGACGAGAGCGGCCTGGACCACCGCCTCCACGACATGGGCACGACCGTTTCGGGCCCCGCGCCCGAACTCTTCGCCGTCGCCGAAAAGCTGCACTGCCACCTCTTTTCCGCCGGAACGAAACGGGTCTACACCGTCATCAAGATCGACGACCGGCGTGACAAGGAGGTCGGTATCGGGGATAAGGTTGCTTCGGTGAAGCGGAAGATGGGAGAGTAGCGGCTTTTGCTGTTCGATGCATGGTTTTGTTATGCCACATTTACAATGGATGCCGCCCAATGCCCCGTCTCTGCAGCGCCTTCTGTAAAAGGCATACCCAAATAATCACCAGCTAGAACAACCTTGTTTCGTGTAGTGACTCCATTACGATACTCGAATACCGCCTTGCATCGACCTACTGGGGAATTTGGCTCTGCATTTTTCCATCGATAAACCCTCGTGAAAGCTATTTTTTCTGAAATACCAGGGATATATCGATCTATCTCTGCCAGTACCTTCTGGAGAATATGACTCTCATCTTGCTCCACCATCATTTTTCCCGCTTCACCCGATAGCATGACATGAACAAGTTCACCAGAGCCAGCTCTATTGGTCTCTTTTCGAGATTCAATCGTAAAAGCCGCAATTACTTTACGTTCAGCACGTGGTACCCAAACGCCGTATATATCATCCAACGACATTTCTTTTGATAATTTGCTTTTCAGTGCAATGGCTATATTGACGGTGCTACTATAAGTCGTATTTAACAGTTTTCTTTCCAGTGTGCTCGGAGAACTATAAATATCTTTAGATACATACGCGGGCGTTGCAAGAATTACTCTATCTGCTTCGAATCTTTGGGAAGGTGCAGCAACAGAAACTCCGTCTGGCGTTACAAGTACATTGCTGACAGGCGTATGCAATCGAACGTCCAATTCCTTTGCCATTTGTTCAGGCAAGGAACCGATGCCATTGGCCAATGTCATTGTCTTGGCTTTGTGTGCGCCAAACGCATTGATTGCTATTGGCAATGCCCTGGATGTATTGCTTGGAGATTGAAAATAAAACGCCTCAAGCAAAGGCTCTACAAAATACTCAGTAATAGTGTTTCCATAATAACCATTACTCCATGATTCAGCCGCCTCATCGTCAAATTCCATCCATGCCGAGTAATCATTGATGGGAAGTTTGTTCGTCTTCCTTAGCAACCTGAAACTACCTATTCCAAGGGATAACCATTCGCCAAAATCGAGCAAGCCACCTGTAAGAAGAGAAAATACATTATCATATCTGAACTTGTGGATTCTGCCGTGTCGAACGATTCCTACTGATCGATTTGTTTCCAGATACTCGGACGAAATACCAAGTTCTTCTATGATACCGGACAATATCCGGTATGAGTTCGAAAGAAATTGTGCGCCCCCATCAATGAGATATCCATTTGAGCAATCGGTGATCATCCGACCACCGACCCTTTGCGAAGCTTCAAGCACTATAACATCATGTCCATGCTTATTTAGCTCGTAAGCTGAAACAAGCCCAGCAATCCCTGCACCTACGACAATGACTTTGCTATCACTCATCATCTTCCTTTAGGGGCATAACGTTTAAATCACCTGCCGACGAAGGAGGTCGGGTGCATTTTTTAGTTGGGCGAGAAATATTTTTATTTTTCGCTGGACTCATCGGTTTGTGTTTGGTCAAAAGTAATTCCTGTCGCTATTTTATAAGGCAACAGAATCTCTGAGCCGTTCTGAGTTTGCACTTTGATAACTCCACGTTGCCATAAGCATTTCCAGTGAAAAGATATGCGGACTTTAGTTTTAGCGGGAACATTAACCGATACTTCTTCGGAATAAGAACGCCTTGTTTCTGTCGTCGTTGAATACCGAGTTATTAAGATTTCTTCAACACTAAACGCTATTTTTGCGACTGCACCCGTTTCAAAACCAAATTCACCTATATTTTTTTTGACATTCTCTTGCTCAATGTTGCAAGCTTGTGTCCATTCTTTGGCAATTGTAAAACGCCTAGTTAGGCTAATTGAACTCGCTGAATTATCTATGACACGATGTTCAGTTCCAATACTCTCTTCTGTTCGATTTGTTTCAGTGAGCTCAAGAATGGAAAATTCAACACTTTCCTTTTGGTTTACGTTTGATGAAAAGACAGAGAACTTGGTGTGACACCTGACACATTCGACATGAGCATCAGGATCTAGTTGAAAGGAAATAGTTGGAAGTTTAGTCCCATCACTCTTGACCAAGCGCAAAAATCCTCCTTGCGAAGCACCGCAAGCAGGACATCTATTTCTCAGCTTAAAATGTCGATACTCTTTTGAGTAGTCATCGGACCAGATAAACATCCTCAACTCTCTCCTGCCCGCAAATACGTACTGCGTAATGGGCCCAACATTAATTATTATCTCTATTACAGGGTGTCTTACACCTCAACCAAAATATACCGCAAAAACACCTTGTGTCAGCATCGAACATGAGCATTCCTTCTGCCCTTGGATAGGTTTTGATGTCTGTTATCATCCTTATGCGGTTGCCGCATAACTTTCGATCATCATTATTACTCCAGATTTCAGAAACCTGTAGTATGTCGCTCTCGAAATCTGCTTACAAATATTTGCAATGAAATTTATCTTGCCTCGATATCTCTTAATAATTTCGTCACAACTCCCTAAAAAACAAGCATTTGGGACTGCAAAGCCTTGTCCACAGATGAGTTCTTGCAGTAATCCGTTCTGCCCGTATTCGCACTTCCTCTCGGCCCGCAACAACCGCCCTTCCGGGCCGCCCTGTCCGGGCGTTTCACCGGCTTTCATTTGTGCCTATTATTCGTATCTCCCCTTCTTACTATTTAAAGCTTGACGGTGGAGAATCTGCGGCGGTATTCAAGGGTTTTACCGAAGGAATGCGGCGGCAAATCTTTAGAAGGAGAATCTTCATGATGTCACTATAGGATGTCCCCTATCTTTTGTTTTTTCATTCGATGTATGTAATCCAATCTGAAATAAATCCTTCGGGAAACCAACGATTGGCGCGATGCCCGCTCCAGTATTTTGGGGCAAGATAAATGCTTTGATCTTGGTGTTTTTGTCTCGAGAACCATGCGCCCCACCAGGCAAAAGAGCTGGCAGAGAGGATGCCGTGCGGGCACTCGCCCATCAAAGCAAAATCAACGTACGGACTACTTTCTGAAATAACGAGGTCGTCCCGACTGGAAAACACGTCTCTGGCGTAGAAAACATCATCCGTAATAATAATAAACTGTGGGTGTTTGATTTTTGCTTTAATTCGATCCATTGCCCTCAAATACCACTTCAGGTCCAAAACGGCCGGATTGTCCCGACTCGGCCAGTGCAGATAGTCTCCACGGCGAATATGGACGAATACGAAATTCTCTTGATTTTGCCCTGCCAAATTTCGAGAAATCCATGTCCTTGCTTTCTGTTTATGATGTTCTCGGACCTCAAAATCCGGTTTTAATCTTTTTGTCAGAGTCGAGTGTTGGAAAAATGAAGACTGAAGCAACTTGACCCCGAAAATGAGGCCTCGGCTTGATTCTAATTCGTATGCGGCCGGATTTCTTTTCTCCCACACTGAGCCGATCAAATAAACACCCGCCAGAAAAGAAAAAAAACGACGCGCCAGACCAAAAGGAAGCCAACGGGGCAGGTCGCTTCTTTTAATCAGCTTGGCATCAACAGGCTCAATAATTTCATCTAAATCTTCGAAACCGAACAGGACGACGTTTTCTTTCGGAAAGAAAGTTTTCAGCGCGGCATACTGAAACAGTTGGTTTCCCAAACGCCCATGCTCAAAAAAAATGATCATCGATTATCGGACAACTTTTCAGTTAGGGGAAAAACCAGGCGCGCAAGCAAGAATGTTCCGCCAGCTAAAGTCCAAAGGTGATTGCGCCGATCTTAGCCTCCTGCAAAAGCTTACTTGCACCCTCGCCTTTTTCAGCAATCGACAATCCGTATTCATGGACAGACTTCTCGGTCGACTCTTTTCTTGTCGCGGGCAATCGCCTTTTCCTGCTGCCCGAACGATTGCTCCCTTCTCGGTTCCCCGGATTATCACATGATGCAACGTTCCCGGCGCATCCAGCCGTGCCCTCGTGGAATGCCGGTTTTTCCTGTTTCCTATTTCCCGACCAGGCTCAGCGGCGGCGATAGCCCGTCCGCTGGAGCGCGTTGTCAGGCATTTTCTGACCTTATGACATAAGTTCCTGCAATCATATCGTGAAGCCCCTGTTTCTTTTTTGTCCATCCGACCATCATGTATCCGATAAAAAGAATCAACGCGGAAAGGAAGTCAGCGAAATATCGTCCGGTAGCTCTGCCAAACGAAATGCGATTCCCGTTCTCGTCAACAACTTTCAATCCAACCGCTTTTTTCCCGACAGACGCCTGCCATTTGGAGGAATGCAAGACAGCAAAATATATCCACCAAACAAGTAGAGACAGAATGAAGTCCATAAACTCTATGATTGTTTGTTCCGTTTCGTTAGCTGCGGGGTTCACGGAACGAAACAGAAACGAGATAAGCAAAACTGGGATGAGCATAACTACTGAATCGATAAAGTGAGCTCCGACTCGTATCCAGAAGCCCCCGAACCGGGTTGCTTCGTTAGATTCACTGGTTGGTTGCTGGTTCATTGTAAGAAAGGAAAGATAATTATACGGTTTACGTGAAAAGTATCGCATCTGTGTATCCCTTCATAATCTCGCCACAACGTTCGTAAAAAACAAGAGATGCGAGTTAGTCAGTCTCTTCATTCTCACCGCTCTCATTGCCTTTATCACTCCGGCGTAACGCTTACCACCATCTCACCCGGTTCCCGATAGTACGATGCGCGATTTCGAGCGCATCTCTGTCGTGCAGGAGGCGGGTGCTTTGAGTTGCCGGTTCGTGTTGCGGAGATGATGCAAAGCCTTGCGTGCAGGCGCGTTATCGTTTCCCTGTCCGAACCGTTTTCCGGCCCGCTGTGACCGCCCTTCCGGGCCGCCCTGTCCGGGCGTTTCGGCGGTTTTCATTTGTGCCTATTATTCGTATCTTCCCTTCTTACTATTTAAAGCTTGACGGTGGAGAATCTGCGGCGGTATTCGCGTTTTTACCGAAGGGGTGCGGCGGCAGGAAATCTTTAGGAGGAGAATCTTCATGATGTCAGTTCCGGGCTGCGCCCAGATTGTCAAGGAAGACAACGTTACCCACAGTTTTTGCGGCCTTGCCTGTGTCGGCTGGCTCTACCAGAAAATTAAAGACAGCTTTTTCCTCATTCTCGGAACCCACACCTGCGCCCATTTTCTGCAGAACGCGCTGGGGATGATGGTGTTCGCCAAACCGAGGTTCGGCATCGCCATGATCGAAGAGGGCGACCTTTCCCGTCACGATCCGAAACTTGACGAAGTGATCGCGGAAATCAAGGCCGATCACCACCCTTCGGTGATCTTTCTGCTCTCCTCCTGCACTCCCGAAGTCATGAAGATCGATTTCAGGGGGCTGGCGCATTCGCTCAGCACTCCCGAGCTTCCGGTGCTTTTCGTGCCGGCAAGCGGACTTTCGTTCAACTTCTCGCAGGCCGAGGATTCGGTCCTTCAGGCTCTCGTGCCGTTCTGTCCCGAAGCTCCGGCCGGTGAAAAGAGCGTCGTGTTCGTCGGTTCGGTAAACGATTCCATTGCCGACGATCTGCGTTCGGAAGCCGAGGAACTCGGCATGAAGGTGGGCGGATTTTTGCCGGAAAGCCGTTTCGACCGGTTGCCGGCGATAGGGCCCGATACCGTGATCGCGCCGATACAGCCCTACCTGGCGAGAATCGTGTCGCGCCTCAACAGGGAGAGGGGCGTGCAGGTTCTGCGTTCGCTGTTTCCCTTCGGCCCGACAGGCACCAGGGTGTTCTGGGAAGACTTGGCTGCGATGTTCGGCATCACAGTCGATCTCCGCGAGCGGGAACAGGCGGCGTGGGAGAGAATCGGCGAACAGACCGCCATGCTGAAAGGCAAGCGCGTTTTTCTGACCGCCGATACCATGATGGAGCTTCCGCTCGCCCGTTTCCTCAAAAACGCGGGGGCCGACGTGGTCGAGTGCAGCAGCGCCTATATCAACAAGAAGTTCCATGCCCGCGAGCTCGAGGCGCTCGAAGGCGTGCGCATCGTCGAGCAGCCGAATTTCCATCGCCAGCTCGAAGAGATCAGGGAATCGAGGCCCGATATGATCGTCACCTCGCTGATGACCGCGAACCCCTTTGTCGGCAACGGTTTTATCGTCAAGTGGAGCATGGAGTTCACCCTCATGCCGATCCACAGCTGGTCGGGCGTGTTTACGCTCGCCAACCTTTTCGTTTCGCCGATCAAGCGCCGGGAACATCTGCCGGAGTTCGACGAATCGATCTGGATGAAGGGCGTGATGCCGAGCGCGGAGGCGTGACCGGAGGTTTCGGCCGGTCCCTCCGCTGCGTGATGGGGGACGGTCGAAGCAACTGCAAATCAAAGAAATCAAAGCATGCGTTTAGCTTTCTGGCTCTATGAGGGAACGGCCCTGCACGGGATCAGCCGTGTGACCAACAGTATGAAGGATGTGCATACGGTCTACCACGCCCCCCAGGGAGACGACTATATCACCGCAACCTATACCATGCTGGAAAGAACGCCGGAGTTTCCGCAGCTCTCCATCAGCGTGGTCAGGGGACAGGACCTGGCCAGGGGTGTTTCGCGGCTTCCCGGAACGCTCGAACAGGTCGAGAAGCACTACAATCCGGAGATGATCGTGGTTGCGCCGAGCTGCAGCACGGCCCTTCTCCAGGAGGACCTCGGTCAGCTCTCGAAGCACTCCGCCGTCGATTTCGACAAGATTCTCGTCTACGACGTCAACCCGTTCAGGGTCCAGGAGCACGAAGCGGCCGAAGGACTGTTCACCGAGCTCGTCAAACGTGCGGCCGAAGAGCAGACCATGACGGAAAAACCCAGCGTGAACCTTCTCGGGTTTACCTCGCTCGGCTTCCATCTCCGTTCCGACCTGACCAGTCTCCGCAGGATTCTCGGAACACTCGGGGTCGAGGTCAACGTCGTTGCGCCCTGGGGCGCGGGGATGGGCGATCTCCGCAGGCTGCCCGCTGCGTGGGTAAACATCGTGCCCTACCGCGAGATGGGTCCCGGCGCGGCCGAATACCTTCGTGAAAAGTTCGGCATGCCCACGCTTGCCGGAGCACCCATAGGCGTCAATCCCACGCTTGCATGGATACGCGATCTTCTCGAACAGCTCAACGCGATCGCCGCCGAAAAAGGCATCGCTCCGCTTTCCATGCCCGATCTTACCGAATTCTCGCTCGACGGCATGAGCGCGCCGAGCGGCGTGCCGTGGTTCGCGCGCACGGCCGACATGGAGAGTTTCAGCAACAAGCGCGCCTTCGTCTTCGGGGACGCGACGCATACCGTCGGCATGGTCAGGTTCCTCAAGGACGAACTCGGCATGCAGATCATCGGGGCCGGCACCTATCTTTCCAGGATGGCCGACTGGGTCGACGAACAGCTTGAAGGCTATCTTCCCGAACCGCTGATGGTCACCGACAAGTTTCAGGAGGTTTCCAGGAAGATCGAGGACGAGATGCCGGAACTGGTCTGCGGCACGCAGATGGAGCGGCACAGTTGCCGCAAGCTCGACGTGCCGTGCATGGTCGTCTCGACCCCGACGCATATCGAGAACCATCTGCTCGGCTACTACCCCGTTCTCGGGTTCGAGGGTGCAGACGTTCTTGCCGACAGGGTCTACACCTCCTGCAAGCTCGGCCTTGAAAAACATCTGATCGATTTCTTCGGCGACGCCGGTCTCGAATACGACGAAGCGGTACACTCGGCCGACGAAGGGGTTCCGGTTTCGTCGGTTTCGGCGGAAGGCGCGGCGGAAAACGCTTCCGGTCAGGCGGCGGACGGCGGCATGGTCTGGACTCCGGACGCCGAGGAGATGCTGCGGAAAGTACCGTTTTTCGTCCGCAAGAAAGTGCGGAAGAATACCGAAAATTTCGCTCGCGAGAACGGCGCCGAGAACGTTACCGGCGACCTTTTCAAGCAGGCCAAGGAAGCCCTGGGCGGATAGATGTCTCTGTAATTTATTATCAACACTGGGTTGTCATCATGAGTTTAATCCTGGCTGTTTACGGGAAAGGGGGAATCGGTAAAAGTACAACCACCGCCAATATTTCCGCCGCGCTCGCCCTGCAGGGGGCCAAAGTGCTTCAGATCGGCTGCGATCCGAAGCACGACAGCACGTTTCCCCTTACCGGCACGTTGCAGCAAACCGTTATCGAAGCTCTCGAGGAAGTGGATTTTCATCATGAGGAGCTGACCGAGGAGGATATCATCGAGGTCGGTTTTGCGGGCATTCATGCTCTCGAAGCGGGAGGCCCTCCCGCCGGAAGCGGCTGCGGCGGCTATGTCGTCGGCGAAGCCGTCAAGCTGCTCCAGGAGCTCGGTCTGTACGACCGGTACGATGTCATCCTGTTCGACGTGCTCGGCGACGTCGTCTGCGGCGGCTTCAGCGCCCCGTTGAACTACGCCGACTACGCGGTCATCATCGCCACCAACGACTTCGACAGCATCTTCGCCGCGAACCGTCTCTGTATGGCGATCGAGCAGAAAAGCACCCGGTACAACGTTCAGCTCGCCGGTATCGTCGCCAACCGCGTGGACTACCAGAAAGGCGGCGGCACCAACATGCTGGAGCAGTTCGCCGACAAGGTCGGCACCAAGCTGCTTGCGAGGGTCCCCTATCACGAAATGATCCGCAAGAGCCGCTTTGCCGGTAAAACCCTCTTCCAGATGGAGGACGGCCCCGACAAGGAGGAGTGCATCAAACCCTACAACGAAATTGCGCAGTTTCTGCTTTCCGAGGAGCCCACGGCTTCCGTTCCGGTACCGATCGGCGACCGCGATATCTTCGAGATCGTCGGAGGATGGCAGTAGGGGGAGAGAGGGCAAAGGTCAAAAGGGAAAAGTCAAAATGAACCTGAGTCGTCCTGAAAAAGGTTGACAGTTTTTAAGCTGTACACACCACCTGTTACCGTAAAGAAATACATTCGATTCCGAAACCCGATCCCGACCTCCGAAAGATAACATCGGGGTTC
>JANQHQ010000019.1 GCA_028282595.1 Chlorobium sp. | reverse complement strand
CGCCTTTGTAGACTGCGTGGAACATGGAACCATCGGGCGTGGTACCCATCCACATGTAAAAGCCCAGCGATACTGCGAAGGTCGACAAGATCAGTATCGCGGTGAATAATCCCTGTTTCATAAAACCGTTATCAATCGTTAACAATACTACTTAAAAACCGACGCCTGCCACGTGGCAGGCGTCGAAAACTTTTCTCGTTCACTACAGAAGATTGCCGAACTTCACCCCTACATAGTAGGTCCTGGGCGACATGGGCCCGTAGACATAACCCGGATCACGCTCGATACCGGAATCGAAGTCATCCTGGTAAGAGTTGAAGATATTCTTCACGCCGCCATAGAACTGGAGACCGGCGTCGTCAATCGGAACCGTATAACGCACTTTCACGCCCATATCGAAGAACGGATCGCTTTCCCTCAGCTCACCAGCATCAGGATCGGGCAGATCGGCACCATAATACGGCACCAGCATTTCACCCGTGTACGTACCGGAAAGAGAAACACCCACCTTGTCAACCGGCTCCCAGTCAACCGTCAAGAATCCATAGGATTCCGGTGTTCTGAAGAACTTCTTTTCTTCAAAGTCTTGGGGCTCGTCATACTCGCTCGACTGGATGGTGATACCAGCTTTAATAGCAAACATATCCGAAGGAGCGACAAATCCTTCGATATTGACTCCCTGAACAACGGCACCATCTGCATTTCTACGGGTAGCAAGAACATTGCCTTCCGCATCAGCTTCACCGAAATCTACAAAAAACGGATCATCCAGCTCGGTATAGAATCCTTCAACCAGGAACCCGTAACTGACACCATCCCGGAAGGTATCGAAATCAAGGGAAGCCATATAACTTGCACTGGTTTCCGAAACCAGACCAGGTTCATTCTCATAGGTAACCCTTCTCGCTCCTGAAGTTTCGATATGAAGGTCTTCGTTGAACACCTGCGGCGCGCGATACCCTTCCCCATATGACACTCTGGCCTGAAGGTCATCGGTAATCGAATACAGCAGGGTTACCCTTGGCAGCAGGATATCATCTGAAATGTCCGCTCCCGAGTCAATAGCGTTGGTTATCTCGTAGTTATCCCAGCGAAGACCAAGCGTTGCCTTGAAATCTTCGTAGGTATACTGATACTGACCGAAAACACCAAGAATATCGCTCTCCTGATCGGTAATCATAAAACCAGGCACATTGGTCATGGTATCAACATCCAGATAGCCAAGCTTGCTATCTTCAAGCGTTTCATGGTTATTCTCGATGCCGAGAATAACCTCTGATGGCCCAAAAACAGCTTTGTACTGTCCGCCGATCTGCAGACTGAGATTGTCGGTCTGGCCGTAGGCGCTCAGATCCTGCTCAGCACCATAATAAGTGGCACGATCGACATTCTGCGCTGCGACATACACCATCAGCTTGTCGTAATCCCGGAAGCCCTGGGTATAGGTCAACGCACCACTGATAATTTCATGCTCGATTGATTCGGCTATGTCAGCTTCATGCTCTATGTCATCAAACCTGTTGCCGCCACGACGGTCTTCATTGATGGTAAACAGGTCCGCGGTCAGCTTACCACGCTCACCGATTCTTTTGAAAGCCCTCAGGCCAAGGGTGGTGTTGTTCAATTTGGCAATCTCCGAATAACCATCGTCGTTTGCGTCAAACGGCTCCCGGTCACGGTAAAAACCGAAAACGGTCATCCCCATCTTATTGTCATCCGAAACCACCGAAGCGTTGATGCTTGCCGTATAGTCGTTCGCGGCATCACCGAAATCATCCCCACCGACTCCTACCCAACCGGATGACCCGTTGAACTCATAGGAATTCTCCACAGGATCTTTCAGGATCAGGTTGACGGTTCCCCCGATGGCGTTACTGCCGTAAAGCGCGGAACCGGCTCCACGGACAACCTCGATTCGTTCGATCATGTTGGTCGGGATAAGTTCGAGACCGTAGACGCCTGCAACAGCACTGAAAATTGCGCGGCTGTCAATCAGAATCTGGGAATATGGCCCTTCGAGACCGTTCATGCGAAGCTGGTTGAACCCGCAGTTCTGACAGTCGTTCTCCATACGAAGCCCGGTGGCGAAATTCAGTCCCTCGGCGACAGTTGTCGATCCTGTCACTTCGGTAAGTTCTTCAGAAGACACTGTCGAAACGATAACCGGAGACTCCTTGCGCGGAACCTCATCCCTCGATCCCGTCACAACGATCTCGCTCCCCCTGACCGCCGACGACGAAAGGGCGAAGTCGATCTCGACCGTCCGCCCGTCCTGAACGTCGACCGTTTTGCGCATACCGCGGTACCCCATGGCCTGAACCTCTACGATTCTGGAGCCGGAGGGTACGCCGGTAAGCGTGTAGTTTCCATCTTTGTCCGCCGCCATGCCGATGGTCGTTCCCTTGACCGTGACGTTGGCGTACGGAACCGGTTCGCCGTTACTGATCACCTTGCCGGTGATCGTATCGGCGAAACTCCCCTGGAAAGGCATCGCGCACAGCGCGAAAAAGGCGCATAAGCGCCGTACCAGTTTCTTGTGAGTCATAGTTAGTACTGCTTGTGTGTTGAATGTTGCCTCTTACTGTAGGAAAAACTATTTATACGTAGTCAAAATAAAAAGAGGTGGAAATAATCCAAGAAAAAAGTCTCCCCCCTCGGAAGCGATACAATCCGTACAGCCGCTCCCGGAAAAGATAAAGGCCCTTGATATTTCTGTTTATAACACTTTTCAGACAAAGTCGCACATCCACCGCGCCTGTTTTTTCAGTATCATAATTAGCGCTGCTTTTTTCGAGTGTGAACATTGCCTGTTATTACAGGAAAAAATTAATTTGAAGGCACCGAATAAAAGGTCGTGAATTTTCGAGGCACAAGGGTTTCGGTCAGTCCCTGCCAATTTTCTTGCATCGGAGATACATGGGAAAAAATTCTTTATTTAAAATTAGATTAATTAAAAATAAACAAATTCGATCAAAGAAAAAAAGTCTTCCGTTCCGGCAGCGAAAAAATCCGGAGAAAAATTCGGACAGGCAACGCAACCGGCAACCGCTATATTGGCACAACGTCTCCACAACCCAAAGCGATACCGACATGCTCCGCATTCCATCCCTGAAAACCGGCCTCATGGCCCTCCTCTGTCTCTTCTTTCTCGCGGCATGCGCCGACGGCGATCCCGGCAGCGCCGGACAGCCCACCCCGGACTCCGGCAAGATCGGTGTTCTGCTGGTCAGCCACGGCTCACACTCCGAAACATGGCGCAACACCCTGTTCGAACTTGAAAACAACGTCAGGGACGCAATCCTCGACGGAGGGACCGTCTCGGGAACGAAAACCGCGTTCATGGAATACAACGAACCCTCGATAGCGACCCGTCTGAAAGAGTTCGACGAAGAAGGGTATTCCGATGTAATCCTCGTGCCCATTCTCCTGACGGTCAGTTCGCACTCCTTCGATGACATTCCGACCATCGTCGGCCTGAAAGACAACCCGGAATCGATCGAGATGCTGAAGCTCGAAAAGATCGAGCGCTACACTCCGAGGGCGAACGTCCGCATCACACCGCTGCTCGACTTCGGCAGGATCCTGCGGAAAAACGTCCTGAGAAGAACCAGGGGGCTTTCGAAAAACCCGGCCGACGAAGGACTTGTGTTGATCGGTTACGGTTCGGAACCCTATGAACAGGAGTGGGCCGAGCTGTTCGATTCGGCTGCCATGCACGTCGCCGGGGAGACCGGCATCGACACTCACAGCATCGGGTGGTGCGGCCACATCGTCCGCTACAGCCTGGACTCGACGGCAGCAGCCGTAAACCGGGTTCTCGAGAAGAAAAAAACCGCGATCGTCATTCCCTCACTGGTCGCATTCGATGAAAATTTCCAGATCCGCATTATCGGGGGCGGCATAGAAAAAGTAGAAGGTCACAAGGAAAGGGTGCGCTATAAACCGGACGCCATTCTCCCGGACCCGGATGTCGAACAATGGGTTGTCGATATCAGCACAGAGTACGCCGAAAAAATTCTCAATCAGTAACAGAAAGGCAACGATGAAAACCAGAACCCGCGATTCTCTTCGCAAGCTCAATAACATCCTGCACCGCGACCTGGGCTACTTCTTTGCCGGACTGATCATCGCTTACTCGCTGTCGGGTATCGCCCTCAACCACATTGACGAGTGGAATCCGGATTTTATCATCAGCAAGACCACGCTGAACTTCGAACGGACCTACGATCGCCGGAGCATTACCGACGAGGACATCGCCACGCTCAGTTCCCGGGCCGGCGAAAGCTCCTTCCGGCTGTACGATTTCCCGTCCGAACGACAGGTGAAAATCTATTTCAGGAACGCCACGCTTCTCGTCGACCTGGAAGAAGGAACCGGGGAATACGAAAAAATCTCCCGCAGGCCGCTCTTCTACCAGGTCAACGTTCTTCACCGCAACAGCGTCAAATGGTGGAAATGGGCATCCGATATCTTTGCGGGAACCCTGATTGTCATCACCGTTACCGGTATGCTCATGCTTCGAGGCCGCAACGGCTTCGCCGGCAGGGGAAAATGGCTGATCTCCGCAGGAATGATTCCTCCACTCATAGCCGTTGTCATCCAGCATATGCAATAAAACAATACATGCCCGATCCGAAACCAACGCCAACTGTTTCTTCTCATGCCATACCTCAGGGACCTTCACCTTTATTGCCTGGCTGCTGCATTTCTGCTCCTGATCTCTTCCTGCGGCCCTTCTCATAGGGAAAACCACAAGGAGCATACCGGGGAAAAGAAGATCGGCATACTCCTTCTCAATCACGGCTCCCGTTCGGAACGGTGGAAGGAACCTCTGCTGGAGCTCGAAGAGCGGGTATCGGAAAAGATTCTGGAGATCGAAGGGGTTGGCGGCATCGAAACCGCATTCATGGAACACGCCAGGCCGTCCATAGCCGACGGTCTCAAAGCCTTCGACAGTGCAGGCTGCAGCGATATCGTCGTCATACCGATCTTTCTGACCGTCGGAACACACATGTTCGACGATATTCCTACAATAATCGGGCTGAAGGCAAACCCTGCCTCCCTCGAAAAACTGAAGCTCGAGAACATCGAGCGCTACACGCCCGAAGCACGGGTACATCTCGCACCGCCACTCGACTTTTCGGATATCCTGAAGAAAAACGCGTTGCGGCGTGCCGGAGGCCTGTCAGTGGAACCGCAGCATGAAGGCCTGGTGCTTGTCGGCTACGGTTCGACCGAATTCGACCGGCAGTGGACGGAGCTGTTCGATGAAGTCGGGGATCACATCAGCCGCGAGACCGGCATCACGGAACACGCCACGGCGTGGTGCGGACATGTTGCGCACTACAGTCCCGACTCGACCACCGCCGTGGTACGGCGCATGCTCTCGAAAAAACAACGGGCGATCGTCATTCCACTCCTGGTATCGACAAGCGAAGCATTTCAGATCGACATCATAGGCAACGCAATAGCGGCACTGAAGGACCATGGCAAGAGAGTGAGCTACAAGCCCGACGCCATTCTTCCCGACCCCGATCTGGAGCGGTGGGTCATCGACATCGCCAGGGAGTATGCCGACAGCATCGGCACCAGGCGGATATCATCCCCAACCGTCCATCAATAAAAGGCGCCTCTATTAATTGTCATGAGCGACTCAAGTGCAAGGCAAATAGTGACACAGCGCAGTTTTTTATAGGGCTGCGGTTAAGCGAATGTCCTATGTTTCGATACCGATTCCGACGGCGAATCCCGATTTTCTTTCTTTCGGAGATCGGGGTCGGTATCGGGTTTCGGGGTCGATAGTTTAATAATAACTCTGGCAAACAAACATGCATATACATACTCTGGACAAGTGGCGGCACAGCCACGACTTTTCAATGCACAACGACAAGGGAGAACGGCGGACGCACTACGTGCTGATAATAACCGCCGTCACCATGGTTGCCGAGATCGTTGCAGGCAGCCTCTACGGCTCGATGGCCCTGCTTGCCGACGGCTGGCACATGGCGACGCACGTGGCTGCGTTCCTGATTACGATCTTCGCCTACCGCTACGCCCGGAAGCACGCACACAGCCCTGCATTTGCATTCGGCACCGGCAAGGTCAACGTTTTGGGCGGCTTTTCGAGCGCCGTCGCCCTGGCTGTGGTGGCCCTCGTCATGATCGTGGAATCCCTTGAACGCCTCATGCATCCCGAGGTCATCCATTTCAACGGAGCCATCGCCGTCGCCTGCATCGGCCTGCTGGTCAACATGGCAAGCGCCCTGATGCTGAAGGACGAGCATGGACATGGGCACGAACACCATCACCATCATCATCACGACCACAACCTGCGCGCGGCTTATATGCACGTTCTTGCCGACGCCATAACCTCCCTGCTCGCCATATTCGCCCTGATGGGAGGAAAATATATCGGATGGAACTGGCTCGATCCGGTCATGGGCATCGTTGGCGCGGCCGTCATAACCCGCTGGGCTTACGGACTGTTGAAGGAAACCGGCCCGATCCTCCTCGATGCAAGTATCGAGAGCGACTATCGGAAGGCCATACAGGAAACCCTCGAAAAAGATGCCGACAACAGGGTTGCCGATATGCATGTCTGGAAGGTCGGGGCGAACGACTACGCGGCGATAATTTCCCTCGTAACGCATTTCCCTAACGCCACGGAGCATTACAGAAGCCTTTTGAGCGGTTTCGAACGGCTGTCCCACGTAACCATCGAAGTTCACGAGTGCCGGGAAAAGCCCTGTATCGAACCGAATTAAAAAAGCCCCGCGGAACCTGACGTTCCGCGGGGCGTACAGAGAGAAAGGACGCGGCTCGTCAGAGCCACATCTTTACCCCGGCAAAGAATTCCCTACCGTCGATAAAGTACTCGTCCACGACATCTTCCTTATCAAAGACATTGTCAACCTTGACGAACACCTCCGCATGATCGCCTACTTCTTTGGAGAGCGTAGCGCTGAAAATCCAGTAATCGTCAAGCGTCACGATAGGATCCCTCGATGACGCTCGCCATAAACGTTCTCCGGTATAAAATGTTTCGATGTGCAATCGTGCATCCATCTCTGTGAATCTGTAATCTATGCCGGCAGAAAGTTTGTGTTCGGGTTTATACAACAGATCTTCGCCTGTCAGTTTATCCTCGGTGTCGAGGTAGGTGTAGCCGAGCCTCGCCGTGATGTAGTCGGTGAGACACCCCCTGAGATTGACTTCCACTCCCTGTGTCATGGCTTCTTCGACATTGTCGAAATACATGTTGGGATAGATTACACTAGTCTCGATCAGATCCTCGATATCATTTCTGAAAACCGAGACATTGGCGTTGACCCCTTTACAGACCTGATAATCGAAACCGGCCTGATACCCCACTGACTTTTCCGGTTGCAGATCAGGATTGCCATGCGCTATCATTCTGCCGTGCTGGAATCCGTTCAACTTCAGAAGTGAAGGAGCTTTAAATCCAGTACCGACGGACGCCCTGAAGGTCATCTTATCGGTTGCCTTGTACATGAGAGCGGCTCTCGGATTGAACTCCTCACCCCAATCCTCATGCATGTCAAGCCTTCCGCCGAGGACAAGGACAACCGGTGACAGATCGATCTCATCCTGCAGATAGATGCTGTGCAGTTCCTGATCGATAAAAAGCTGCTGCGACTCACTGTCACGATCATCGAGCCAGTATTGATAACCCCCTGTCACAAGATGCGTATCGAAGAGCAGTCTTGAAAAACTTGCCTCGAACTCAGTGTTGGACAGTTTGGTATCGGTTGATTCGTCCTCTTCGAAGAGATGGTAGTTAAAATAGGAACCTCTCAGCTTGATAGTCGAAAGCTCATCCGGACTCCATGAAAACAGCGTATTCACCCCATAGCGCTCTTGTGTTACCTCTGGGTCCAGCGCTGTAGCCTCATAAAAAGAGTAGTAAGGCTTGATTTTCAGATCTGCTTTATCGGACAGATCGAACGACAGCGTACCCTGCAGAATATGCTCGGCATATGGATCATAATCCTTGTCTATCCCTTCTGATTCCCGATAGGTATAGTTGATATGTCCACCTATATTTTCAGTACCGGCACCTGCAGAAACCGATCCGATCACTGATCCCCTGGTACCAATGCCGAGAGACCCGGAAAATTCCGGCTCTTTCGGTGCGTTCCTGGTGATGATATTGATCACGCCGCCGACGGCTTCACTTCCGTAAAGAGCTGAGGC
Source organism: Chlorobium sp. (assembly GCA_028282595.1). GTDB lineage: Bacteria > Bacteroidota > Chlorobiia > Chlorobiales > Chlorobiaceae > Prosthecochloris. The sequence goes on along the minus strand of JANQHQ010000019.1, from coordinate 21,690 downwards.
CGGTCCTTTGACGATCTCTATCCTTTCGATCATCTCGATCGAGACCTGCTGAATATCCATTGCATTCTGGTGACCTCCCTGAACCCTCTGGCCGTCAATGAGAACAAGCGTATGGCGTGGGTCGAGCCCCTGCATACTGATGAGCCCCCTGTTATTGTAGCCGGAAGTTGACTCGACAGTCAATGCGGTTGTTATTTCGAGCGCTTCCTGTACCGTTCTGACGTTTCTTTCCTGGAGTTCCTCACGGGTGATCACCTCGGCTGCAACCGGTACGTCTCCAAGTGTATGCGGCGTCTTTGTCGCGCTGACAATGATTTTTTCGACGGTGGCGCTGTGCGGCTCCGCCAGGGCGTCCCCTGCGGGTCCGGCAGCCAGCAGCAAAGCCAGCAGCAGAGGAGCGCTCCTTCTGTTTTTAAACGGTAACTTCATAATTGTTCCCCGTACACCAAGCTTTCCTCCGCAGGTGCGGTCGTCAGCTTATGATTTAATCCTTTTGAGCTCTGCCTGTGCAGTCGCCCTGTTTTGTCTGTGGAAACCGTTTTTTTTCTCTTTTTTCGATCTGAACGACCCTCGAATCGTGAACGGTAACGATCACTTCACCGTAAGCCAGATCTTTCAGACATTTCTGCAGCTCCTCAAAAATAGCCGTATCGTAACCGCTCTCATCGATCTTTTGCATTGCTGTCTGTTATTTGTGGATCAATACCGGGCAACTCCTTTTGTATATAAGTTTCAATGAGCGCCCCCCTCCCCATGGTGGTGGTGTCTGAGTTTCGGATCGTACTGTTCCCACACCCATTCCGACACAGATCTCAGCTTGTTTTCAGCAATAGTCATTGCAGGCATGAGCCCGAAACGCTCAACCGCTTGCGGACGACACTTCGACATTGCCGGGTCGGGTTTCTGCATAAACGCGACCATATGATCAACCGCGGCTTCTTTCTCTGAAAACGCTTCGCGATAGTGCCTCGCCAGCCCTTTGATGGGCGGAGCGATTTTCGGTGGAGGCATCATCGCATGACACATTTTGCAATAGCGCTGGTAGATCTGTTCGCCATTTGTCGCTTCAGCAGCGGAAGCTCCCCTCTGTTCCGGACCAGCGCCCCACACCGTCGCCACACCAACGAAGCAGGACATCACCATCAGACTTCGCGAAAAAACTTTTATATCCACTGTACTGACTTCTGCTTTACAGATTCAACCCAATTCCGCCATAGATAAACGTCCCTGTACTTCCGGGCCCATAGACGTTACCATATCCATCCTCGGCCTTCTCATCGAAAATGTTGTCGATACCGGCATAGATACTGGTCTGGGATGTAAGCGCCTTTGACAGAGAGAGGTTGACTATTGTATACGAATCGGCTTTCACCGACGGCGTCGTATACTGACTGCCCTGCGTCACAACCCTGACGTTGCCGGACAACCCGAGAGAAGGGTCCCGGTAGGCCAACTTAAGTACATTGGACACATCGGGAACATACAACAGCTCCTCGTCGCTGGTTTTGTTCTCGCCTTCGAGCAGCGTCAGCTCATCGACAATCGAAAAACCCGATCCGAGAAACACTCTGGCGGTCAGCTCCACCCCCTGAGTCATGGCTTCAGGAATATTACCGGCATCATAGATCGGTATGGTACCCTGGAACCTGCCGGTAAACACCTCTGCAATCATGTCTTCGATATCATTTCTGAACGCCGTTACCGAGAAAGCAAACGTATCATTTTCAAAATCGGCCCCGATTTCCCACGTACTCGAAGTTTGAGGTTCAAGATCGGGATTGGGTATCAGAATCCTTCTTTTAGTGAATTCAGATCCCGTATAGAGCTCAAATACGGACGGCGCACGAAAACCCTCCGCATAGGCGCCTCGTATCCGCAAGTCATCGCTCAACTTGTACGTAGCACCTATTCTGGGGCTGTACACCGAACCGAACTCCGAATGGTCGTCAAACCGCAAGCCGAGAATTGCGTTCAATCGCCCGGTAATCGCCACTTCATCCTGCACAAAAATCCCGAGATTCTCTATTTCACTGCTTAGATCGTCATCCTCCCTGTCTTCCGTACGATATTCGATGCCCACCGTAACCATCTGATTCCCGGGAACCCGACCTGCCCAACGCGCCTCGAACTGGTCGGTTGTCTGATCGACAGTATGAACCTCCGGGCTACCACTCGTCAACGGCGTCAGCGTAACTCCCCAGTCGTAAACCGAGCGATAGGCACGAAGCAGAACCGAGGAGTTCTCACCCAGGTCACTTTTGAATTCAACTCTTCCGGTATAGCGTTCCGATCCGTTAATCCATTCATTCTCCGTTTTATTTTTAAAACGAAGCCCTTCTCGCTCGACATCGGAATAGGTAACCCCAAAAGTAAGATCGGCAGCCTCTCCAAGCCTCCACGTCAGGGTTGCCGCACCGGCCCTGACGTCTTTATCGTCAGCATCCGTAAAACCGTCGGACGGATCGTCATCGACTCTGCCTTTGTCGGCAAACGAACCGGTAACGACATATCCAAGATTCCCGCTACTGCCGCTAACCCCCACATCGAAAGAGGTGTCGTCCGCCTCTCCATCAGTGTTTGCTCCATACTGGGCAGTAAACCATGCTTCTGTCTCTTCGGTCGGTTTCCTGGTAATGATGTTGACCACGCCCCCAACAGCATCGCTGCCATAAAGCGCTGAAGCGGGACCCCTGACAATCTCTATTCTCTCTATCCATCCTGCGGCTATTTCACCAAGATCGATCCTGTCCTGAAAACCTGAAGGCAGCCTCATTCCGTCGATCATGACCAGTGTGTTTTTGCTGCTCAACCCACGCAGCCGCGCGGTACTCTGTCGACCGCTGACAACCTCGAGATTGACACTCTGCGCCTCGGTAAGCACCTGATGCAGAGTCGTAGCGCCCATTGCAGCGATCTCTTCGCTCTCGATGACCTCGACCGCGGCAGGAATCTCGCTGAGCGGCGTTTCGGTCAGAGTCGCCGTGACGACCATCTCCTCCATATAGGCCTTTTTCGGGATATCGGCGGCGTGAAGCGGAGAAGACAGAACAAATCCGTAAAGCAAAAGGAAACCAAGCGTTTTTCTCATGACGAAATAAGAAGTTCTTTTCAATTGGAAAGTCTGATTTTATTTTGTCCAATTAACGATTAATTTAAAATTATTGAAAACAATTTCTCCACCCTTCGGCAAATCCAGGGTAACTCTATGTATTGTCATGAGCGATTCAAGTGCACGGCGAACGGAGTCCCGATAGCAATCGGGATGAACTTCAAAACCGGAGTCCCGACAGGTCGGGATGAGGATTTCGATCCCGACTCGTCGGGACAACGAAGCAATTGAAGCGCGGAATAGATACATAGAGGTGCCCTCTAATTCCTTCTTTGTATGTTGTACTTTTTTGAAGCGGGCGGACCGATGATGTATCCGCTTCTCGCCTGCTCTATTCTGGCCGTAGCCTTCACCATCGAGAGATCAATTCATTTTTTCCGGGCGGGACGCGCCGGGGACGCGCCGGGGACCGTTCACGGCCTCATTGAAAAAAATCGGCTGGACGAAGCGCTGCAACTGGCCGAAATATCTCCCGGGCCCGTCTCGGCGATCCTTGCCGAGGGGTTGAGACATGCCGGTGAGAAAAAGGAGATCCTTGAAGAAGAGATCATCCTTGCGGGCACAACAGAGCTCAAGCGGCTGGAAAAAAACCTCAACCTGATCGAACTGATAAGCCGGATCGCCACGCCGATGGGGCTTCTCGGCACGGTTCTCGGCATGGTCGATGCGTTTCAGCAGGTCGCCGGGGCAGGCGGGTCGGTCGAACCCTCGATGCTGGCCGGAGGTATCTGGGAAGCGTTGCTGACGACGGCGGCAGGGCTCGGGGTGGCCATTCCCGCCATGATCGCGCACCATCTTCTCGAAGAGAGGGTTCGCGCGTTTTCATTTCAAATGAAGCACTTCGGTTCCAACCTCATGAAACATCTGGGAACATAGGCATGATCGATTTCCATAACCCGCGCCAGGAAAAGAAAGCGCTCGACCTCACGCCGATGATCGATGTGGTTTTTCTCCTGCTGATATTTTTCATGCTCACCTCGATCTATGCGAGACCGGTTCTGCCGCTGGAACTGCCGGAAGCCGAAAGCTGCGTACCCCAGAGAAACCAGGAGATCGTGATAAGCATCGAGGGTGACGGAGAGCTGACGCTGAATCAGTCCCCCGTCACCATGGATGAGTTGCAGACCGCCCTCGTGCAGGAGCTCGGCCGGGAGTCCGAAGAAAAAGCCGTCTGTCTCGCCGCCGACAAAAGCGTCGAGTTCGGCCTGGCCGTACGCGTGATGGACGTTGCGAAAAAAGCGGGGGCACAGAACATTTCGATCATCACCCGGGAGAAGGAGTGACGTGACAGGTAAGTACATCCGTTTTTTTGCGTTTTCGGTGGCATTCACTCTTCATGCCGCACTTCTCTTCTTCAAACCGTTCTCCGTTGAAAACGTCCGGAGCAGGAACCCCGGAAAACTCCGGGTCAGCATGCAGTCGTTTTCTCAGCCGAGCGAGACGCCCGAAAACAACCTGAAACCGGCTCCGCCGCCGGAGAAAAAAAAGGTCGCTCGCCCGGTCAGAAAAAGAAAATCCCGCAGAGTCGACAAAACGGTGCCGCAGGAAACGGACGAAACGACGAAGCCGCAACCCGTGGAGACTGAAGGCCTGGGAGAACCGGAACAGCCTTCAACCTCGGCGTCGTCCGGGTCCTCGGACATGCTCAACTACCCCGGAATCGTTCGGGCGCAAATTGAGCGCAACAAGTTTTACCCGCGCCCCTCCATGCGCATGAACCATCAAGGCACGGCGGTCGTCGTGCTCGGCATAGCGCCGAACGGCATGATAACCTCTGCCGTCATCCGCTCGTCCTCAGGATATCGGGCGCTCGACAATGCCGCTATGGATGCCGTAAAAAAATCGGCTCCGCTGCCCCCGCCCACCCGATACGGGCTCGGCCAGATCACGTTGACCGTTCCGATCGATTTCTCTATCTACTGAAAGCCGCTTTCCGCCGCCATATCTCCAGAGGCGCGCAGCCGGGAAGACGAGGACAAAAAAATTTTGAAGGAAACCCGGCAGTATTTATATTTTGTCTAATTTAATTGTACAAACCATCAACCGGAAGACTATGAAGGAACACAGGAACAACGATCACCATTGCAGACACCAGACCACGCTGTTAAGGAAATGCCACTGCGGTCATTTTCATCTTCACTACAAGTATGTTATGCTGACCATACCCAAGAAAACGCTTTTCCACATCATGGAGGAGTGTTACGCATGGGACGAGATGAGAAAAACCGACCCCGTCATCTACGAGAACAAACCCATGAAACTCATGGTCGGCATGGTAACCATCACCGTGGATGCGGGGGACTTCGACGAGTTTAACACAGCCATACAGCAGGGCTCTTCAGAAGCGCTCAATATCGAGGCACTTGTAGGGCACGCGAACAGAAAAAGCTGACAACAGCGATACATCAAACAACATCAACAACAAAGAAAAAAACATCCTCATGAAAACAATCGGTTTGTTTTACGGTTCGGAAACCGGCAACACGGAAAACGCAGCATCCATGATCGCAGCGCAACTCGGCGAAGGCAACGTCGTTCTTCACAATATTTCCGAATGCGACGCGCAGTCTCTCCTCTCCTACGACAACATCATCCTCGGCGCTTCGACGTGGGGTTTCGGAGAGCTCCAGAGCGACTGGGAAAACTTTCTGCCGGGTTTCGACGAGCTCGATCTCACCGGCAAAACCGTCGCCTTTTTCGGCCTCGGCGATCAGGTCAACTATGCGGATGTTTTCCTCGATGCAATGGGCACGATCTATGAGAAAGTCGTTGAGCGCGGTGGGCAGCCCATCGGCGCCTGGCCTGCCGACGGCTACGACTTCAGCGCCTCGACGGCGGTCGTAGACGGTTACTTTGTCGGCCTGGCGCTCGACGCGGACAATCAGGACGACATGACGCCCGACAGAATCGGCAGCTGGGTCGCCGGTATCCAGGGCCAGCTCCAGTAAACCCGGTCGCCGGTCTTCGTTGCCGGACCGGTGACAACTCTCCCCACGTGAAAGGTCGCTTCCCCCAGGCGACCTTTTATGTTTTGCACCCATCTCCATCATTCTTGCAGGCCTTTCGGGGCTTTTCCCGGTCTCTTCAGCGTATGCGGCGGACAAGAAAAAGGCCGAAAGTGCGGCCCTCTCCCAACTCATGCAGGTAATCGCCGACAACGGCTACGACGCATTCCGCACCGGTGGAACGGAGGAATTCAAGCAAACCGCCACGAAACAGGCATTCGGCTCCGTCCACGCCCAACCGGGTGATCTTGTCCACAACGGCTACACCGCGGACTATGTCTGCAGCCTTTACCGGAAAAGGGACATCGCCCATCTGTGGAAAATCGGTTACCGCCGGAGCAAGGAGAATTCCCCGGCAAAGCTGGTTCTCGTCGATGGAAAAACCGCCGGTTTCCGGCTTTTTTAGCAAACCCCCGCTCGAAAACGGCTATAGGGAAACATTTTATGGTTCCTCCCGGTTGTAGGGTAAACATCATCCGGATAGTTCCGGACTTACAGCAACGCAAACAATGAAAAGGAGTCACCGTTCATGCTAAGCAAAACCCTTCAGAAAGCGTTCAACGAGCAGATCGACAAGGAGTTCTACTCGGCACATCTCTACCTTTCGATGGCCGCCTACTCCGAATCCATGAACCTTCCCGGATTCGCTCACTGGATGAAACAGCAGCAGAAAGAGGAAGTCGGGCATGGCATGAAGTTCTACAAATACGTCAACGAGCGGGGCGGACGAGTGGAGCTTGGAGCACTGGCCAAACCGCCCGCCGATTTCGCCTCGCCCACCGCACTTTTCGAACAGGTTCTGAATCATGAGCGTTCCGTTACGGCCTCGATCAATAAACTCTATGAAAAAGCCGTAAAGGAAAAAGACTACGCTTCGCAGGTTATGCTCCACTGGTTCATCGACGAGCAGGTGGAAGAGGAAGCGTCGGCTTCGGAAATCCTCCAGACCCTGAAAATGGCCGGAGACAAAGGCCAGTCCCTTCTGATGCTCGACCGCCAGCTCGCCCGTCGCGGTTCGGAGTAAGAGCGGCCTGCACAACGATTAAAAAAACCCCGGGTTTCGCCGGGGTTTTTTCGCTACTGCTTCGTTACGGCCGAGACCTCTTGTCCAGTCGGCCAACAGTTCCCTCACAGATCGACGAACCTCTGCGAAAAGCTCCCGTCCTCACGGATGGTGATCTCATTGTACCTTTCCGGATCGTAACGGAAGCTGCCGCCGTTGACGACCCGGATACCTCCGGCCATGTAAGACTGAAACCGGTGAAAATGCCCGTGCAGTAACAGACGCGCCCCGATCGTCCCCATTGTGCCGAGCAGTTCCTCGCGGTTCCTCAGTTCCATAGTCCAGTCGAATGCCTGGTCGATCGGCACGCCGGTTTCATAGATCCTGCACGCGTGATGGAAAACCCCGATGACGAAGCTGTCTTTCAGCGCCCCGACGACCGAAGGATCCCGCAAAGCTTCGAGTTCAGCGGGGTTCACGTATCCCCTTGCACCGAGAGGGTTTTCCAGATTCATCCACGGCCAAACCGTATTGACCATGACCAGCGAAATCACCTGGCTGCCGTAGTCGATCGATTTGATATAGGGAAACCCCGCCACGCGTTCGTCCCCTGTGATCAGCTCGCGGAAAAGTGTGCAGAACTCCGAAATTTTTTTGTGGAGGCGGCGCTTGCGGGCGTTCGGGTCGGGGTTGAATGCATTGTAGAAGCGCATCTCCTCCTCGATGTTCGTCAGGTCGTGATTTCCGGGAATGACGCTCGCCCTTTCCCACGAAAACCATCCCGCGTCCTGCAGTATCTCTTTGACGAGCGCCCATTCCGCCGGATCGGCGGTATCGACGAGGTCCCCGGTTATGACGATGTGATCGCACCCCGCGCGCTCGATCGAGGCAAGCAGTTTTTCGAGAAACGCAATCCGGCGCCGCTCGCGTTTTCCGGACAGATGGAGGTCGGAGAAGTGGGCGATTGTAACGCTTTTGCTACTCAAAACGGCGCTCTTAGATTTTAGCTGGATAAGCTGTAAATTACCGCCGTTTAAAATAGCGATTCACGCATCACTATCGCAAAAGCTTTCGGGGAAGACACACTCTTCACCCTCCGGCCAAGACGTTCGAAGACTTTCAAATACTTATTCACAGCTTATCCATGCGCCAGAAAATAGCCGCCCTGAAAAACCTCTCCCGCAACCTCTGGTGGTCGTGGGACACGGAAGCGAAAGAACTGTTCAAGGAACTCTCCCCTCTCCTCTGGGAAAGAGTGAACCACAACCCGATCGAGCTGCTCCATCACATCTCGAACGACGAACTGCTCGCCCGCATCGACTGCGAATTCGGCGAAAAAATCGACCGGGTCAGCGCGCGTTTCGAGAAATACCTTGCCGATACCGACACCTGGGCCGCCACGAACACGCCCTCACTGGTTGAAAACCCGGTAGCCTACTTCAGCGCCGAGTTCGGCATCCACGAGAGCGTTCGGATCTACTCCGGCGGTCTCGGCGTGCTGGCGGGCGACCACCTCAAATCGGCGAGCGACCTCGGCATCAACTTCATCGGAATCACCCTGTTCTACAAGGAAGGATACTTCCGGCAGTACCTCAACCAGGACGGGTGGCAGGTGGAGGACTATCCGCTGCAGTATCCGGAAAGCGTCCCCATGGAAAAAGTCGTCGGCCCGGACGGCAAGGACCTCGTGATTACAGTCCCCATCGCCATGAGTGAGGTCTACGCCCAGGCGTGGTGCGTCTCCGTCGGCAGGGCGAAGCTCTATCTGCTCGACACCAACATCCCGGCTAACGAGTCCCACTATCGGGATATCTGTTCACGGGTCTACGGCGGCGACCAGAACATGCGCATCAACCAGGAGATCGTGCTCGGCATCGGAGGCGTCAGGCTGCTCAAGGCGCTCGGAGTCGAACCGGCGGCCTACCACATGAACGAGGGGCATTCGGCTTTTCTCACGGCAGAACTGCTCGGCAGGGAGCTTGCACAGGGCCGACAGCTCGAAGAAGCGAAAGAAAACGTCAGGGAACAGTGCGTCTTCACCACCCACACCCCCGTCCCCGCAGGTCACGACCGTTTTTCACGGGAGATGATGCACTACTCGTTCGACCGCTACCTTGCGGGCTCGGATATCGATTTCGACGATTTCATGAAACTCGGTTCCGAGGACCCCTCGCAGCCGAACGGGCTCTTCACCATGACCGTGCTTGCACTGAATCTCTCCAGGAGCGCCAACGGCGTCTCAAAGCTGCACGGGGAAGTGTCGCGGGACATGTGGCGGCACATCTACGCGGCGGAATCTCCGGACGAGGTGCCGATCGGCCATATCACCAACGGTGTGCATGCCGCAAGCTGGAGCAGCGGCTATACCGAAAAGTTCTGGAGGAACCACACCGACAGCATAGATACGCTGACGGCATCGACCGAGGCCGCCGAGGAAGTGCTCTCGAGGGTTAGCGACGAGGAACTCTGGTGCCTGCGCTACCACCTCAAACGCAACCTCGTGGACTTCGTCTACCGCTACCTCTCCAACCAGCTTTTCCATCAGCACGCCCATGCGACCCACATGGAGATGGATTCGTCGAAGTCGGCTAAAAATCCCCTTTCGCCGGATGTGCTCACCATCGGATTCGCACGGCGTTTCGCCACCTACAAACGCGCACCCCTGATCTTTTCCGACATCGAGCGGTTGACGCGGATCATCAGCAACCCGAACATGCCCGTGCAGATCATCTTCGCCGGCAAGGCTCACCCCCACGACGACGCGGGCAAGCACTATATCCAGCAGATCGTGGAAAACGCCCGGCTGCCGCAGTTCAGGGGAAAGATCATTTTCCTCGAAAACTACAACCTCGGCGTCGCGAAGCGGATGATCTCCGGCGTCGATGTCTGGCTCAACAACCCGGTACGCCCTATGGAAGCCAGCGGCACCTCCGGGCAGAAAACCGCGCTGCACGGCGGGCTGAACTTCAGCATCCCCGACGGCTGGTGGCCCGAGGCCTACAACGGGGAGAACGGCTGGTCGATCGGTAGCGGCGAACAGTTCGACAACCAGGAAGAGCAGGACCGTCACGACGCCGAACTGCTCTACGACATTCTGGAAAACCAGATCATCCCGACATTCTACGAGCGCGACGAGCGAAACCTCCCGGTAACCTGGCTCAAAAAGGTCCGCAACGCAATAGCCACCGTCGCTCCGGTCTACAATACCCACCGCATGGTCAGGGAGTACGCCGTGCGCTACTACCTGAAAGGGTAGGCTCCGTTCACGGGAACAGGTTTTACGGTAACCTCTCCCGGGATGCCCTCCGGCTGCACGATGTCGTGCAGCCGGACCGGTCATCGGCCGATCCGAACCGGCGACACTGCTGAAAATGATCGAAACAACATGCGAAAAAGAGGGTGTTTTCTTACATTACACCCGGACAACCTCAGCATTCGATCAGCATGTCAAAACCTTCGGAACAGCACGCAACCACTAACGCCAGGGTCTCTCTCGGACGCGGACTCGACCTCCGTTCCCCGGTCCTTCTCGCATCGGGTACGGTATCCTACGGCGAAGAGCTCGACAAGCTTTGCAACCTCGACAGGATCGGCGGCATCGTCACGAAAGCCATCTCCCCCGAACCGCGCGCGGGCAATCCTCCCCAGCGCATCGCCGAAACCCCCTGCGGCATGCTCAACGCCATCGGCCTCGCCAATGTCGGCCTCGACCGCTTCGTGGAGGAGAAAATCCCGTTCCTGCAGGGGCTCGACACCGCCATCGTGGTCAACGTCGCGGGAAAATGCATCGATGACTACTGCACGGTGGTCGAGCGCCTCGACGGCTGCAAAGGCATCGAAGGCTACGAAATCAACCTCTCCTGCCCGAACGTCAAGGGCGAATGCATGATCATGGGCGTAAGCAGCACCGCGACCTACGAGATCGTCTCGAAGCTGCGCGCGATCACCGACCGCCATCTGATGGTGAAACTCACCCCGAACGTCACCTCCATCAGCGCCATCGCCATAGCCGCCGAGGACGCCGGAGCGGATTCCGTTTCGCTGATCAATACGCTGGTCGGCATGGCCGTGGACTACAAAACGAAAAAACCCCTCCTGAAAAACGTCACCGGAGGACTTTCCGGTCCCGCGATCAAGCCGGTCGCGCTCGCAAAAGCGTGGGAGGTTTACAACGCCGTGAACATCCCGGTCGTGGGCATGGGAGGGATCGGCTCGTTTTCCGACGCAATGGAGTTCCTGCTCACCGGAGCCTCGGCCATCCAGATCGGGACCATGAACTTCGTCGACCCCGACATCGGTGAAATCGTCGCCGACGCTATCGAGGCCTTCTTCTCCGACCCCGCCAATCCGTCGCTGAAGGAGTATGTGGGGAGTTTGATCGTGGGGTGAGAAGATTGTTGAACATCTCACCGACATCCTTCACGGCGATACCCATCACCTCGGCGATGGTGCCGCCGAACATCACGCCCATGGGCAGAATGTTCATCTTCAAGACATAGACCTGCATCTATCTGCAACTATGCCATAACTTCTTTCGGATTCGGGCCGTACTCGTTCTCTCCCGGCTGGCTGTCCTGAACGCAGAAAACGATGAGTACGATCGCGCCGACAAACGGTATCAGTCCGATGAGCAGCCACCAGCCGCTCCGCCCGGTGTCGTGCAGGCGCCGGATTCCTACGGCGATGCCCGGAACGATGATGGCAAGCGTGTAGACGCCGCTCAGAAGTCCGATGCCGGCTTCGAAGCTGTACATGCCCGTCATGGAGTCGATAAACCCCAGGAGCATGCTGACCAGAAGGTTGAAAAGGATAAAGTACCAGTACTCTTTCCTTCGCGATCTGCCGTTGAAGACAGCGTATTTTTTCCAGGCCTCCAGATACCAGTTCAATGGAACCTCCTTTTTTACCCGTGAAGAATCGGAAGAAATATTCAAGTAAAATATACCATTATCGAAAGGAATCGTAACCTCGCGGCAAGAACATCACGTAGAGCCCGGAAAGCAAATCCGTGTACATCCCGCCATCCGTGGGAAATATAGGGACACACGGGCAGGCACAGGGGCCTGCCCCTACAACTCGCATCATGTCACCGGCGGAATTACATAAAATCATCCTCTCGCTGGTGGCGAACGGCAATAACGGTAATCGTTCGATCGTCTTCAATCTCGAAAAGGGCGACATACCCCGAGCTTCCAAACGATATCAGTAGTTCGCGCAGAAACGGTGTTTCGGGTGTCGCTTTTCTGCAACTGAACGGAAAGCGACGCAGCATATCCATGCCGCGCCGAATGGCATCGAGCGCCTCTTCGGCCGCGTGTAAATCTTTTTCGAGAAGAAACGCATAGAGACGGACCAGATCGCTCTTCGCTTCCGGGGTAAACCGCAGCCTGAATTTCACGACGACCGTTTTCCGGCTTTGCGAAGCATGCCCTGCAACTCTTCGAGAACAAGAGACGCCTCGACGTACGTCCCGGTTTCCCTGGCACGGTCGCGCGATGCAAGTCCTCTCGCAATGAACTCTTTCCGGTTGAGCCTCATTTCAATAGCAGTCCGAACCGACGATTCAATGAACGCCGAAAGGGTTTCCCCCTTTTCCAGCACCGCTTCGGCTGTCTTGCGAAGCTCCGGTTCGACACGAAGTGAAGGTAACGACTCACTTTTCATCGCATTGTTCTTTTCTTTTTCAGAAACGCACTGCATTTGCAATGCAAATTAACGACTTTACTCAAATCCTCCAACCCGTCGGCAACCGTGTCCCGTCCTGAAATAGTGACGTTGTCCGGCCTTGCCGGACTTGGTGACGACGCCTAACTGTGTCAGGCTTAGTGATGGCGCCCGGACTTCGTCGGGCTTAGTAACAAGTGCTTCGGCATCGGGAATCGACCACTCCTAAATTGCCGGCTGCCGACTGACTCCCTTTTCGATCCCGAAACCCGATCCCGACCCCGATTCCCGAAAGATGAACATCGGGGTTCGCCGTCGGTATCGGAATCGGAAATCCATCTTTTCCCCAACTGGTCACCAAACCCGACGAAGTCCAGGTGTCGCCCCTCGTCACTAAGCCCGCGAGAGCGGGCGTCGTCACCAAGCGCCCGGCCCAGCCGGCGCGACGTCACTCGTCACTGCCCCCGCCTCACGCTTCATCGATACCGGCGTATCCCGACTCATCCGAACACCCTTGCACTGTGTCCGTAAACATCCCTGCAAGACAGTTCAACGCATCAGCAATTCAACAAATCAGCACGCTCCGGAATCGTTTCCGATCTCGACAGGCCGGCCGGGTCGACCCCGATCGGGCCTGTTATACTTAGTCGAAATAAAAACAAGCTGTATCTTACCGGAGGCGGAAGCGAAAACACCCGCCCGCTCCCGAAAGACCGGGAACCGCCGGAAAAAAGTTTTTTAAGTACGAACTACAAACCTGTGAGAAAGGAAAGCAGACTTTACAGAACCAGCAGGTGGATACACAAGTACCCCGGATTGATCCTGCTGCTCTTCTTTGCATGGATGTCGATTTCAGGCGTAATGCTGAACCACCCGGAACTGCTCAGGAACTTCTCCGTGCCGCAGTGGCTGGTCCCGAAACACTACCATCCCGATAACTGGAACCGGAGGACGCTCAAGGGAATCGTCTATACGGGCGAAGGCCGCGACACACTGATCGCATACGGAAACCAGGGCATCTACAGATCAACGGACAGAGGCGTGAACTTCTCGCCTTTCATGGCGGGCGAGTTCCCTGTGGCTGCATGGAAAAAGCGCACCAACCACCTTTTTTTCGACAGCGAACTGCGGCTGCTGCTTTCCGCAACGAACGGCGGTCTTCTGAAATATGACTTCGAAGACTCGACATGGCGCAAAGTCCCCCTTCCCGACGCTTCCGTGCCGATTCTTAAAATCGTCCGCGCCGAAAACCGGTTGGTGCTTGCGGCGAAATCCGGCTTCTACGTCGCCCCTCTCGGATCGAATCCGCTCTTCGAAAAACGCCTCCCCGAGAGGGCAACCGAAGAAGAGCACGTCTCCATGATCCGGGTTTTTCTCGAGCTGCACGACGGGAGCATCTGGGGGTTGCCGGGAAAACTGCTCTGGGACGCAGCGGGAATCGTCATGCTGTTCCTGTGCGTCTCGGCATTCTACATCTGGTATTACCCGAAAAAATGGAAATGGCGATACAAAAGAAGCAACCGCCCGGCACGGCCGACCGACAAAAAAAACCGCCGTTTCTTCTTCAGGTATCACAACACCCTGGGATGGTACGCATCCTTCGTGCTGGTCGTCATAGCTTTCACGGGCACCTTTCTGCGCCCTCCCCTGATGATGGTCATCGCCGGTGCCGAACTCCCGAAAAGCTACTATCCGGCGTTACACGACAGCAATCCCTGGAAAGGCAAGATCCGCAACGCGTTCTATGACTCGGCCCGGCAGCGGATCGTACTTGACTGCACTGACGGCATCTGGACCGGCACGCTCGCCGGAGAGCCCTTCCGCAAGGAAACGTTACCCGTGCGCATCTTTGCAATGGGCGCAACGGTTTTCGAAGAAGAAGAACCGGGAGTCTGGCTTGTGGGATCGTTCGGAGGCCTGGAACGGTTCGAGCCGGAAACAAACGGGATCAGTTCCGTGATGCAGTCGAAGAATCCTTCACGACCCGGCAGGCCTGCTTCGACGCTGGTCGGCGGCTATATCGTCTCCCCTGACGGTGACGAATACATTGTAGGTCACTACAAAGGCATAAGCGATACGAAGGAAAACCGGAAAACCGATCTCTTCGCCATGCCCGAACAGATCCGGCGGCACTACAGGATGCCCCTCTGGAATTTTCTGTTCGAACTTCATAACGGCAGGCTCTTCAAAGGGGTGGTCGGCAGCTTCTACATGCTGATAATTCCTCTGGGAGGCATTTTCGGCCTGCTGATCCTCCTCTCGGGCGTATTCGACTACTGGTATCTCAAAATCGCCGGAAGGAACAACCGGAATCACGAAGCGAAAGAGTAGCAACAGGTATGGGGCGGGTCAGGCCCGATTACCGTGCTCTGTTTACAGCCAGCGCCTCGTTTTCGCTTTGTACTCCACATAACGGTCACCAAATGCCTTGGCCATGGCATCCTCTTCAAAGGCGATGTAGCAGCGGTCCGTCACCACAAAAAAAACGACGACGACCAGGATCGACGAAAAATTTCCGAGCATGACAGCCACCCCGAGCAGAGCCACGAGAAAACCGAGATACATCGGGTTCCGGCTTATCCGATAGATACCATCGGTAACCAGTATGTCCGGATCGTTAAATGTCTCGATATTCGTTCCCGCTTTTTCAAAGAGGTTGGAACCGTGCTTGGCTATCGCCAGCCCCGCCGCCAGGGGAAGGATACCGATCAGATTCATCGGAAATGCAATAAACCGCGCAACGGGAAACAGCCACCAGAGTCCCGCCATGACAGCTATGCAGATGACAAATAAAACCGGTGGCAGAATCTTTTTCATATTATTACACATACCGGAAAATACCCTTCTCCGGCAATCTCAGCAAAAATCTGTCCCGGTAAACGTTACTCTCTCTCAGCATCGGCCACCTGTCATAACCGATCTCGAAAACCAAAGCGTCTTCCAGCACCCGAATGAAAAAAAGCGAAGGAGATCCACAGGCTCATCCATGCTTTCCGGCTACTACCCCGCTCCGTTCTCCTCACACCTTTGGACACTTGATTATCATGAGGCCCCGATAGTC
Source organism: Chlorobium sp. (assembly GCA_028282595.1). Taxonomy (GTDB): domain Bacteria; phylum Bacteroidota; class Chlorobiia; order Chlorobiales; family Chlorobiaceae; genus Prosthecochloris. Next base: position 5,848 of record JANQHQ010000019.1, on the reverse strand, counting down.
GGGATAAACTTCGAAACCGGAGTCCCGACACGTCGGGATGAGGATTTTGATCCCGACTCGTCGGGACAACGCAGCAATTGAAGCGCGGAATAAATACATAGAGATGCCCTTTATTGTAAAGGGGCTCGCCGAGCGCTATGAACACGATAAAAAATCCAATCCGCGGAAGGAAACAGATGCCGGGAGTGCGGTTTTGTCATAAATGGGGTTGAAACCCGAGAATGAACCGTATCAACAGCCTTGAGGTTCCCGAATAACGAGCATTGACTTCCAGGAAAAATATCCCACAGTATCGAGGTTACCATCGACATCGCTCCGCTCAACAATGTAAAACAGCAACGTGCGGTACTGTCTGCCATATCCGTTTACCTTGCAGCGGAAGCAGGTATCGACACGTTGCGATTCAGCATATCGCGTCGGATCCGCCGTGTCGGGGACAGGGAATACATGGCTCGTCACAACTATCTCCGGAACGGTTGTCAGTTGAACGTCAGCCGGATCGGCAATGATCTTGTAGAGAATCACATGAAACCTGTCTCCGGCCGCGAGACTGACATGCCAGCGAAGTACATCTCCCTTTCCGGCAACCAGCTCCAGCTTGTCCGATGCATGTCTGCACACATTCCGTCTTGGAATCACTACCACAAAAGCCTCTTCCGGCTCGATCTCTGTCGGAGCATGAGGGTTTTGGCTTGGATTCGCATGACGTTGCCGAAACAGGGCTGTGTCCAATACCGTCTTAATATCGATAATCATCGGCATATACTCATCCTTGTCCACCATAAATAAACAATCAACCACTCATGCAGGAAGCGTGAGTGGTTGATTATCCTGTTGTATCCGCGCCTCACCCAATGACCTTGATCGTCGGATCCCAGTAATAATATCCAAAGGTCTTGAGTTCTCCGGTATACTCATCCTTGTTTACGATATAAAAGTAAACCTGGTAGCCTTCGGTACCCGTTCGCAGCACCTCACAACTCAAGTGGACGTCCGCCTGGGTTTCCACGGCATTGTAACTTGTAGGGTTGTGGGGATTGGGGATGGGAGTGGGGGGATAGGATACCCGCATTTCCACGTCACTCGTAACTACGTCGCCACTGAATTGGGCGATCTTGTAAATAATCGCCGCTTGATCCGTGTTCCCGCTCAGGGATTCGGCGCGCCACTGGATGTAGTCGTTCACCATTGCTTTCACAACGAGATCGGCCGTAGCCTGTCCGCCGTCCACAACATTTTTTTGAGCCACCATCCAGGCATCTTCATGCCGAAGACCGATCGGGTTATCAGCAGTGCCACCGCCGCCGTAATCCGATTCGATGGTCACGGTGTCGAACATAACATCGATGTTTATAGTTTTTGACATGGGACCTTTCCTCCTCAATTTAACGGTTTGAATAAACCTCTTTCAATCAAACAACCAAGAGGCGATTTGAGTAAAAATAAAGTAATACAAACCATACAACGAATACCGCTTGATACGACGATACCGCAGAGTCCTAAAAAAACAGGGCACAAACAAGGCACAGCTGAACAGATGTACTACAAGATGTTTATACACATAGAGATGACGTACGAGTCGGGCACCGGAAAGGATGGGAGGAGTGCCTCAACATCTGGGGTGTAACCGGCAGTCAATACATGGGGCTGCTTTTCTGTCCGCTTACATTTGTAAAGTATAAAAAAAGCACAAAAAAAGTATAAAAATAAAAAAATCCATCTTTCACGGTTACGCAACGACCGCTATCGCCATTACCCGTTATTGCCGAATTCATCGGCAGGCTTCAGTCGGCAGTCCACAGTGAGTCAAAAAGTAAAGGTCGAAGGTCAAAAGTAGAGCGTTGGGGTAATCGGAAATCGGGGTCGAATGGGCAGTGAGGATGTCGGGGAATTGCTGAACCGTAGGGGCAGCCCCCTGTGGCTGCCCGAACTGGTGTTGGTGTGTAAGACAAGAGAAATCTTAAGGAAGAGGTCGTTAGCTGATCGAGACGCGCAATACGTTTGCAGAGGCGTCCTTCAGTTTCACAGAAACATCGTCAGACCCAGGTCGAAGCTGTTTGTCCTGTTGCCCGAATAGCTTTCGCCTTCATAGCGTACAAAAGCCGAGACATCGTCCGACAGCAGGACCGACAGGCCGGCACCGTAGTAGACACTGTTGTCCCGGCCGCTGTCGACATCGGTCGAGAATTTCGTCACCCCGTTGACAAAACGTGCTTCAAACGGCTCTTCATCGATAAACTGATGCGCATAGCCGACAAAAACTTCAGGAACGATGTTCACATCGGCCAGGGTGGACACCCGGTGCAGGTGAAGTCCCAGTTTACCGAGCAGCGACTGCTGGGTATTGGCATCGACACGCAGTCCGGCTGAACCGGCGTTGCGTTCCCGGAAGCTTTCGCTCCGGTAGTACGTATAGTGCACCGATGTTGACGGGGTGAGGGTCCATCCGTCGTAATGGAGGTCGACGCCTGCTGTGAGGGAAGCGCTGAGCTCGTGTGCATCGTAGGTAGCTTTGGCGGTTCTGTCGATGCCGCCGAAGGCGATCGTGCGCTCGGTGTCGTTACGATGATAACCCAGCGTAGCGGAACCGTCGATGAACCAGTCGCCGTTGAAGTAGGTGCCGTACGTGCCGAGTTTGAAACTGTGAACATCGGCTTCTCCGAGATCGTAATCGTAATCGATGGAGGCATACGTGCATGCTCCCTCTATCCCCGCGATGAAATGATCGGTGACGCGTTTGTCGTAACCAACGTGTGCACCGACCGATTTAGCGGAAAAACCCACGAGGTCACCGGTTGCGTCCTGGGTGTAGAACGTACCGACCGGTCTGATGAAGTAGCTCGTCCCCCGGGCCCGCTCGGTCTGCTGCCTTCTTTTTTCGGTTTCTCTGATGATGGAGCCCAGAAGCGCGGGGTTGTCGGACGCATCGGCAAGGAGCAGATCACTGTCGGCTGCCAGGAGGTCCGGCATCTGCACCTGCGGCATGTTATGCCGCCTGGCTCTCAGATACACGTTCGTGCTGGAGGACAGTTGCCGGTTCATGTTCATCGACAGCAGGGATGCATTGGCGTGCGTAACGGGACTGAGCTGCTCGGCGGCGTTGTTTAATTGCGCGACAGTCAGGCTGGAAAGCGCGTTGATGAATGCGGTGTCGCTTGTAAATGACGGGGAGCTCATATCCGCATCGATGGCTCCCAGAAGAGATGACGCATTATCGCTGAGAGCATTCGAGGCGAACGAACTTCTCGTGGCCGTCAGGAGGTAATCGTTGCCGCTGACTGAACCGGCAAAGCTCAGAACGGCCGAGGCATCCGTCACCGCGGCACCGTTATCGGTGACGCCTCCTCCGGTGGTGATGATCGTGAAGGCGTCGCCTGTGGTAATGAAACGACCGGCAGGAGTAAGATCGGTGACGGTGATCGTGCTGCCTGATTCCAGAGTGGCGTTGCCGGTTACGTCGAGGAGATCGCTGCTCAGAGAGTTGTCGCTCTGCTTCAGCACTTCGATTTCAAGTGTGGAACCGGCGTTCTGGATGTAATCACCGGTAACGGTGGTCGTACCGATACTTGCTCCGGGTGCAAATGAACCGCCGCTGTTTATGGTCAGATTGCAATTGTTGGCGATAGTTCCGGTTCCCATAAAGGTACCGCCGTCAACAATAACGTCTCCGCAAAGCTGACCGGTCAGGTTGAGCGTTCCTGCGGAGAGTGTTGTGGTTCCGGTATACGTGTTATTACCGCTCACTGTCAATGCGCCTGCGCCGGTCTTGGTCAACGAACCGCTGCCGCTCATGATACCGGCGTAGGTTCCATCCGCGGTCTGGTCGAAGACAACGGCGGCGTTGTTGGCGATGTCTCCCTGCAGGCTCGTGGTGTTGCCGACGAGCGTCCCGCCCGAGACGGTCGTTCCGCCGCTGTAGGTGTTGGCGCCGGTGAGCGTCAGCGCGCCCGCGCCGGTCTTGCTCAGCGTGCCGCTGCCGCTCATTATGCCGGTATAGGTGCCGGTTGCAGCCTGGTCGAAGACAACCGCGGCGTTGTTCGTAACTGTACCCTGCAAGCTGGTTGCTGTTCCGATCAGCGTTCCTGCTGTCACCGTCGTCCCCCCGCTGTACGTATTTGTTCCTGACAACGTCAGCGCACCCGTGCCGGTCTTGCTCAGCGTGCCGCTGCCGCTCATTATGCCGGTATAGGTGCCGGCTGCAGCCTGGTCGAAGACAACCGCGGCGTTGTTCGTAACTGCACCCTGCAAGCTGGCGGTTGTTCCGATCAGCGTTCCTGCTGTTACCGTCGTTCCGCCGCTATAGGTGTTCGCGCCGCTGAGCGTCAGCGTGCCGGTGCCGGTCTTGGTCAGCGAACCGCTGCCGCTCATGATACCGGCGTAGGTTCCATCCGCGGTCTGGTCGAACTCGACGATACTTCCATTGCCAAGGGATACCTGCAGGTCATTGATCGACGCTGCATCGGCCGTCAGGGTTCTTCCGGCTGTTGCGTCAAAACTGCCATCGGTAGCCGTGAAGCCCGTCTGACGCGTGTCGAAATCGGCGCCGGTGATCTGCAGTATGCCACCGTCGAGCGTGAGCTGTTTCGTGGACGACAAGCCGGCCGAACCGGCGTTCCAGGTGGTCGTTCCGCCCGACACCACGACTTCGCCGCCGTTGTGCGTGAACGTCCCTGTCTGTGAGGAGAAGTCGACGTCTCCGGTCAGATCGAGTGTGCTCCCGTCGTTGAGCGTCAATTGGCCGAGAGCGCCGATCCCCAGGCCGTTGACTGTCGCTGAACCGTCAATGACGACGTCACCGCTTACGGACAAGCCGCCCGTAAGAGTCAGCGTACCGCCCGACTGGACGCCCAGGGTCCCGTCGACGAGCAGATTGGCAAGGTCCCACGTCCCGGCGGCGGGCGTGAGATTGACCGTCTGTCCACTTTCCACGGTGGTAACCCCCAGGAGAGTGCCGCCGACGTTGAGATCTCCCCCGGTGAAGGTGAACGTGCCGTCGGTGAAGTCGGCATTGCCGCTGACGTTCAATGCACCGCTGTCGAGAGCGATCGTACCGGCGTCGCCCTGCGTGAAGGCGATCACGTCCGTCTCCCAGGTCCCTCCGCTCACACTGACGGTGTTTCCGGTTGTCACGGCGACGCCGTTCCACCGGGTCGTACCGCCGGAGATGTCGACGGTTCCACTGTTGAAGGTGAACGTTCCGGCTGGCGTTCCTGTCCGGTCGAAGTCGGCGGTCAGATCGAGCGTGCCGCCGTCGACGATCAGGGTCTGGTCGGCCGTCAGATCACCGGCACCCCAGGTGGTGGTGCCGCCGCCGACTTCGAACGCGCCGGCGGTGAATGTCAAGCCGGTCGATGAGAAATCGCTTTCTACACGGAGGGTTCCGGCGTCGATCGTGGTTCCGCCGCTGTAGGTGTTCACACCTGACAACGTCAGTGTGCCTGCACCGGTCTTGGTCAACGATCCGGTGCCGGATACCACGCCGCCGAGAGCGAGATTGTTTGCACCCGATACCGTCAAACCGTTTCCACCGGTGGCTATTGCATTACTTACCGAGCGGGCATCGTCATCGGATTGAAGCGCAGCGTCTCCGCCAAGGGTCAATCCGCCGGTGCCGAGTGCGGCATCGGCGCCGAGAACGATTGTGCCGCCGTTGAGCGTCGTACCGCCAGTGTAGGTGTTCGTGCCGCTGAGCGTCAACGCGCCCGCGCCGGTCTTACTCAGCGAACCGCTGCCACTCATGATACCGGCGTACGTTCCATCTGCAGCCTGGTCGAACTCGACGGCTGCGTTGTTCGTGATGTTGCCCTGCAGGCTGGTCGTGGTGCCGACGAGCGTTCCACCCGAGACG
>JANQHQ010000010.1 GCA_028282595.1 Chlorobium sp. | reverse complement strand
GCCTTTGCCGATCGAGAGACTCACGTCCTGCATCGCCTGCACGCCGTTCGGATACGTTTTCGAAAGATTCTTTATCTCCAGTTTCATCGGTTCACTGTTTAGCAGTTCAAAAAAATTCAAAAATCTTTCACAATAAAGACTTACAGGAGACTCCGCTTACTATTCCGCGATTCGATTGCGTCGTGAATCCTGATTGCATCGGGGCTCACGACAAAGCATAAAGACGTTTTTGCACCGGCATATGGCGCGCTCTCCGAAACACCCCGCCCTAAAAACTGTACTTCGCCTTGAACCATACCTGCGAATTGTCACGATACCGGCCGAAGACACCGTCGCCACCGCCCCCGAAAACATCCACTCCCGCTATCAGACGAACATCGTCCGTAACCGCATACTCGGCTTTGAGTTGATCGAAAAAATCCTGCTGCCGGATGTTGTAATAGAGCATATTCGAAAGCGTCAGGGTCTGGCGCAGCAGTTTTTTCGATACGTTCAGCGTGCCCGACAGGGCGTGTTGTTCGGCCGCCAGACTTCGCTCGTGCTCCACGATGAACACGCCGGCCGCCTGCGCGATCACCGACCAGTCGTTTCCCGGCGTCCAGTCGATCCCGGCAAGCCAGTTCAGGGCGTTTTTCCTCGACGGATCGCCAGTAACGCTCTCCGGCTCGAAATAACGTCCCAGGTAGTAGGCGACCTCTCCCCGGAACACGAAGTCGGACCAGGGACGGGAAAACTCCAGACCGAAAACCGTCATACGGTGGTGCTCCGGTGAAAAGTGAACGTCGATCCCTCCCTCGCGCCGACTCACCGTACGATGCATCGCGGGCCGGTCGTCCCAGGTATGGAACACCGAGGCCGCGACGTCCAGACCCGAAAGAAAAGCCGAGACTTTCAGCGCGATCTCGCTGTTTTCCAGCGACACCTCCGGCTCCTCCGCGGAAGACGCCGTCACCCGGACCCCCTCCGGAATCTCCGGCTCGACATCCCAGGGATTGCCGGCCGAAGGCGGGACCGCCGCCCTGAACACCGGAATCCAGATCAACTCCACGTCGATCTTGTCGCCGAGCAACCTGAACTTGGCTGCATCCACCGGCAGGCGAATCTCTTCGAGATCCCGCGTGATGAACTCGGTATAGTCGGGAGGAGAGACGATGTCGGTTATCTGTACGCCGTCGGCCTTGCCCCAGATAATCACCTGGCGGCCGATACGCAGATCCCACCCGTCGGCCGCATACTCCGCCCACACCTCGTGCAGCTCGAACCCCGTTTCGTCCTCGACCCTCCAGTTCTGCTGGGCATCGATCGAAACGTGGCCGTAGAGATCGCCGATATCGGCCGAGAGCTTCAGGCGACCCCACAGCCTCGACAACAAGGCGTCGTGAGGGGAGCGAATCCGCACGGAGCGCGCCCCCTCGACCCAGCCGTCGACCTCGACCCGCCTGACCCAGCCCGATTCGTCCGCCGAGGCCGGAGCACCGCAGAGCAATCCCGCTGCAGCAAGAAGGAGTGCAAGCAGTCCGGTGCTCCACTTCAACGAACGCGCCCCCGCTGAATGGCCGACACTTTGAAGAGCCCGTCGTCGAGACCGGTATCGTACTGCATGGCGCTGAACTCCATCACGGTCTTGTGCTTCCGGACGACGTTCTCCATCTCCGAGTGCCTGCTGGTCCAGTAACCACCTTCCTTGCCGAAATCGAGAACCCGGTAGACCTTGAGCAGACCGTCCTTGTCATAGTACTCGGCCTTGAGCGCCATGTGCGCCTCCTTGCTTACCCATATCACCTTGCGCGTATACATGTCGTCCGGGTCGACCGGAATCGACTCGATCTTCCAGCACGGATGCCCGTCGACCTCCTCCTCTCCGAGCAGCTTGTGGGTATCCTCGTCCACGTTACGATCCCCCATGTCGTCATAGGTAAAATCACTTCCCATGAAATACTCGTTCTTCGATGCACCGCTGATACGGCGCACTTTCTTCATGGCGGGCATATAGAGCCATTTGTCATCCTCTCTTTCAGGATCGTCGTACTCCCAGGACAGGAACGCCGTCCCCTTGACGTCGGCCGGACGATCGAACACCATGACCGATTTCGTGTCCTTCCCGTAATCTTTCGAATAGGAGGACACCTCGCGCACCCGCTTGCCTCCCCGCTTGTTGATGAGCGTCATCTTCAGGACGGATGTCCGGTCGTCTCCATCAGGACGTTCGTCCTCCATAACCATCACGTCGCGCCCTGTCACGGCGCCCGCTTCACCGAAAGCGACATTTTCGCCGACGGGACGGAGCACGGCGGCGACCAGCAGCATGAAAAGAGTTTTCTTCATCATGGGCATCAACTCCCTTTTGAATGTTTCAGACGAAAAAGTAGCACCGATCCGTCTCGTTCGCTAACGGACGGCGAACAGAGTGTAGCGATCGGCGAAACAGAAATAAAAGAGACTCGCGGCGCAGCGCGGAAACAGCCGCAGGTCTCTGTACCGACAGGAAGACGAAAAGGAGAGGTCACGCAGTCTTTCCGCTGCGAAATTCGGTTCCGGGGGATATCCCGTAGTGATGCTTGTAAGCCTTGGAAAAATGACTGAGGCTCGAATACCCGACCAGATAGGCCGCCTCGGTCACCGTCCGGCCCTGATTCTCGATCAGCACCCGGGCTTTTTTCAGGCGTTCGTCCCTGAGATACTGAAAAACGGTTTTTCCATAGAACCGGCGGAAGCAGCGGTTCAGTTTCGGATGGGACATTCCGGCGAATTCAGCCAGATCGTCGAGGTTGGGGGGATTGCCGAGGTTGTCGAGAAGCAGCCGCCGCACCTTTTCTATCCCGCTCTTTTCCGAGGGATGAAGAGACCCCGGGATATATGCCTCGCCTGAAAAATCTCCCGAGCCGTATAACTGCTCCAGTTGATAGGCGAGCAGCTCGAGACAGCGACTTTCGAGAAAAAGTTTTCGGCTTGCACCGCTGTAGGGACACTCGATAATCTGCCGCAACGCCTGATGCATTTCCGCCGTCATGCTCTCCAGCCTGAAAAAGGCGTTCGCGGCACACCGCCTGACAATGCCTTTCAGCATTCCCGACAGCCCCGATTCCTCAACATCGAAATACGAAAGCAGCAGTTCCGGAGTCATCACAACGGAAACGATAAACTGCTGCACGCCCGTCGTCATCATTCCGTAGCTGCGGGACTCATCTCCAAAAAAAAGATAGTGCCCGCCCGACCTCAGGATAAACTGCTCACTCCCGTTCTCCCATCCGGCGGCATAAAAACCTTCGAGACAAAAGCCGAAGTGCACCATCGTAAAACCGCTTCCCTCCCCGCTCTGGTTGCAGACGATGTCGCGGTGCAACAGACAGTCGGTTATCCAGAGTTCGAAACCGTCACGCAACCGGATTCTCGTAAAGCCGCCGCGGCCGACGGACTCCGGACAGGACCACCTGCACTCGTACGCACCGGATTCCGTCAGGGAGAGACCGTTTTTTTCAAAACAGCTTGCACAGTCCCGGTAACTGAACTCCCATATACTGCGCTCATTACCTTGATCGACCACCATAGCTCGGCATCCCAATGGTTTTCCTTCAACGAAGCGTGAAACGGATGGGGATCATCAACCACACCTTGACCGCCTTGCCGCTCTGAAATCCCGGCGAATAGGTTGATTTCATGACCGCATTGATCGCCGACTTGTCGAACACGGTTTCATTTGCGGGCTCGCGCTTCATGATCTGCGCCTTTATCGGCTTGCCGCTCTCCGATATCAGCACCCCGACGAACACCCGCCCCTCGATGCCTGCACGACGGGCCGTCTCGGGATAACGCGGCTTCCGCTGACGAATAAACCTCGGCATCTTCTCAACCGGTATGAACACCGGGGGACCGTCGCCTATGCCGCTACCGGCACCTTCCTGCACGGCTTTCCGGATCTCTTTCTGCGTGGCGAGCGTCTGCTCGGGC
>JANQHQ010000005.1 GCA_028282595.1 Chlorobium sp. | reverse complement strand
GGGCGAAAAATTTTTCGCCCCTACGGTCGTCGTGAACACCCGTGCAATCCGCGGGGACAATAAAACCTGTCGATCACCAGCCAATCGCGCCCCTACAGTATGCGGTCGGCAAAAACAGCATAGGTATCACAACGGCGGCTTTCGGGCCGCTTTCTTTTTTTGAGAGACGGTTTTCGTTTTTTTTGCTTCCTGTTATGGTGATATTACTGTACTGTAAGCGCTATAGCAATGAAGCCGGAAGTGCAGTTCAATGGGTTCGTTGTCCCGACGTGTCGGGACTCCGGTTTCGTTCACCGTGCATTTGAACCGCTCGTGACAAATAAATAGAAGTGCCTTGTAAAGGAACAAAACCATGATAGATCAATCTCATGAGTACGTGACTCTTCGTGAAGAATTGCTGCAGGCAAAGCGATATGTTTTTGAGAGACCGTTGGTAATCGTGGCGCTGGGTTTTGGAGCGATTACGACACTCGAGGTGGGGTATATGGGGGCGATGGCGCTTGTCTCGGCGAGTTTAATCCTTTTCAATTTCTGGTTCACGGTGAATCGTCTCATGAGTGCTGCAAGGATTATTGCCTATATACAACTGGAACTGGAAGGCGGGAGCGATGATACATGGGTGGGTTGGGAGTCATGTCTTCGATACTATCGCAAATGGCTGAAGCTCGACCCGGAGGGTGCAAAAAAGAGAGTGGATACTGAAGTGGATAAAAATGCGATACCCGATGCGATGATGCATTACCCGCCGATATATTATCTCCACGTTGCTCTCATGCTCGCAACTGCGATATGGGCAATAACCGTTACGGCGATGAGCTTTAGTCCTGTCAATGTTCTCTGTAGCGCCTGCGTTGTAATTCTTGCCGCCGTCTTCAGTTTGGAATCTCTCAAGCATAGGCCATCGATAATTTCCTCTTTGATTGAAAGAAACCGGGTGATCTGGCGGCATGTGTTCGAGCACATGCAGGAAAATGGGGCAAAGCCTTCAGCCATCGATAAATAACATGAGTGGAACGGGCGGTGTTTATGAAGTACAGTGATTCAATCAATCCGATAAGTTATCTGAAAGCGCATGCTTCGGAGGTTATCAGGGAGGTCTCCGATAAAGGAGAAACCATGATTATTAGGGCACCTCTATTTATTTATTCCGCAGTTCAATTGCTTCGTTGTCCCGACAGGTCGGGATCAAAATCCTCATCCCGACTTGTCGGGACTCCGGTTTCTCCGCTCCGTTCGCCTTGCACTTGAATCGCTCATGACAATTAATAGAGGTGCCCATTAACCAACATGGCGAGGCCAAGGTTATTTTGCAGGATATTCACGTTTATGAGCAAATGCAGGAAAGTCTGGTGTTGCTGAAAATGCTCGCTCAAAGTTCGAAGTCGATAGAAGAAGGTAAATACAGGCCTGCAAGCGAGTCTTTCGATCTGCTCAGGAAAAAGACGGAAGCGCGGCAGGGCTCATGAAGTATGACGTTTTTTTGAGTGTCGACGCTGAAAACGATGTCCCCGGTATCCGGAGGTATCTGGCCAATCACGACCGAGCTGCGACATGAATCCCGCCAAGGTTGACAGAAACAGGTTGGAACGACTCACCGACCTTCCCAACGTCGGTCCGGCGATTGCGAACGATCTTCGCCTGATCGGCGTCAAGAGCCCACTCGACCTCGCGGACCGTTCGCCCGTCGAGCTCTATCATACCCTCTCGTCGATCAAGGGCAGGCGACAGGACCCCTGCGTGCTGGACATTTTTATTTCCCTCGTCCGTTTCATTGATGGTGAAGAGCCTCGTCCCTGGTGGGAGTATACCGCCGAACGGAAAAAGACGTTCGGGATATGAAGGGTTTCCGGAGCCTATGCTCGGCCCGCCGACACGGAGCCGACACGCAAGGTGTCGACGCGGCGGATGGCGCTCGAGGCCGTCAGGAGCAAATGAGCGGTTACTGTTCCTTTTCCGGCAATTCCGTTCCCCTGTTCAGAATATTGAGATAGGCGCTGTAGCTGAATATCCTGTTTCGTTTTTTTGTGGTGAGTTCGCGGGCGATGTCGTTGTACGACATACTCTCCACAGATACAGGCGCTATTTTTTCAACCTAAAATAAGAATCACCCTTATTATAGGATAACGGCTTATCCTATAATAAGGCTTGGGCAGGCACGGGGGCCTGCCCCTACGGGTGGTTACGGAATGGCGGTCAGATGTGGCAGGTGTAGCGGCAGGTGATGTCGCCGCTTTCTCCCGTGATGGAGGCGTCTATCGTGGTTTCCGGGTTGACCAGTTCTTTCAGGAGCTTGGTGAAAGTGCCGAGGTAAAAGTTGCCGACGACCGGCAGGGTCGGAAAGGTGACCTTGACGGTGATCTCGGGCGTCGTGCCGCTGGTGTAGCTGAAATCCCCGCTTCCGGCGAAGGTCCAGGCGTTCTTGCCGATGGCGAAGAAGAGCAGCTTGAAGGCAAGACCGGGCGGCAGGGGTTTGAGCAGTTTCTGGAAAAATCCGGGAATTCTCACCCTGAGCAGATAGGCGGCGGTGCGCTGTCCGGAATCGTTCAGGATCGCGGCGAGCCTTTTGGAGTCCATCTCCCTCTCGAGCGCCTTGACAAGGGCGTGAAACTTCTCCTCTTCCACCATTTCCGACGGCAGGTTGCCGATCAGATGTCCCTGCCGCGCAATGGTCAGGAGGGCTTCCGCTTCGTGCTTGCCGTACGACGCCTCCAGCGCGGCTACGGTCTGTATGATGGAATTCGGTCCTATTTTGGCGGGAGTACTCATGCGGATTCTCTGTGGCGATCGGTTAAGGAGTTGTTCTGCAAAAGGATATCCCGAAGATACGCAACCCCGCTCAGAATTCAAGCATCACGTTCTCCGTCGCCCATCCCTTTCTGACCGTTACGGCTTCCGGGCTGACGGTGAACGGGTCGGCCGGTTCGAACGGCTCGAGGTCTCCCGGGTTCCACGACGGCAGGCGGGCGCCGTCACCGTCGGCGCGCGGGATGTAGGCGCTTACGATGTACTCTCCGGGCGCGAGGTTCGTGATCCGGTAGGGCATCTCTTCTCCCCCCGGGCTGCTGACGACGCTCGTTTTCGACCGGCGGGTCCTGGTGTTCACGGCCTCGACCACGACCGTACCTTCGGCCCCGACGATTCTCCCGGTGATCTCGCCGAACGCGTCGGCTCCCGCGACGGTGAAGGTGGCCGCGGCGACCGAATCGGCGGCGGTTTCGCCTCCGGTCCCCCTGAGTCCGGCCGCGGCTATTTCAATCCGGTAGGATGCGCTGTCGCGGAAGGCCGGCTCGGCCTGCAGGGCGAAGCGCCGGGCGTCGATCGGCCGGACCGAGAAGCCGTGCGCCTTTGCAGCCGCTCCGTTCACCTCGTAGAGCCGGACGGATTTCCGGAGGCTGGAGAGGTCCACCGGAACGTTGAAGGCGATGAGCGCCGCCTTGTCGAGTCCTTCGACCGGTGGCGAGAGGAACGCTCTTTTTTCCCCGTCGGCAGGTTTGAGTTCCGCTATCCGGAGCTTTTCCCGTTCGTCGCGACCGCTTCCCCGGCACACGACGGACGACGTTCTGCCGGACGGAGAGGAACCGGTTATTCTGTATGCCGAGTTCTTGTCGAGCTTTCCGGTTACGAGGCGGAAGGTGATGTCCTCCATTGCGTTTTTCGTGCTGTAGAATCCCAGGACGGGGACCGGAACGCCGAGGGTCGTGTCGAGCACGGCGATGGAGAGGGCGGAGAAACGGTCGAGCGACACGGCCCGGTCGAAGGAGATTTCGAGCAGGTTGTCGGCCGGGGCGCTGCAGTAGCGAAGGAGTGGGGCTCCTCTCGGAGCGGCGAGCCTGAAGAGGTTGTTTTGCGATCCGGTTTCCACGCGTGCACGGGTTCCGACGCCGAAGGATTCGCCGGCCCGGTCGAGTTTCAGGTCGCGGTTGCCGTCCAGAAGAGCGACCAGGCGGTACGTCCCTTCCGCAAGGTAGTCGAGGGTGAACGAGCCGTCACGTCCGGTCTGTACGCTGTAATCGGCCGCCTCTCCGGGTGGATCGACGTTCGAGCCGTTCTCCGGCGGGAGCGCATAGGCCAGGACGGTCGCTCCGGCGGCGGGCCGCGCGTCTTCGGTGAATACCTTTCCCGATATCGAACCGCGGTTGATCTCCGGGCCGGTCGAAAACGCATAGGTGTAGCTTTGCTCGAGCTCGTTTCCGCGGCTGCTTCTGAGCGACTTGTTGAGGGTGACGGTATAGGTTTTACCGCTTTCGAAGGGCCTGCCGAAAACGATTTCCGCTTCCGTTCCGTCCGCTTTCAGGCTGTAGCCTCCGATGGTCGGCGAAAAGACGATCGACCGGCGCAGGGCCGATGTCGCGACGTAGCGGTTGAAAGTGAACCGGATGCGTTCGGGCGTGATGTTGACCGACGACGGTTTGGGATCTGCGGCGGTTACGAGCAGCGGCTCGGTGTCGGGCGGACCGCCGGAAGGAGGGCGGTCGAGCGCGCATGCCACGAAAAGGAGAAGGCAGAGAACGAAAGGGATCGCTTTCATGAGACCCGCGTTGGTCGTTGAGACGGTTGTTTTGGTGCTCCGGCGCTGTATAAGTATAGCGTTTTTGCTGCAAATGTCCCGCCCGGAGACTCGGGCCCCTGGAATGGGGCCGTGAAAAAAAGCCGTGCGGGATTTTCTGCCGGCTGTCGTCAAAAAAAGGTCGCCTCTATTTACGTTTTAATTAACAGAGGTGCCCGAAAGTGTTCGGGGAGCATATCGGGCGGGCCGATACGGGATAGAGGGGATGTGATTGTAAATCAGCGTATAAATTCGTAAATTAAGGACCGATCCGGTTCTATAAAAGGCCTATTTGAGAAAAATAACAGACTGTTTCCGATATAGATGTCAAGAAGCTCTTGCAAAGTTCTTTATGTATCCGGCGAGATTTCACCTTTTGTCAGGGTAAGCTCCCTTGCCGATTTCATGGCGTCCTTTCCCCAGGCCATGGAGGACGAGGGGTGCGAGGCCCGCATCATGATGCCGAAATACGGTGTGATCAACGACCGTAAATTCCGCCTTCACGACGTGCTCCGTTTATCCGATATCAGGGTTTCCCTGAAAGACAGGACGGAGATGCTTCACGTCAAGGTGACGGCTCTTCCTTCGAGCAAGATACAGACCTACTTTCTCTACAGCGAGAAATATTTCAAGCGCAACGGCCTGTTCAGCGACATGCCGCAGGGCGGCGACGTCAAGGCCAGCGCCGAAAGGGTGATTTTTTTCAATCTCGGGATTCTCGAGACGCTGCAGCGCCTCGGATGGAAACCCGATATCATTCACTTCCAGGACTGGTATGCGAGCCTGGTGCCGCTTCTGTTGAAGACCCTCTATGCGGACAGCGCCTTTTTCAGGAATATCAAGACGGTGCTGACCGTTCATAACGCCCATCGGCAGGGGGTCTATCCGCTGAAGTCGTTCGCGAAACTTCTGCCCGAGGAGGTGCTAGGACGCCTCCACGTGGAAAACGACGCGGTTAACATGCTGTTCACGGGCCTGGAGAATGTCGATGCCGTATCGACGACTTCCAGCCGCTATGCCGATCTGATCACGCATGATCGTGAGGAGGCCTGCGGGATCGACAAGGTGATCGCGGCCCGGGGAGGGGAGGTGCCGGGTATCGTCAACGGTCTCGATACCAAGCAGTGGAACCCTTCGGCGGACAAACTCGTCAAGAAGAAGTTCGACGCCGGGCGGCTCGACGGCAAGCTCGAAAACAAGAAATATCTGCTCGGCGAGCTGGACATGGAGTTCGACGAGGCGACGCCCCTGATCGGCTGCGTGCTGAATTTCGACCGGTTCCAGGGGGCGGAACTGCTGATATCGTCTATACAAAAGCTCATGAAGCTCGACGTGCAGGTGGTGCTTTCGGGGTCGGGCGATGAAGAGGTCCGGAAAAAGCTCGAAACCCTCGCCGGGAAGTATCCGGGCAAACTCGCCCTGAAATTCGAGTTCAGCGACGAACTCTACCATCAGATAATGGCGTCCTCCGATATGCTGCTCATGCCGGGAAAAATCGAGTCGTGCGGCATGATGCAGTTCTTCGCGATGCACTACGGTGCGCTGCCGATCGTCTACGACGGGGGAGGCATCGCCGAGACCATCGAGGAGATCGCCGACGGCAAGGACGGTTCGGGGTTCGTTTTTCACGACTATACGCCCGAATCGCTTGTCGAAAAAGTCGCGGAAGCCGCTGCAGCCTTCGGTGATCGTGAACGCTGGGAACGTCTCGTGACGGAAAACATGAACAGGAATCTGGCCTGGGACGAGTCGGCCGGGAAGTATCACGAGCTCTACCGGGCTCTCCTCGGAGCCGGGTGAACCATGGGCGGCAAGGTCAGGGTTCTTTTTCTCGACAGGGACGGCACCATCAATCGCGATATCGGCACCTACGTAACCAACCGGGAGGAGTTCCGGCTCATCGACCGCGCCGGCGAGGCGATCGCCCGCGCCCGCGAGGCCGGTTACCGTATCGTCGTCGTGACCAACCAGGCGGGTATCGCCAGGGGCATCCTGAGTGCGGAGGCGGTCGAGGATATTCACGACTACCTGAACGAGCTGCTTGCGCGGGACGGGACCTTCTTCGATCGCGTCTACTACTGTCCGGTACATCCCGACTACCCGAATCCCGAATACGACCGCTACGCCAACTGCCGGAAACCGGAAACCGGGATGATCGACCGTGCGATCGCCGATTTTCTCGATGCCGGTTTCGAGGTCGACCGGGAACGGTCGTTCTTCATCGGCGACAAGACGGTCGATGTCGAATGCGCCCTCCGTTCCGGGCTGAGGCCCATTCTCGTCAGGACCGGCCACGGCGAGGAGGAGCTCTGCCGGGAGCGCGGCATCGTTCCGGAGTTTGTGGCCGACGATCTCTATCAGGCGGTGACAGGCTATATTCTCTCTGCCGCCCGTTGAACTTTCCGGTTACAAGACCGGTCGAGAAAACATGCTGCATTGTTACGTGCACATCCCCTTCTGCCGGACGCGCTGTCCCTACTGTGATTTTTTTCTGGTAACCCGTCAGGATCTGCAGGAACGTTTTTTCCGCGCGCTGGTCGAGGAGACGCGCCTGCGGTCGGAAGAGCTCCGGGGGCGCTCCATCCGCTCCATCCATTTCGGCGGGGGAACGCCGTCGCTCGCCCCACCCGCTCTTCTGGGCGGGTGGCTTGAAACCCTTGCCCGGTTTTCCGCGTTCGGCGACGATGTGGAGGTTACGCTCGAAGCCAATCCCGAGGATCTGACGCCTGCGTCGATCCGCGACTTCAGGGCCATCGGCGTGAACCGCCTCAGTCTCGGCGTGCAGTCCTTTCTTCCGGGCAAACTCGAGGCTCTCGGCAGAAGGCATACCGCCTCCGATGCGCTGCGGACGACCGGCGAGGCGCTGGACGCGTTCGGCAACGCCTGCGTCGATCTCATCTGCGGCGCCGAGGGCGAAACCGGGACCGACTGGAGGGAGGACCTTTCGGCCGCTCTGGCGACGGGCGTGCCGCATATTTCCGTCTATCTCCTGACGCTTGAAAAGGGTACCCGGCTCATGCGGGACGTGCGGAAGGGAGCGGTCGTCCTGCCAGACGAGTCCCTGCAGGCGACGATGTACGAGACGGCGTGCGGGATGCTCGGGGAGCACGGATTCCGGCACTACGAGGTTTCGAATTTTTCACGTCCAGGGTTCTTTTCCCGCTATAATCTGGGATGCTGGCACAGGGAATCGTATCTTGGGTTCGGGCCGTCGGCACATTCGCTCGTGCGAAGAAACGGGGAAGAGTGGCGCAGGGCGAACGGCCGGAGCCTGATGCGCTATCTCGAAGCCCCCGGAACGGCCGGCGTGCAAAACGAATGTCTTTCGGAACGCGAACGGATCAACGAACAGGTGTTTCTGTCGCTGAGACTCGCATCGGGCCTCGACCCCACGGTTCTGCTGCGTCACCACGAAAGCCCCGGGAAGGTTCTCGCGACGGTTGGACGATTCAGGACCGAGGGGCTGCTGGCGGATGCGGGCGGCGCCATACGGGCGACGGAAAAAGGGTTTCTGTTCGCCGACTTTCTCGCCCGGGAACTGCTTCCGGGGTAACTGATTGTCATCAGTCGAACTGTCGATACGATGGAGCACAGGCTACTAAACCGCGGTATCGCCGCAACGCTGTTTCTCGGTGCACAGATCCTGTACCTCATGACGATGGCTCCCACGCTCTCTTTCTGGGACTGCGGGGAGTTCATCGCCACGGCTCATACGCTCGGCGTGCCCCATCCGCCGGGTGCGCCTCTCTTTCTGTTGATCGGCCGGCTCTTTTCGATGCTCCCCTTTTTCGGCGACGTCGGCGCGAGGGTGAACCTGTTCAGCACGATTACGGCTGCGGCGACGGTCTCGTTGACCTATCTCATCGCCGTGCGTTTGATCATAATCTACAGAAACGACGATCCGGAGACGTGGAGCGGCGTCCGGAAGCTCTCGGCATACGGCGGAGCCGCCGTCGGAGCGCTGGCGCTCGGGTTTTCCGACAGTTTCTGGTTCAACGCGGTCGAGACCGAGGTTTACGCGCCCTCCCTGTTTTTCACGGCGATGGTCGTGTGGTTCTCCCTGCGCTGGTACGAGGAGGACCCGGAACCGGGCAGTGAACGGTGGCTCAAGGCGGCCATGTACATGATCGGGCTTTCCATCGGGGTCCATCTGCTCAGTCTTCTGGCGATTTTCGCGGTAGCCATGCTCTACTATTTCAGGAAATACGAGTTCACCCTGCGCTCGTTCGTCATCATGCTCGGTGCAAGCGCTCTCGTGTTTTTCCTGGTCTACACCGGTATCATCAAGGGCCTTCCGCTGCTGATGCAGCACCTCTCCTGGTGGGGAGTTCTGCTGCCTCTCGGCGGTATCGTCCTCCTGATCCGCTACGCTCATGTCCACCGGCAGAGACTGCTCCACACGGTCGGCATGTCGCTCTTGCTGCTCGTCATCGGTTACACCTCCTACGCGTTGATCTACGTTCGCGCGAAAGCCGCTCCGCCCATCAACGAAAACAACCCGTCGACCGGCGAGGCGTTCTTCGCCTATCTGAACCGCGAGCAGTACGGCGATTTTCCGCTCTGGCCGCGGCGCTGGTCCGCCGAACCGGTTCACCAGTACTTCTACCAGCAGTACTCCGGAGAGGTCGACTACTTCCTCCGCTACCAGATGAACCGTATGTATCTGCGCTATCTCGGGTGGCAGTTCATCGGCAGGAGCGGCGGCGGCGAGGGCTCCGGGGTCGACTGGTCGCAGTTGTGGGGACTGCCGTTTATCGTGGGTGTGTTCGGGGCGTTCTCGCACTTTCGCAGGGACTGGAAGACGGCTTCGGTCGTCACGGTTCTTTTCCTGGTGACGGGCGCGGCACTCGTGGTCTATCTCAACCAGACGGAACCCCAGCCCAGAGAGCGGGACTACAGCTACACCGGCAGCTTTTTCGCTTTCGCGCTGTGGATCGCCATCGGCGTCGAAAGCCTGCTCGACATGGCGGGGAAGGCCCTGAAAAACCGGAACGCGCAAAGGACGCTCTCCATCGTGCTTTTCGGCGCAGTCCTGCTGCTTGTTAACGGAAGGATGCTTCTGGCCAACTACCATACGCACGACCGTTCGGGGAACTACGTACCGTGGGACTGGGCGTGGAACATGCTGCAGAGCTGCGAGCGGGACGCCATTCTTTTCACCAACGGGGACAACGACACCTTTCCGCTCTGGTATCTGCAAGAGGTCGAAGGCATCCGCACGGATGTCAGGGTCGTCAATCTCAGTCTCGCCAATACGGGATGGTATCTCGAGCAGTTGAAGAACACCTCGCCGCACGGCGCGATGCCCGTGGCGTTCAGCCTCAACGACGAAGAGGTCCGGGGTATCGGCTATGTCGCCATCGAGCCGGTCGAGGTCGAACTGCCGGCCGGGGGTGTGAAAGCGGCACTCGCCGAAGAGTATCTTGCGAGGGGGATGGAAGCGCCCGAGGGACTTGTCGATACCCTCAGGTGGCGGATCGATCCGACCGTGAATTTCAGGGGGCAGGGATTTCTGCGTCCCCAGGACATCGCGGTGTATGAGATTCTGATGAACAATTTCACGTCCCGCCCGATCTACTTCGCTCTCACCGTCGGGAGGGACGGCCTTCTCGGTCTCGACGAGTATCTCCGGCTCGACGGCCTGGCCTACCGTGTCGTCCCCGAGAAGAACGCCGGAGAAATGGATCGTATCGATCCTGCGAGGCTCTGGACGAACCTCTGCAGCGTTTACCGCTACCGCAATCTCGCCGATCCCGATGTCTACATCGATGAAACCGCGCGCCGTCTCTCTGGAAACTACAAGCCTCTTTTCGCTCGCCTCGCCCTCGAACTTGCGGCAGATCCCGGGAGCGGTCTGACGGTAAGCAATCCGGACGGTTCCCCGAGAAAGGCTTCCGCACGGACCCTGGCGCTCGAAGCGCTCGACCGTTCGGAAACCGCTCTGCCGCTGGAGCGTTTCGGGCTCGATCCCGAGGTCGCCGCTTCGGTGGTTTCCCTCTACGTCGTTCTGGGTCAAAAAGACGGAGCTGATCCGTATATTGCTTATCTTGAAAGACTTGCGGCTGTTTCTTCCATGCGGGAAGCCCCGAGGGTGCATTACGCCCTCGCTCTGGCCCTGGGTGAGACAGGCAGGAGCGAAGAGGCCCGGGAGATTATGGAAAAACTTCTCCGGACGATCGATGAAGAGAATATTCAACAGCTAAAAGAAAGGTAAATCAGTTCATGGGAAATCGCATACATCCGACCGCCGTTGTCAGCTCGAAATCGGAAATCGGCGAGGAGGTCACCATCGGGCCCTATACGGTTATCGAGGACGATGTCGTCATCGGCGACGGCACCGAGGTCGGACCGCACGCGCAGATAGCCGACGGGGCGCGTATCGGCAGGTCGTGCAGGATCTTCGCGGGCGCGGCGCTCTCGACCGTTCCGCAGGATCTCAAATTCCGGGGAGAGAAAACCTACCTGCATGTCGGCGACCGCACCGTCATCAGGGAGTACGTCACCCTGAACCGGGGGACACGGGCCAGCGGCAAAACGGTCGTCGGTTCCGACAACCTGCTGATGGCTTACATGCATGCGGGTCACGACTGCGTCATCGGAAACAATGTCATCATAGCCAACTCGGTTCAGTTCGGCGGCCACTGCGAGGTCGAGGATTTCGCCGTGGTGGGGGGGCTGGCCGGAGTGCACCAGTTCGTGAGAATCGGCAAATACGCCATGGTAGGGGGGATTTCGAGAGCTTCGCTGGACGTCCCTCCCTACGTCATGGCGGGCGGCCACGAGGTTTTCCGTTTCCAGGGCCTTAACTTCGTCGGCCTGAAACGGCGAGGGTTCTCTTCGGAGCAGATCGACCGGATCCGTCATGCCTACAGGATCCTTTTCCAGTCGGGCATGCTGCTCGCCACGGCGCTCGAAAAGGTGCGCGAGGAGTGTGAGCCGACGCCGGAAATTCAGGAAATCACCGGGTTTTTCGATACGAGTTCCTCGAAAAGAAAATATATCAGGCCGTACAAGTCCTGAAGGAGCGTGACGCCGATGACGAACTGGGCGCTTGGAATAGATCTCGGAGGAACGGCGGTTAAGATCGCCGTGATCGATCGTGAGGAGGGCATGCTGGCGCACGAGCGGCACCCTACCCGCTCGGAGGAAGGTCCGGATGGCGTCGTTTCGCAGATCGCTGCCCTTGCGTTTGCGTTTTACAGCCGCTTCGCCGACCGTCTCGGCCGCGAACGTTTCTGCGGCATGGGGCTCGGTGCGCCCGGAGCGGTCGACAGCGTGCGGGGCATGCTCAGCTACCCCCCGAATCTTCCGGGGTGGGAGCGGTTTCCTCTCAGGGAGCGACTGCTCGAACTGCTCGATTCGGCACACGGGATGGCCTGCCCCCTGCATCTCGACAACGACGCCAACGCCGCCGCCTACGGCGAAGCGGTGTTCGGCGCCGGAAAAGCCTTCGAGAACTTCATGCTCGTCACTCTCGGCACCGGAGTCGGGGGAGGCATCATTCTCGGCCGACGCCTTTACAGGGGGCCGAGCGGAACGGCGGGGGAGGTGGGCTACATGACGGTCGACTACCGGGGTGAAAGCGAACATGCGGGTATCCGGGGGACGGTCGAAAGTCTCATCGGCAAGAAGGGCATCGTCTCGTTGGGCAGGACCGTGTACCGCGGTCGCCCCCGTTCCCTCTGGAACGAGGAGGTGCACGGACGGGACCTCTGCGATCTGTCGCCGAGAACCCTTGAAAAAGCCGCACACGGCGGCGACGCGGTCGCCGCGGAGGTGTGGGAAGCGGTAGGCGAGGTTCTCGGTGCGGGCCTTGCGGGCGTCGTTGCCCTGATGGATATCCGGACATTCATCATCGGCGGCGGGGTGTCCGGCGCGGGAGATCTCGTGTTCGCTCCGGCCTATCGCCGGTTGAAGGCTTCGACACTGCCTTCGATGCAGGAGGGGCTTGCGATCGTGCCAGCCTCGCTCGGCAACGATGCGGGCGTCTACGGTGCGGCGGCGCTCTGTTTTTCACCGGTTGCCTGATCCTCTTGCCGTCGCGCGCGTCGCGGCCGCCGAAAAAACGTTGAACCGTTTGCCGATAACGTTATGCTCGAAGGGCTCCTCCATCTGCTCTATCCCGACGTCTGCGCCGGATGCGGGCGTCTGCTCGAAGAGGAAGAAAAGGAGGTCTGCAAGAGCTGTACGAGGTCGTTCGACGCCTTTTCCGGCTTCGGGGCTTCTGAAGCCGCCCTGTTCGAGGCGCTTCGCCGGAGCCATCCGGAGTGCCCGCCGCCCGGAAGCGCCTGTGTGCTCTACCGGTTTCACAAGAGCGACCGGCTGCAGGACATTCTGCACAGGATGAAGTACGGCGGGGTCTTTCGGCTCGGCGTTTTTTTCGGCAGGCGGCTCGGGGAGATGGTGGCCGACGGCGGCCGGACGCCCGGGTTCGATGCGATCGTTCCCGTGCCGCTCCACCGGCTCAGGAGGATCGAGCGGACCTACAACCAGTCCGAAGTGATCGCCCGCGCCGCGGCTTCCGTTCTGGGTGGAGAGGTGCGAACCGATCTCGTCCTCCGTCGCAAGGACACGTTGCCGCAGGCCGGACTCTCTCCCGTGCGGAGAAAGAGGAACGTCGCGGATGCGTTCGTTCCTTCCGGCAGGCCCGCACCACGGAGCGTGCTGCTTGTCGACGACGTACTGACAACCGGTTCGACGGCGGTCGCCGTCATGCAGGCGCTCGAAACCGCAGGGGCCGGGCACGTTTCTCTCGCTGTCGTGGCTCTGGCGACGGCATAATCGACAACCGGCAGTTTCATGGACCTGTTCTATACGCCTCCAGACCGCATCGATCTTCCCGGCGGCACGCTTGTCGTCGAGGACGAGGAATTTTTTCACATGACCAGGGTGCTGAGAAAGAAGGCGGGGGAGCGTGTTCGTCTGACCGACGGCCGGGGGTTGTCGCTGCTTGCCGAGATATCGGACGTGGGGCGACGTTCCCTCGACGCGACGATAATCGAAAGCGAGCGTGTCGAACCGTGTCCGACAAGAATCACGGTCGCGCTTTCGCTGCTGAAATCCACGCAGCGGTTCGATTTTTTTCTCGAAAAGGCGACCGAGCTCGGGGTGGGTTCCATCGTGCCCATGATAACCGAACGGACGGTCTCCCTGCCGCGCGCCGAAAAAGCGCAGCGCAAGGTCGAACGGTGGAAAAAGGTGCTTGTCGCCGGTCTCCGGCAGACCGGAAGGTTCCATCTCCCGGAGATATGCGAGCCCCGCCCTTTCACGGAGGTGGTCCGGATGAAGGGTTTCGATCTGAAGCTCCTTCCCTGGGAAGCGTCCCGCGTCTCTCCAGGCTTGCGCTTCTCCGGAAAAAACGTGCTCTTCGCAATCGGCGGGGAAGGCGGCTTCAGTGAAAGCGAGGTCGAGGCGGCCGGGGCGAACGGCTTTTTCGAGATATCGCTCGGCAATTCGGTCCTGCGGGCCGAAACCGCCGGCATGTTCGCGGTTGCGATGGTGCGGTTCCAGCTTGCGGCAACGGAATCGCGCGAACAGTGGTTGTAAGAGTGAAAAGAGGATTAGGCAATGAAAAGACTTGAACTGAACAACATCATCCTGCTGCTCGTCGTCCTGCTGATTTCGGCGATCTTTCTTTCCATGATCCACAGTTTTCTCATGGTGATCCTGATCGCGGCGATCTTTTCGGGGCTGGCGATGCCCATCTACAGACGGTTCGAGCGATGGTTCGGAGGGCGGTCGAGTTTCAGCGCCGCGCTGACCCTCGTTGTGATTTCGTGCATCATCATCTTTCCCCTCCTGACGATTCTCGGTATTGTCGCCGGTCAGGCCATCAAGGTCAGCCGTTCGGCCGTGCCCTGGATCGAGGAGCACCTGGGGCAGCCGACGGCGTTTCAGGACATCTTCGGGTCGCTGCCCTTTTACGAGACGATCGGCGAGTACAGCGACGTCATCCTGCAGAAGACCGGCGAGCTCGTCACCAACATGAGCACGTTGCTCTTCAACAACATTTCGACGTTTACGCTCTCGACCGTTCATACGCTCTTTCTGTTCTTCGTGTTTTTCTACACCATGTTTTTCTTCCTCCGCGACGGCAGGAAGATGCTTGAAAAAGTCCTTTACTACCTTCCGCTGAGCGGCGCCGACCAGCAGCGCATGCTTGAAAAATTCACCTCGGTCACGGGGGCGACCATCAGGGGAACGTTCGTTATCGGGATCATCCAGGGCAGCCTGGCGGGCATCGCGTTCGTATTCGCCGGTATCGAAAGCGCCGTTTTCTGGGGAGCCGTCATGGCCGTGCTCTCGATCATTCCCGTCGTGGGTTCCGGCCTGATATGGGTTCCGGCTGTTATCTACCTCTACGCCACCGGAGCGTACGTCGCAGCCACGGGGCTTCTGCTTTTCTGCGGACTTCTCGTCAGCAGCATCGACAATATCCTCAGACCGGTTCTCGTGGGGCGGGACACCAAGCTGCACGAGCTTCTGATCTTTTTCGGCACGTTCGGCGGCATAAGCCTCTTCGGTATTTCCGGATTCATCGTCGGGCCGGTGATCGCCGCGCTGTTCGTTACCATATGGGAGATCTACGGCGAGACTTTCAAGGAGTATCTCAATGACGTCAAGAATCCCGTCTGCACCGAAAACGAGGACGATATCTACCTGTAGGCAAGGTCGCGCGCCCCATGTTTTTGCGGTAATTCCTGTATTTTTGTTACATTATAGGTTATACTCTCCCAGCAACAGGACCGGTATCGAACCATGTTCGAGAACAAACGCATAACGGAACTTGTCGGGTCGGGAAATCTCAGGAGTTTTCAGGCCGCCCTTCTCGTCCATGACGGCACGGTTGTTTTCTGCGAACGGTTCGTCGATCCGGCGTCCGGCGTCTCCGAGGAGATGATACTCGCCGCGAGAAAGAGTGTCGAACATATAGCCGCCGGTTGCGGTCTCGACGAGCCAGGGCATCGGCGGGTGCAGGAGCACGCGGACGAGGCCGGCAGATGGCTTTGCGACCTCAGCGCACACTACCACGGACATCTCGATGAGCTCGACGTTCGCAAATGGCATCGCGAGGAGGACGAGGCGCTTGTGGTTTTCAGACATCTGCAGAGCGTGGCCGACCGTCCCGACAGGGCGGACTTTTTCGCTTTCTCGGAACTGCAGCCCGGAATTTTCGCCAATACCCAGATATGCCTGATCAATCAGGCGGTCAGCCACCTGGAGCAGGTGAAGCGGCAGTTCGACGGAAAGGGAAGCACGTCGTCCTGACAGGGTCTGCCGTTCTTTCGGGCGTTTGCCATTGAGCCCACTCTCCGGCCGGGAAGGAAGCCCTCCGTTGCTCACGCCTCCGGCCGCACCGTGAACCGATAGACGTACCGACGATGAACAGATTCCGATTTTCGTTTCCCCTGCTCGCACTCCTTTTCTGCATTGCAGTCCTTCCCCGGACGGCTGCGGCAGCAAGCGAGGTTTCTCCGCCCGATACTCTCGATCCCTCCCAAAGCGTCGGTTCGTATATCCTGAAGGATGTCGGTGCCTCGAAGGTCGTGATGGCCAAGGATACCCGAAAGCGCATCCAGCCCGCGAGTCTCACGAAGATCCTGACCTGCGTGATGGCTATAGAGAGCGGCAGGCTGGGCGACGTTGTCGAGATACCGAAGGCGGCGACCCTTGTCGAGCCGGCCAAGGCGGGATTCGAGCCGGGAGAGAAGATACGCCTCGTGGATCTGGTCAAGGCCTCGATGGTGCGTTCGAGCAACGATGCGGCGTTCGCGATCGCCATTCATCTCGGGGGGAGCGTTTCCGGATTCGCCGCCATGATGAACCGCCGCGCGAAAGAAATCGGTATGAGCGGTTCGCATTTCACCAATCCGGCAGGGTACGACCGGAAAATTTACGACGGTCACTACTCCACCGCGCAGGATCTCCTTGTTCTGACGGAATACGCGATTCGCAACGAACTGTTCAACCGGATCGCGCGCCTCGATTCCATCTCGTTTTTCGAGCAGGACACACGCAAGAAGTACTCGCTCAAGTCGAGCAACAAGCTGCTTGAACGTTATCCTTACGCGGTGGGAATCAAAACGGGCTATACCTTCCGCGCGGGCCGCTGTCTGATAGCAAGGGCGCGCAAGGAGGACCGCGACATCCTGCTTGTGATGCTCAAGGCCGGAAAGGACCGCTGGGAGATGGCGGAGCATCTGCTGGAAAGAGCGTTCGCCGGGGACGCCCCCGGCCGCTTGCGGCGGAACCCTCTCTCTCTTGTGGGCAACAGGCCGGAGTAGACGCTCAAAGGGCCGGCATCCCCTGCGGTTGCCGGCCCTTCGCTGCAAAAACCGTTATGCGCGGTTACTTGTCCACGCGGACGACCTCCTCCGCCGAGAAAAAGAATGCGCCTTCGATCCGTGCATTTTCGTCCGAATCGGAACCGTGCACGATGTTTTCCCCCTTGCTGTCGGCATGGAGCTTGCGGACGGTGCCTTCGGCGGCTTCGGCGGGGTCAGTCGCTCCGATAAGCTTGCGGAAGTCCTCGACGGCATTTTCTTTTTCAAGAATCATGGGAACGCAGGGACCGGAGGACATGAACTCGACCAGTTCGCCGAAAAACGGCCGCTCGCGATGGACGGCGTAGAACTCGCCTGCGGTTTCTTTTGTCAGCCGGGTTTTTTTCATCGCCACGATACGGAATCCCGCGTTTTCGATCATGGCGGCGACCGCGCCGATAAGCTGTTTGCGGACGCAATCCGGTTTGAGGATAGTGAGCGTTCTTTCCATCAGAGTTTGTTTTTTATGGTTGGTCGTTCCTGGTATCCCGGAGCGAAGATACGCAAAGTCGCATGAATATGGAAACGCGCGCGGACCGGTTTCCGGACGGCGGAGGAATCACGTTTCGCCGCTTTCATGCCCGTTGAAAATCACCAGGATCTTGTCGACCCGCTGACGGTTCATTTTAATGACCTTGAAGACGATGTCCTTCCATTCGAGCGTGTCCATGACCGAAGGCACTTTTTCCAGCTTGGTCATCAGAAAGCCCCCCATCGTTTCATAGTAGGGGTCCTCTTCGTCGAGAAAATCGTCGAGCTCGAACTCATCGGCGAATTCGTCGACCGGAAGGAGTCCGTCGATAATCCATGTGCGTTCGCTTCGCCTCACGATTTTCCTGTTTCCCTCGAGGTCGTCGGCGGGAATGTCCCCCACGATGCTTTCGAGAACGTCCGTCAGCGTGATCGCGCCCTGGACCGAACCGTGCTCGTCGATGACCAGTGCGAGGTGCGCCCTGTTTTCCTTGAAGAGCTCGAGAACCTGGAAAGCCGGGACCGATTCCGGCACGAAAATAGGCGGCTTCATGGCATTGCGGATCGTATCCTTGAGGTTGCCGGGCTGCAGCAACTGCTTGTTGACCAGGTCGAGCGACCGCACGACTCCCCTGAGGTTGTCGAGGCTTCCTTCCGCGACGGGGAAGCGCGACCGGCCGCTGGCCTGCATTTTCGAGATCAACTGGTTTTCAGCAGCTTTGAGGTCGAGCCATTCGATCTCGCTTTTCGGGGTCATCATGGCGCTTGCGCGTTTGTCGCTCATACGGAAGATTCTCGATACCATGTCGTACTCGACGGACTCGAAAACGCCTTTTTTCGCCCCCTGTTTTATCATCAGCATGACCTCCTCATCGCTCACGAGAGGTTTTTCGATGTTTCGTATGCCGATGATTTTCAGAACGATGTTCGTCGAACCGTTGATGAGGTGAACGATCGGTGCACTGATTCTGCAGATGATATCTATCATCCGGGCGATGCGAATGGCGATCTTCTCGGGATGCTGGAGGGCGATCTTCTTCGGGGCGAGCTCGCCGATGATCAGCGTGAAGTAGGTCACGCCGACAACGACCGCCCCGAGGGCGATCTCCTGGCTGTACGGGGCGAGCGGCTCCAGGCCGGCGACAAGGTTCGCGACGGGACCGGAAAAGCTCACACCGCTGAAGGCGCCGGCAAGCGTGGCGATCAGGGTGATGCCTACCTGTATGGCGGAGAGGAACCTGCCGGGATTTTCGAGCAGATCCAGCACGAGCGATGCGCCGGAAACGCCGGCGTCGCGAAGTTCGTGCAATTTTGCTTCTCTTGAGGAGATGATGGCGAACTCGGCCATCGAGAAAAAACCGTTGGCCAGTATCAGACCGAGTAAAATGACGAATTCGAATATGTCGGTTTCCATAGAGGTGGCGCCTCGGCGCCTCAATCGATAATAGTCTTTTGTTTTCGTAACTTTATAATCGAATAAAATAGGTAAAAAATCCTCAACACCCCGCATGCATTCCCCTTGCGCTTCCGCTTCCCGCCGGCGGAAAGAATGGCGGTACCGGGCAAAAGGGGCTCCAGGGGCAATCCAGGTGTAAGCGGA
Organism: Chlorobium sp.; assembly: GCA_028282595.1. Taxonomy (GTDB): domain Bacteria; phylum Bacteroidota; class Chlorobiia; order Chlorobiales; family Chlorobiaceae; genus Prosthecochloris. The sequence goes on along the minus strand of JANQHQ010000005.1, from coordinate 18,875 downwards.
GGACAGGATATGAGCGAAAAGTGGACGATCGGAGACGCTCCCGACACTGCGGGGCGGGTGGCCGTGGTTACCGGCGCGAACAGCGGGCTCGGCTTCTGGACGGCGAAAGGGCTCGTTTTCAGGGGGGCTGCCGTGGTGATGGCGTGCCGTGATACGCCGAAAGCGCAGGAGGTCGCGCGCACGATTCTTGCAGAACTGCCGGACGCCGATCTCCATGTTCTGAGGCTCGATCTCGCCGATCTTTCCTCGGTCAGGGAGTTTGCCGAAGCGTTCCGGCAGCGGTTCGACCGTCTCGACCTGCTGATCAACAACGCCGGTGTTATGGCCTGTCCGCGCCGTGAAACCGCGGACGGTTTCGAGCTGCAGTTCGGAGTGAACCATCTCGGGCATTTCGCCCTGACGGGCCTGCTTTTCCCGGAAATCGCTTCCCGGCCGGACAGCCGGGTCGTGACGGTGACCAGCGGCGCGCACAATGTGGGAAACATACGGTTCGACGACCTCCATTCCCGTCGGCGTTACGATCGCTGGGCGGCGTACGCACAGAGCAAGCTCGCCAATCTGCTGTTCACGTTCGAGTTGCAGCGGAGAGTGCAGCAGGAGGGGCTCGGCGTTCTGAGCGTTGCGGCGCACCCCGGATATGCGGCGACAAACCTGCAGCGGTCGGGTCCGCTTATGGAGAGACCTCCCGGATGGGGCGGAGCGATGGAGATGCTGGTGTCGTTCGCCAACAGGACGCTGGCCCAGAGTCCGGAGATGGGATCTCTTCCACAGCTCTATGCGGCCCTGGCGGAAGATGTGCGGGGAGGAGACGTCATCGGTCCTGCCGGCTTCATGGAGATGAGCGGTTATCCCTGCAAGGTCGGTTCGTCGCTCCGCTCCCGGGACGAAGAACTTGCGAAACGCTTGTGGGCGGTGTCATCCGAATTGACGGGGGTGCGTTTCCCCTTTTCCGGAGAACGTTCGTGATACGGTGCGGCGTTCCTGCGGACCTTCCCGAGGGCTCCCGGCGCGGAAAAACTTAAAAACAAGGGGGTTATGTCGCCGTAAATGCCGCAATCAGTGTTTATTTCGATTGCTCCGATCGGAGTATTTTTGTTAACTTATTTAGCATAGCCTTTTAGCCGCTTCGCAAAGAGGCGTCACAGACGATAAATCAGGCGTACGCTATGGCTGAAGGAGGCACATTCGGTTCCGCCAGCGATTTGCTCGTCCGCAAGATCGTTCAGAAAAGAAAAGAGCGCGGTCTTTCTCTCGAAGAGGTCGGCGAAATCACGAGGATAAAGCGGAACCATCTCGAAAGCATCGAGTCGGGTAATCTGGATTTTCTTCCGGCGGTCTACGTCTATGCCTTTCTCAAGGAGTATGCGCTTGCTCTGGAGGTGGCCGATGAAGAGCTTTTCGAAAACTGCAGGGAGGAGCTCGGCATTCCCAGCGACGCGAAGATTCAGCAGGAGGCCGAAATGGCGGCTTCCGGGCAGCAGGAGTCACAGAGCAATCGCATGGCCGAGCTCCTCGATGCGTTCACGTCCCGAGGCGGTACTCTGCAGCCGGCGTTCATTGTCGGTGGAGGCGTCGTCCTTCTTGTGGCGCTGCTTGCGGTTGCTTTTTTCCTGTTCACAGCAAGGCCCGCAGACGAGTCCGGCGATCCTCTCTCCGGCGGCGCGCGAGACCTTGCAGCCGTCGCGGAGCCTCAGGACTCCCTTGTGGAAGCCGCGGCCGCTCCGGACACCCTGAAAGAAGAGCCGCCGGACCCCGAGGCCTCTCTGGTCGTCAAACAGCAGGAGTGGGCTGCAAACACCTCGTTTCTACCGGAATCCTCATCGTCGCCTTACGGGAAGGTGCTGGTCGTGCGCATCGTCGAAGACCTGACCTGGGTCAAGGTGATCGCCGACGACGGCGACAGGGAGTATCCCGGCGGAGAGTTCAAGGCCGGCGAGGTGCACCGGTACGAGGCGAAAAGGAAGTTCTGGGTCAATATCGGCCGTCCCTCCTTTGTCGAGCTGTATGTGAACGGTGAAAAGGTTCCGCCGATGCGGAAGCGGACGGTCGTTCTCGGAGACGAGTAACCGCTCGTTTCGACGGTTCCGGTCCCGCCGTACCGGCAACTATCCGTTCTTCTCCGATCGAGGCAGGCCTGTTCCGGGCCTGCCGTTTTTTTTCAGGGCACCTCTATGTATGTATTCCGCGTTTCGATTGCTGTTTTGAAGTTTATTCCGATTGCTGTCGGGACATGACAATTAATAGAGGTGCCCTTCAGTCGACGAATTCGGGATTTTCGTGCGAGCCGTCTCCTCTGGCCGGAAACCGGGAATTTTTAGTCCGGTTTCCGGATTTCTTTCTGCGTGTTTGTTCATATGGTTATATTCTCAAAAAAAACGATGTGCCCATGAGCGTGCTTTCGGGAAGCGTTTCGGTGATAACCGGTGCGGCAGGTGCGCTGGGCAGTGTCGTGGCCGCGAGGTTTCGCGAGTCGGGCGCCCGGCTCGCGCTTGTCGACAGGGACCGCCGGCTTCTGCTGGACAGGTCGGGAGAACCGGAAGGCGTTATCTGCCGGGAGTGCGACCTTGCCGACGCCGAAGAGGTCGACGCGACCGTGAAGGAGATCGTGGAGCATTTCGGAAAGATCGATTCCCTGCTCAATATAGCGGGAGCGTTCGCCATGGGGCCGCCGGTGCACGAAATGACGACGGAGACATGGGACGCTCTGCAGGAGTCCAACATCAGAAGCGTTTTTCTGATGTCGCGGGCGGTCATACCGCACATGCGCGAGAGGAAAAGAGGGCGGATCGTCAACATTGCCGCGAAAACGGCTCTTCACGGCGCGGCTTTTCTGGCGCCCTACATAATTTCCAAATCGTCGGTGATCCGCCTGACCGAGTGCATGGCCGACGAAAACCGCCGGGAGGGAATCCGTGTGAACTGTCTGTTGCCCGAGGTCATCGACACGCCGGCCAACAGAAAAGAGATGCCGGAAGCCGATTTTTCCTCATGGGCGGCGCCGGATGCCATTGCGGACCTGCTTGTTTTTCTGGCGTCCGACGCGTCCCGCGCCGTCAACGGAGCGTCGATCCCCGTCTGCGGGTCCGGCTGAAAGGAGCAACAACGAACCGAATGTCCGCTTATGAACATCCATGAAGACATAACACGGACGGTGGGCCGCACGCCGCTTGTCCGGATCCGGAGAATGAACGGCAGCGAAGCGGATATCGTCGCGAAGCTCGAATCGTTCAATCCGCTTTCAAGCGTCAAGGACCGTATCGGCGTCGCCATGATAGAGGACGCCGAGCGGCGCGGAGCAATACGTGACGGTTCGACGATCATCGAGCCGACCAGCGGCAACACCGGCATAGCGCTGGCTTTTGCCTGCGCCGCGAAAGGGTACCGCCTGATTCTGACCATGCCCGACACCATGAGCGTCGAACGGCGAAGGCTTTTGAAAATCCTGGGGGCGGAACTGGTGTTGACGGACGGTGCGGGAGGTATGAAACTCGCGATAGAGGAAGCCGAAAAGCTGGCGGATTCCATACCCGGCAGCGTTATCCTGCAGCAGTTCAGCAATCCCGCCAATCCGGAGATGCATCGCCGGACGACCGCGGAGGAGATCTGGGCCGATACGGACGGGATCGTAGACGTTTTCGTCGCAGGGGTGGGAACCGGGGGAACGGTGACCGGCGTGGGCGAAGTGCTCAAGAAGCGCAGGCCGGGCGTCAGGATCGTTGCCGTCGAGCCCGAAGATTCGCCCGTCATATCGGGGGGAGAGTCCGGACCCCACAAGATACAGGGAATCGGCCCGGGATTCATACCCGGCAACCTCGACACGGAGGTGATCGACGAGGTCGTGCGCGTCACGAGCGAGGATGCGGGGGAGACGGCAAGGACTCTGGCCTCGAGTGAGGGAATCGTCTGCGGAATTTCGTCCGGGGCCGCCATGTGGGCTGCGCTCGAAACCGCGAAACGGGAGGAGATGAAGGGGAAAAGAATCGTCGTGCTTCTGCCGGACACGGGGGAACGCTACCTTTCGACCTGGCTTTTTGCCGACGAGTAGCGCGTGTTCACGAGTCGTGCGGAGACCGGCACAACATCTGAAGCGAGAATGCATTATGGAAAACAGACGGATATATCTCGATCACAACGCGACGACGCCTCTCCATCCGGAGGTCAAAAAGGAGATGATCGAGGCGATGGAGATGTTCGGCAATCCATCCAGCATGCACGTCTACGGACGTGAGGCCCGCGCCAACGTGGAGCACGCCAGGGGGGTCGTGGCGGATTTGATGGGAGCCCGCGAGGATGAACTGGTGTTCGTGGGCAGCGGTTCGGAGGCCAACAACACGGTGCTGTCCCTGTTTGCCTGCGCTTCGAATCTCTGCCTGTCCGATTTCAGGATGCGTAAGTCGATCGTCACCACCAGAATAGAACACCCCTGTGTGCTCGAGACGTCGCAGTGCCTTGCCCAGAGAGGAACGAACGTGAAATTTCTCGATGTGGACCAGTACGGCAGAATCGATCTGGATCAGTTGAAGGACTATCTCACGGACGATGTGGGCCTGGTATCCGTCATGACGGCGAACAACGAGATCGGAACGATCCAGGACATTCCGGAAATCAGCAGGATGGCGCGTGAGAACGGTTCGCTCGTCCACACCGATGCCGTTCAGGCTTTCGGCAAGATGCCGCTGAACGTCGACGAACTCGGAGTCGACTTTCTGACCATAAGCGCTCACAAGATCTACGGTCCCAAGGGCGTCGGCGCGCTCTATGTCCGCAAGGGAACGCCCTACTGCCCGTTCATCAGGGGAGGGCACCAGGAAAAGGGTCGCAGGGCCGGCACCGAAAACACTCTCGGTATCATAGGGCTCGCCAGGGCGGTCGAGATGCGGGCGGCTGAGATGGACGACGAGGCGAAACGGCTCCGTGCGATGAAGGAGCGTCTCAGGGAGGGTATCGAAGCGTCGATCGACGAAGCGTACTTCAACGGCCATCCCACTCTCAGCATGCACAACACCCTGAACGTTTCGTTTCCGGGGGCCGAGGGTGAGTCGATACTGCTCTATCTCGATCTCGAAGGGATAGCGGTTTCCACCGGTTCGGCATGCGCCTCGGGATCGCTCGATCCTTCCCATGTGCTGCTTGCGACCGGTACCGATGCGGAGCGGGCGCACGGATCGATACGGATAAGTCTCGGCAGGGAAACGACCATGGAGGAGATCGACTACGTCCTCGAGGTGCTTCCCCCGACGATCCGCAAAATCAGGAACATGTCAACAGCGTATATAAAAGGAGGAGAGCATGCTGCAGCAAAGTAACTGGGTGTATACCGATACATTGAAGGAACATTTCATGAACCCGAAGAATATTCTCGAAGGAGACGATACCGACGGGTTCGACGGCGTCGGCATGGAGGGAAACCTTTCGTGCGGCGACCAGATGATGGTGGTTATCAAGGTGGACAAGGAGCACGAGATCATCACCGACTGCAAGTGGAAGACCTATGGTTGCGCAAGCGCGATCGCCAGTACGTCCATTCTTTCCGAAATGGTGAAGGGCATGACGCTGGACCAGGCGTTCGACGTTTCGCCGAAAGATGTCACGAGAGAGCTGGGCGGATTGCCTGAAAACAAGATTCACTGTTCCGTGCTCGGAGACAAGGCCCTTCGCGCAGCCATCAACGACTATTTCGAGCGCAACGGCATGGACGGGCGTGTTCGCAGGGAAAAAACGAAGGTCGTCTGCCAGTGCATGAACGTCACCGACGCGGAAATCGAGGAGTCGGTGCTCGAAGGGGCGCGAACCTATTACGAACTGCAGGAGCACACCAAGATCGGCACGGTTTGCGGGCAGTGCAAGGAAGAGGCGGAGAGCCTGCTCGAGAAATACAAGCATCTCCATTTCGGCGATTAAAAAACGCCCGGCGGCGTGTTCCTCCCCACCCGCCCGAGCTGCCGGTTCACGGATCTTCCGGACCGGCCTCCGATCCCCATCACCGGAACGCTCTCCTCGACCGCCGGGAGATATCCGCAGAAGCCTTCTTTTACCGGTCCGGCCGTTTCGACAAAGCAACTGCTGTGGAGCGAAGGAGCAGCCGTACATTGACCGGTGCGCAGCGGCAATCCTTTGAAAAATCCCGGGCTTCAGTATACTGTGTACTGGACGGTTACGGGGAACCCTCCGGTCCGGAGAACGCGGGTGGGGAAAAGAACGGAACGGCATGAAGAAAGCGGTTTACATACGAACCTTCGGCTGCCAGATGAACCAGGCGGACACCGAAATCATTACTTCGCTCCTGCAGGACGCGGGGCATGCGATGGTTTCCGGCGAAGAGGAGGCCGACCTGATCGTGCTCAACACCTGTGCGGTTCGGGAAAATGCCGTGGAGAAGATCCTGCATCATCTCGACCGGCTCAGGGGGGAAAAACGCCGGCGTCCCGGGCTGCTCGTCGGTCTTATCGGCTGTGTGCCGCAGTACTACCGGGAAAAGCTGTTTTCCATGTCGGAGGGGATCGATTTTCTTGCCGGTCCCGATACCTACCGCCGGCTCCCCACGCTGATCGAACAGGCGGCCGGGGGCGCCCGTCCGGTCGACTTTTCCCTTTCGACCGGGGAAACCTACGCCGAGATCGAACCCGTGCGGAAGGGAGGGGTCGGAGCATTCGTGCCGGTCATGCGGGGCTGCAACAACGGATGCGCCTTCTGCGTCGTCCCGGCTACCCGGGGCCGGGAGCGCAGTCGCCCCCTTCCCTCGGTACTCCACGACGTCCGGCGCCTGAACGCTTCAGGCTGCAGGGAGATCACCCTTCTCGGGCAGAATGTCAATTCCTATTACGACGAGAACTGCCGGTGCGCTTTCCCGGAACTGCTCGACCGTGTCAGCCGCGCCGCGCCGGATGCCCGCATCAGGTTCACGACGTCGCATCCGAAGGATATTTCCCCCGATCTCGTCAGGGTTATCGCTTCCGGGGAGAATATCTGCAACACCATACACCTGCCGGTGCAGAGCGGTTCGACGAGAATGCTCGAGCTGATGAACCGCGGTCATACGAGGGAGGAGTATCTCGAACGGATAGCGATGATCCGCGACGTCATTCCGGGCGTTACGCTCTCCACCGACCTGATCGCGGGATTCTGCGGCGAGACTCCGGAAGATCATCGCCAGACGATCACTCTCATGGAAGAGGTGCGGTTCGATTTCGCCTTCATGTTCTACTATTCGGTTCGGCCCGGTACACCGGCGGCCAGAACGCTTCGCGACGATGTGACGGAAGAGGAAAAAAAGCGGCGCCTCAATGAAATCATAGAGCTGCAGAACGCGATTTCAGGGGAGCGTCACGCCGAAGCTGTCGGCACCACGGTAGAGGTGCTTGCGGAATCCGAAAGCAAACGGTCGGCTGCCAGGCTGATGGGGAGGACGAAAACCAACAGGGTGGTTGTTTTCGACCGCGGCGCCGCCGGGCCGGGAGATCTCGTGACGGTGCGGATAGATTCGGCAACCTCCGCAACCCTTGTCGGAACACCTGTTTGACGCCGGGGGCGCTTTTTTATGTTGCGGCAGATTTGTAAATTTCAGCTTTTGAAAGAACGATTTCGTCAACAACGCTCACCGGGATGAGCGTACGTATCTGATTTTTGCGATGTCACTAACAGCCGCCCGTCGTTTGAGTTTCACCGACAAGATTCGAGCCCATCTCGAAATTCTCGATCCTGTCACCTGGATAAGCGTTTTTCCCTGTCTCGCGGGCGGTGCAATGGCATCCGGGGCCATGCGTCCCACAGTGGAGGATTATCTCCTGCTTCTCGCTCTTTTTCTGATGTTCGGTCCCTTGGGGACGGGGTTCAGCCAATCCATCAACGACTACTTCGATCTCGAGCTCGACCGGGTCAACGAGCCGACAAGACCGATCCCTTCCGGAAGGCTTTCCACCGCCGAGGCGATCTGGAACAGCGTGCTTGCCTTCCTGCTTGCGCTCGGTACAGGGATTTTTCTGTGGTGGCATATCGGCGGCACCAGGGGGATTATCATTCTGGGCGCTATCGTCGTGTGTCTCATCCTCTCCTACATCTATTCCGCACCGCCGCTCAAGCTGAAAAAGAATATCATGACTTCGGCGCCGGCGGCGGGCTTCTCCTACAGTTTCGTTACCTGGTTTTCGGCCAACGCCCTGTTCAGCGAGATCCGTCCCGAGGTGTACTGGCTCTCGGCGCTCAGCTTTTTCATGGCTATCGGCCTGTTTATCCTGAATGATTTCAAGTCCGCCGAAGGAGACAAGGAGGGAGGGCTGAAATCCCTGACGGTCATGATCGGTGCGAAGAACACCTTTCTGGTATCGTTTATCATCATCGACCTGGTATTTATCGTGCTCGCGGTTCTCGTGTTCATCTGGGGCTTCAACGCTCTTGTCTTCCTGATACTCGGAGGGCTTGCGCTCAATGTCTTCCTGCAGATAAAGCTCTACCGGGATCCCAAGGGGGGGGCAGCCTTTCTGCAGCATGCCGTCGACGACGGTTTCGGCAATGCGATCGGCCACAGCAGCGTCGCGGAACACAACGCCTTTCTCAGGTTTCAGGTCGCCAACAACATCCTGTTTCTTGTCAACAATCTCATGGTTGCCGGCGCGGTTGGTCTGAAATATGTGCAGGCATAGTCCGTGACCGCTTTGTTAGTGATGCGTTATGACGCCCCACGGGCGGCGGCGCCTCGTCCCGTTGGATGTTCCGGTATGCATGGCAAACACGCTCCGTTTCAAAGACTCTAAACCCGATTGCTATGGATACGCTGCAAACAACCTTTTTTTCGCTGTCCGTGCCCTGGCACAATGCCTTCGTGGCGCTGCTCACCTTCCTTTACGTCTTCAGCGTTCCGCCGCTGATGGACTACCTTGTAACCAACCACGGGCTGTCGCGCGATATCAGCCGGAAAATCACGCATATCTGCGCCGGAACGGTCATAGTGTTTCTGCCGCTGTTTCAGGACGGTCACTGGTCGCAGTACCTGAACGTCTCGGTCTATGTCGTCTGGGCGCTGCTCTTTATCCAGAAGGGCCTGTTCGCCGCTGACGACGATCAGGCGGTCAAGACCATGACCCGCACCGGAGACAAGAGAGAGCTCCTGCGGGGAACCTTCTATTTCGTTATTGTCGGAATCGTCTGCGGAACGCTCTACTACAAGCAGTTTGCCGGCGTGCTTGCAATGGCCGTTCTGGGATGGGGGGACGGTCTCGCTCCGATCGTCGGCATGAAGATGGGCCGAATGAAATACAAGGTTTTCTGCGAAAAAACAGTTGAAGGCAGTCTGGCCTTCTTCCTCGGCAGCGCACTCGCCGGAATCTTCTTTGTCTGGCTGATCGTGCCCGCCGCCCTGAACGTACCGGTGATTCTCCTCATAGCCCTTGCCGCGACGATTATCGAAGGCCTCAGCCCGAGAGAGGTCGACAACATACTGATCCCCGCCGTGGTCATAGGGCTTGCGGCTCTCCTCTGAGCGGGGCTCCCGAACATCACGTCCGCATGTCAAAGAGCTTTTTTGTCAGCGATATTCATTTCGGTCTCCAGACTCCGGAAGAAGAGCGTCTGAAGATGCGCTACTTCGAGAAGCTCGCCGACATCGTCAAGGACGAGGGAGAATCGTTCTACCTGGTCGGCGACATTCTCGACTACTGGATGGAATTCCGCCATGTCGTTCCCAAATACTTCGACGGTTTTCTCTGCGTGCTGAGGGATCTTGTCCGTCACGGCACGGAGGTGCACTACTTCGCCGGTAATCACGATTTCGAACTCGGGAGCTATTTCGACAAACAGATCGGGATACGTACGTGGTACGGCATGCGGGAGATTGTCATCGGAGGGAAAAAATTCTGCATCGCCCACGGCGACGGACTCGACCGTAGCGACATCGGCTACCGGATGTTTGTGCGGTTCGTTCGCAACCGCTTCAATCTGTCGCTCCTGTCGGCAGTCCAGCCCGACCTCGTCATCGCGATAATGCGGAGATTTTCACGGTTGAGCAGGAAGCGCGGCAACGGCGATCACCGCGGTGAATCCGATTTTCTCTTTCGATATGCCGACGCTCTGGTCAGGGAAAAAGATTTTGATTATTTTGTCTGCGGCCACAGCCACGAGGAGGCCCTGAAGACATTGAGCAATTCCCGCAGCCGGTACATCAACCTCGGGACCTGGATTAACGGCGACTACCCTTTCGGAGTGTTCGAAAAGGGAGAGTTGACTCTGCGGCGCCTATCCTAACCTTCAATCGATCGATCAACATGAGTGAACCACAGAAGATCCTGAAACTCGGCTTGCCGAAAGGAAGCCTGCAGGATTCGACGCTTGACCTTTTCGCCAAGGCGGGATTTCATTTTTCCGTCAAGAGCCGTTCCTATTTTCCTTCCATAGATGACGACGAACTGGAAGCGATTCTGATCCGGGCCCAGGAGATGGCGCACTACGTCGAGCTCGGCGCGTTCGACGTCGGCCTGACCGGCAAGGACTGGATTATCGAAACCGACGCGGACGTCGTCGAGGTGTCCGATCTGGTCTACTCCAAGGCTTCGATGAGGCCCGTGCGGTGGGTGCTCGCCGTGCCGGAAAGTTCTCCGGTCCGCTCGGTCGGCGATCTGGAGGGAAAACATATCGCGACCGAAGTGGTGAACATCACCAGGAAATATCTGGAAAAGCACAACGTCGAGGCGCATGTGGAATTCAGCTGGGGTGCAACGGAGGTGAAGCCGCCGGAACTCGCGGACGCGATTGTAGAAGTCACGGAAACCGGAAGTTCCCTCAGGGCGAACAAGCTGCGCATCGTCGATGTGCTGCTCGAGTCCAATACCAAGCTGATCGCCAACAGGGAATCGTGGAACGATCCCTGGAAAAGGGAGAAGATCGAGAACATGGCCATGCTGCTTCAGGGAGCCATCAACGCCCAGGGCAAGGTCGGCCTGAAGATGAACACGCCGAAGGCCTCCCTCGAAAACGTCATGGCGATCATTCCCGCTCTTCGCCAGCCGACCATCTCGAATCTCGCGGACGAGGAGTGGGTGGCGCTCGAGGTGATCGTCGAGGAGCAGGTTGTCCGTTCGGTGATCCCGGACCTCAAACGAGCCGGTGCGGAAGGTATCTTCGAATACGATATCAGCAAGCTTATCGATTGACGTTCACCGGCCGGAGCCGGTGGTTCGTTGCCGGCTGACCGGTTTCGCTTTCTCTGCGTATGCTGCTCTACCAACTGTCCGTGCTCGGCGCTTTGCTGCTGTTTCTCGGCATTCTCTTGTGGAATCTGTTCGAGCTCGCGCCGCTTCCCCGTCGCAGGTCCAAAGGAGGACGGGAGCCGATGGTTTCCATCCTCGTTCCCGCGCGTAACGAAGAGCGTTCCATCGAAGCATGTATCCTTTCCCTGCTCGCCCAGGAGTACGAACGTTTCGAGGTTATCGTGCTCGACGACGGATCGACGGATCGTACGGGGGATATTCTCCGCTCGCTCGCCCGTTCCCGGCACGGCGGGCGTTTGCGCATTCTCGGCGGCAAACCGCTGCCCGAAGGCTGGCACGGCAAGGCGTGGGCGTGCCAGCAACTCGGCGAGGCGGCCGGCGGCGACATGCTGCTGTTTACCGATGCCGATACCCGGCATGCGCCCGACAGCGTTTCCCGGGCCGTTCTGGCCCTGCAGGAAGAGGGCGCGGGAATGCTTTCCCTCACGCCTCGCCAGGAAACCGTTACCTTCGGGGAGAAACTTGTCGTTCCCCTCGTCTATTTTATTCTGCTCTGCTACCTTCCGCTCCGGTTCGTGCGGACGCGTCCGGAGCCTCCGTTCTGTTTCGCCAACGGCCAGTTCATCCTCTTTACCCGTGAATCGTACGAACGCATCGGCGGCCACGCCGCCGTCAGATCGGATATCGTCGAAGATGTGTGGCTCTGCAAGGCGGTCAAGAGAAGAGGCGGTAGGGTCGTCAGCCGGGACGGCACCGGGACCGTGAGCTGCCGGATGTACCGGAGTTTTTCAGAGGTATGGGAGGGGTTTACCAAAAATCTTTTTGCGGGTCTCGGTTACAATTCCATCGGCCTCTTCGTACTCATGCTGATGACGGCGCTCGTCTATATCGTTCCGTACGGGTTTGCGCTCGGCGCGTTTTTTCACGGGGACTTTTCCCCGGCAGGGTTCTGGCTGCCGCTCGTCCAGATCGGCATCGCGCTCTTCTGCAGGGTGCTCATCGCTCTCCGGTTTCGGCAGCCGCTTCCGGAAGCGTTGCTGCACGTCCTCTCGCAGATCGTCGTACTGTTTCTTGCGGCGCGGTCGTTTTCGCTTGTCGTTTTCGGGGGAGGGGTTCGCTGGAAGGGACGGCGTTACGATTTTTCGGGGAGGAGTTTGTGATCTCCGTTACACCGGTTCCGACATGTTCGCTTGAATTTTTTTAAATTCAAGACTAATTTTCACGATACTGTATTCAATGCCCCCGTTCCGGGCGGCTATCATACTAAATTACAACGGTGTCATGGGTCTTCTATCGAAATTGTTCGGAAAAAAAGAGGAGGAGGAACTGAAACGGCCTCAGGTGCGGGAGGACGAAGCGCTGATCAAGACGTTCGAAGGTCATGAGGACCGGGTGCTCGGCGTCCGGTTCAGCCCTGACGGCAGAAAGCTGGTGAGCGGCAGCTTCGACGAGAAAGTCAAGCTGTGGGATGTGGAGTCCGGTCGGACGCTGCATACCATGTCCGGTCATACAACCTGGGTCAAATGCGTCGACTACAGCCCGAACGGAGACAAGGTCGCCAGCGGCAGCATCGACAGTACGGTGAGAATCTGGGACGTGGAAACCGGGGCGTGCCTTCACGAGTGCAAGGGGCACGATACCGAAGTGCGCATGATCGCGTTCAGTCCCGACGGCAAAACGCTTGCAAGCTGTTCGCGCGACACGACTATCAAGCTCTGGGACGTCGAGTCGGGCGGTGAATTGAAAACGCTGACCGGCCATACCTCCTATATCGAATGCGTCTCGTTCAGTCACGACGGAAAAAGACTCGTCAGTTGCGGCGAAGAGCCGGTGATTCGTCTCTGGGACGTTGAAACCGGAAAAAATACCGCGATCTATAAAACTCGCGACAGGCAATCCTTTTCCGTCAGTTTCAGCAATGATGATTCATTGATCATTCTGAGCGGCAGGGATGCGATGGTCAAGATTCTCGACGCCGCTACCGGAGAGATCAAGCATATCATGGAAGGGCACGAAGACGGTGTTCGCAGTGTCCGGTTCAGTCCCGACGACAAAAAAGCTGCAAGCGTCGCCAATGACGAATCGGTTCGTCTCTGGGACGTGGAAGCCGGCAAGCAGATCCATGCGTACCGCGGCCATGTGCTCGAAGTCCAGTCGGTGGACATTTCACCCGACGGCAAGATGATCGTCAGCGGCAGCGACGATCGCAAGATCAAGTTCTGGAAGATCGTCTGAGCGAGACAGATGCCGGGCGGTCTGCGGGTGTGTTTCCGTTCGCCCGGCTGTTTCAGAAGAACTTCCTCGCGAGTCCTATCAGCCCGTCGAGACCTCCTGCGTCGTTGAAAATATCCTCCAGCAGCGAACCGTCGGGGCTCGCCTTGTCAACCATTGCCGGCAGTGCGTCCGCGATGGCGCCTTCGGCGCTGCTCCCCGAAATGCCGAGCTGCGATGCGAATTTCTCGATCGTGTCCGGTCCGAGAAGATTCCTGACGGCTTCGCCGGAAACAGGTTCGTTAGGGCCGCTGCCGAGCCATGACGCGGCGATCTCCCCGAGACCGCTCTGTTTCATGTTTTCGAGCAGGGCGGAAAAATCGGGTTTGCCGTCTTTGCCTGCAAAAAGGCTGCCCAGGGCGGAGACAAGCACCCCGCTGTCCAGGGAGGTCGTGGCGTCGTCGCTGTTGGTCTGTATGGCCGACGCACCCAGTTCGAGCAGATCCTTGAAATTCATGAGGTGACGTGTTGTCGTTGATGGGAAATCGGTTACCCTCCAATATACGAAGATCGCCTTTCGCCTGTGCTTTGTTCTCGTCGTAAAGGGCGTTCGGGAAGGGGCGGTTTTATCAGGAAAAAAACAGGTGTTGGTGTCGAAAGTGTTCGGCGCGCGGGTGAGTGGCAATGAAGATTTCGAACAGGATTTCCATACAGGATTCCGAGATCCGGATCCGGGCGGTCAGGTCGCAGGGGGCGGGGGGACAGAACGTGAACAAGGTGTCGTCGGCCGTTCATCTGGTTTTCGACATCAAAACATCCTCGCTGCCCGACTTCTGCAAGTCGAGACTCCTTGCAACTCGTGACAGCCGTATAACGGCCGAAGGAGTCGTTGTGATCAAGGCGCAACGGTACCGAACGCAGGCCGCGAACCGCGAGGATGCGCTCAACCGCCTGAGAGCCCTGATTCTAGGCGCTTTGCAGCCGGTAAAGAAGCGGAGGGCCACCGGGCCGACGAGGCGTTCGAAAGAGAAGCGCCGGGAAAACAAAACGAGACGGGGCCGGATCAAGGCCCTGCGCGGAAGGGTTCGCGACTTTCCGGATGCATCGTGAAAACGAAAACGGAAAGGCCCCGGCTGATGCGGGGCCTTTTCGTACCGATGTCGCGTCATCGCGGTTCAGATGGTCGTCGCGGTTATCTCATACAGCCCGCCGGTATGCTGCCCGGAGTGCGAGGTTCGTATGAAATCGAGGTCCATGGCGACACCTCCTCTCGTGGCGCGCTTTTTAGCGATACCTTTGAGTTCCACGTCGATCTCCGAACCGGAGCTCTTTCCTTCGGTCACCTTCATATTCGACATTTCGATGACCGAATCGGTGCCGTCGCGAGTAAGCTTGTCACCTCCCTGGGGGATTGCGATGCTGACGTTCGCCTTTCCGTTGGGAGCGAAACCGCGTACCGCCCAGACGTTGGGGATCGAAACGGTCACGATGTCGTTGTCCAGCTCGAGGTTCGCACCCCGCAGGTCGCCGGTTTCGATCTCGTCGTTCCCGTAAACCACGCCGTTCCACGTGACGTTCATCTTGTTGCTCCCTTCATCGAGAGCTTCCGTCGTCGGTGTGTCGAACGTCAGGCCGAGCGACGAGTGGTAATGCAGGATAATGAACTCGGGCACGGTCACTTTCACGTCGACGGGTTTGGATTTGACCCGTGCTCCACCTTCGTTTTCAAGGCCGCCCTCCACGTCCACAACGGCATGAACGGGCAGTGAAGAAGCAAGAAGAAGTGCTGAGCAAAGAAGCACGGATTTGAGGTTGCTGATGGTTTTCATGGTCGCATCTCCGGTTTGTTCTGAATGGTTGTATCTGCCGAAACCTTTGTATTAAAAAGCCTCAACTTGCGTGCCAAAACCGGGTTATTACAGTTGTTTTTTTATAAGTAATTTTAAAATAAAGAGTTGTTTGGTCGGACGGGTGAGGGTGCGGCAGCGTATTATGTGGTCGCAGGTGAGGGCTTTCGGGACAGTTGTGTCATTTTGGCCGGCTGTGTCGTGAGGTGGAAGTTCAGCGCGGTTCCAGGCGAAGCAGACGTCCGTTCGGGCTGTCCGTGAGGATATAGATGAAGCCGTCGGGTCCGGTGCGGACATCGCGGATGCGTTCGCCGAGACCTTTCAGCAGGGTTTCCTGTCCGACGACCCGATTCCCCTGGAGAATCACCCGTCTGAGATGCCGCTGTACGAGCGAGCCGATGAAGATGTTCCCCCTCCACTCCGGAAACGCATTCCCGGTGTAGACCGTCATTCCCGAGGGGGCGATGGAGGGAGTCCAGTGGATGACTGGGGGAGCGATACCTGTGGCGGTTTGTCTGTCGGAGATGACCGCTCCGCTGTAATCGATACCGTAGGTGACCGTCGGCCAGCCGTAATTCGCACCGGCCTTCAGCATGTTGAGTTCGTCTCCGCCACGCGGCCCGTGTTCGTGGAACCAGATCGTGCCGGTTGCCGGGTCCAGGGCGATACCCTGTACATTGCGGTTGCCGTAAGTGTAGATTTCCGGCAGGTACCCCTTGCGGCCGACGAACGGATTGTCTTTCGGAATCGATCCGTCCCGGTTGATTCTGACAATCGCGCCGAGGTGAGAAGACGGTTTCTGGGCTTCATGAACCCGCCCTCCGGGGAGGATCGGTGACTGCGCCTTGTCGCCGAGTGTGACGAGAAGTTTGTCGCCGGTAATTGCCAGCAGACGTGAGCCGAAGTGCAGGTTTTTTTCCGTTTTCGGCCTGGCGGTGAAAATAACTTTCAGATTTTTGAGTGTCGCGCCGTCGAGAACCGCGCTCGCCGTCTGGGTGCCGACGCCGCCGGGGCCGCTTCCGGAATAGGAGAAATAGATGGTGCGGTTCGTTTTGAAATCAGGGTCCGCAATCACGTCGAGCAGTCCTCCCTGGGCCGCGGCGGTGATTTTCGGGAGTCCGCTTACCGTGCGTGCGACCCCGTCATTCCTGAAAAGCAGCATCCTGCCGCCTCTCTCGGTGACGAGAAAACCGCTGTCGGGAAGAAATGCCACCGACCAGGGGTGGTCGAGGTTGCGCACGACGGTTACGACGGCAAAACCGTCGGATCGTTGCCGTGCGGCGGAATGCTGCTCTGCCGCCGCCGGTCGGCAGAGGCCCGGCAGTATGGCGAGTATGGCGAAGACGGTCCGCATCGGGATTGTTGAGTTGCTCGTGTACGGTCAGAAGATATAACGTCCGGGCGGTTCCGATGGTTGCGGCGTGCAGGGGGCAAATGAAAAAAGCGGCCGTTGTGCCGCTTTTTTCGCTTGTTTCCCGTTTCCGTCAGTTCAGGTTCGAAGATGTTTCCCGCTGCGGCTTCGTTACGCCCGCCACCAGAATGTCTCCCCGTTCGAGTTGCGAGCGGAATACGGCGATCTGGGCGAGAAAACTCTGCATCTCCGTTTTCGGCACGCCCCGGGTGGGCAACGAGGCTCTCAGGACGGCCAGCGGGTTTTTCGGTTTTCCGTAGCGGTACATTCTGAAGTCGAGATGGGGTCCGGTGGAGCGTCCGGTCGAACCCACATAGCCGATGACATCGCCCTGTTTCACCCGGCGTCCGTACCCGGATGCGGAGCTGAAACGGCTCAGGTGAAGGTATTTGCTTTTGTAACCGTTCGCATGCGTTATCGTGATCATGTTGCCTGCAGCGCCTTTTCGTCCCCGGAAAACAATTTTACCGTCGGCCACCGCGCGAATCGGAGTGCCGGTGCGTGCGACGAGATCCACACCGCCGTGAAAATGCCGCTTCCTGAGTATGGGATGCACCCTGTAGCCGTATCCGCTCGATACTCTGGAGTAGTTGCACGGCTTGATGAAACAGAACCGTTTGTTGAGCGAGTTGCCCTTTGCGTCGTAGTACGAGGTGTTTCCTTTCGAATCGGTAAAACGGTAGGCGCCGTAAGGCCTCTGGCCGAGCGTTATCTCCGCTGCAAGGATGTTGCCGATGCCCGCAAACTCCTCATCGAGCCATTTTTCCTCGAACAGGATGGTATAGGCGGTGCCGGGCTGAATGTCTCTTCTGAAGTCTATGGTGCCCGCGAACAGCTTCTGGAGCTGGGTGATCAAGGCGTATCTGTTGTTCTGCTGGAGCTCGGCGGAAAGGGTCGAACCTATGGTTCCGCTGAGAGAGCCGGTGCGGGTGCTGTATTCGAGAGTCTCCTCCCAGATGCCGAACCCGCCGGATTCCGGGTCCTTCTGCACGTGAATGATGCTCGACGGTGTTTGCTTGTAGGTAAAACCGACAAATGCACCTTCCGGGTCCTTTTCGACGAGATAGGATTTCCCGGGGCGGAAGTTCCTCGCCGAGAAACTTCCCTTGAGCTTTTCGGTAACGGTATGGATTTCCAGAGGGGCGAGGCCCAGAGACGAAAGCACGCTGTAGAGCGACTGCCCCTTCCGCACGGTTTCCTCGGTCAGCGTGTTCGAGGCTTCCCGGTTTTCCCCGGTCGTGTCCGCGACAGCCGATTCCGCCGTTTGGCCGAGCTCGTCCTCGTAGTTGCCGAAATAGGTGTGAAACAGGGTGTGAGAAGCCGGAGAGAGAGAAAAGAAAAGCAGCGCCGATACCACCGCAATCGCTGCAGCAACGCCGACCGCTTTTGTCGAAAGGGAACTTCCCGAAAACCTGTCTCTGAGAACAGAGAACGGTTTTTTACAATCCATCATACGATACGCTTTACCTTGTTCGTGTGTTGACTGTCGTTCACGGCCCTGGGAGCCGGCGGGAAGTGCCGGTTATGCCACATCTTGGAAAATTTAACTGTATCACGGCCAAAATGCAAAAAATATGCCGGAGTGAGCCTGTTTTTCTTGCATAAAATACGTTTTCATTGCGTTGTCGCCTGATTTTTCAACTCTCCGGTATTGTGACTACATTGTTCTGTATGCGGAAAAAAGGCTGAATGTACGTCTTATCCTGAATAATTCACCAAAAGGAGCGGGTGTAGGATGGTGCTACGAGTCAGGTGGGCGAAATAATAGTGTTGAAGTGTTGTGACAGTGACCAGTGACGGCGCTTCGGCTTCGCCGGGCGCTTGGTGACGACGTCCGGCTCTGCCGGACTTGGTGACGAGGGGCGACGCCCGGACTTCGTCGGGCTTAGTTGTTGGCAAACTGCAGTGAAGATGTCGGGGAATTGCTGAACCGTAGGGGCAGCCCCCTGTGGCTGCCCGAACTGGTGTTGGTTATCGATACCGATACCGACGGCGAGCCCCGGGAGAGTAAGTCAAAAGTGAAAAATCAAAGGTCAAAAGTGTAGGGGCGCGATTGGCTGGTGATCGACAGGTTTTATTGTCCCCGCGGATTGCATGGGTGTTCACGACGACCGTAGGGGCGAAAAATTTTTCGCCCGTACTGTGGAGGGGAACCGGTTAGCGGTTGGCAGTATGCAGTTTGCGCCAAGCGGTGGGCAAGTGCTTTGG
>JANQHQ010000041.1 GCA_028282595.1 Chlorobium sp. | reverse complement strand
ACAATAAAACCTGTCGATCACCAGCCAATCGCGCCCCTGCATTTCAACGATTCAACAGTTCAACAAATCAACAATGTGTCCCGTCCTGAAATAGTTGACAGTGTTCAAACTGCACGCACCACCTGTTACCGTAAAGAAAGACATTCGATACCGACCCCGATTCCCGACTACCCCAACGCTCTTTACTTTTGACCTTTGAACTTTTTACTTTTGACATAACCTCCCGGGGTTCGCCGTCACGCGTGAAATCGGGACTCGCAACAGTGTAGTAGAGGCGCCCTTACATTTTCCGGCGCAGGGCAAGGTATATCTTTTCGAGGATATCTTCCGTCGTCAGTTTGTATTTTCGCATCGGCTCGTCCGGTTTTCCGGACTCGCCGAAAGGATCCTCCACGCCGACCATCTCGATCGGCACGGGAATGTTCTCAGCGCACACATGAGCCACCGCGTTGCCCAGACCGCTGTGCACCCGATGTTCTTCCGCAGTAACGATCGCTCCGGTATCGTTGGCCGCCCGCACGATCGCGAGCCTGTCGACAGGCTTTACGGTGTGCATGTTGACGACCCTCACATTCACCCCCTCTTTTTTGAGGATGCCGGCCGCCTCGAGCGCTTTCCAGACCATGATGCCGCACGCTATGACCGTAACGTCCCTGCCGGGATGCAACTCGATCGAGCGGCCGATTTCGAAACCGTCCTCGTCACGCGTGAAATCGGGAATCGAAGGCCTGCCGAAACGAAGATAGGCCGGACCGTCATGTTCCACTAACGCCCTGACGGCGCGTTTGGTTTCGCTGTAGTCGCAGGGAACGACGACCGTCATGCCCGAGAGACCCCTCATAAGGCCGATATCTTCGAGCATCTGGTGGGTGGCGCCGTCCTCGCCGGGCGTAGGGTCGGCGTGGGATGCGCAGATCTTCACGTTCAGCCTCGAATAGCAGACCGACTGCCGGATCTGGTCGTAAACCTTTCCGATTGCGGACACCGCGAAACTTCCGGCGAAAGGATTCATTCCGGTCGTTGCAAGTTCCGCAGCCACGGAAATCATGTTCGCCTCGGCGATTCCGGTCTCGACGAAACGTTCCGGAAACGCGTCCCGGAAACGGTGCATATGGGGTGAACCGGTAAGATCGGCGCACAGGGCCGTCACCGAATCGTCCTTTCCGCCGATTTCGAGCAGGGCTTCGCCGAACCCCTGACTGGTGGCGACGTTGCCGCGCGAAGAATAGCCCGGCGCTTCGACAAGAGAGTCTGTTTCCTGCATATATTCCGAAATCTCTCTGGATTACACTGCTGTTCCGGTCTTCCGCGGGCCGATGGAAGAACGCCCGGCGCAGTGTATATTGCAGCCTGCTTCGACATGGCGGCCGGCATGCGGGCAAGAGAGGAATACAACCGCCGCAGACGGCCCTGCAGCGCCATTGCAGACCGCAAAACAACCATCGAAATGACAAAGGTCGAATATAAGCATAAAGAAATAGCGGCAAAAAAAAAACTGGGTCAGAACTTCCTTACTGACCGTAACATAGCGCGGAAAATCGTCGGGGCCGCGGAGATCGCGAACGGCGACCGGGTGCTGGAAATCGGTCCCGGTTTCGGCTCGCTGACAAGCGCGGTTCTCGAACACTCACCCGTGCTGACGGCCGTCGAAAAAGATCCGCGACTCGCGGCGTTCATCCGTGAGGAATTTCCGGCCGTCAACCTCTTGGAAGGGGACGTTCTGCAAACGGACATCGGCCGGCTGGCATCGGAAGGACCGCTGAAGGTTATCGGCAACATCCCCTATTCCATTACCAGCCCGATTCTGTTCAAACTGCTCGACAACCGCCGGCATATCGTTTCGGCCACGCTGATGATGCAGCACGAAGTCGCCCTGCGCCTCACGGCGAAACCGAACACCAGGGAGTACGGTATCCTCGCGGTTCAACTCCAGACATTCTGCGATGTCCGCTACCTCTTCAAAGTGGGAAGAAAGGTGTTCCGTCCCCGGCCGGAGGTCGACAGCGCCGTCCTGCGCCTTGTTCCGGAAACATCGGAAATGGACACGGAGGAAGCCGGCTTCAGGAGCTTTGTGCGCAGGGCTTTCGCGCAAAGAAGAAAAACGCTTCAGAACAACCTCAGAAAAGAGTACGATCTTTCCGGAGTCGTCTCGGTCGACCCGGCGAAACGCGCCGAGTCGCTGACGATCGAACAGTTCCGCTCGCTCTACCGCGAGCTCCGTCCGCTGCAGGGCTGAGCACCCGCATCCGATCCCGACGGAAACCGGCGGCATTGTCGGAGCCGGCGCATAACAATTGTTATATCGGACATTGCATTTCCTCCGGGATTTCGTAACATTCGTTTTTAGTAACGATAACCCGAGGGTACAACACCTTTCCCGTCAGATGACACCCGAGCTTTCCAGGGATTTTCACACTCCCCTCCCGTCCTCCGACCGAACCATCGCAAAACAACCCGCAGAGTACGTTTCGGGCAGAGCGCCGCTCACCGAACAATTCGTCAACCCGTAAAGAAACAGGGGGTTACCCATGTCGCTTTCCTACAATGAATTATACCGGGAATCCATTCAGAACCCCGAGGCGTTCTGGGCTGAAGCCGCCGAACGGCTCCACTGGTACAAGAAATGGGACAAGGTTCTCGATGACGCCAACCCCCCCTTCTACCGCTGGTTCGCCGGCGGCATGACCAACACCTGCTACAACGCGCTGGATCGTCACGTCGACGAAGGGCGCGGCAACGATACCGCCGTCATCTACGACAGCCCGGTGACCGGCGCGAAAAAATGTTTCACCTTCCGCGAGTTTCGCGACGAGGTAGCCCTGTTCGCAGGGGCGCTTCAGTCTCGCGGTGTCCGTAAGGGCGACAGGGTCATCATCTACATGCCGATGATTCCCGAGGCTCTTGTCGCAATGCTCGCCTGCGCACGGATCGGAGCGATCCATTCGGTGGTTTTCGGTGGATTCGCCTCGCACGAGCTCGCCGTACGGATCGACGACTGCAAACCGAAAGTCATCATCTCCGCCTCCTGCGGCATCGAACGCGAAAAGATCGTCGACTACAAGCGGCTGCTCGATTTCGCGATCGAACTGGCGCATTTCAAACCGGAAATCTGCATCATCCGCCAGCGCGAGCAGCTCAAGGCTCCCCTGAACGAAGAGCGCGACCTGACCTGGAAGCAAACCCTGCTCGGAGCGGAACCGGCTCCCTGTGTCCCTCTCGAATCCTCCGATCCGCTCTACATCCTCTACACTTCCGGCACGACCGGCAAACCGAAAGGCGTGGTGCGCGACAACGGCGGACACATGGTCGCGTTGCAGTGGAGCATGGAACACGTTTACGGGGTCAAACCCGGCGAAACCTACTGGGCGGCCAGCGACGTCGGCTGGGTTGTCGGACACTCCTACATCGTCTACGCTCCGTTGCTGAACGGCAACGCGACCATCATTTTCGAGGGAAAACCCGTGGGCACTCCGGACCCCGGTGTCTTCTGGCGCATCATAGAGGAGTACGGCGTTTCGGTGTTCTTCACCGCTCCGACGGCTTTCCGCGCCATAAAGAAAGAGGACCCGAACGCGTCCTACCTTGAAAAACACGATCTTTCGAACTTCAGGACCCTTTTCCTCGCGGGGGAACGCGCCGACCCCGACACGGTGAAATGGGCGGAGGAAAAGCTGAAGGTGCCGGTCATCGATCACTGGTGGCAGACCGAAACCGGATGGGCGATCGCCGCCAACTGCCAGGGGATCGAGCCCGGTCCGGTAAAGTACGGCTCGGCTTCCAGACCGGTTCCCGGTTACAACGTCAAGGTGGTCAACCATGAAATGGAGGAGCTGAAGGCCGGCGAAATGGGCGATATCGTCA
The DNA here is from genome assembly GCA_028282595.1 of Chlorobium sp. Lineage (GTDB taxonomy): Bacteria > Bacteroidota > Chlorobiia > Chlorobiales > Chlorobiaceae > Prosthecochloris. Next base: position 20,408 of record JANQHQ010000041.1, on the reverse strand, counting down.
TCAAACACCCGCTCCCCCCCGGCACAATGCTGACACTCTGGAAAGCAGACAACCGTTTCACGGAAAGTTACATGTCCGCCTTCCCCGGCTACTACCAGACGAGCGACGCCGGATACATCGACGAGGACGGGTACGTCTATATCATGTCCCGCACGGACGACATCATCAACGTCGCGGGACACCGGCTCTCGACCGGAGCGATCGAGGCCGAGCTCAGCGCGCACCCCGACGTCGCCGAAAGCGCGGTCATCGGTGCTGCCGACGACCTGAAAGGCGAGGTGCCTGTCGGTTTCCTCGTCCTGAAAACCGGCGTGGACACACCGCACGGCCAGATCGTCAAACATGTCATCGAGTACGTGCGCGAAAACATCGGGCCGGTCGCGTCGTTCAAAAAAGCGGTTATCGTGGAACGGCTGCCGAAAACCCGTTCCGGCAAGATACTCAGGAGCACGATGCGCAGGATCGCCAACTCCCAGGAGTACACGATGCCCGCGACGATCGACGACCCGGCGATTCTCGACGAGATAAAAGAAGCTCTTCAATCTATAGGATATGCCAAATAATCAGTCGGCGGTCTACAGCCTCCGGTTGGCGAGCGCTTTGCGGAAAAACCATTGAACTGTAACAAGATCAACAGTTACTGATGATTTCAAACATCGACCACATAGCCATCGCGGTCCGGAATCTCGAAAGCGCGGTAGAGCGCTTTCGAGCGCTTACCGGTGTCGATCCGGACGATATCCGTATCGAAGAGGTCCCTTCGGAAAACGTCCGGGTGGCGTTCATACCGGTCGGCAACTCGAAAATCGAACTGCTCGAACCCCTCTCGGACGAGAGCCCCCTTTCAAAATTCCTCGAAAAACGCGGCGACGGACTGCACCATATCGCCCTTGAAACGGACGATCTGGAAGCGGAAACCAGGAGGGCCGAAAACAACGGAATCGAACCGCTTTCCACACCCTCGACGGGGGCGGGCAACAAAAAAATCGTATTTTTCAATCCGAAAGAGACCAACAGGGTCCTTGTCGAGTTTGTCCAGAAGATGCAATCCTGACCCCTGCACCCGTGAATCATTTTTACTTCCCTTTTGAAAAAAGAAACGGTTTCAGCTGCTCGGCGGAACATATAGACCGGCTCAGCGAATATGAAAAATACCAGCTCTCCTTCCATCCGGAGCGTCCGAAATATCTCGATTATCTTCCGGTCTTCGACGGAGTCGAAGAGTGCCTGCAGAGTGACGAACCCGGAGCCTGCCTTATCCAGACCCACAGGGCGAGTCTCGATACGGCGGAGGGTCCTCTGAAGGTGATGCTGATCGGCCAACAGTCCGCTCCGACATCGGATTACGGCCGCCTGCAGGAAATCATGAAAAACAACCAAGAGGCGCTACAATGGAACCAGGGCATGCCGACCCCGGGCGCCTACCACCGCGCCCTGAAGGCCATACTGCTTGCGGAACGGGAACAGCGGCTCATCATCACCATGATCGACACCCCGGGCGCCGACCCGACCGAGGAAGCCGAAGCCGGAGGTATCGCCTGGAAAATCGGCAAATGCATGCAGTCTCTCGCCGAGACCGGCGTTCCGACCATATCGGTTATCATGAACCGGGGTTGCAGCGGCGGGGCGATAGCCCTGACCGGATGCGACCGGGTGCTCGCCATGGAATACTCGACCTACCTCGTCATCTCTCCGGAAGCCTGCTCCTCCATTCTTTTCAGAACGAGAGACAAGGCGAATCTTGCGGCCGAGATATCCCAGATCACCGCAAAGGAGGCTTTCGCCCACGGCATCGTCGATGCGCTCGTACCCGAACCCGAAGGCCCTGCGCACCGACATCCCGATGCCGCCAAACGCTCGCTCAAACAGGCGCTGGGCGTCCATGCGGCCGAGCTCGCCTCGATACCCCGCGAATCGCTTTTCGAACACCGGGTAAAAAAGTGGCGCGAAATCGGCAAATGGGACACTGTGGAGGAATCCGACGTCGCGGCCCTCGAAAGACCGGTATCGAGACAACTGAAAAAACCCGAAAAAACGCTCTTCATCAAACGGCACCGCAACTGCCGCGGCAGTGACGGCAGAAGAGTGTACGATCCCGTGCTGTTCGAAAAACTGCTTGCGGAAAACTACGTCTGCGCCGAGTGCGGCTACCGCTACACCCGCCTGTCGGCCAGGGATTACATCGACCTCGTACTCGATACCGGCAGCTTCAGCGAACACGAAGAAACACGCCATATCGTCGACCGGGACATCCTGGGCTTTCCCGAATACGGCGAGAAGCTTCTGGAAGCGAGAGCCTCGACCGGCATGGCCTCGGCCTTCATCACCGGCAACGGGCTCGTCCGGGGACTCGATGTGGTGTTCTGCGCAACCGATTTCGGTTTTCTCGGAGGATCGTTCTGCATGTCGACCGGCGAAAAACTATGGAGAGCATGCGAGATAGCCGTCGAACGGCGATGTCCTCTCATCGTTCAGGCCGCGGGCGGCGGCGCCCGCATGCATGAAGGCTGTTCCTCGATGGTCAGCATTCCCAAGGCGCACGTCGCGCTCTCGCGCCTGGAACGCGAATCGCTTCCCCTCATAACCATCGTTACCGACCCCACCCTCGGCGGAGTCGCCATCGGTTTCGGTTCAAGAGGTATCAGGCTTTTCGAATACAACGCGGGCAACATCGGGTTTTCCGGAAAACGAGTCATCGAGCAGTATACCGGCAAAAAGACATCCCGCGACTTTCAGACGACCCGCTGGCTGCAGCAGCGCGGATATGCCGAACATATTGTCAAACCGCAGGAACTGCGGGACCGGATAGCACGGATCATCGGCGAGCACGCCGCAAGTCCGGCCGCCGTGAAAGTCTGATCGCCGACTGCGGAAAACAGCGCGCGTCCGCTGCAACCAACGACCCAGTAACGTATTATCGAGTATCATGTTCGAGGAATTCAGCCCGGTCAAGAAGGAAGAGTGGAAACGGCAGGTTATCAGGGAGCTCAAGGGCGGCGGCTATGACTCCATCGTATGGAAAACGCCCGACGGCTTTACGCAGGAGCCCTGGTACAGTCCGGCCGAAGCCGCGGAGCCCCCGTTCGCCGCGTTCTCCCCGCGCGGAACCGGCGGATGGCGCATAGGGGTGGAAATCGACGACGCCGATCCCGCGGAAGCCTCGGCGAAAGCCCTCCGGCGGCTCATGAACGGAGCCGAAACCGTCATATTCGACCTTCGCTCCAATCCCCGCCCGGACAGCGCGTTCGTCCTGCGGCTGCTGAAGGATATCGACCTGGAAGCCGCCGCGATCTCCTTTTCGGGTATCGATTCTCCCGAGTCGTTCCTCTCCGTTGCGGCGACGATCGAGGGTTTTTCCCGTAACCGGGGAGGGCTTCCGGACAATCTCGATATTTCCGCCCGGATGCTCGACCTTTCGAGCGGGTTCCCGGCCTTTCGGGTTTTCGGGATCGATACAGGGCTCCACGACACCGGGCGTCCGACTCCCGCCGGGGAGATCGCCGGCGCGCTCGCCTCGCTCGACGCTCTTCTCCGCAACCCCGCTGCACGGGAGAAGGACCTTTCACTCATCGTCGGCTCGACGGGGGTGACCCTTACGGCCGGAAGATCGTTTTTCCTCGAAGCGGCGAAAATCCGCGCGCTTCGCAGCTTGTGGCCCACCGTTGCGACGGAGCTCGGCGCAAGAGACCCGCTTGGCGAACTCCACATCACCGTCCGCCTGGAGCCGGGAAAACTCTATCGCGACGATCCCGACAACACCCTCGTGACGCTTGCCACCCAGGCGGTATCGGCCGTTATCGGCGGCTGCGACACGCTTCTGATACCCCCGTTCAGCGACGGCACCGCCTACGACGCGGCAACCGCCGAACGTCTTTCGCTCAACATGCATCACATGCTGCGGCATGAAAGCATGCTCGCGCACGTCATCGATCCGGCAGCCGGATCGTCCTATATCGAGGAGCTCACGGCGCAGCTCTCACACGAAGCGCTGAAGCTCTACAGGGAACACCGGGACGGAGAAGGTCGCAGCGGCGGAACCGGACGGGCCGACGACCGGCGACCGGGGAACGGAGCGGACGTTGCAACGGAACAACCGGCCGGCGAGAGCGCCACCCCGGAGGGAATCCCGATAAAAAAACGGTACGGCCCCGCCGACATCCGTAACCTGGAACAACTGCGTTTCGCACCCGGCTTTCCTCCCTTCAACGCGGGCCCTTACAGTTCGATGTACACCGTCCGGCCCTGGACCGTTCGCCAGTACGCCGGTTTTTCAACCGCCGAACGCTCCAACGAGTTTTACCGCCAGAACCTTGCCGCCGGTCAGAAGGGCCTCTCGGTCGCCTTCGATCTCCCGACCCACAGGGGGTACGATTCCGACCACCCCAGGGTCGTCGGCGATGTCGGCAAGGCGGGCGTGGCCATCGACAGCGTGGAAGACATGAAAATCCTGTTCGACCGGATACCGCTCGACAGGATGTCGGTCTCGATGACCATGAACGGAGCCGTACTGCCGGTCATGGCGTTCTACATCGTTGCCGCACAGGAACAGGGGGTGACGCCCGACAAACTCAGCGGCACGATCCAGAACGACATTCTCAAGGAGTTCATGGTGCGCAACACCTTCATCTACCCTCCCGCACCGTCGATGAGAATCATTGCCGACATTTTCCGCTACACTTCCCGACACATGCCGAAGTTCAACTCGATCAGCATTTCCGGTTATCACATGCAGGAGGCGGGAGCCACGGCGGACCTCGAACTCGCCTACACCCTTGCCGACGGGCTCGAATACATCAGGACCGGTCTCGACGCGGGCCTTGCGATCGACGACTTCGCGCCCCGTCTTTCCTTTTTCTGGGGAATCGGGATGAACTTCTTCATGGAAATCGCCAAGCTGCGGGCGGCCCGGATGCTCTGGGCGAAAATCGTCAGGCGTTTCGACCCGAAGAATCCCAAATCGCTCATGCTCCGCTCGCACTGCCAGACTTCAGGCTGGAGTCTTACCGAGCAGGATCCGTTCAACAACGTCACGCGGACCTGCGTCGAAGCGCTCGCAGCCGTTCAGGGACATACCCAGTCGCTCCACACCAACGCACTCGACGAAGCCATTGCGCTCCCCTCGGTCTTCTCGGCGAAAATCGCCCGCAACACCCAGCTCTATCTTCAGGAAGAGACCGACATCACCCGTGCAATCGATCCCTGGGGAGGCTCCTACTATGTGGAATCGCTTACGGACGCGCTCGCCCGCAAGGCCTGGAAGCTTATCGAGGAGATCGAGGAGATGGGCGGCATGGTCAACGCCATCGAACAGGGTCTGCCCAAGACGCAGATCGAGAGAGCCGCGACAAGCAAACAGGCCCGAATCGACAACCGGGAGGATATCATCGTGGGAGTGAACCGCTACAGAGCGGACGATACGACAGAGATCGACACGCTCGAGGTGGATAATACCGAAGTTCTTCGGCAGCAGATCGAAAAGCTGCAAGGCGTCCGTGAAAACCGTGACGGCGAAAAGACCCGGCAGGCGCTCGAAATCCTGAAAGCCTCGGCCCATTCCGGCGAAGGGAACCTGCTCGAACTTGCGGTCGCCGCCGCAAGGGAACGGGCGACGCTCGGAGAGATCTCCGATGCCCTCGAGGACGCTTACGGCCGACATCTCCCGAGCGTTCAGCTCAACGCAAACGTCTATCTCTCGCACATGCACGAAAACCGGAGCTTCAAAAAAGCGCAGCAGCTTGCCGACACGTTCGCGGACCGTGAAGGGCGGCGGCCGAGAATCCTGGTCGCGAAAACCGGTCAGGACGGCCACGACAGAGGAGCGAAAGTCATTGCGGCCGGCTTTGCCGACATCGGTTTCGACGTCGATATCAGTCCCCTTTTCCAGACCCCCGGGGAGGTCGTACGGCAGGCACTCGACAACGATGTGCACATCGTCGGCATATCGAGCCTGGCGGGAGGGCACAAAACGCTTATACCCGCCGTCGTGAACGGTCTCTGCGAAGCCGGGCGCGAGGATATTCTGGTTATCGCGGGCGGAGTCATTCCCCGCAAGGACTACGATGCGCTCTACAAAACAGGGACCTGCAAGGTTTTCGGTCCGGGCACCGTGATACCCGACGCCGCATCCGAGATCCTTGAAATCATGATCGAACGCCTCGCCCCATGAGCCGGAGCGCGCAAGAGGGAACTCGCCCGGGCGGAGGCGGCCCCGATCCCGCAGAGCTTGCCGCACGGGTCATGGCGGGTGAACGCAGCGCTCTCAGCAGGGCGATCACCCTCGTCGAGTCTTCACGGAGCGAACACCAGGCGCTCGCGCACGGAATTCTCGACAAGTGCCTGGAAAAACAGACCTCGTCACTGAGAATAGGGATCACAGGCTCCCCCGGCGCGGGAAAAAGCACCCTCATCGAAGCGCTGGGCGCGGAAATCCTCCGCGATACCGGCAACCGGCTCGCCGTGCTCACCATCGACCCGAGCAGCGCGCGTTCCGGCGGCAGCATTCTGGGCGACAAGGCCCGCATGGAACAGCTCGCCGGCAGAAAGGAGGTGTTTATCCGGCCGTCGCCCTCGTCCGGCCACCTGGGCGGAACCTCGCCCCGGACGCACGAAGCGATACTGCTCTGCGAAGCCGCCGGGTACAACATCGTTCTGGTGGAAACCGTCGGCGTCGGACAGTCGGAAATCTCCGTGGATGCGATGGTCGACTACATCCTGCTCCTGGTGCTCCCCGGCTCGGGGGACGAACTGCAGGGCATAAAGCGGGGAATCATGGAGATCGCCGACGGTATCGTTCTCGCGAAAACGGACCAGGCGACGGAAAAGAGCGTCATGCTCTCCCTTTCGGCCCTCGATTCGGCGCTCGCGCTTCTGCAGAAAAAGCACGATATCTGGAAGCCGTCCGTTATACCCGCCTCTTCGGTCACGGGTGACGGCATAAGGGATATCTGGAAAAACATACGGACCTTCGCCGCCGAACTTTCGGAAAAAGGCCTCTTCGCCGAAAACCGGAAAAAACAGCTTCACCTGCTGCTCCGTTCACAGGTGGAGGAACTGCTCCTGAAAACGTTCTACGACCATCCGGACATCCGGACATCCCTGCACTCCGTCATCGAGGCCGTAGAGGAACAGCGACTCAGTCCTTTCAGCGGGGCGAAAGCGCTGGTGGAGCGTATTATTCGCCCTCCTCGATAAACTCCTTTTCCTCGGCCTTGACGATCAGCACCGGACATTTCGCCTTGCGGACGACCGACTCGGCCACGCTGCCCATGAGAAGACGGCTCAGCCCTGTCTTGCCGTGAGATCCGACGATAACGAGATTCACGTCGAGCTCCTCGGCCTTGTCGAGAATAACCTCGGAAGGGGTCCCGATCACCACATCGCCCTCTACCGTGACTCCCTGCTCACGTTCCGCCCTGACGATCTCGTCCAGGTCCTCCCGCGCGGCCTTCTCGAGGTCCTCCTCCAGCGGCACGTAGGAAAGGGACATATCCACCGCCATGGGGCGCGGTTCGACCACATTCAGAAGAAACAGCTCGGCCCCCATTCCCCGGGCGAACTCGCGGGCGTAGCGTACGGCATTGCGGGAAGCGTCCGAAAAGTCGAGCGGGCAGAGAATTTTCCGGATTTTTATCATGTTCACAGCTCTTTCGTTAATGATGCCTGACCGTTCCGGCCGAAATCCCTACTTTTCCCCGCCCTTGCCCATGAAGGGTTTGAGCAGGTCGATCGGAACCGGGAAAATCGTCGTCGAATTGTTTTCTGCGGCGATATCCTGCAGCGTCTGCAGATAACGGAGTTGCAGGGCGCCCGGATTCTGCGCGATAATCGCCGCGGCTTCGTTCAGCCGCTCCGCGGCCTGGAATTCGCCCTCGGCATTGATGACCTTTGAACGGCGTTCCCTTTCGGCCTCGGCCTGCTTGGCCATCGCCCGCTGCATCTCGATGGGAAGATCGATCTCCTTGATCTCTACCTTGCTGACCTTGACTCCCCAGGGTTCGGTATCCTTGTCGAGAATGCTCTGTATCCGCTCGTTGATCTCGTCCCTTTCGGAGAGCAGGTGGTCGAGCTCACCCTGACCGCAGGTGCTTCTGAGCGTGGTCTGCGCGAGCTGCGAGGTTGCGAAATGGAAATCCTCGACATCGACGATCGCCTTGATCGCGTCGAGAACCCTGAAATAAACCACCGCGCTGACCTTGACCGTCACGTTGTCCTTGGTGATGATGTCCTGCGGGGGAACGTCGAGCGTTACGGTGCGCATATCGATGCGCACCATCTTGTCGATCAGGGGTATCAGGATGATGATACCGGGACCCTTGGCTCCGATGACGCGACCGAGGCGGAAAATCACTGCCCGCTCGTACTCCCTGAGGATCTTGACCGCCGAAGCAAGAAACGCCACGACAAGAAAAATGATGGGTATGAGATTGAGGCTGATCATTGTGCACTCTCCTGTTTTTTGTTGATCTGCAAGACAAGTCCCTTGATTCCGGTCACTACCGCACCCGACTGTTCGAGAATCTCTTCCGGGCTTTCCGCATCCCACAATTCGCCGTGAACGAACACCTTGCCCGGCTTGCCCGGAGCGACGGCATGAACGACGGTGCACTCTTCGCCCACAAGCTGCTCCGGCCCGGAAACCGACTTCAGGCGGGCCGACTTGGCGACAAGCCACACGACAACCAGGAACGCGGTCGACACGGTGAGGAAGACCGGCAGAAACACCGCCATCGAGAGCCCGATACCGGTTTCCGCCGTATTGAACAGCATCAGCGAACCCACGAAGAGCGCCACGAGCCCGGCGAGCGCGAGCACTCCGCCGCTGGCCACGAAGAGCTCCATACCGAGAAACACTACCGCCAGAACGATCATGAGAAGGCCTACGACGTTAACCGGGAGTGCCTGGAGTGCGAACAGGCCGATCAGGAGGGAGATCGCCCCGAGCACGCCGGGGAAAATGGACCCGGGATTGGCAAGTTCGAAGTAGAGACCGGCAAGACCGGCCATAATGAAGATATAGGCGAGGTTGGGATCGGCGAGGCGCATCAGCACCTGCTCCTGAAACGTCGGACGTATCTCTTCGATCACGGTTCCCGTCAGCTCGAGAGTCACGATCCCTCCGGCGGTTTCCACCGTTCTGCCGTCCAGTTTTTCAAACAGCTCCCTGCGGTCGGTCGCGACAAGATCGACGACACCGGCTTCGAGCGCTTCCCGGGCCGTGGATGCTATGCTTTCGCGAACGGCCCGTTCCGCCCATTCGGCGTTTCGGCCCCGTGCATCCGCGATGCTGCGGGCAAAGGCCGCAAGATCGTTTTCGGCCTTCGTGCTCATGGTTTCATCCTCGTTTCCCCCGCCGCCGAGTCCGACAGGATGCGCCGCGCCTATTTCCGTACCCGGAGACATGGCAGCGACATGGGCCGCAAGCGTCAGCAAGGCTCCCGCGGAAGCCGACTGCGCTCCCTGGGGAGCGACGTAAACGATAACGGGCACTTCGGAGGAGAGCACCTTCCTTATCATGGTCCGCAACGAGGAGACGAGACCGCCCGGCGTGTCGAGCTCTATCAGCAGCGCATGCGCGCCTTCATTCTCCGCGCGATCGATCACGCGTTCCAGAAAATCGGCGCTTCCGGGATTGACCGTTCCCTGAAGGGTGACGAGATAGACGACGTTCGGCTTGCCGTCATCCCCGGCCGGAGCAGCGAGGGAATTTCCGCCCGCAAGGAGAAAAACCGGCAGGAGCGACAGAAAAAGGAGATATCGGGAAATCAATCGTTTCATGGTATCCGTACATGCGGTTCAGGCGACAGCGCCTGCATTCTTATGTGAATATACATAAACATCTTGCTCCCACCTTTAGGTTCCTCGCACAAATCCGTACGCTCTTCCCCGGGAAGACGAAATGTCTTGACTCGACCGGCGCAGGAATGTATTTTACTTGCCGTCTAAACTTTATGGATGCCCCCGGGCGTTTTTCTTCTGTGCGTTGCGCACATTCGGATACCATCAACCATCGTACTCATTGAATAACATGTTTTATTTCGACCCGTTATACTTCCTGTTCGCGCTTCCTCCCCTGCTTCTCGGCCTTTGGGCACAGTTCAGGGTCAAGGCCGCGTTCAAAAAATACTCGCAGGTGACGCTCGCCAACCGCGTAAGCGGTGCACAGGCGGCCCGCATGATCCTTGACAGAAGCGGTCTCGGCAACGTGGACGTCGAACAGACGCGCGGCATGCTTTCCGACCATTACGATCCCCGCAGCAAGAAGCTCCGTCTGAGCGAGGCGGTATACGAGCTTCCCAGCGTAGCGTCGGTAGGCGTCGCCGCCCACGAAGCCGGTCACGCCCTGCAGGACAAGAAGGGCTACTTTCCGCTGCAGGTCCGGTCGGCCATGGTGCCCGCAGTTTCGATCGGCAGCAACCTCGGCCCGATCATCTTCATCGCCGGGATGTTCATCGCCGGATCGTTCGGCTCGACACTCGCCTGGACCGGCATTCTGCTGTTCGCGGCAACCGCTCTTTTCGCGCTCGTCACCCTGCCGGTGGAATTCGACGCCAGCAGACGCGCCAAGGAGATCCTGGTCTCGCAGGGAATCGTCTCCCGGCAGGAGCTGAAGGGCGTCAACGCCGTGCTCGACGCAGCCGCCCTGACCTACGTCGCCGCCGCGGCCCAGGCGATCATGCAACTCCTCTACTTCATCACCATTATGAACCGGAGGGAGTGAGGGAACCGGGGACAGCGGCGTTTTGAAAACGTACCCGGACCCCAAAAAAGCCCCGCCGGAAACCGGTTCCGGCGGGGCTTCGGCTTTTACGAGCCCGGGAGGGAGATCATTCCCCGTCCACCGCTGTGAATGTCGCAAGCCTGCCCAGCCTCGCCTTCTGCAGTTCGAGGGTGTTCCCCTCGATGGCGTAGCTGTCGGCCAGCTCGAGCGCGTTGAGAAAATCCCGTTCCAGGTCCATCGCCGGGCAGGACATGAGCGTCGAGGCGAGCTTCGAGAAGCGGATGCGGTTACCCGGCTTCAGCGTATAGCTCCCGAAAAACGTATTACAGCCGCCGTATCCCCTGACGCTGCCGGAAGCATCCTCCAGTACGAAATACGGGCCCCGTTTTCCCTTCGGCGAAGACTTCACCGTCCGGCCTTTCAACTCGACAAGCTTCCAGTGGGTTTCCGCCAGCGAAACCCCCGGACGGGGAGCAGCGGACCTGACGTATTCCCCACACCCGCTCAGCAGTAACAGAAGAACCGCCGACAGGAAAGCCGTTGCCCGGTTTCTCATCCTCACCTCTTTTTCCAGGGTTGACGAAAGATCGACGACCGCATCCCTCCGATACCTTCCGAGAACGAGTCGGCTGATATCCCCTGCCGTGACAGCAGACAATCAGGCGTCGGGAAAAGCCTCTACATGTAGAAAACGTGTTTGCCGATGGTCGTGACTTCCATCTTTGTCCCGGCCCAGTAGGGCGCGACATAATCGGCGTGATAGTGCGTGACCCCCCTGAACTCGCGGGCCAGGGGAAGATCGGGGTTGAGCATCACCTCGGCGGCGGCAGCCTTGGCCCTCTTCCACGCCTTCCGGTCCGCAACCTTGTCCGACAAACCGTCCCAGAACCAACTGAACTGCTTGTACTCCTTGACGACCTCTTCGACGGTATCGGGATAATCGGGAGAAGCGACGCGATTGAGCGTCACCAGGCCGACGGCAAGCATGCCCTCCCACGACTCTCCGCGGGCCTCATGGTAGATGTTGCGGGCAAGCCATTCCAGCTCGCTGCTTTTGAGGGACTGCACGTAACCGTTGTGCCGCTGCTCGTTCTTCTGACGGGGAGCGGGCGACAGATGAGTTTTCACGACCAGACCGGTCGCAAAGAGCCCCGCAAGCGCAACCGCGCCGCCGAAGGCTTTCGCTCTGCTCGCCGAACGCGCTCCCGCGCGCTCCCTGATTCTGTTCATCAACTTATTCATACCTGAACCGAGCGTCCCGGATCGTCGGGATGCTCAATAAGAGCAAGGTTATCGTTATCCTGCGCCGACCGTTCAGCCGGAGACCGGCTGAAACATAACGCACAAGGAAACTGGAATACTGACTGTAAACCGGCAATTACCGAAAATCGCTGTGAAGATAAAAAAAATCCGTCATATAACCTAAAAGTCAAAATTCAAAAGTAAAAGGTCAAAAAAAGAGAGCTTAATAACTCGATAGCCAGATGGCTTTTCTCTCTTTTATTGTTCGGCTGTTGCCAACCGCCAACTGAAGACTGCCGACTGGTTCCCACTCGACCCCGAAACCCGATGCAGACCCCGATCTCCGAAAGATAACATCGGGGCTCGCTGTCGGCGTCGGTATCGGGAGTCCATCTTTTTCCCCAACTGGTCACTAAGCCCGATGCAAATCGGGCGTCGTCACCAAGCGCCCGGCGAAGCCGAAGCGCCGTCACTGCGGCACTAAAACACTGAAACAACCCCCGAAGGTGCCTTATTCGTTCATTGGCCGGCATATTGTGCCGACGCCTCGTACTCCCGGAATCCACCAAGAAGACAAAAAAGATTATCTTCTCTACATTATCCTCTGAAAACCCGGCGCCGCAGGCACGGCGATCATTGCGGGGACCGTCCCGGAAACCTGGGCGGCACGGAGCGGAATCGCGCGAAAAAAAACACAATGTCGCGCACAAAGAAACAACGGTGAAATGGGTTCGGTACTGATCACGGGAGCCTCGTCAGGCATCGGAGAAACGTTTGCACGCGAATACGCTTCCAGAGGTGCCGACCTCATTCTCGTAGCGCGTTCGGAGGAAAAACTGGACGCTATTTCCGGCGATCTTTCCAGGCGGCACGGCGTCAGGGTCACCACGTTGCAGGCGGACCTCTCTCTTCCGGAAAGCGCCGAAAACCTGGTTGCGCGCTGCAGGGAAGGCTCCCTTTCCATCGGCACGCTCGTCAACAACGCGGGATTCGGCCTGAACGCCCCTTTCGGCCCCGAATCTATCGACGAGCTCGAAAGCATGCTCATCCTGCACAACCTCACCCTGATGAAGCTCACCGCCCTTCTCCTGCCCGATATGCAAAAACGAAACCGTGGAGGGATACTGAACGTTTCGTCCATCACCGCCTTTCAGGGAGTCCCCTTCAACGCCGTCTACGCGGCGACCAAGGCGTTCATCCTTTCGTTCTCGGAAGCGCTGCGCGAGGAGTTGCGAGGTTCGGGGATCAATGTCTGCGCGGTCTGTCCCGGCCTTACCAGAACGGCGATCTTCGATATCGCGGGAATCGATCCCGATAAAACCCTGCTTCCGATCGGAGCGCCGGAACCTGTCGTCAAAAGCGCGATCAGAGCTCTTGAAAAGAACCGGCCTTTCGTGGTTCCGGGCCTGTACAATAAAATCATGATCCACGGCGGAAGACTCCTGCCGCGAAGCGTGATGGTCAGGCTGGGTATGCTCCTGGCAAGGAACGATAAGCCGGAAAAGCCGCGGTCACACCCTTCGGAAACTGCCGGCACGGCCTAATCCGCGATATGCCTGCTGATTTTCCGCAGCAGCATCTGCATGTCAACCGGTTTGACGACGTAGTCATCCATACCTGCCCGCAAGGCGCTCTTCACCAGCTTTTCGTCCGATTCGCCGCTGAAACCGATCACCGGCACCTTCGCGATCTTCGGGTTTTTCGACTGCCGGATCCGCGCCGTGGCCTGCAAGCCGTTAACGATCGGCATGCCGATATCCATGAGCACCAAGTCGAACGCTTCCGCTTCGAGCTTACCGAGAGCCTCTTCCCCGTTGACTGCTTCCTCGGCCCGTATCCCGTATTTTTCAAGAATCCGGATAACCCCCATGCGATTGACCGTCGAATCGTCGGCAACAAGAATCTTCCGGCCTTTCATCGCATGCCATGCGATATCGCGATTTTCCCTGAAAACCGTTGCGATCGCCCTGATCAGTTCGTAGTCCGTGGAGCTTTTCGTGATCACCCCCTGCATCCCGGCTTTTTTCGCCTTTCCCCGCACGACGGCGTAGGGCTGTTCCGTATACGCAACGACCGGAATCGTCGCGGCCTCCTTTCCGGCCTCCCCGTTCCGGATCATCTCTGTCGCCTCGTAACCGTCGAGACCGGGCATGGCGAGGTTCATGACGACGAGGTCGTAGCGTGACGCCGAAAGCTTTTTGATCGCGTCCGTTCCGCCGGCAGCCTCATCCACGACAACAACAAAAGGCATCAGCGCTTCCCGAACCGCCCTTCGGCCCCCGGCCTTGTCATCGACAACCAGGAAACGCTTTTTCTCGAACATGGCGCGGCTCCCGTCAATCAGTTCGTCCCGGTTCGCCTGCAGCTCGTCCGCACCGACGGCCGGGAACGTCAGAACGAACTCGGTGTACTTCCCTTCTTCGGAATCACAGGTAATCTTTCCGTCAAACGCATGCATGACACGCTTGCAGTAGGAAAGCCCCAGACCGGTTCCGCCCTTTCTGCTCGCCGTAAAGTAAGGGTCGAACAGTTTATCGAGATTCTCGGGGGAGATTCCGGGGCCGGTGTCCTTTACCCTGACCCTGTTGGAGTCGCCCCCCTTTTCGAGAGTTATGTAAATTTTGGATTCGGGGCGGGATTCCAGAAAGTACAGCGCGTTCTTGATCAGATTGAAGATTACGAAAACGTACATGGTCTCGTTGATCCTGAACATGAAGTCATCCGCATCGTCCACAATGATTTTTTCCCTCTCCGCGCCGGATTCGAATCCGTACTCGTCGATCGCCTTGCGGGTCATCTGCGCGGCGGAAGCATAGATGAAGCTGCCTTTTTCTACGGGTTTCTCCCTGACTTCGTCCAGAATCATGGAGATGATCTGCGTCCCGCGCTTGACGGCGATCTGGCACCATGCGACATGCTGGTGGAGGCTGTCGAGCACCTGAAAAAGATTGTCCGGATCCCTGCCGTCCGGCAACGAGATACCCTGTTTGTAGAGGGGAAGCTGCTCTTCTATTATTTCGAGGTTGAGTTTGACCTGTCCGAGAGGGTTGCGCATTTCATGCGCTATGCTGCCGGCAAGAGCCTGGAGAGCCGAATTTTTTTCCAGGGCGATCTGTCCCCTCCTGTTGCTGTAACTGAAAAGATACCCTGCAACGACGGTGAACAAAAGAACGGTGACGTATGCGGGAATATCGAAGTCGGGGTTGAGCCTCATGTCCGGACTGGTCAGCACGAAGCAGACGACTGCGGCGAACACTCCGGTTGCAAGATCGAACAGCAGCATGAGCCAGTTGGGAACAAAGGCGATCAGCACGAAGATCATGAAAATCTCCCAGTACAGCCAGAGTTCGTGAAAGTCGTTCTTGAGCAGGAAAAACGTAAAGAAGAAGGGAAGAATGAAAATGAGCGAGAAATGCCAATATGCCGGAAAGAATCTTTTTGCCGCAGGCGACTCCATTCTGATTAAAAAAAACAGCGACAACGCAAGCAGCGACGCCGTGAGGCGCAATGCAAAATTTTCATACGGCATCCGGAAGCCGTACTCCAGAAGGAAATAGAAGAACATGTGTCCCGACGCAGCCAGCAAGGCCCCCCAGGTCACATTGAACCTCGATATCTGTGTGCCCTCACCGACACACCGTTTTATGTATCCTGAAAAACGCATCCACCACTCCCGGTAACATCGAACCGCCCGACGACATGAGACCGATCGGCGTGAACAACAACGACGTTATCGTCCACGTCCGGGCCGACGGCGATTATCTCGTAGGGGTCGGGAAAGGAGCCCACAAAAGACCGTCCATCAAGAAAGTTACGGAAAAAACGCCGAAAGAAACGGGGCTCATTCCTTTTGCAACCGGTTATTCTCAGGTTACGGTACAGGGAGTCGTGTGATTTGAAGCGCTTGGGGGCTTATTTCCGCGTTTAAGGGATTCAAAGAATTGCTTGTCAAAAGATTTTTTAACCTTATTTTGACAGAGTCAATTTTACAAGCGCTTCCGGCAGCCGGGAATTACCGGCTGTTCTGTCCGGGGTTCGACAACAGGTGCGCCAGGGAAACACCGGACTCCGGCAACGGAACCGCTCGAACAAACGAACCAGACTACCCTAAATTGAGCGATTGTCGAGCATGCCACAGATGCAAGGCACAGGGAATGCCGCTGTATCCCGACAAGTCGGGACGCTCGGTTTAGGACTTTGTAACAACCGTAATCGGCGGGCCGAAGCACAGTGTAACAACCTGCAGTTGCCTTCCTGTGTCTCCCGGCCCGGGATTCCGAACCCAGCTTCCTGCAAATGACTATTCCTGCAAAACGTGTCACGGTAATCGTCCTTATCGTGCTTGCGGCACTCTTCGCCACAGCCTGGTGGGCATATTCCACCTATGTTTCTCCCACCAGAATCGCCGTAGTCTCGTTTCCCGGTTTCATGATCGAGAAAATGGAACGCGCAAACACCAACTCCTGGGTGCATCTCGAACGACTCGAGCTTGAGGAGCTCGACAAGTTGCATAACTACCCTTTCGCCCTGGTTCGCGGTCACGGTATCCGCATCTCCGCCGAACAGCTCGACCGTATCAGGAATGCTTCCGAAAAGGGCACGAAAATCTATATCGCCCATGCCACCAATCCGGAATACGAACTGACCAATTTATACGGAAAAGAGCTCGATTATGTATCGGCTCTTGTCGGCAATAAAGGATCGAAAAATTTTCGAAGCCTTTTCAACTATGTCCGCAACGAGATCGAACGCAAGAGGGCGTTTCTCGAACCCTACGAGGACCCGGTCATCGTCCCCAGGGATTTTCTTTTTCATCTTGAGGAAGACCTGACATTCGCCACCCTCGAAGCTTACGAGGCCTACTACCGCGAAAAGGGCTTCCATAAGGAGGGCAGGCCCCGCGTGGCGCTTCTTGCGGGAAATGTCAACATGCAGAACTCCAACTCGGAACACACCGTCGAGCTCATCAAGGGGCTTGAAAAACAGGAATTGAACGTCTATTGCATCAACTCGTTCGGCAAGAAACGGCTTGAACTGCTTGAAGAAATCAAACCGGACATCGTTCTGCTCCGCCCGCACGGCAGGCTTGCCATGGGGCTTCAGGACAAGGCGGTCGACTGGCTGAAAAAACAGAACATTCCGGTGCTCACCCCGCAGACCATATACGGCGAATACGAGGAATGGCTGAAAGATCCGCAGGGCATGTACGGAGGGATGATGTCGATGAGCATCGTCATGCCCGAACTCGACGGTGCCGTAGCGCCATACGCCGTTGTCGCTCAGCACAAAAACAGCGCCGGCAACCTGATTTTCGAAGGCATCGACAACCGGATAGCCGAGTTTTCCGAAATGACCGCGAAACGGCTCGCGTTGCAAAACACCGACAACCGCGATAAAAAAGTTGCGATCTACTACTTCAAAGGACCGGGAAAAAACGCCTTTGTCGCTTCGGGGATGGAAGTTATCCCTTCGTTGTTCTCCGTGTTGAAAAAACTGCAGGCCGCCGGTTATAACCTCGACGGGCTGCCGGAAACGAAAGAGGAATTCGAAGAGATCCTGATGCGGAAAGGCCCGGTACTGGGATCGTATGCCCTCGGCGCCATTGACGATTACATGAAAAACGGCGAGCCTCAACTGGTAGCAAAAGAGCAGTATGAAGAGTGGTGCCGACAAGCCATGCCCGACGAGTTGTACCGGAATGTGGTCGAAAACTACGGTGAAGCACCGGGCAACTACATGAGTGTTGAAAAAGACGGACAGGAGTACATCGCCGTAACGCGGGTGCGCTTCGGCAATGTCTGTCTCCTCCCGCAACCACTTCCCGGCGTCGGCGACGACACCCAGCAACTGGTTCACGGCGCAAAAATCGCGCCTCCGCACACCTACATCGCATCCTACCTCTGGGCCCGCTACGGATTCGATGCAGATGCCGTTCTGCACTTCGGCACGCACGGAAGCCTCGAGTTCACCCCGGGCAAACAGGTTACCCTGTCCGACTACGACTGGCCTGACCGCCTGATCGGAACCACGCCGCATTTCTACGTATATACCATAAACAACATCGGCGAGGGAATAATCGCAAAACGCCGCAGCTACGCGACCCTCTTGACCCATCTCACTCCCCCGTTCATGAGAAGCGGCTTGCGCAGCGATCTGGAACGGCTGCACACCAAACTGGACAAGTACAACAGCCTGCCCGAAGGACCCGTGCGCGAAGAGTATGCCCTTTCGGTGAAAGAGCTGACGGAAAAGCTCAACATACACCGCACGCTGAACATCGATTCGACAAAGAATTACGACAGCGGCGTCATCGACATCATCCATGAGCATCTTGAAGAAATAGAGCAGGAAAAAGTTACCGCCGGTCTCTACACCCTCGGCATACCGTATTCCGAAAGCAAGCTGAACAGTTCGGCACGGCTCATGTCGCTCGACCCCGTGGCGTTTTCACTGGCTGAACTCGATGTCATGCGCGGGAATATAACGCCCGAACAACACCGGGACGCCCTGTTCGTATCCAAGCGATACCGCCCGAAAGCGTCGCGGGTCATCAGGCAGGTCATGCAGGGAGCGGCGCCGAACGCCCTCATCGCCACCCTGGTCACGAAAGAGGAGCTGGACATGGCTGAAACCTGGGAAGCTGAAAACAGGGAGTTCGATCTTCTGGCGCTCATGATGAGTCAACCCGGCAAGAGCGACGAAAAAGAAAAAAAGGTCGACGAAAAAAGACTGCCCGCGCTGATCGTAAAACTGTGCAGCCAGGCGAAAAACCGCGAGTATATCGAAAAACTGCAATCGGATAAAGTGTTCGAAAAAGCCTCGCGGATGCTCGATCCGGCAAAACGGGCCAAAGCCGTAAAACTGGCAGACAAAATGAAAGGGATGGCTCCTGAAATGTATGACGCCATCTCCGTTGCAACCCGGCCCGATATGCTCGATCTGCTGCGGTTGATGCAGGACGACGCGCTGCGGACGAGAACGTTCGAACTGCTTGAAGACGAACAACTGGCCGAAAAGATCGAAGCCGAACATCTGGCCAGGCTCAAAGAGCGTGCAGCCATGTGCGATCTGCCGGAAAACACGCAATGGTTCAACCTTGTTTTCTCCGGGGAAATAGCACGGCAAACCGAAACACTCCCGCTCGACGCGCTGAAGAACGGTCTGGAGGTTGTGGAATTCATACAGGGCAGCAGCGAATCGTTCGCTTACTGCGAAAACAAAAACTACGCTGAGCGCTTTGCGAACAAAGAGCAATGGAACGCGGCATTCGAGGCCGCAACGTCGGTCATCAACCGGAAGATCGCGCAAAAAGAAGAGCGCATTGCACGCTACGCAAAAGCGGTGCTGAAAATACGTGAAACGGTTACGAACGCAAAACAGCACAAGGTAAACCTGGCGATAAGTCCGCAGAAGGAGCATGCGGCCATTCTCAATGCGTTCGACGGAGGTTATACCGCGCCTTCGTCGGGTGGCGACCCGATAGTCAATCCGCGCGCCCTTCCCACCGGCCGGAACATGTATGCGGTGGATGCGGAACGCACACCGTCGGAAGAAGCCTGGAAAGTAGGCAAAAAGCTGGCTGTCTCGCTGCTCGAAAAAGAAAAACAGTTGAAAGGCCGCTATCCGAAAAAAATCAGCTTCACGCTCTGGTCGACAAACTTCATTTCCACCGAGGGAGCGACCATTGCCCAGATTCTGTATCTGCTGGGAGTCGAACCCGTTCGCGACGCAATGGGCACCGTGCGCACCTTGCGGCTTATTCCCGTCGAAGAGCTGAAGAGACCCAGGATCGACGTGGTCATTCAGACATCGGGGCAACTACGGGACATAGCCGCCTCTCGTCTTGACCTCATAAACAAGGCAATCGCCCTTGCATCGGAAGCAAACGACACCGACAGCCTGAATTTCGTAAAGCGCGGGTTGCTGGATGCCGAAAAATATCTGCTTGACAGAGGCTTTTCGCCTCTCGACGCCCGTAAATTCTCGTCGAAACGAATTTTCGGAGGCGTCAACGGCAATTACGGCACCAACATCATGGGCCTCGTCGAAAAAGGCGACGCGTGGGTCGACGAAAAGGAGGTCGCCCGGCGATATATCGACAACATGGGAGCGATCTACGAGAGCGGCGAAGACTGGGGAACCTACCGGAAAGGTATCTTCGAAGCCGCCCTCCAGAATACCGAAACCGTTGTCCACCCACGTTCGAGCAACATCTGGGGGCCGCTGAGCCTCGACCACGTCTATGAATTCATGGGGGGCTTGAATCTCGCCGTCAGAACCGTGACCGGCAACGACCCGACCGCCTATTTCAACGACTTCAGAAACGTGAGCCGACCGAAAATGCAGGAGCTCAAAGAGGCCATAGGCGTGGAAACGAACTCGACCGTCTTCAATCCGAAGTACATACAGGAGCTTCTGGAAGGAGAAGCGTCGTCAATGGAAAAATTCG
>JANQHQ010000030.1 GCA_028282595.1 Chlorobium sp. | reverse complement strand
TACGGGCGAAAAATTTTTCGCCCCTACGGTCTTCATGAACACCCGTGCAATCCGCGGGGACAATAAAACCTGTCGATCACCAGCCAATCGCGCCCCTACAGTTCTTTTTTCCTTTCTTTAGGGGACCTCTATTACTTGTCGTGAGCGAGCTGAAGACAAGGCGGACGGAGCACAGAAACCGGAGTCCCGACAAGTCGGGATGAGGATTTCGAGCACCGACCAACGAAGTATTCGGGTCGCGCAACAAAGTAATAGAGGTGCCCTTTACTTCACCTCCTGCCAGTCCCTGGCGTAGCGAAAATCGATGCCGGGCGTGCGTCCGGATATCTTGGCGATCACCGGCATCATTCTCTTGTACTGGTTTCTGACGACGATTTTCCTGATCCTGTCGTAGAAGCCGCCGTCGCCCCCCTCGGACAGCACGGCCTCCCGCCCCATGCGTTTCTCGATCATCATGTAGAGCAGCATGTCCGCATCCCCGTAGCTGAAACCGAGATCGGCCTCGTCGCTCTGCCCCTCCCACAGATCGGCGGAAGGCGCCTTGTCGACCAGGGCTTCCGGAATACCGAGATGACGCGCGAGCCCCCAGAGCTGTGTTTTGTAGAGATCGCCGATGGGATTGACCGCGGAGGCCATGTCTCCGAACATGGTGCCGTAACCGAGCAGCAGTTCGGTCTTGTTGCTCGTGCCGATAACCAGCCGGGAGTCCCTAGCGGAGATATCGTAGAGATAGAGCATCCTCGTTCTCGCCATGACATTTCCCCTGCGGAGCCTTCCGGCGTCGGCGCTGTCCTGGAAAAAAGCGTCGACGACAGCGGAAATATCGGCCTCCTCGGAGCGGACGCCTGTCCTGTCAACCATCATTCGCGCGTGTTCCACGCTCTCGGAACTGCTGGTCCGGTAGGGCATCATGACCGCCAGGACGTTTTCCGGACCGAGAGCCCTCGCGGCGAGCTCGCAGACGACGGCCGAATCGATCCCTCCCGAAAGTCCGAACACGGCCGAGTCGAACCCGAATTTCCGGATCTCGTTGCGGATGAAGGCGATCAGGATATTCTCCACGACCGGGTAGTTCAGATGCAGTTCCTCGATATTCATGGCGTCGGACTATAGCGTGAAAATGTTCATGACCCCGTTCATCAGGAAAAAGGTAAGCATCGTCCCGAGCGCCGTGACGAGCTGCAGCGGATAGGATACTTTCGCGGGCAGCGGCAGCCTGTGAGGGTAGAGAACCGTGAAAGCCGCATTGGCGATAAAGAGAGCTGTAAGCACCCCCGCACCGGCGAAAAACAGCCCCAGCCGGTCGAAAAGAAAGAGCGGTTCCAGTACCCAGAAAGGCGTCAGGGAGAAACACGGAATGAGGGCCGCTACGGTAGCGCCGTCCTTCCCGCGGGTTTCGTCGAGGAAGGCCGTGTACAGGCCCATCAGCAGGTAGAGAACGGCCACATCGAGTACGAAGTTGATGATCCCGTAGATCATCGCCGTACGGGGAACGCCGATAACCGGAAACTTGGCGATCTGCGCAAGAGCGATGAGGGGCACCGCGTAACTCCTGAGCGCATCGAGACTGTCCCGGCCGCCGGCGGCCGAAACATCGTGCCAGAATTCACCCGGTTTGAAAATAACGTCCCGTACCGTAAGAAAAAACTGCCGCATGACGACCAGTCGCTACTGTTTGAGCCACTGCAACGGATCCTGCTTGACCTTGCCCTTCCAGATCTCGAAATGGACCAAGGAACCCCCTTCGGGCATCGGCCCGGCGGAACCGATCGTCTCCCGGGCCACGACCTCGTCGCCTTTCGCCACCGAGATTTTCGAAAGATTGGCGTACACGGTAAGATAGGATTTCGCGTGACGGATGATCACAATGTTACCATAGGTTGGAAGATAGGCTATCTGGGCGATTTTCCCGCCGGAAACCGCTCGCACGGCGGAGCCCGAGGAGACGGATATGTCGATGCCGTTGCTGGTCGTCACGATATTGAGGTCCGGATCCTTACCGCTCCCGAACTTCCTGACGACCACACCGTTCTCCACGGGCCAGGGCAACAGGCCCCGGGCTTTGTCGAAATTGGTCGAAATCCGGGCAAGATCGGCCTCGGACGTATCGGGAAGCGGGGCCTTTCCGGCGAGTCGCCGCTTTTCGGCCTCTATCCGCTGCTGCTCGCGCTCCCTCTCGATGGCGGCCTGTTCGGCGCGGATCAATTCCTCGATCTTGGCCTGCAGCGACCGCAGCTTTTTCCTGTTCGCCTCTATCCGGCCCGCGTAGACCTTTTTGTTCTCCTTCAGCTTTCCGAGAACGACTTCCTTCTCCTTTTTCTTGCGGGAGAAGTCCTGGACGCGCGTCCGCTGCTCCTTGACGGCTCCGGCGCGCTTACGGTAGCTTTCCTCCAGCAAGGTCCTGTCCTCTTTCAGACGCTGCGCGGCGTCCTTGAGGTCGTGAACCGTTTTCACCACGGCCTCGCTGAAAAAGCCTATGTAACGGGAACGGACGATAGCCTGGTTCAGGGAGGTCGAGGCAAACAGAAGTTCGATATCCTTTTTCGAGCCGTTCTTGTAGACGGCGACGGCTATTCGCTGAAAATCGGCGGCGATGCTGTCGTGGCGGCTGCGATTCTTTTCGAGCTGCCGCCTGAGATACCCTATCTCCTCGTCCTGGATCCTGAGCTTTTCGCGATTCTTCCCGATCATCTCCTCGAGCAACTTGAGCTGGCGATTGTAATTCTTGAGCGCTTCGAGGGACTGCGTTTCCTTCTTCCTGGTCTGTTTCAGCTTCGTCCGGTACTCCCCGAGCTGCTTTTTCAGTCCCGAAAGATCCCGTTCGAGCTTCTTTCTCTCCCTGAGAATCCGGTCGATCTCCTCGCTGCCGAAGGCCTCCGCGCGAGGCAGCGCGCACAGGACCGCGAAAAGCAGGAAAAACCAGCACGTTCCTCTCAGCGGAAAAGACCTTGTCATTATGGAAGATTTACTTGCTCTACGGGGTCCGGCGATCCGGATGACGGTTCAGGAAAATATGACGAAAAAAAGTCAAACAAAACACCGGAAACGCGTCCGGCCGGACTCCCGGAAGCCGGACGCGGCGGAATCCCTTCCGTCGGCCGCGGAAAATTTTTTTTCTCTCCTTGAAATGCGTAAATAAGCATTTTCAGACGTCAATCCAGACAACCCGATGGACAAACTCGTCATCCGCGGAGGCAGAAAGCTCGGCGGCGCCGTTCCGGCATCCGGCTCGAAAAACGCAGCCCTTCCCCTCATGGCGGCGGCGCTGCTCTCCGAAAACGGGACATCCGACCTTCACCGCATTCCGGACCTCAAGGATATCCGCACCTTCTCCGCACTGCTTACCCGGCTGGGCGCGGTTATAGACTACGACGGCGCCACGCTCTCGATCGACGCCGGAAACATGGAGAGCGTCCAGGCGCCCTACGAGCTGGTCAAGCAGATGCGCGCCTCCATATACGTCCTCGGTCCCCTGCTGGCCCGTTTCGGCCATGCAAGCGTCTCCCTGCCCGGCGGCTGCGCATTCGGCCCCAGGCCTATCGACCTGCACCTGATGGCGATGGAAAAGCTCGGCGCGACGGTCACGATCGACAAGGGATACATCGAGGCGACCGTCAAAGGCGGACGGCTGAATGGGGCGCATATCGACTTCCCGATCTCCTCGGTCGGAGCCACCGGCAACGCACTCATGGCCGCGGTGCTCGCCGACGGCGTGACGACCATCGGCAACGCGTCCATCGAGCCCGAAATCGTCGCCCTGTGCGGTTTTCTCGAAGCGATGGGGGCCGACATAGAGGGAACGGGCACGACCACGCTTGTCGTCAGGGGCGTCCGGAGCCTCGGCCCGGCCCGGTTTTCGAACATTTTCGACAGAATCGAGGCCGCAACGCTCCTCACGGCCGGCGCGATCACGGGAGGCACGGTGCGCGTCACGGACGTCGAGCCCTCGCATCTCGCCACCGTGCTGGGAAAATTCGAGGAGGCCGGATGCTCCGTCGTCACCGATACGGAGAGCGTCACCCTGCAAAGCCCCGAGACGCTTCTCCGCACGGACGTCATCGCCAACCCCTATCCGCTTTTCCCGACCGACATGCAGGCGCAGTGGATCGCGCTCATGACGCAGGCAAAAGGTATCAGCGAAATCATCGACCGGGTCTATCACGAACGCTTCAACCACATCCCCGAGCTCAACCGGCTCGGCGCGCATATCGAGATCAGGGAGAACGAAGCCACGGTCCACGGCCCGAAAAGACTGACCGGAACGACCGTCATGTCCACCGACCTGAGAGCCTCCGCCTGCCTCGTGCTGGCGGGCCTCGTCGCCGAGGGCGTCACGGAGGTCCTCAGAATCTACCATCTGGACAGAGGCTACGAACGGATAGAAAACAAACTGCTCGCACTCGGTGCGGACATCGAACGGCAGAGCTATCAGGAATTCAGATAATCCTCGTCCGGTGGCACGAAAAAAGTTACGCGGCGGCTTTGCATATTTCCCCCAATGACTTATATTTACTCACTCTGAATCGCAGGACTTGCCGGGCCCTTAGCTCAGTTGGTCAGAGCAAGCGACTCATAATCGCTCGGTCGTAGGTTCAAGTCCTACAGGGCCCACAAACAACGGCTCGAAAAAACATGGCGTGTTCGTCTAGTGGCCCAGGACACCGCCCTCTCAAGGCGGAGATCACGGGTTCGAATCCCGTACACGCTACAACCGTTGCACCCGTAGCTCAATTGGATAGAGCGTCTGACTACGGATCAGAAGGTTAGGGGTTCGATTCCTCTCGGGTGTACCATATTCCCTTTTTCACGGCCGTTCTATCCGGCCGTTCTCTTTTTCATCCGCCCGTTTCCGGACGACCCGTTCCTTGTATAAGACAGATTATTGCCCTATATTATGACCTCTCATTGAGGAGTGGCCAAATTGGTAAGGCACCTGACTCTGGATCAGGCAACTGCAGGTTCGAGTCCTGCCTCCTCAGCACGCACGAAAGCCCTGCAGCAGAAGATGCCGCAGGGCTTTTTCGCTTTCGACCAATCACCTTAGGGGACGTTGTTCCGTAACAACAATAACTTACCACAACGCTCGCGCATCCCTCCCTTTTCAGGCCCCTTTCTCATCATGCAACCCGCTGTTTTTATCGCCACTCCCCCAGCTGTTTTGCCGCTATCCAAGCGACAATTCGTAATAACTGCCTAGATGACCCATGGTGCAGCGTCCCCGACGACGAGAGACGTCTTGGGGCATTACAACACCGCAACCGTTTATCCGTCGCCGACACGGAAAAACGAAAATAAGGGATAAAGCCCTCGTTATTCAATCTAATAAACAACGTCCCCTATTTTTGTATTTTTATACTGCAGCAGAAGATACCGCAGGACTTTTTTGGTTTTCTGCCGGGAATAGTTATCAGCGGTCAGTCTCCCCGGCGCAGGACGGGCAAACACCGAAGAGAAATATTTCGTGATCTTCCACGAGAAATCCATCTGGCGCTGCTTCCTCTTCCCTTAGAGTGCAGTCCGGAAGTTCAAAGGCGCGATTGCATTTGCGGCAATGAAAGTGGTGATGATGTCCTTTCCCGCTTCTTTCATACAACGCACCGAGAAACGGATGGGAAACTCGTTTCAACCAGCCGTCATCGATGAGAATTTTCAGGTTTCGGTAAACCGTCGCCTTGTTGAGTGAGGCCACGTGCTTACGGCCGTAGACAAGCACCTCATCTACACCTAAAGGCCTTTCGTGCTGCTCGAAGACCTTCTCTATAGCCGTCCTTTGTGCAGTGTTGCGCCTCAAGATTCGAGCCTCCTTTTTCAGCAGTTTACATTTTTGACGCTCTTGTTGCAAGAATACTTGCAACAAGAGATAGTAAATCGACCGTCATAATTGCAATTGCAAATGCATTTGCAATTATCCCTCAAGCCATTTACTTTTCACAGAAAAAAGAGGCAACATATGGGCAAACATGGAAAATATGTAGTGGCGCTGATTCTTCTGATGGTTCTCGGCTCTTTGCAACCACAAGAATCGCACACCCAGGAAAAACATGGTGAGGAGAATGCTTCGCTTGCCGCTTCCGGCAGGGGGCCTTTTCAGCTTGAAACCATCGTTGTGACAGGGGCTGCAATCGATGATGAAAAACAGGAAATCGAAAGCCGCGAGTTGAGAGTGCATAATCTGGTCGATTTCGCTGAAATCCTTTCGGACGAATTGGTCGAAGTGTCGATGATACGCAAAGGCGGTTATGGTAACGAGATTTCCGCGCGCGGTTTCGGGCAGGAAAATTTCAAGGTGCTGCTGGACGGCGGAATCCTCGAGGGTGCCTGCGGCAGCCGCAAAGACCCCCATCTTTCACATATCAACATGCTGACGGTGCAAAAATTGACACTGCAACAGGGGCCCTTTGACGTCACAAAGATGGGCGCTCTGGGCGGGTATGTAGACGTTATCACCAGGAAACCGGAGCCCGGTTTCGATGGAGAGATCCTTGGAAAATTTGGAAGTTACGGCTTTTACAGCGGCGGCATTGTAATCAGCGGCGGCAGCGACAAAATCCAGGGGCTTTTCGGATACAACTATTCCGAGTCGGATCAGTACGAAGACGGCTCCGGCGATCCGCTCTGGAAAGTGAGAGAAGGTCAACCCGCATCCTATAACAACGAGGCGCGTGACGCCGAGTCGTTTCAGAAACACGATATCTGGGGCAAACTACAATTCACGCCGAGTGAGAACCATACCATTTTACTGGAACATACCTACGGAAAGGCGGATAACATTCTTTCCCCCCGGGCCTCGTTCGACATGGAGGAAGAACTGACCAACCTGACAAAGGCGAGCTGGGAGATCCGCAATCTCGGCAATTTGTCGGAGAAACTCACCTTCTCTTTCTATCGCAACGAAGTGGATCATTATCCTTCTCAAGGCTATCGCACTGTAGCAGTGCCCAAAAACAACAAAGTCGAGTCGGTGATTACGGGTGGCGGCATTCAAAACGTGACCGAAACGGATTTTGCTACGTTGACCTATGGTATCGATGTGTACCACCGGGATTGGTGGGGGGGACGTATACAACAGCCGGACAGGTGCAATAATTAATGACAAACTCATTCCTTCCGTTCAGTCAACGGACATCGGCGGATACGTTCAAATGGATAAGAATTTCGATACATGGGCTGTTGGATTCGGATTGAGATATGATCGCTTCGAGCAGGAAGCCGATGAAGATCTGGTTTTCACAAAAGCCGTCACGAGTGAAAACCGCCAGACGGACAACCTTCTCGGTGGATACGTCTCGGGCAAATATTTCCTAAACGATAGTGCAATGTTTTTCGGCGGTGTCGGACGCAGTTATCGAACACCGACATCGAAAGAGCGATATATTCAGGGAAATCCCACTTTCTTCGGGAACCCCGACCTCAAGCCTACAGCCAACACGGAGTTCGACCTGGGCTTCAGGTATGAGCGCGGAAAGTTGATTTTACAGGCCAAGGGATTCTACTCCGATCTTAAAGACTATATTTACCAGGAAAAAAACCTGTCCGGCTATAAAAGCTATACGAACATTGATGCCCACATCTGGGGGGGTGACATCAAGGCCGGGATCGATCTGGTTCATGGATTTTCTCTGGATGCAGGACTTGCCTATCAAAGAGGCCACAAGGAGAGTTTTCCCGATAACAACAACAGCAAAGATCTCGGTCAAATAGCCCCCCTGAAAGGCAGGCTGGCCCTGAATTACAATAACGACGAGCCGTGGGGTCATAAGGACGCCGGGCTGTTCGGTACCGTTGAATGGATTCATTCCGAAGCGGCAAAGGACGTTGATGCCGACGCCGGGGAGCAGGAGCTCGCAGCCTGGGACATAATGAATCTCCGAGCGGGGTACCGGTTCAAGTCCTACACACTGAATGTCGGTATGGACAATGTCTTCGATAAGAAGTATACTGTTGCAAACTCCTATGAATGGGATGTGATCGGCGGCACCGGCGCAAATCCTGCCATCGTCAATGAGCCCGGGCGGTTCATCTACGCTGCCATTGGGTATGCCTGGTAACAAAAACAACATACCGGCCAACTAGGGGACGTTGTTCCGTAACAACAATAACTCGCCACAACGCTCGCGCATCCCTCCCTTTTCATGCACTCTCCTTCCTCATCATGCAACCCGCCGTTTTTATCGCCGCTCCCCCAGCTGGGTTGCCGCTATCCAAGCGACAATTCGTGAAACTCGGATGATCCATGATGCAGCATCCCTGATGACGAGAGAAGTCTTGGGGCATACGGCACTGTGACCGTTTATCCGTCGCCGACACGGAAAAACGAACATAAGGGATAAATCCCTTGTTATTCAACCTAATAAACAACGTCCCCTATCTTTACTTGCAAGATTCCGTTTGAAATACCTTATTAACGAAACGTCATCAAACTATTTGCATCAAGTCATTTACCCTAAAAACACCTCACATGCTCATTTCAAAAAAGATGGAATGGCTGACACATTGTACAAAAGAACACTTGAACTGTTTTAAAAAAGAAAAAAGTATTTTTTTCAAAAAACTTCACTACCCCCTTGACCTTCGTCAACCAAAAACATTCAATGAAAAGATCATATGGAAAAAGATATATGACAGAAACCCCCTGCTACCGATAACAGCAGACAAGTATAGAGTCAGACAATACATTCGTCATGTTCTTGGCAAGAAACAAGCTGAGAATATTCTCATTCCGCTCTATGTCACCAGCACCAATCCAGACACAATTGACTTCAGTGTCCTTCCTGAAAGTTATGTCATAAAAACAAATCATGCATCTCAGACAAATATATTTATCCATAAAAACTGTTCAATTGACATAAAAACCATAAAAACCAGATTAAAAAAATGGCTAAAAAAAACCTATGGCCTTTTTAATCATGAATGGTCATATATCAACATAAAACCTATGATCATTATAGAAAAACTACTTATCGATAACCTAAAAAGACTCCCCATTGACTTCAAGTTTTTTATTTTTCACGGCAAATGCCATTATATCTTTGTTTATACAAACAGAAAAGAAAAAATTACGTGCAGCATCTTTGACACAACTTGGCAACAACAATATGTCGCATGGAAAGGTATTGTTGGCCCACAGCCTGAAAAGCCTGACAATCTCACCAAAATGATAGAAATCGCCGAAACACTGTCAACACCTTTTGATTTTGTTCGCGTAGACCTCTATTCTTTCGAGAACAATATATACTTCAGTGAGCTAACTCATTACCCGGCATCCGGACATTTGGACATGCAGCCAAGAGAATTCGATATACGTCTGGGCAAATTATGGAAATTGGAAAAAAATTACTGGAAAAAGAAAAATCACCCGACACGAAAAATCATAAAAGAATTATAAACTCAATAAAAATTCATCAATATTATATACACTTAACCCCACCAATCCCATTTAAATGATGGAGTTTTTCACCACAATCAGTTAACACATCATAAAACACAGAAGAATAAATTTTATCGCTGTTTAATGAAACAAAGGGATTATTCATCACAGTAGGTTGCCAAAAATTATCCGCAAACCGAAAACCATTTTTGTCACATATACAAAGTCAGAATTACTCCCTCAAAAAAGTATTTATTGGATAATTTTGATCTCTTTTCACGACCCAGTAAGTTCCCACCTAACATTCATACCTTCAATTCTTACCGGTCATTAATTTCTTCCACCTGTAACGAAGCTTTGCTTGAATCGGCATCCTGAAACCCATCCCTTCTTTCATCACTAACTCACAAGGCGTACAGGTACCACAAGGCTGTCCATTTCTGGGAATATGGCAGAACCATGTCCTTATCATAATATCATAAAAGGAATTGCAAAGAGCATAGCGCACCATATCACGCTTTGTCGTTTTCATGAGAGCAAAACGGTAAAACCCAAAAAACGCCGTCAGGGGATCACCCGGGTCATCCGGCAATTCCATAAAACCATCTTTATCTTCAAGCTTTTCCCTTAGCGCCAAAAGAACCGGGCTGTCAGGTGTGTTAAGATTTGCTTCAATAGAAAGTTCTACACCTTTCAATCTTTTCCATGAAAGATATCTTGTCAGCCATTCGTATTGAATTCCCAAATTTTTATACTTTTTCAGTAATACGTTATAGAGATCGGTTATTTCCCGATTTGGTGGTATATCATCCTTAAGCACCATATCGACGGGCTGGAGCAAATCAAACTGCCCTTTTATTCGATTGCGTATCATCGCCCTGATCTCTACGATAGCATCTATCTCCTCCTTATATGATTTACGACCTGGATCCAGAACATAAACAGGCTTGACTGCCCGCTTTTTAACCAGCACCAGCTCACATAACCTAAACGTGGAATCCCACCCGCCAGTCCAGAAAAAAGGCTCCGCTTTACTTTCAAACTCCATTTTTCACCTCAAGTGGCTCCATGTCCGTGGACATTCAGAAGCTGAATTTAAGTTAGTAACTCAACCGGTTCATGCAGCGGAATGACGCTGCCCCATTGCAACAAATTTGTTCACAATTCTGGCTCTGCAGAGCCGCTCGACAAAGACATTATTCAGAGCCCTGCCACGGCCATCCATACTGATACGAATCTCCGGATGTTCCTTGAGTTCGCTGATAAACACCTCACTGGTAAACTGCGCCCCCTGATCGGTATTGAAGATCTCTGGTGCGTCGTATCTGCTGATAGCATCCTGCAAAAACAATCAACACAGAACTGGCTATCCATCGAGTTTGGCAGTCGCCATGCCAGAACTTTACGAGAATACCAGTCGATAAACATGAAGCCTCCCGGAAGGTGACCGTAGTATTATATCTGCACTCTACACCTAGTTTGGACGGATAACGTTGACGCCTTGCATTTTTTCTCAGGATCCAGTCTAAAGACTCTCGCCCTCTGATAAAACATTGACCGGCTGGTTCCCCCCAGTTCACACTGTCGCGTTATCGGTATCGGCTTATTTCTGCCGACCCAACCTCTGCGTGTTTTCATCAGGAGATCCCTGGCTTTTTTTGAGCTATTCCAGCTCAACTTTCAGACGACCGATCTCCGAGTAAAACTTTTCACAGGGTCTTCAACGGGGTTAACCGGCCTCGGGCCACGTTTTTGCTCAAACAGTGAAACGGTCTGTTGTTGCACCGTGAATGGGGCTTCCAACGCCACCGTGGATTTGAAACCAGCACTGAGGCAAGCTACCAACTTAAATCACTATCTGAAAACCAAACTTAGGGGACATCCTATAATGTTCCGTAACAACAATAACTCGCCACAACGTTCGCGCACCAACCCCTTTTCATTCACTCTCCTTCCTCACCATGCAACCCGCCATGTTTATCGCAGATCCCGGCTGGGTTGCCGGTATCCAAGCGACAATTCGTGAAATTCGGATGATCCATGATGCAGCATCCCTGATGACGAGAGAAGTCTTGGGGCACACGGCACCGTGGCCGTTTATCCGTCACCGGCACGGAAAAATGAATAAGGGATAAAGCCCTTGTTATTCAATCTAATAAACAACGTCCCCTATTTTGTAACATAAAAAAAAGCCGTCCCGGATTGGGTTCCGGGGCGGCGTTTCGGTTCTTCTTGCCGGAGAAATTACTGAACCTTCACAGAAAACATCAGTTCAATATCCGACCACGACTTGCCATAGTGGAAGGCGGTGCAGAGCGCGGCAAACTTTTCGAACGCTTCGCTACCGTTGTACTCCACGACATCGGTGCTGCCTTTTGCGGTAAGGACTCCGTCCGTAACGGTGTAGGGCATTTCCACAACTTTTGTAACATCGTTCAGGGTCACTTCCAGATCGATTTTGGAACGGTCAATCCCCACGACTTTTGCGGTAGCGGTTTCCTTCTGGGCCAGATTGTTTACAAATCCGCTTACGATGTTCTCGTCCCTTGCCGGGATCATGATATCGGACCACTCACCGCCTTTGCCGTTGTTCTTGTCGGCAGAGGAGTTGACGGAAGCCAGCTTCACTTCGATAGACGTTCCCTCCAGCTTGTTTTCCGGCGAGTCCACTGTGAACTCCTCAAACGTGATACCGGTTATCGCATATGATTTATCCTGCGCAGCGTAAGCGGTGAATCCGAATGCAAAGGAACCCTCGTCAAAACCGTAGGAGGCACCGTCGGCGGCCATCATCTCTTCGCCTGCCGCGTTTTCTTCTACATCGGCACTTTCCATTTTTTGTTCGGAAGGAGCCGAACAACCCGCAAAGATGACGGCGAATACCATCATCAGGAAAGTCTTTTTACCCATATCGATTTGATTTAATGTTACAGCTCTTTTAACAGAATTTTTGATATAGCCACAAAGAGCCGTTAAGCAGCTATAGCAAATGTAACTTTTTTTCTCACCCCGCTTCTTCCCTCTGTCGAAGATAAGCCTCTCCCGATTGTCGGAACAGTACCGACAGGGCAAAGCGTTTCGAGGGCGGTATCGGTTTTGAATTCGGGGCTGAACTTACGGCGCTTCCGCTTCATGGCGACCGCCGGGTTTCGGTCAGGGTTTAACCTGCTGCCCTGTTCCTGGAGAGCACTGCATCATTGACATTCCTGTCCTGAGAATATCACTGAATATACAAATCGAAAACAGTTATTTTCAACTTTAATAACAGGGGATACTGTTCGATAAACATAAAAGATTTCAACCGGCATCGCGCGCCGGACGCTCTTCAGACTCCCGTCCCACACCGCTCGACTCACAGGAATTCCATCCGGAAGGATAAAAAAAAGGAGACAAGCTTTCACTTGTCTCCTTCTTCATTCGTGCCGTAACAAACTTTTCGTTAGTGACCGGCAGCATCCTTGACGGCTTCTGCAGCTTCACCAGCAGCTTCGCCGGCGGCTTCGGCAGCTTCGCCCACTGCTTCAGCGGCACCTTCGGCGGCTTCCTCTACAGCTTCCGCAGCTTCCTCCATAGCACCTTCAGCACCTTCTTCGGTTGCTTCAGCTGCTTCTTCGGTCGCTTCGGCAGCTTCCTCTACCGCTTCCGTCGCTTCAACTGCTTCTTCCTGAACAGCTTCTTCAGCTGCCTGCTCAGCCTTCGGGGCACAGCCGATTACGGAAACTGAGCTCACCAGGAAAAGAAAGATGAAAAGTTTTTTCATGATAAAATCCAGGTTTGAAAGGTTATGTTTATATCCCGCAGCTTATTCTGCTACACTATATTAAATAAAAACAGCGAGTTTCCAAAGAGCCGCGGCCGGCGGAACAGGCAAAAAAATTTCGCACATATTCCGCCGCAAACCCTGCAAAACAAGGCTTCAGTCCACCAGCATCACGAGTTTTTCCTTCGTGACCTCATGGAAGTTCAGGTACCGGTAAACATCGTCCTTTCCATCCGAAAGCTTGTTGCGTACCGTCTCGAAGTATTCCTCCGGTTCGGGAAGCCTGCCGGCAAGAGCGCATACCGCCGCAAGTTCGGCTGAACCGAGATAGACCAGGGCTCCCTTGCCCATGCGGTTGTCGAAGTTCCTGGTGCTCGTGGAAAACACGACAGCGTTGTCCGCCACACGCGCCTGGTTACCCATGCAGAGAGAACATCCGGGCATCTCGGTTCGTGCGCCGGCCGCGCCGTAGAGCGCGTAGTAACCTTCCTCGAAAAGTTTTTTCATGTCCATCTTGGTCGGTGGAACGACCCACAACCTCGAAGCCACGTGTCCCTTTCCTCTGAGAACCTCGCCGAGCGCCCGGAAATGGCCGATGTTGGTCATGCAGCTCCCGACGAACACCTCGTCGATCGTCTTCGGACGCTTCTCGTCGGCGAGCACTTCCGAAAGCGTCGCCACGTCGTCGGGATCGTTGGGGCAGGCCAGAATCGGCTCGGTGATCTCACTCATGTCGATTTCGATAACGGCCGCGTATTCGGCATCCGCGTCGGGCTCCATCAGCTCAGGGTTCGCCAGCCACTCCTGCATCTTTCCGATACGGCGGCGCAATGTTTCGGCGTCCCCGTAACCGCTGTCGATCATCTGTTCGAGCAGTTTGACGTTCGAAGCCAGGTACTCGATGACCGGCTCCTTGTCCAGGCGGACAGTGCAGGCGGCCGCGCTGCGTTCAGCGGAGGCGTCGCTCAACTCGAACGCCTGCTCGACCTTGAGTTGTCCGAGACCTTCGATTTCGAGAATACGCCCGGCGAAAATGTTTTTCTTGCCCTTTTTCTCGACCGTCAGGAGACCTCGCTCGATCGCCTTGTAGGGAATCGCGTTTACCAGATCGCGCAGCGTGATACCCTCCCGGAGCTCTCCGGTGAAACGGACCAGCACCGACTCGGGAACGTTGAGCGGCATGGTGCCGGTCACCCCGGCGAAAGCAACCAGTCCGGAACCGCCCGGAAAGGAAATCCCTATCGGGAAACGGGTGTGGGAATCAGCGCCGGTGCCGAGCGTGTCGGGCAGCACCATCCGGTTCAGCCAGGTGTGAATCACACCGTCTCCGGGACGCAGGGCGACGCCGCCCCTGCTCATGATGAAATAGGGCAGCATGCCGTGAAGCTTCACGTCGGCCGGCTTCGGGTAGGCGGCCGTGTGGCAGAAACTCTGCATCACCAGATCGGCCCCGAAACTCAGCGCCGCGAGCTCCTTGATCTCGTCGCGGGTCATGGCGCCGGTCGTGTCCTGGGAACCGACGGTCAGCGCTTCGGGCTCAACGTACATGCCCGGGCGGACCCCTTCCATGCCGCAGGCCTTGCCGACGATTTTCTGCGCGAGCGTATAACCCTTGCCGGTGTCTTCGGGCTGTTCGGGGCGTGTAAACACAGCCTCTTCGCCCATGCCGAGCGCCTCGCGCGCCTGGCGGGTGAGGTTGCGGCCGATGATGAGGGGAATGCGCCCCCCCGCCCTGACTTCGTCTCCGAGCGTGTTCGGCGCGAGGCCGAACTCGGCGATCACCTCGCCCTCCTTCTCGATACGGCCTTCATAGGGATAGAGGTCAATAACGTCCCCTGTCTCCATGGCGGTCACCTCGGCCTGGATCGGAAGCGCCCCCGAATCCTCGGCGGTGTTGAAGAAAATCGGCGCGATGATGCCGCCGATCACCACACCGCCGGTCCGCTTGTTCGGAACGGCCGGGATATCCTCGCCGATGTGCCACTGCACGGAGTTGATGCCCGATTTGCGACTCGAACCGGTACCGACGACATCGCCGACGAACGCGACCGGGTGTCCCTTTTTCTTCAGCTCGGCTATCGTACCGATGGGATCTTCCATTTTCGAACCGAGCATACTCCGGGCGTGAAGCGGAATGTCACTTCGGGTAAACGCCTCGCTCGCGGGCGAAAGATCGTCCGTATTGGTCTCGCCCGGAACCTTGAACACGGTCAGGGTCATTTTGGAAGGAATCTCGGGTCTGGAGCTAAACCACTCGGCTTCAGCCCACGATTGCAGCACCGCTTTCGCGTAATCGTTCGACGCCGAAAGCTCAACGATACTGTCGAAGGCGTCGTAAACCAGAAGGGTTTTCTTGAGCATCTCCGCCGCGGCCGAAGCCACTTCGTCGGTCTCGTGGGAAAGCGCTTCGACAAGCGGCTTGACATTGTAACCGCCGAGCATGGTGCCGAGAATTTCAACCGCCATCACAGGGGATATTGCCGTGCTGGAGGCTTCGCCTCTCAGTATGGCATCGAGAAATGCGGCTTTCTCGAATGCGGCATCGTCGACTCCGGGACTGATGTGTTCGCGAAACAGCTCCATCAGATACTCACTTTCCTCGACGGGATCCTGCTGCAGGAGCTCGATGAGCTCCCGAGCCTGCTCGGCCGTCAGGGGAAGCGGAGGAATGCCGTTTTCGGCCCTCTCTTCGGTATGCGCACGATATTCACTAATAAGACCCATTACGTCTTTCTCCTTCGGATTAGATATTGCTAATGAAAACGTCTTGTGAAAAAGGAAGGTGGGATGCTGGATCCCTTTTTTGCCCGTGGCGGGCAAAGCTGTTAAGTTAGCATTCTTCTCGAAAAAAAGCAACGAGATGCACCGATGGCACACCGAAGGAAGGAGGCCTGCCGGGGTTCAGACGATCAGCATGCTGTCGCCGTAGCTGAGAAAACGGTAGCCTTTTTCAAGCGCTTCGCCGTATGCCTTCCGCAGATTCCCCCATCCTGCGAACGCGGCCGTCAGCATGAGCACGGTCGAACGGGGGGCGTGATAGTTGGTGAGAAGAGCGTCGATGATCCGGAACGCGTATCCCGGATAAATGAAGATATCGGCCTCCCCTGCAACCGTTTCGACCGCACGGGCCGTTTGCAGGCTCGGGGCCGCGTGTTCGAGCGCCCTGGTGACGGTCGTCCCGACGGCGACAACTCTTCCGCCTGCCTCCTTTGTCCGGAGGATCGCCCCGGCGGTTTCGGCCGGTATCCGGTAGTACTCCCGGTGCATGACGTGGGACTCGAGCCTCTCGGCGCGCACAGGCATGAAGGTGCCGAGCCCGACATGCAGGGTCAGAAAGGCGAGTCCGACCCCTTTCGAACGGATCGATTCAATCAGCTCGCCGGTCATGTTGAGAGAGGCCGTGGGAGCCGCCACCGATCCAGGCATCTCGGCAAACACGGTCTGGTAGCGTTCCCTGTCGATCTCCTCGGCGCTCCGCCGCAGGTAGGGCGGAATGGGAACCTCGCCGTATTCGGCGAAAAACGCCGCGACTTCGCGGCCGTCCCGGCAGGTGATTTTCGCGATACCGTCGCCTTCCACCGAGAGCACTTCCAGTTCCGAACCGCAGGCGAGCAGCCGGTCGCCTCTCTTCAGCCTCCCGCGGTACATCACCCTGTCCTGGACCCCCTCGTGTTTCTCGAGAAGCACCAGCTCGACGTTCGCTCCGGTCGTCTTGCGCGCGAACAGCCGGGCCTGAACGACCATGCTGTTGTTCAACACAAGCAGATCCCCCGGTTCGAGGAAGGCGGCCAGATCGGCATAGCCAGCATGGCGTATGCCGCCGGTATTGCGGTCCAGCACCTCGAGCCTCGTCGATCCCCGCTCTCCGGGAGGATAGCGGGCGATGCTGCTTTCCGGAAGCACGTAATCGAAATCACTGACCTTCATGGCGCACACGAATGTCGCAAAGCCTTATCGCATGGCGCGGAGCCGCGCCCTCACCGCTTCCGCGTGAGCCTGGAGGCCTTCGTTGTCGGCGAACAGGGCTATCTTTTCCCCCGTCATCGCAAGCTCTTCACGCGAATAGGACACGATCGAGGTGTGCTTTACGAAGTCCCGCACGGACAGCGGCGAAAAGAAACGGGCCGTTCCGTTGGTAGGCAGCGTGTGGTTCGGCCCGGCGAAGTAGTCGCCGACCGACTCGCAGGAGTAATCGCCCATGAAAATCGCTCCGGCGTGCCGAAGCCGGGGGAGCATTTCCCAGGGAGACCGGACGTGCAGTTCGAGATGTTCGGGAGCGATCATGTTCGATACGTCGCACGCTTCGGAAAGGTCGGCGACCACGATGACCGCGCCGTTCGCTTCGAGAGCCTGTCCGATAACCTCGCGGCGCTCCATGGTCGCGACCATCT
Organism: Chlorobium sp.; assembly: GCA_028282595.1. Lineage (GTDB taxonomy): Bacteria > Bacteroidota > Chlorobiia > Chlorobiales > Chlorobiaceae > Prosthecochloris. Next base: position 127,977 of record JANQHQ010000030.1, on the reverse strand, counting down.
TGTCCGCAAGACGGCACACCTCCCCGGCAAGTTTCGCGGAATCGGTAATCAGGATGGACGCTGCATCCGGGTCGTGCTCGGACTGGGCGAAAAGATCGAGCACGACGAATTCCGGATCGGCCGCCTCGTCCGCAATGACCACAACCTCGGAAGGGCCGGCGATGCTGTCGATCGAGACATGCCCGAACACCTCTTTTTTCGCCAGCGCCACGTACTTGTTCCCCGGCCCGGTGATCTTGTCGACCTTGGGAACACTTTCCGTTCCGAATGCGAACGCCGCCACCGCCTGCGCCCCTCCGAATTTGTAGACCGTATCGATACCGGCCACATGGGCCGCGGCGAGTATTCGCGGACTGATCGTTCCGTCGGCCGCGCAAGGGGTCGACAGGAACATCTCCCCGACGCCCGCCACCCGCGCAGGCGCGACGTTCATGAGCAGGGAGGACGGATAGGCGGCCTTGCCGCCGGGCACGTACAGCATCGCACGGTCGAGAGGCGTCACCCGCTGGCCGAGCAGTACGCCGTTGCCCGGTTCGTAAAAAAAGCTTTTTTCCGCCTCGTGCTCGTGAAAAGCCACGATGTTCCGATACGATTCCTCGAGAACGGCGACAAACTCACTGTCTTCCACCTCGAAGGCCTGCCGGATCTCCTCCCCGGAAACCTTCACCGCTCCGGGTCGAAAACCCTGAAACCGTTCGGTGTACTCGAAAAGCGCTTTATCTCCGCCGGACCTGACGTTGTCGACAATGTCGAGCACGACCCGGCGGACTTCGGGTTCGAATGTCACGCTACGGACCAGGTGTCGATGCAGCTCCGACCGTTCGTCGGCATACGAAAACAACCTTAACACGATGCCCCCGTTCGTTTTAGGGCGTCTCTATTACTTGTCGTGAGCGAGCTGAAGACAAGGCGGACGGAGTCCCGATTGGATCGGGATAAACTTCGAAACCGGAGTCCCGACAAGTCGGGATGAGGATTTCGATCCCGACTTGTCGGGACAACGAAGTATTCGGGGCGCGCAACAAATTAATAGAGGTGCCTTTTCTATTCATAATGGCGTTCGTCTCAGCTAATGTACACAAAGAGCCGCCTTAAATCCTAAGTCGATCGCAACAAAGCCGATGGTTCGGACAGGGGCGGCTCCCTCTTTTCGCCGACACGATTTTCATTTGAAATGACCGTTCCATTACCTACCTTACTTTTCCAGTGAAAGCGGCGGAATACCGGCTATTGCGAAGCCTTCTCTTCCTCGTCGACATGACTCCGGGGCACCTCTGAAAAGTGTCATGAACGGTTCGAGAGCAAGGTGGATGGAGCCAGAGAAACCGGAGTCCCTACTCATCGGGACAACGCAACAACCGGGACGCGCAACAAGTTAATTTTAGCGGTGCCCTCCATTCACACACTGACAAGCACAAATCACATGAGCTTTTTAGGATATTTATTCAGGGACGTCGCTGTAGATCTCGGAACCGCGAACACTCTGGTGTTTATTCGAGACAAGGGAGTCGTACTCAACGAACCGTCGATCGTCGCCAGGGAGAGAAGTTCGGGAAAAGTCGTCGCAATCGGACAGGACGCGCTCCTGATGCATGAGAAAACCCACCCGGGCATCGTCACGATCAAGCCGCTCGCCAACGGGGTCATCGCGGATTACGAAGCGACGGAAGAGCTGATCAAGGGACTTATCAAAAAAACGAGAAGCCAGTTTTCGTTCGGCATCCGCAGAATGGTCATCGGCATCCCGTCGGGAATCACGGAAGTCGAAAAAAGAGCCGTCCGCGACTCCGCGGAACATATCGGGGCCAAGGAGGTCTATCTTGTGGCCGAACCGATGGCGGCAGCCATCGGCATCGGTCTCGACGTGAAAGAGCCCATGGGCAACATGGTTGTCGATATCGGCGGAGGAACCACGGAAATCGCGGTCATCTCGCTCGGCGGCATCGCTTCCGGGGAATCGCTCAGGGTGGCCGGAACCGACATTACGAACTCCATTATCCGTCACTTCCGCAAGGCCTACAATCTGGCAATCGGCGAAAGGACCGCCGAGGAGGTGAAAATCCGGATCGCCTCGGCGAACAAACTCGACAAGGAGTTGACCATGACCGTCAGGGGCCGCAATCTCGTAACGGCCCTGCCCGAAGAGCGCGAGGTGAACTCCCCGACCATCAGGGAAGCGATCTCCACCCCGATCGGCCAGATCATCATCTCCATCAAGAAATGCCTCGAGGTCACCAAACCGGAGCTTGCGTCGGATGTGCTCGATCGGGGACTGTTTCTCGCCGGAGGCGGCGCGATGATCAAGGGTCTCGACAAGAAAATCCATGACGAGACGAAACTCGCGGTCCATATCAGCGAGGACCCCCTGACGGCTGTTGCCCGCGGCACGGGCACCGTACTCGAGGATCTTGAAAACTTCCGCAGCGTCCTGCTCCCCACAAAGAGATACTGAGCGAACAGTTTGCAGTGGGCGGTTTTCAAAACTGCCCACTTATTGTGACGTCGTCCGGCGTTGCCGGACTTGGTGACGACGCCTGACGAGGTCAGGCTTAGTGACCAGTTGGGGAAAGGATCGATTCCCGATACCGGTTCCGACGGCGAACCCCGATGTTATCTTTCGGAGATCGGAGTCGGGATCGGGTTTCGGGGTCGAATGTATTTCTTTACGGTAACAGGTGGTGCGTGCAGTTTGAAAACCGTCAACTATTTCAGGACGGGACACATTGTTGATGCGTTGAATTGTTGAGTCGTTGATGTGGCGGGGCGCGATTGGCTGGTGATCGACAGGTTTTATTGTCCCCACGGATTGCAAAGGTATTCACGACGACCGTAGGGGCGAAAAATTTTTCGCCCGTACTGTGGGGGGAGAACCGGTTAGCGTTTGAGAGAAAGCGGTTGCCGATGAAAAAGGTTCGTGTCTGTCCGAACCGGCGGTGGTTTCGATAGCGATACCGGTTCCGACGGCGAACCCCGATGTTATCTTTCGGAGATCGGAGTCGGGATCGGGTTTCGGGGTCGAGTGGGAACCGGTAGGCAGTCGGCAAAAGAGTAGTGACGATGTCACTATGTAACCCATATCTCGTCACCAAGCGCCCGGCGAAGCCGGCGCGACGTCACTCGCCACTACCGGCCGAATAACTGCCTTCTTCCTCGAGCAGGCGCAGGTAGAACGATTCGTAGCGCTCGACCAGGCCTCCGGTATGATACGCCCGGGCCCGGGCGACACAGTTCCGCGAAAACCTCTCCCACGCTTCCGCGTCCTCCAGCAGAAACATACCTTTCTCCGCCATCCGCTCCACATCTCCCGTTTCGACAAGGAACCCGTGCTCTCCGTCGGCTATGAATTCCGGAAATCCCCCCGCGGTGGTGACGATAACCGGCACGCCGCACGCCATGGCCTCGAGCGCTGCCAGGCCGAACGACTCCCCGCTGCTCGGCATCAGCATCAGGTCGGAAACGGAAAGCAGCGGCACGATATCGTCGATCTTGCCGAGAAACCGCACGCGATCGACGATCCCGTTTTCCCTTACCCAGACCTCGGCGTCGCTTCTGTCGGGACCGTCGCCGACGAGCAGCAGGGTCGCGGCAATCTTCTTTGATATGGCGTAGAAGGCCGCGAGAACATCGCCGATCCGCTTGACCGGCCTGAAATTCGAGAGATGGATGCACACCTTTTCCTCGCCGAGGCCGAGCTTTTCACGAATGGCCGGTCCGTCGGGCATGCGGTTGAACACGTCCGTATCGACGAAGTTCGGTATCACCCGGATATCCCTTTTCGGGTCGAACAGCCTTACCGTCTCGTTTTTCAGATAGTCGGAAACCGCCGTGACGCCATCCGACCTGTTGATCGCGAGGCGCACGATCCCTTCCATGCTGCTGTCGGCTCCGACAACCGTGATATCGGTGCCGTGCAGGGTCGTGGCCAAACGGAAACATCGCCGGTCGGAGCATCTGTCCTCGAGCATCTGCCGCGCCAGAATCGCGCTTAGCGCGTGAGGAATGGCGTAGTGGGCATGGACGATGTCGAGCTTTTCGTAGGTCGCCACTTCGGCGATCTTCGTCGCCAGGGCGAGCGAATGAAACGGGCACTCGAACAGCGGGTAGTGCATCGCCTCGACTTCGTGATAAAAGATGTTTTTCGAGAACGAACCGAGACGGAAAGGCGCCGAGCGGTTGATGAAATGCACGACATGGCCTCTTTCGGCGAGAGCCTTGCCCAGTTCGGTAGCGATCGCTCCGCTTCCGCCGTAGGTATGGTGGCAGGAGATACCTATTCTCATAGCAACGAATCGCCGGAATGAGTTACTGGTAAGCGTCGGCGGCGCCGACGGAAAAACATGACAGGAAGATACCAAAAAAGCGGCGCATCGCCCCGACGAAACCTTTTTCGAAAAAATATCTCCCGGCCGGGCTTCGAAAAAATAGGCTGAAATCGACACGATTCGTATTTTTGCCGTACGCCCCCCGAACAAGCAAACCAGCCCGCAAGGAGAGACGACCATGATCACCAAGCCCGCAACATCCGCCGGAACGATAGCAAAAGCAAGCGTTTTCAGACTTTTGACGACACTGTTTCTCGTCTTGTCCGGCTGCAATGCAAACCACGCCTCGGATCGCTCCGACGACTTTTCCGTTCGCGATTACGGTGCGGTGGGCGACGGCAGAAGCGACGACGCCCCGGCGATTCGCGCCGCCATCTCCGCCGCGGCAACGTCCGGAGGGGGAATTGTGCGTTTCCCGGCCGGAACCTATCGACTTGCCAAAGCCGAGCGGGGCGGGCAGCATCTCACCCTTCCCTCCAACGTCAGCCTCGTCTCGGACGAAGGAGCGGTGCTGGTGGAATCCGGCCACCCCTCCTCACCCTCGGACGAATGGAAAAAGGGGCCCATCGTGCGAATAAACGGGGCGAGCGATTGCGAAATACGGGGGCTGCATTTCAGGGGACCGGGCCAGGCCCTCTACCTGCGCAACAGCGAACGCATAACCGTCCGGAACTGCAGATTCGAAAACCACAGCCCCATGGCTGTCTACGGTGACCGCACAGCCGATGTCGAGGTAGAGAACTGCCGCTTCGATGCCGTCGGGTACGGATTCTATCTTCGCGCCCCGGTCCGGTGGCGCATCAGGGATTCCCGCTTTCTGGCCAACGGCAGGGCGATCGAAGCCCAGGGAGCTGTAGACTGTGAGGTCACCGGAAACTTCGTCGACGGCAAGAGCCCCGACGGAACGATACGCGGCGTCGTCGGCTTCCTGTTCTTCCCCAACAGCATGGCGTCGACCTTCGGCGGTTCTTCCGGGGTGGGCTCGATCGTGCGCAAGGTATCCGGCCTGTTTTCCGGCTCCGGAATGTACGGCGGCGCCAGCACTGTCGGAAACCTCATCGCCGACAACGAGGTGCGTAACGTCAGGGAGGAGGGCATCAGTCTCGACTGCCGGGGAAATGCTCCGAAGTACTACTACGGCCTTCCGGGAATGGTAGCGACCGCCGACGCGAACTCGTTCACCGACGCCTCGCACGACGCGGAGGAGCTCCTGCCTGCACCCTCCTGCTACGTCGTGATTCTCTCGGGCCGCGGAGCCGGGCAGTACCGCCTGGTACAATCGGTCGCGGACAAAAAGCTCTCCATCTCACCCGCATGGGATGTGATTCCCGACAGAACCAGTCGTTACTGCCTGCTGCGGGCAGCCGTGAACAACAAAATCATCAACAACAAGGTAGTCAATGCAAAACTGGGAAGCATCATGCTCTGGGGCGCCTGCCTCAATAACGAGGTGCGCGGCAATATCGTCGTCAACTCCCCCAGCTCCGGAATCCAGTGCAGCTCGCTCAGGCCGGACGTCTACAAAGGCATGTCCCGCGTGCTCGCCTGTTTCGACAACCGCATCCTCGATAACCGGGTCACCGGCTCAGGAAGGCAATCGAACGTCACCACGTCGGGGATAGTTCTCAGCAACCGCTATGGCGGAGAGAACGAGGTGCAAAACTACCGCAATACGGTCATCGGCAACGTGATCGAGAATTTCAGGATCGGTATCAGCGTTCAGGCCCAGAACGGGGCTGTGATCCGGAACAACACCATCAGGAACTGCGATCTCCCGATCAAACGGGGAAGCCATGTAACCAACACCACCATCGAGTAGCACAGGAAAGCTTCGACCGGCGGGGAATCCCCCGATCCCGCAAAGAAAAGGAAACATTTTAACCGCGAATGCCTGTTAGTAAAAGCGCGTCCCCGGACGGTCTTTACGGCTTCACCGGGAGAGAAGCACACCGGTCAATACATCCGTTCCGTCTCCGATGAAAAAGCAGAGAAACATCATGGTAGAGGCTTCTTCGACCCTGCCGGTCGAAGAGCAGCGAACGGAACTTGTCGAACGCAAGGGGATCGCGCATCCCGACACCATGTGCGACTCGATCATGGAAGCGGTCTGCGTCGCCCTCTGCAGGGAGTACGTCGAGCGTTTCGGACGCATTCTTCACCACAACATCGACAAGGGGATGCTCGTCGCCGGCCGGACGCTCCCGCAACCGGGAGGTGGCAAGATCATCGAACCGATGAAAATCGTTTTCGGCGACCGCGCGACCTACGCGTACAAGGGCGAGGTTGTTCCGGTCGGCGAGATCGCCGAAGCGACGGCCGGCAGATGGCTCCGACAGCACATGCGTTTTGTCGACCCGGATATCCACATTACGTGCCAGAACGAAATAAAGCCCGGCTCCATCGAGCTTACCGACGCCTTCGACAGACCGGTCATCGGCGCGAACGACACCTCCGTCGGCGTCGGTCACGCGCCGTTCACCGAAACGGAACGGCTCGTGCTCGCAGCGGAACAGTACCTCAACTCGAACATCTTCAAATGCGCCCACCCCGAAACCGGCAAGGACGTAAAAATCATGGGCTTCAGAAGCGGGCGGGATCTCACGCTCACCGCGGCGATCGCTTTTGTCGACCGGTACATCAGGGACGAAAAAACCTATTTCGAGAAAAAGCTCGTTATCCAGGAAAGCCTGGCCCAGTTCATCCGCTGCAAACAGGAGACCATTGACAGCGTGACCGTTCATATCAATACCCTCGACGACCCCGCTCGCGGCGAGGCGGGCATGTACCTTACCGTTCTCGGCACGTCGGCCGAAAGCGCCGACGGAGGACAGGTCGGAAGGGGCAACCGCGTCAACGGCCTGATAACCTTCAACCGGGCGCAGAGCCTCGAAGCCGCGGCCGGAAAGAATCCGGTCAACCATGTCGGCAAGATCTACAACGTCCTCAGTCACGAAATGGCGCGACGGATACACAAGGAGGTCGAAGGCGTCGGGGAGGTCACCATCCATCTCTGCAGCCAGATCGGCAAGCCCCTGGACGAACCGCTGCTGGCGTCGGCCTGCCTGATCCTCGAAAACGGGGTTCACCTCGACGATGTCCGTGAGGCCGTCGCTTCCGTCATTCAGGTCGAACTCGCCTACATCAGAATATTCATGGAACAACTCGCGCTTGGCAAGTACCCGGTATGCTGATCCGCCGGAAAACCATCGCAACGCCCGGCAACCAGGAGTGAAACGGCTCCGCATCCCCTCTCTCCGAATGACACACCCGTTCTGCGCCTCGATCATCGAACATCTCGAAACAATCTCCGGAAGAGTGCTTGTATGCCTCGACCCGATCGGAGACGACCGCCTCTGGAAAGACTTCTCGCCGAACCTCACGAGCCCGGGCAACCTCATTCTGCATCTGAACGGCAATCTCAGCCAGTACATACTCAAAACGCTCGGGGAAAAGAATTTTTCGCGCGAACGGGCGAAAGAGTTCTCCGCCAAACCGGGGACCGACCGTAAAACGCTTGGAAAAACGTTCCGGGCGACCGTCGACGAGTGCATCGCCGTAATCCGGTCGCTCGATGAGGCGCAGCTTGCACGAACCTACCGGGTACAGGGTTTCGTCCATACCGGCTACGGCATCCTCGTTCATGCCGTCGAACACCTGAGCCATCACACAGGCCAGTTCGCCTGGTTCACCAAATATCTGTTCGCAGCGGATATCGACTTCTATCGGGGGCGGGACCTGGATGTCGACTGACAGGGAAAACGACCGCCTGAAATTCGTGGAATCCGTCGCGCTTTCCGCCATGATGATGTCCCTGGTCGCGCTGTCGATCGACACGATGCTCCCCGCCCTGCCCGACATCGGCAGGGATCTCGGAGTAACGCACCCCAACACAAACCAGCTCGTCATCTCGCTCCTGTTCCTCGGCATGGCCGCCGGGCAGCTTTTTTACGGTCCCCTTTCGGATCACACCGGCAGAAAACCGGCTATCTACACAGGATTCGCCATCTTCATCACGGGCACGCTGCTGTCACTTTTCGCATGGAACTTCCCCGTCATGATCGCGGGTCGTATTCTGCAGGGTCTCGGCGCGGCCGGACCGAGGGTAGTAACGCTCGCTCTCGTGCGCGACCGCTTCGAGGGGCCGGCGATGGCGCGCGTGCTCTCCTTCATCATGACGGTGTTCATCCTGATTCCCGTTCTCGCTCCGGCTCTCGGTCAGATCCTGCTCACCTTCTCCGGCTGGAGGTCCGTTTTCGTCGTGTTTCTGGCGCTCGGGCTGTTCACCCTCGCCTGGTTCTTTTTTCGCCAGCCGGAGACGCTCTCCCGGGAAAACCGGGTGCCGTTCTCGCCGGAACGAATCGCGGCGAGTGTGAAGGAGATTCTCGGCACCCGGCAGTCTCTCGCCTGCACTCTGGCCTCCGGCTGTGTTTTCGGCGCCTTTCTGGGCTACCTGAATTCATCCCAGCAGATACTTCAGGTCCTTTACGGACTGGGCGATCGTTTCCCCCTCTATTTCGGCGTAATGGCCCTGGCGTTCGGCGCCGCGACGCTGGTCAACGCATCCCTGGTCATGCGTTACAGCCTGCGAACGATCGTGAAACGGTCCATGCAGGGTGTCACCTTTCTCTCCCTCCTCTTTTTCGCCGTTTCCGCAATAGCGCACGGCCACCCACCCCTCTGGGCGCTGACGGCCTATCTGCTCCCGCTGTTCTTCGCAATCGGCACGCTCTTCGGCAACCTCAACTCACTGGCCATGGAGCCGCTCGGCCATATCGCCGGCACCGGAGCGTCGACCACGGGCTCCCTCTCCACGTTCATCGCCCTTCTCGCCGGCACGCTCATCGGCCAGAGCTACAACGAAACGGTGCTGCCGCTCGCGGGAGGGTTCTTCCTCCTCGGAGCAGCGTCGCTCGGGATCATGAAACTGCTGGAAACCGACTGAAGAACCCGAGGTTCAGGAATCACCGGCCCGGACGGAAATCCTGTCGCCGAGCCCGGCAAGACCCCGAACCACGACGTCGGGCTCCACTCCCCAGGAATCGAACGGCGCTTCACCCGAACGGTCGACCCATGCAGCTCTCATGCCGGAGAAAAGCGCCCCGACAACGTCGAACGGGTTGCCGGAAACAAGCCAGCACGCTCCCGCTTCGGCGCCTGTCCGCTGGAGAAAATGGAGATAAACGGCGGGATCGGGCTTGAAAGACCGCAGTTCGTCCACGCTCACGACGCCGAGGAAACAATCCCCGATGCCCGCCGAGGAAAGCAGCTCCTCCACGGCGTCGGCAGTGCCGTTGGAAAACGCGAATATCCTGAATCCGGATGCTTTCAGATCGCGTAGCGCATCTTTCACCTCTCCGAAAGCCGGCAGCTTCCTGTAAGCTGAAAGCAGGCGCCTTTTCTGTTCGTCGTCGAGAGGTGTCCCGTAAACGGCGCAGGTGCGGTCGAGAGCCTGGGCCGTACAGACCGCGAACGTTTCGTAGCGGCGCATCAATCCTCTGCGAAAAGAGTATTCGAGCTGCGTCCGCCGCCACTCCCGGGAAAACGCATCCGCCTTCCCGCCGACCATTGTTTCCAGAAGTTCCACGATGCCGTGGGTATCGATCAACGTACCGTAGACGTCGAATGCAAGCGTCGCACCGCTCATGAAGCGCCTCCTGATATGGTTTTCCGCAAGAAATTCTCCCCCGAATATAGAGAATCGCCGGGAAACAGGTCCGGCGGCGCTCATTGTCTATCTCCCGTGAACTTCTTACATTACAGGGCACCTCTAAAAACGTATTGCGCGCCCAAATTGCTGCGCTGGGCTGTATCCACCACAACAAAACACCTGCCGATGCACTACCGCACGCAAACCATCACGAGGGAAACTTCCGCGCCGATCGAGATCATCGACATCACCGGAGAGATCCGCGACGCGTTCACCGCAAGTGGACTTGAGCATGGACAGGTGACTCTCATGAGCCGTCACACCACGGCGTTCGTCAACATCAACGAGTACGAACCGAAACTCCTGGAGGACATGGTCGCGTTTCTCAAGCGTCTGGTCCCGAAAGACGGCGACTACGGTCACAACCTCGCCCCTGTCGACGGAAGGGACAACGCCCACTCGCACCTCATGGGCCTGTTCATGAACAGCTCCGAATGCATTCCTTTCGAGTCGGGCGAACTCCTGCTCGGCCGATGGCAGTCGGTCTTCCTCGTCGAACTCGACGGACCGCGTCCGGAACGCAGCGTCCTCATGCAGCTCTCGGGCGTCTGAGCCCCGAAAAACAAGCCGCAAGGAACTGGAAGACCCTTGCGCAGGTTAATAGTGAGAACGTTATCCACCTAACACAAGTAAAAAGCCGGCTCTCTATGGAACAGTCGCCTTCCGACCCTCTCGAGGGAAAGAACACCTTTCTCCCCTCCATCCAGTGCCCCGGAGACCTGAAAAAATTCAGGGCCGAAGATCTGCAGGGCATCGCGGACGAATGCCGCTCCTTTCTGATCGATGTCATATCCGAAAACGGGGGTCATTTCGGATCGAGCCTCGGCGTGGTCGAACTGACCGTCGCGCTCCACTACGTCTATGACTCCCCGCGCGACAAGTTTATCTGGGACGTCGGACACCAGGCCTATATCCACAAGATACTTACCGGCAGACGCGACCTGATGCATACCAACAGGAAGTACGGGGGTCTGGCCGGTTTCCCCAAGATAACCGAAAGCCCGCACGACGCATTCGGCACCGGCCACGCATCGACCTCGATCTCGGCGGCCGCGGGCATGGCCGCCGCGCGCGATCTTTCGGGCGGAGACGAGAAGATCGTCGCGATCATCGGAGACGGCAGCATGACCGGCGGCATGGCGTTCGAGGCCATGAACCATCTCGGAGACATCAAAAGCGACGTGCTCGTCATCCTGAACGACAACCAGATGGCGATAGCGCCGAGCACGGGAGGACTGAAGGACTACCTTGTCAGCATCAGCCTGAACAAGACCTACAACAAGGTCCGCAAGTTCATCTGGGACTCGATCTCCCTTCTGAACAACGACCTCGGCGACGCCGCGAAAAACGCCGTGCACAAGATCGAGGACGGCATCAAGGCCGCACTCACGCCCGGAGCGTTTTTCGAAGCCCTCGGCTTCAGGTATTTCGGACCGATCGACGGACACAACACCGACCAGTTGCTCAAGGCCCTGCGCGAAATCCGCGAACTGCCGCACCCCAAGCTCCTGCACGTCATCACCACGAAGGGCAAAGGATTCAAGCCGGCGGAGGAAAACCAGGCGAAATGGCACGCAAGCAGCGGAGGGTTCGATATCTCGACCGGCAAAACCCTGAAAAAAGCGACCTCTTCCCCCCCGCCGAAATTTCAGGAAATCTTCGGCCGGGCTCTCACGGAAATAGCCTCGGATGACCCGACCGTCGTCGGCATAACGGCGGCCATGCCCAGCGGCACGTCCCTCGACATTTTCCAGAAAACGCATCCCGGCAGGTTCTACGATGTCGGCATCGCCGAGCAGCATGCCGTGACTTTCGCCGCAGGCATGGCGGTCAACGGCTACAAGCCCGTATGCGCCATCTACTCGACCTTCCTGCAACGGGCCTACGACCAGCTCATTCACGACGTAGCGCTGCAGAAACTCCCTGTTGTGTTCGCCCTGGACCGCGCGGGCCTCGTCGGGGAGGACGGCCCCACGCACCACGGCGCCTTCGATCTCTCCTATCTCCGGCCGGTGCCCGACATGGTGGTCATGGCGCCGAAAGACGCGCAGGAACTGCGCGACATGCTCCATACCGCGCTTGCGTACGGGAAGGGACCGGTCGCTCTTCGCTACCCGAGAGGCAACGCCTCTCGAAGCCCCCTGAAACCAGGCTTCGAAACCCTGGAAATCGGCCGGGGGGAAATCGTGCGCGAAGGCTCTTCCGTCGCCATCCTCGCTCTCGGAACGATGGTCGAACACGCACTGCAGGCCGCAGAGTTCCTGGAATCGGAAGGCGTCGGCGCCCTCGTGGCCAACATGCGCTTTCTCAAACCTGTCGACACGGCTCTCGTCGACAGCATCTGCGGACACTTCGATTCGGTTGTCGTGGTCGAGGAAAACAGCGTCGTGGGCGGATTGGGCAGCGCGGTGAACGACCGCGTGCAGGAAGCGGGACTCTCCTGTCGTCTCCTGAGGCTCGGACTGCCGGATGAATTCGTCACGCACGGCAGCATGGAGGAGCTCTACCGCAAACTGGAACTCGACCCGGAAACCCTCGGCCGAAAGATCAAGTGCTTCTACGAAGCGGGGGGAGAGGAAAACAGCGCAAGCAGCCAGAGCGCGATCCGCACGGAAAGGTTGGCGTAGAGCCCTGCGAGCAGGTCGTCGATCATGATTCCCCACGCTCCCGGCAGCTTCTGCGAACTGTTGACCGGTTCCGGCTTGACGATATCGAAAAACCGGAACGCCGCGAAGGCGAGCAGCGCCGTAAACCATCCTTCCGGCAGAAACAGCATCGCCACCCATTGCCCCGCAAGCTCGTCTATGGTCACCCTGGACGGATCACGTCCGTAGATGTTTTCCATGACCCCGGCCGACCACAACCCCGCGGCAAAAACGAGAAGAATCGCCGGCAGGGCGATCGAGGGATCGCGCAGCGGCGGAAACGCCGCGACCAGCACCGCCGCCGCGAGGCTGGTCACCGTGCCGGGTGCAACGGGCGCGTAGCCGAGGCCCGCGCAGCTCCCCGTGAATTTCGCTGCGAAATCCGACATGAGGCTATCCCTCCGACGAGGGGGCCAGCAGACTTTTCCAGTTCTGACAGAGGTAGGAAATCCCGGTATAGACCGTGAACACCGTGATCGCCAGCATCACGTAATCCAGGTAATCCGACGTCAGCACGCCGTTCATGAACGAAGCGACCCGCTCGCCGGTGAACGTCCGCTCCCCGAGCAGGATGAAAAGCATGACGAGGTAGGCGAAAACGTTTTGCACAAGCGTCTTGTATTTCGCCTCCCGGCTCGTCACGACGGGCTTGTCCCTCATCTCCGCGTAGACTCTGAGGACGGTGACGACGATATCGCGCAGGGCCACGAGCAGAACCATCCAGAGCATCAGGTACCCCTCGAAGACATAGATCAGAAACGCGGCCGTTATGAGAACCTTGTCGGCAAGCGGATCGAGAAACGCGCCGAGACGGCTCGTGAGGCCGTACTTCCTCGCATGGTAGCCGTCATAGATGTCGGTAAGCGACGCAGCGAGAAACACAACGACTCCCAGCAGCTTCATCCAGGGAGAACTCTGGACGAACAGGTATACGAACACGGGAACCAGCACTATACGCAACGTCGTCAGCTGATTAGGCAGAGTCATGGATCAAACCCTGAAAGAGAATCGGAAATTGAATTAGGGAAGACATACCCGGGATCTGGGCTCAAGATAACGCATCCGGTCCTTTTTCTCAATTGTGGCGCCCAAATGCCCTCTCCGCCGAAGAGAGAGGATCACAGTTCGATAATCGTAACCCCCGCCCCTCCTTCGGACCATTCACCGAGGCGGAACCGCTTCACCGCCGGATGTCGCCCGAGAAAAGAGGCCACTCTCTTGCGCAGTTCTCCGGTACCCTTGCCGTGTATGACGGTCCCCCGCCCCATACGGTTCAGAAGCAGCCGGTCGATGAACCGTTCGATCTCCCGGACGGCCTCGTCCCCCGTCATGCCGCGAAGATCCAGCCTGGCCGATTCGAGCGGCTGCACGTTCGACGACCAGGAACCCCCGGGCTCCCGGTCGAGCTTTTTAGCCTGTGTCCTCGAAATCTTCTCGAGATTTCTCGGGGAGGTCGACAGACGAAACCCGCCGCAACGGACCACGGCGTCATCGCCCCGGACGGAGACGACCTCGCCCGTGGTGTTTGTCGAGAGCATGCGCACGAGGTCGCCTTCGCGAATGGCGGAATCCCCTCCTCCGGGGCGTTCCGCCTCCGCCAGAGCCTGCGTTTCCCGGTCCTCCTCCCGTTTCTTTCGCGTGGCGAGCTTCTCCCGCGCCAGATCGAGCACTTCCCGTTCCGGACGCGACCGGACTTCCCGGACAATCTCGCGGATCGCTTTCTTCGCCTGTTCTATCTCCCGTCGCACCTCCCTCGACGCACTGACACGCAGTTCCCGCTCCCGGCGCCGGAGCTCTTCCGCGGTTTCCTCGACCTTGCCGCGTTCCCGTTCGAGAGCTTCAACCCGGCTTTCGAGAGAGGCTTTCAACGCACGGTTCTCTTCGAGCGAAGCCCTCAGATCGTCGAGAACGCTCTCGAGATCCGCATTCCCCATGCCCTGAAAACTCCCGGCCCTTTCCACGAATTCAGGGCTGAAACCCATTTGCCGGATCATGGCGAAAGCGAAACTGCTTCCCGGCAGGCCCTTGACGAACCGGAAAGAGGGACTGAGCGAATGCCGGTCGAATTCCATCGCCCCGTTCACGACGCCCTGCCGTTTGCCGGCATACGCCTTGAGCGCTCCCAGATGGGTCGTCACTATCGTTTTCGATCCCGCATCCAGAAGGTCTTCCATAACCGCGCGGGCGATAGCGCTCCCCTCCTCGACGTCCGTCCCGGAACATATCTCGTCGATCAGCACCAGGCTCCGCGCGGTCGCGGAACCGAGAATGACACGGAGCTGTTCGAGGTGGGAGCTGAATGTCGAAAGGTCGTTCTCGATGGACTGTTCGTCGCCGATCTCGATGTAGATACCGTCGAAGAGAGGAAAAACGGAACTTTCGGAACAGGGCACGAGATAGCCGTGCTGCAGCATGCAGCACAGAAGCCCCGCCGTTTTCATCGCGACCGATTTTCCTCCGGCGTTCGGGCCGGAAATTACCAGCGCACGCTCTTTTGGGGTAAGATCCAGGTCCAGCGGCAACACCTCCCGCCCCTTCCTGCCGTGCGTCACGAGCAACCAGGGATGAAACCCCCGGACGATGCGGATCGCGCGATCCTCGCCGAGGGAGGGCAGGACGGCCGAGGTCTCGACCGCGAACCTCGCCCTGGCGTAGAGCGAATCGAATGAGGCCATCAGCCGCTGGTTGTGCAGGAGGTTTTCGCGCTCTTGCCTCACAAGCTCCGACATCGCGCGAAGTATGCGCTCGACCTCCCGGCGCTCGTTGATTTCGAGATCCTGGATCCTGTTGCTGAGCTCGAGGGTTTCGGCGGGTTCGATAAATACCGTCTGACCGGTCTGGGAATAATCCTGGATAAAACCCGGCAGCTTGTACTTGTACTCCACTTTCAGGCCGAGCGTCAGTCTGCCGTTCTTCATCGAAACCGTATCTTCCATCAGCCAGCCGCTGGCCCGGCACCGTCTCAGAATACGCGCCATTTTCAACCGCAAGGACTCCCTGCTGCCGGAGAGCTCCCTTCTCAACGCAAAGAGGCCGTCGCTCGCCGTATCCGGGACCCGTCCCTCCCTGTCGACAACCCTCGTAATTTCATATTGCAGCGATTTCTCGAGCCAGAGCCGCACCGTGAAATCGTTGAGCGCGGGATACTTCGTCCTGTTCCGGAAAACGAACTTTCTCAACTGCGACGAAGAACGCAGAAGATCGTGAATGGCGAGCAGTTCGAACGGATCGAGAGCTGCATCGGCGACATCGAGTTTTTTGAGAACGGGACGGGTATCGGGAAGGGAGGAAAACGGCAGTGCGAGACCTTCCTCGAGAAACAGACGGAGTTCGAGCACCCGCTGGAGTTCCGTTTCGAGCGCGGAACGCTCCGGAAACGGTTCCGCCGCAAGCAACTCGTCCCGCCCCATGCCGGAAAGGCAGTAGCCGGAAACGTATTGCACGACGGCATTGAAATCAAGTTTTCTTTTCGTCTGAACATCCATGAACGCCAGGCTTTTCTGCTTTGACGGTAACCCGGAAACCGTGAGGCCCGGGATACGGGAAGTCCGGAAACATCTCCGGAGCCCGCCTCCACCGTACGGCGGTTTTTTCCGGACGGAAATGAACCGGATTTTGCATTATTGTCACAAAGAGTACATATACTATGGTTTAATTATATACAACATTCAGCGCTCCATACATGAGATTAGCCGTAAACATCGACCATGTCGCCACCCTTCGCAACGCTCGCAACGAACAGCAACCCGACCCCGTCACCGCGGCTTCGATAGCCGAACTCGCCGGAGCATCGGGCATCGTCTGCCATCTGCGGGAAGACCGCCGCCACATAAAGGACCGCGATCTGGAACGCTTGCGCGAATCGGTGACCACGAAACTCGACCTCGAAATGGCCATGACCGGGGAGATGCAGCGCATCGCCCTCGCGACAAAGCCCGAACTGATAACGCTCGTACCGGAAAAACGCCGGGAGCTCACGACCGAGGGCGGACTGGATGTCGAAGGGCAGCTCGCGAAGCTGAAAAAGTTCATTCCGCCGGTCCGGGACGCGGGGATCGAGGTCAGCGTGTTCATCGAACCGGAGAGAGGCGCCGTAGACCACGCGGCCGAAGCCGGGGCCGATCTGGTGGAACTGCATACCGGTCCCTACTCCCTGAAAAAAAACCGCGCCGACATCCTGGCCGAGCTCGACAGGATACGAACGGCGGCCGCACACGCCCGTGAGTCGGGCCTGAGAGTCGTCGCGGGGCACGGCCTCAACTACTACAACATCGAACCGTTCAGTACGATACGGGACATAGAGGAAATCAGCATCGGTCACGCGATTGTCGCAAGAGCCGCACTCGTCGGGATGGAAAGTGCGGTCAGGGAGATGCTGAGGCTTATCAATGCGCCCTCATGACCCGGAAACCGGAGCACGACATGACGAAAATGGAACCGGCGGAGTCCGGAGAACGGAAAATCACCATAGTTCTCGCCACGAACAACCGCGACAAGGTTCGGGAAATCAAACCGCTGCTCGAGCGGCTCGCTTCGGGTGTTTACGTCCGAACCCTCGCCGAACTCGGTGCGGAAACGGAAATCGAGGAAACGGAAACGACGCTCGAAGGCAACGCGAAGCTCAAGGCCCGAACGATTTTCAACCTTCTCTCCCCACGCTTCTCCTGGCTCGTTTCGTTCGCCGACGATACCGGTCTCGAAGTAGCGGCCCTCGACGGCGAACCCGGGGTTTACTCCGCACGTTTCGCTCCCGTCCCGGAAGGCACGGCTCCGACGTATGATGACAACGTCCGGCACCTGCTCGCCCGCATGGAAGCAACGGACCGGCGGAACGCGATCTTTCGCACCGTCATCGCCATGAAAGGCCGGATTCCCGGCAGGAACGGCCCGGTGGTCTTCGAAGAGACCGTCGAAGGTTCGGTCGAAGGCGAGATAACGAGAGAACGGAAAGGAGAGAACGGTTTCGGGTACGATCCGGTTTTCCGGGTCGCTTCGGCCCGAGCCACCTTCGCGCAGATGAGCACGGAAGAGAAAAACCGTCTCAGCCACCGCTCGCGCGCTGTCGACAAAGCCGCCGGAACGCTCGGCGCTATCCTGAAAGCAAATCTGTAACCCTCCCCCGGACTCTTCAATGAGCCTGTTCGAAGCAGTCATACTCGGTATCATCCAGGGGCTCACGGAGTTCATTCCGATAAGCAGCACCGCCCACCTCCGCATCCTGCCCGCGATAGCAGGATGGCAGGACCCCGGAGCGGCTTTTTCCGCGATCATCCAGACGGGAACGCTTGCAGCGGTTCTCATCTATTTCTACCACGACATCGTCCGTATTTCGGGAGCGTTCTTCCGGGGAATCCTGGCGGGCAGACCCTTCGAAACGCAGGATTCGAAAATGGGCTGGATGATCAGCGCCGGCACCCTTCCCATCATCTTCTTCGGGCTGCTCTTCAAAAGCGCCATAGAGACAAGCCTGCGCTCCCTCTACTGGATCGCCGCGGCGCTGATACTGCTCGCCCTTTTCCTGACATTCGCCGAATGGCGGATGAAACGGCAGGCGGCAAAAGGTCGCAAGGCCGGAACCATGAAAGACATCGGCTGGAAACAGGCGCTCCTTATCGGCTTCGCGCAGGCGATCGCCCTGATCCCCGGTTCATCGCGGTCGGGCGTAACCATAACCGCGGGGCTCTTCCTCAATCTCTCCAGGGAGACTGCCGCCCGGTTCTCGTTTCTGCTTTCCCTTCCGGCGATCTTCGCCGCCGGCATCTATCAGCTCTACGATCAATGGGACGCCATATCCGCCTCGACCGAAAGCATGACCAACCTCGCCGCCGCGACCCTCTCGGCCGGCGTCGTGGGTTACGCATCGATAGCCTTTCTGCTCAATTTCCTCAAAAAGCACTCGACAGGGCTCTTCATTGTCTACCGCATCCTTCTGGGTCTCCTTGTCCTGGGGCTGCTTTCGACCGGCCTTCTCCCGGCCTGAGCCTCCGTGCGGAACCCGCGCCGGGAAGCCCTGAAAACCTCCGGCGGGCAACTATTTAACCCGAAAAATAATTCTCTTTTCTGTACCCTTAGGGGGAAAAATTTTCTTATATAGAAATATACATTCACAACAAAAACAAACATAGCGGGCCATGCCATACAGCCTGTCGAGTGTAGGGCATAATGGCTTTGAAAAAGCAGATTTACACATACACACCAAATGCTCGGACGGAGCCTTTACTCCGGAAGAAATCGTAGAAAAAGCAAGTAAAACCGGATTGAAGGCCATAAGTATCACCGACCATGATTCTGTTGCCGGACTTGACAAAGCAAAGCCATTAGCCATAGAGCACGCCATAGAGCTCATTAACGGTGTAGAAATGAGCTGTACCTACCAGGGACACGATATTCACATCCTTGGTTATTTTTTCGATCATAACGACCCGGAGCTCAAGAGCTACCTGGACCACTGCAAACAGTTGCGAACCGAACGCGCGGAACGGATGGTGAGCAAACTGGCCAAGATGGGTGTTAAAATCGAGATCGAGCAGATCTTTCTCAAAGCCCAGAACGGCACTGTCGGGCGTCCGCATATAGCGGCCGTGCTCCAGGACGGGGGTTTCGTCAGAAGCTTCAGCGAGGCGTTCAGCAAGTATCTCGGTTCGCACAGTCCGGCCTACGTAAAAAGCATCGAAACCCATCCGGAGGAGATCATCAGGCTCCTCAACGCATCGTCCGGTCTTTCGTTTCTCGCTCATCCCGGCCAGAACGTCCCCGACGAAATTCTCCGCAAGCTGATCACTTTCGGGCTTGACGGCATAGAGATCGTTCATCCGTCGCACGACGCCTACAAGCAAAATTACTACAGGGAGATCGCCAACGAGTATTTCCTGCTCTTTTCCGGAGGCTCCGACTACCACGGTCTCAAGGACCACGAAGAAGACCTTTTCGGCCAGACGACCATTCCGTACGACTGGGTAACGAAAATGAAAAGCAGGATCGTCACGGTCTGATCGCCCCCGAAACCCCTCGGCCGCATTTGGCATTTGAGAAAGATTTGCTATTATGGGTGCGTTACTTTCAGGCCTGAGAGCAAACGATTCCCCCGAATCTCTCAGCACAGTACTCTACTATGTCAACTTCGTTTTCCGGGACACTTGCCGACAATGCCAACAGGTCACTGAAAGAGTTTTTCCTGATGATGCAGGAATTCTTCTTCTTTTCGATCAGGGCATTCATCACGATCCCGAAACTGCGGCGTTACTGGAGGGATTTTCTGGACCAGGCCAAGATCGCGGGCACCGACTCGCTGCCGATCGTACTCGTCAGCTCGATCTCGATAGGGGCGCTTCTGGCCGTCGAGGTCGGCAACCTTCTCGAGGATTTCGGAGCGAAAACCATGCTCGGCCGGTCGACGGCCCTGTCCATCATCAGGGAGCTCGGTCCTCTCCTCATGGGTCTCATGCTTTCGGCCCGCTACGGTTCGCGCAACGGCGCGGAGCTCGGCGCGATGAAGATATCCGAACAGATCGACGCCTTGCGGGCTTTCGGCACCGACCCGATAGCGAAACTCGTCATGCCCCGGCTGACGGCGGCGCTTGTCGTTTTCGTACCGCTTACGGCTATCGCCGACTTTTCAGGGCTTTACAGCGCGGCGCTGATAGCCGAACACTATCATAAAATCGATCCGGGAATATTCTGGAACGCCGTTTTCCCCCGTCTCGTGCTCAAGGACTTCGTCGTCGGGTTCCTCAAGGCGCCGGTTTTCGCCGTCATCATAACCCTCGTCAGCAGTTTCAACGGCTTTATCGCCACGGGAGGAACCGCCGGGGTGGGACGTTCGACGATCAAGGGCATCGTGGTCTCCTCCGGACTGCTTCTGATCGCCAACTTCTATGTTTCAAAGCTCGTTCTGGAGAACATGTAACCGATGATAGAGCTTCAGAACGTCACCCTGCGCTACGGCGACCGGCAAATTCTCGACGGGATATCCCTCGCGATCGAGGACAGCAAGATCAAGGCCGTCCTCGGGCCCAGCGGAGTCGGAAAGAGCACCATTTTAAAGCTCATCCTCGGCCTACTCAAGCCCAACAACGGCAGAATCCTGATAGACGGCGTCGATATCACCTCGATGAAGGAGTCGCAGCTCTACCCCATCCGCAAAAAAATGGGTATCGTCTTTCAGGGAAACGCCCTGTTCGATTCACTCACGATCAGTGAAAACCTCGGCTTCTTTCTGCGCGAAAACGAGAAGCTCTCGGAGGACGAAATAGAAGAGCGGGTCCGCGAACAGATCGAATTCGCCAGTCTCGAAGGATACGAGGATTCACTGCCGGAAGATCTCAGCGGCGGCATGAAAAAACGGGTGGCGATCGGACGGGCGCTCATATTCCGGCCCGGCATGATCCTTTTCGACGAACCGACCGCGGGTCTCGACCCGGTCAGCTCGAAAAAGATTCTCGGGCTGATCGGCTCTCTCCGCAAGAAAAGCGGTCTGGGGGCGGTACTCGTCACGCATATCATCGACGACGTGTTTCAGGTCGCCGACAGCGTCGCGGTACTTTACAAGGGAAAGATCATTTTCGACGACGACACGGAAAAACTGCATGATTCAAACCATCCGTTCATTCAGTCGATCCTGTCCGACAAGATACTCGAACAATAAAATTTTCAATCATCGCTCATAATGAGAAATCCGAACGAACTGAAATGGCGTGACCTCACAACCGGCATCTTCTTTGCCGTCGGCATCGGGCTCGCAGCATATCTGGGACTTGTCGTGGGCAAGAACTCGAGTCTTTTCAAAAGCGTCACCACGATCAACATGGTCGCCAACAACGTGGGGAGCCTCAAGGAAAACAATTTCGTTTCGGTTTCCGGCAAAAAAATCGGCACCGTTTCAAACATGGATTTCGTCTCCCGCAACGACTCACTGCTCGTGCTCGTGGAGATGCGCATCCAGGAAGAGTTCGCCAGAATCGTCACAAAGGACTCCAGGGCGCATATCATCTCTCTCGGCATCCTCGGCGACAAATATGTCGATATCACGACCGGCACCGGCGAACCGGTCGATGAGGGGGACTTTATCGAGCTCGATGAAAGCGAAACCGGACTGGCCAGCCTGACGGCAGCCGCAGGGGAAGCCGTCGGCCAGATCAACACCCTGCTCAACAACATCAACAACGGCAAGGGCCCCCTGGCGAAGCTGCTCGGTTCCGAGGAGATGGCCGGCGATCTTGAAAAGACCATCAGCAACCTCAAAACCACCTCCGTCGAGCTGACGAACCTGACACGGGGGCTGCAGCGCGGCGACGGCCTGTTGCCGAAACTCATCAACGACAGGGAATTCGCGGCCGAAACCGAAAGCGCCATCACGAACGTCAAGCAGGTCGCGGCACGCACCGATTCGCTTGTCCAGAAACTCAACAGCGACAAGGGAACGATCGGGCAGTTGCACTCGAATCCGGCGCTCTACACGAATCTGAACGAAAGCCTCGAGAATCTCGACTCCCTCTTGACCGATCTCAAGAAAAATCCGAAACGGTACGTCCGCTTCTCGCTGTTCTGACCGCACCGTTTCGCTCCCTGATACGTTCATGGCGCACGCACGAATCCTTTGCCGGAGCCTGATCGTCCTGCTCCTCCTCGTCACGCCACGACCGGCGGAAGCCGGCGGCCGCTTCGCGGCGCTCGAATCGCTCGCACGACAGGCTGTCGCCGACAGCGTGTTTCCCTCGGCGAGCATCGCGGTCATCTACCGTGGCGAAACCGTCTTCCACAAGGCGTTCGGCCGGCTGACCTACCGGAAGACTTCGGCCGTGGCCGACACCTCCACCGTCTACGACCTCGCCTCGCTCACCAAACCCCTCGTCACCGCATCGATCGTCATGCAGCTCGACGAACGGGATTCGATCGACATCGATGCACCCGTTTCCCGTTACGTTCCGGAGTTCTCCGGCAACGGCAAGGAACGCATAACGGTAAAAAACCTTCTGCTTCACGACTCGGGACTGCGTGCGCACCGGTTCTTCATCGAAACCTGCAGCACGCCCGGAGAGGTGATGCGAGCCATATGCGAAGAAACCCTGCAGTCGCCGCCGGGGGAAAAGACCGTCTACAGCGATCTCGGGTTCATCACGCTGGGGCGTGTGATCGAAAGAATAACCGGCAGAACGCTCGCCGACAATTTCTACACACGCTTTTCCGGACCCCTCGGCATGCGCTCCACGCTGTTCAATCCGCCGCCGTCGCTCTCCGGCCTCATCGCACCGACGGAACAGGATACCAGCTGGCGCCTCGACAGGCCGAGACCGCTGGTGCACGATCATAACGCGGCGCTGCTCGGCGGCGAAGCCGGCCACGCCGGACTGTTCTCCACGTCGGGAGACCTTGTCCGGTTCGTAACCATGCTCATGCAGGAAGGGCGGTACAAAGGCAAAACGTTCTTCTCCCCCCGGACGCTGCAGCGCTTCACCGAAAGACACCCGGGGTCGCGTTCGCCCGGCTGGGATCTGCGCTCGATCGGCGGTCCGTCCTCCTCGGGGAACTACTTCTCGGAGAGATCCTACGGTCATCTGGGTTACACCGGCACGAGCCTATGGATAGATCCGGAGAAGGATCTAGCCGTTATCGTCCTCAGCAACAGGGTCCATCCGACCTCGGAAAACACCAGGATCAGGAAATTCCGTCCCGAACTGCACGACACCGTCGTCCGGTGCCTGGGATCAGACAGGTAGTTCCGTCTGCATCCTGAACAGAACGACCTCTTCCGGATCCATGTCGCCGATCAGGCGTCTGGTGAGTTCTTTGTAAACGGCGCAGGCATTTTTTTCCACGGCGGCTATGTCGCCGTATTTTTTTTCCAGCGGCCCAAGGCAAAATCCCGAACAGAAACCTTCTATTTCACAGCCGGTGCATTCCGGGGCATTCCTGAATGTCCGTAATGCATATTTCCTGTACTTTTCCGAAGCCAGCAGTTCGTCACTCCGGCGAATGTTTCCGAAGTAACCGGAAGACCCTTTGCAGGCAAACACCTCGCCCGACGGTTCTATGCTCAATTGGCAACCCGTAGCCGAACAGGTTTTGTAACCGCGGGATCTGTATGCGTCCCTGTGGAGGAGCTGCCGGAAAATCGCGTACCAGTATCCCGTAAGCTGTACACCGCTCCGCAATCCATACGAGTAGACACCCCAGAGTCTGTCCACGATATCTTCGGGGGAGTACCTCGCATAAAATCCCGGGTCCAGATCGAGCAGGACCCCTATTTCAAATACATAGTGTTCAAGAGCGAAATCGACAAGCTCACGCCCGAAAACATCGAACGTCTCCCCGGAGAGAACGGCGTTGAATGCAACGCGATTGTAATACTTGTTGAGCAGCGACAATCCTCGCTCGATTGTTTCCGCGCCCGTTTTCCCCTCCCTGGTCAGGCGCCGCCCGCCCGTGGGTCCATCGAAGCTTACGATAACCGAAACCTTGTATTTTTTGCAATATTCCGCTATTTCATCCGTGATCAACGAGCCGTTCGTCACTACGCTGTAGGTCATCTCCAGCCCGTGCTCCTCCCCCGATCCGTACTGTTCGAGGACCGACTTCATAACCTTCCAGTTCAACAGCGGCTCTCCTCCGAAGAACTGTACGGCCAGCGATGCCTTTCCGTTTTTCCTGACGATGTCGATAACGTTTTCGATATAGGTTCGGGCGTCTTCGGCGCGCATCATCCTGTTGTTTTTTGCAGCCTGGGCCCTGAACCTCTCTTCGGAAGCGTACACGCTCCTGATAAAACAGTACTCGCATCGAAAGTTGCACAGGTTCGTCAACACCAGTTGAACAACACCCACCTGTCCCCCTCTGTGCAGGTTTTTCTCTATTTCTCCGAGACGCCTGTCAAGCTGAGCGGACTCGTCGAGAGCCGGATCGACGAGAAATCCCTTCTCCTCGAAGATCCGCATGAACGAACGGATAGAGGGCACCTGACCGCCGTACCCGGCCTCGATCATATCGTGAACCGATCTCGGAGAACGGAAATAATCGAACAGCCGGACTATGGCGCCGTCGACAATGCACAGTCCGCCATAGAGCGAATGATACAGCGCAACGCCGTCATCCCTTGAAACGGACCGGAGATGTTTCGATGTCCGAAGCTTGCGATACCGGTTCATATCCCGGGGACTTTGTCTTTGAGGTAGTGCACATCGGTGTCGTCCGGCGACACGTTCTCCAGTAACCTTCTCGTTATCCCCCTGTACACCTGGCAGGCGCCCTTTTCAGTCATATCGATCCTGCGGTGTTTCTTTTCCAGCGCTCCCATGCAGACACCGGAACAAAAACCCTCTATCTCGCAGCCGTCGCATTCCGGGGCATTGCGATAGGCCTGCATGGCGTACTGTTTGTACTGTTCCGATTGCAGGACCGCATCCGGCCGGGCGACGTGGCCGAGGTAACCGGAACAGCATTTGCATATGAACACGTGCCCTTCCGGTTCGACACTCAGCTTGCAGCCGGTTGCCGGACAGGTTTTGTAACCCGACAGAAGATTGAGCGGCTGGGCTCCCGCTATCTGACTGAATATCTGGTGCCAGTAGCCCACCACCGCAATACCGCGGCTCCTCCCGTAGGCGTAGGTGCGCCAGATGTGCTCGACAACCTCTTCCCTTCGGCCTTGGCTGCCGTAGAAAGAAAGATCCAGATCGAGAATCAGGCCGATCATGGCGACACCGTATCTGCCGGCGATATCGATCAGGGACTCTCCGTCGTAACCGTCTATGGTCTCTTTTGATATCACCGTATTGAACGTCACCCGGTTACCGTATTTTTTGAGAATTTCAAGCTTTTCCCTTACCTGCTCACTCCCTTTCTGCTTCCGTGCCGGAGAACGCGACGACGCGGAGGGAGCATCGAAACTCACCGTGACCGTGACGTTGTGTTCCCTGAACAATCCGGCCATCTCATCCGTAATGAGCGACCCGTTTGTCGTTATGCTGTAGAGCAGTTCGATCCCCTCCGGTGTCTTCGTTCCGAACGTTTTCAGTACCTGCTCGACAAGCGGCCAGTTCATCAGGGGTTCCCCTCCGAAGAACTCGACCGTGAGACCGGGCGTGCCGTTGCGCATGAGAATATCGAGCGCGGCTTCAATCGCCAGTCTTGCCGTGGCAAAACTCATGTTCATATTCCCGGGCCGGTGCTGAACCATTTCCCGTTCCCTGGATTCGTACATCTTGTCGACAAAACAGTACCTGCAGTTGAAATTGCAGGTATTGGAAACGACAAGCTGCAGTACACGAAGCAGGTAACCGCTTTCAACGCGCTGCTCGCGACGCGCAGCATCGGAAGCGACCAGTTCGTACTCGTCGAGGGGGTCGGAGACGAGAAAATCCCGCATCCGCAGCTCATTGACATACGACCAGACATCGGTCGCATCGCCGACGGCGAAAGACCGTATAACCTCGTCGATCGAACGACCGCCGTCAAACGATTGCAGCAAAGCCATTCCTTCCGCGTCGACAAGCAAGAGATTGCCATACAGGCAATGGTAGACGGCAAAATCTTTCCCGCGCGGAACCGTCCGAAGGTAGCGTGATATTTTGAGTTTCTGCATCCCGGAAAATGATCGCCCCATGAAGCTGTCGGGGAACGGAAGTGAAAAGAGACCGGAACGCTCACAAGCGCCGCTCCGGTCTCCTTACGCAAACACAACCCTGCCCTCTCCCCACAGGGGGAGGTTCAACAACGGCCGGTTGCTCCTATCGTACCGGCGATGTCGACCATAGTGCCGCCGATAGTACCCCCGATAGTGCCGCCGATGGTACCGCCGATGGTACCGCCGATCGTTCCTCCGATGGTGCCGCCGATCGTACCGCCTACCGGAACCTTGCCTCCGGCTCTCAACAGTTCGGCGTCGATTCTCGCCAGCTCCAGATGGAGTTCCTGAATTTTGAGCGCGACATCGATTTTCCTGTCATTCAGGGATTTGACTTTTGCCTCGTTGGTTTTCGCCATAGTACTCTCCTCCTGTGGTTCAGTGATTGGAAATCCTTGCGGCACTACACTGCTACTACACTTCTGCTACTATGTATATGAAAAACAGGAAAGACACTCTCAATCACGACAATGATCGGGAACGGAATAATTCTGACGAAGGGTGGGGGGAATTATTCCACAAGTAAATTTAGCGAATTCATGAAGATTTCCGCAAGTAAATATCGCAAACCTTCACCCGGCAGGCATGGCTCCGAACGGAGGGTCGCGCTACATTTTCAACGGCAGAACGGCGTGCGGCCGGTCTACGCGAAAAGGCCGTCCATCGGCACGATGGGCAGTGGCGTGGGTTTCAGGGCCTCCTTGCGGCAGATCGCATTGGCCGCGAGGCGCCCGGTAAACACCGCGGCCTCCATCAGGAAGACCGGCGCGTCGACCTTCACCCAGTCCCCGGCAAGGTAGAGGTTTCCAAGCGGGGTTTCCGAAACCGGCCGTCGGGCATGATCCCCCGGAGCCCAGCGCGTGAAGTTGTCCTGCCGCATGTAGACGTCGTGGAGCACCCCGGCCCCTTTCGTTTCCGGGAACATGTGGTGCATTTCCCCGAGCATGGCATTCCTGATCAGCTCGTCCGGTCCGAGATCCTCCGGAGCGATCGCGTAGGCGTGCAGCTCGACGACGCTGCCGCCGGTCCGGGACGCCCAGGAGACAAACGGCTCCTGAAAACGGGAAAACAGCGATACCGAATCCGTGTAGGCATACCCGGCGACCGTGTAGAACGGATAACGTGCGGAGGTCACCGGCCGGTCGAGCCAGAGTCGCCACACCACATAGGGGTCGGCCTCGCCGAGCGCGGCGACGCTTGCGGAAAACGCACTGTCCGGAATATCCGAGCGCCCGACGATCTCCCGCGCTCCCCTGACATCGGAAGCGAGCACGCAGTAATCGCACTCCAGCGATTCGGAGGAGCGGCCCGAAGCGGGCCGGTCGAGCAGGAGCTCTTCCCCCTGCGTCGTCACCCGGAGACGCTGCAGGGGGGATTCGGGCGGACCGCTGACGGCCACGCCGTCGCGATCGAAGAAGCCCGCGTGACAGGGGCAGAAAAACCCTCCGGTCCGCTCGTCAGGACTGACGGGGCATCCCATGTGGGTACAGGTTGCGTCGAACGCCGCGTATTCGCCCCGCCGCATGGTCACCAGCACCGGAACACCCCCTGTCCCCTCCACCGAAACCCATTCGGACTCTTTCACCGAAGCCGACGGCACCCTGGCCAGGGGGCCTTTTGTTCCGCCGCTCCCTATCCGGACTCCCGATACCTTTCCCCCGTCCACCAGAAGCCTCTCGGCTTTCGTCCCGGACATGATCGTGACGCCGAGCTCCTCGAGCATGCGAGCGATCGGCCTGACGAGCGCATCCATGCAGTTTTTCTTTGTGATACGGAAACCGAGAGCCTCGGGACTGCCCAGAAAGTAGAAATGGAAATAGCGGAGCGCTTCCGCGGCCGAAAGCACTTCCATGCGGTTCATCGTCGCGTCCGAAAACGGATGCAGCACCGTTGCGAGAAACGGCTCGTAGATCTCCTGCTCACGGCAGAACGTCATGAAGTCGACCGAGTCGTAACGCTCGAAGGTGCGTTCGTATTCGTAGCGGAACATGTCGAGAACCGGCAGCATCTCCCTGAAATTCGCCATGATGGGTATCATGTCCAGGGACTCGGACTGCTGAACGACCGTCAGGATATTGAGCGGAAACATTTTCGGAGTCCGGCCGAACACCTCCATCGGGCGCTCTCTGAACTGAACCGGATATCCGGGGGCCTGGATAAACACATCCCCTACCCGGGCGGCTTCGAACAGCTCGTTCAGGTTGTAGTACTGGTCGAAATAACCGTGGAAACCGTGCTCGACCGGAAAACGCTCGCCGAGCGCCTCCACATCCCAGCCGGTGAGCTTTCCCCCCAGCTCGCCCGACGCCTCGAGGAGCGTGACGTCGAAACCCCGTTTCGCCAGCTCCATCGCGGCCGTCATGCCTGCAAGCCCGCCGCCGATAACGACCGCTTTTTTGGGCTTCTCGAGCTTTTCCCCTGACGGTTCGTCGGCCGGAGTCCGGTAGGTCTCCCTGCGGGGCTGGAAGTATCCCAGCGCACTCGCGGCGGCGAGACCGGCGGCGAGACCCGTCCTTCTGAAGAGTTTTCCGAGGAAGTCCCTGCGGTCCATAGGTCTGCGATGTGAAAATTTTCCGGAAAGCCGAACAGGCTATCGTGACAAGGTCTATATTTAAGAATAATCGGCTTTCTTCACAACCGTGCTCCCGGTATGAACGCAAGAGAAACTGAAGCCGCGAAAAGCCTTTCCGGAATGATCGTGAGCCGGGCGAAAAGCCTCGGCTTCTGTGCCGCCGGTTTTGCTGCCGTTACACCCTCTGAAGAACAAAGCGAAAGACTGCTCGACATGATACGGGAAAACCGTCATGGCGAAATGACCTACATGCAGAACAAGGTTTCCGTGAGAACCCACCCGGAAAAGCTCTTGCCGGGAGCGAAAACCGTTTTTTCCGCGGCTCTCCCCTACAGGTTTCCCCTGGATACACAACAAGAACGACCCAGGATTTCCCGTTACGCGCTTGTAGACGATTACCACCGTGTAGTTCGAAACAAGCTCGGCCAGATGCTTGGCTTCATTGCCGCGACGTATCCCGAACCGGTTTCCGGAAAAATCTGTGTCGACAGCATGCCGGTTTTTGAAAAAAACTGGGCTGAACATGCCGGTCTTGGAAAAACCGGAAAAAACACCATGCTTATCGTACCGGAAACCGGCTCGTATGTCTTTCTCGGCGAAATACTGCTCGATATCGAACTCCCCCCGTCCCCGTCACCACAGTTCGATCCCTGCCAGGAGTGCGATGCATGCCTGAGAAGTTGCCCGACCGGGGCGCTTGTCGAACCGGGAAAAATCGACGCGAGAAAATGCATTTCCTACCTCACCGTGGAACTCAAAAGGGATTTCAGCAGGGAAGAGTCCGCAATGACCGGCGAATGGCTTTTCGGCTGCGATATCTGTCAGGAAGCCTGTCCGCATAACGCACAGCAAGCCACAATTGCCACCTCGAAGGAATTTCTCCCGAAAAAAGAACTGCTCGGGATAACCCCCGAGCAAATTCTGTCCCTCACAAGATCACAGTTTAAAACCCTCTTCGGCGGCACCCCCGTCTTCCGCACCGGCCTGAAACGCCTGAAACGCAACGCCCGGGCGGTGATGGAGAATGTGAAGTGAAATCAAAGGTCAAAAGTAAAAACTCAAAACCGGAAGGAACATGTCCCGTCCTGAAATAGTTGACAGTTTTTAAGTTTCACGTACCACCTGTTACCGTAAAGAAATACATTCGATCCCGAAACCCGATTGTTCTTCTTTCGGGGTTCCCCGTCGGCGTCGGTATCGATAACTAACACCAGTTCGGGCAGCCACAGGGGGCTGCCCCTACGGTTCAGCAATTCCCCGACATCTTCACTGTAGCAAGTCCACTGCAGTTTGCCAACAACTAAGCCCGATACCAAGCGCCCGGCAAAGCCGAAGCGCCGTCACTGGTCACTACTCTTCCGACCCCGATTCCCGACTACCCCGACTTTTAGACTTTTACCTTTTGCCCTTTGCCTTTACCTTCTAATGCCTGAAATGGCGCATGGAGGTAAAGACCATTGCGAGGTTTTTCTCGTCCGCCGCGGCTATCACCTCGTCGTCCCGGATCGAACCGCCGGGCTGGATCACGGCCGATGCCCCGGCTTCGGCGGCGGCGAGCAGGCCGTCCGCGAAGGGGAAAAAGGCGTCGGAGGCGACTGCCGACCCCTTGATTTCGAGTCCGGCCTCCGCGGCTTTCGAACGGGCGATCTTCGCCGAATCGATACGCGACATCTGACCCGCACCGACCCCGATGGTCTGCCGGTTTCTGGCGTAAACGATCGTGTTGGACTTCACGTGCTTGGCGATTTTCCAGGCGAACAGCATGTCGTCGAGCTCCTGTTCGGAAGGCCGGCGTTTCGTCATCACTTTCAGCTCTTCCCGCGAGACGGCGCCGCTGTCGCGGCCCTGGACCAGCATGCCGAACTGCGTCGACCGGTATTCCGCCACCTCCTGCGGCAGCGCTTTTTTCTGAAGCACGAGACGACGGTTCTTCTTCTTCGTCAACAGGTCCAGAACGCCCTCTTCGTAGTCCGGAGCGATCAGAATCTCGGTGAAGATCTCATCGACCGCCAGGGCGGTCTCCATGTCGAGCGGAACATTGAACGCGATAATGCCGCCGAAAGGGGACTGGGTATCGGTCGAGAACGCCTTGCGATAGGCTTCGACAAGCGTACCCCCCTGGGCAACCCCGCAAGGGTTGGTATGTTTGACGATCACGGCCGCCGGTTCCTCTCCCCGGAACTCTTCCACAAGACCGGTCGCCCCGGCGATATCGAGCATGTTGTTGTAGGACAGCTCCTTGCCGTGAAGCTTGCGGAAATACTCTCCGAAACAGCGTGATCCCCCGCCGTCGGTCAGACGATAGAATCCGGCGCTCTGATGAGGGTTCTCGCCGTAACGCATGTCGAGCTCCTTTTCGAGACCGATCGTCATCGAGTCCCCGCCCTCCCGCGGCGCTCCGCCGTCTTGCACTCCGGCAAGATAATCCGCTATGGCCCGATCGTAACGGGAGGTCAGCTCGAACACCTTTCCGGCGAGCTGCAGCCTGGTCGAACGGCTGGTCGCCCCGCCGTTCGCGCGCATCTCCTCCAGCACCCTGTCGTAATCTTCGCTGTCGGTGACGACGGTGACCGATTCGTTGTTTTTCGCCGCACTGCGCAGCATCGACGGTCCGCCGATATCGATATTCTCTATGGCCTCCTCGAACGTCACACCGGGTTTCGCGACGGTAGCTTCGAACGGATAGAGGTTAACGACCACCAGATCGATGAACCCGATACCGTTTTCCTTTGCCTGGGCCATGTGATCCTCGTTACCGCGGACGGCGAGCAATCCGCCGTGTATCCTGGGATGAAGCGTTTTGACGCGCCCGTCCATGATCTCCGGAAACCCGGTAATGGTTGCAATGGATGCCGCGTCTATACCGGACTCCTGGAGCTTGCGCAACGTTCCGCCGGTCGAAAAGATCTCGACGCCCATGACGGACAGTTCGCGGCAGAACTCGACAATACCCGTTTTATCGGAAACGGAAACAAGCGCTCGCTTGATAACAGGATCAGACATTTGTAGATTGTTTTGGAATGAAGGTATATGATTTCCCAAGCCTGAAATGTAATCAAATATTCAGTAAATGGCTAACCACAAGGCAAGGCTCGCGGTCTTCTGCTCGGGCGCGGGCTCGAACTTCCAATCCCTGTATTTCGCCATCGCGGAAAGGGATCTTCCGGCCGAAATCGTCCTCTGTCTCTCCAACCGTTCGGAATGCGGCGCCACCGCCTTTGCGGAACAGCACGGTATGGAAACCCTGCACCTGTCGGAAAAACAGTACGACACGCATGAGGAATTCTCGGCGGCGATGCTCGATGCGCTGCGGAAGCGGAAGGTGGAATACATCCTTCTTGCCGGTTATCTCCGCAAGGTTCCCGAAAAGGTTATCGAAGACTACTCCCTGAAAATGCTCAACATCCACCCGGCGCTCCTGCCGAAATTCGGCGGGCCGGGCATGTACGGCATCAATGTACACAAGGCGGTCATCGAAGCGGGCGAACGTGAGTCCGGTGCAACCGTCCACTATGTCGACGCCGAGTACGACAAGGGCCCCGTGCTGCTGCAGCGGAGGGTGCCGGTCGAACCGGGCGACACACCTGAATCCCTTGCCGCGCGGGTGCTCGAATGCGAACACCGCCTCTATCCTGACGCGCTGGAAAAACTTCTCGACGAAGACGGAGCATGAGCGAAACACTGCTCGTCAGCGAACTGTTTCTTTCCATCCAGGGCGAATCGTCCTATGCCGGCCGGCCGTGCGCCTTCGTTCGGCTTGCCGGCTGCGAGGCCGAATGCGCCTGGTGCGACACGCGATACGCAGCGGCTCCGGAAGGCGACCCCATGACGCCGGAAGGAATCGTCGAACGGGTGAAGAGCTTCGGCGTGCCTCTCGTGGAGATCACGGGCGGCGAACCCCTGGAGCAACCCCCTGCATACGGCCTGATGAGCCTTCTGTGCGACCGGGGCTACACGGTGCTGCTCGAAACCGGAGGGTTCCTCCCGGTCGACCGCGTCGATCCGAGAGTACACAAGATCATCGACCTCAAACCGCCCTCCTCCGGGGCCGCATGCCTCACGCAGAACATCGAGCTGGCACTGGAAGCCCCGGACGAGCTGAAAGGCAGCTACGAATTCAAAATCATCCTCGCTTCCCGGAGCGACTATGCATGGGCCCTGGAACTGCTGCGCCGGTACGACCTCGCCGCCCGCTGCACGGTTCTTCTGGGAACGGTTTCCGGAAAGCTCTCGCCCGCCGAACTGGCCGGATGGATCCTGGAAGACCGCCTGAACGTGAGGCTGCAGCTACAACTCCATAAACTGCTCTGGCCCGGAAAGGACCGGGGAGTCTGAGGGGGCGGGACCGGAAACAGGGCGCTTTTTCTTTTCACGGTTTTCCTTTTTACCTTCTATTCACGCTGTCTCCGTCCGGGAGCAGCCCGAAACGTCACCGTCAGCGTCCATGACCAGAGAGACCGTACTGTCCGTCATCGTGCCCTTCTTCAACGAGGAGGAGTCCCTGCCGTCGCTGGTGGACGAGCTCTACAGGGCGATGGACGACCCGAAGCTGAAAAACCTCTTTTCCGGCCCCTTCAGTTTCGAGGTGCTGATGATCGACGACGGATCGACCGACGCATCGGCGGCATGGCTCCAGGGGGAAAGAGAACGTCGACCGGAAATGCGGCTCGTCTCCTTCCAGAAAAATTTCGGCAAGACCGCGGCTCTGATGGCCGGCTTCAGGGAGAGCTCGGGTCGCTATATCGTAACGATGGACGCAGACCTGCAGGACGACCCTTTCTCGATCAAACTCCTGCTCGCGAAACTTCTCGAGGGATACGACCTGGTCGGCGGATGGAAACAGGAACGAAAGGATCCGGCATCGAAAACCGTTCCCTCCAGAGTGTTCAACACCGTCACCAGGCTTTTTACCGGTATCGACCTGCACGACTTCAACTGCGGACTCAAGGCCTACCGCCGCAAGGTCGTCGAGTTGCTCGACCTGCAGGGGGAGATGCACCGCTACATTCCGGTTCTCGCACACTGGAACGGCTTTCGGGTCACGGAAATCCCCGTGAAACACAACCCCCGAAGGTTCGGCGCGACGAAATTCGGTCCGGGACGGATTTTCCCGGGGCTGTTCGACTTCCTCACCGTCCTGTTCATCACGAAGTACCTGCGAAAACCCATGCACTTCTTCGGCATGCTCAGCCTCATAGGCTTCCTCGCCGGCTTCGGCATAAGCCTCTACGTCACCATCGAGAAGCTGTTCTTCAACCAGGCCGCGGGAAACAGACCGATTCTCTTTCTCGGCATTCTTCTGATCATCGTCGCCGTCCAGTTCTTTTCCATCGGGCTGCTCGGAGAAATGCTGACGAGGGACGCCAGTCGAAGCAGGTTGTATACGATCCGCGAAACGCCGAACGCGCGGAACGGCTCCGGGAAAAGGGAAGCCCCCCTGGACCCGCCCCGGCGGGACAACACCGAAACAGCGCAAGGCGACCGCTCATGACCAGATACATAGGAGCCCATGTCAGCATTGCGGGCGGCGTCGAAAACGCGCCTTTGCGCGCCGGGGAGATCGGCGCGACGGCGTTCGCCATGTTCACGAAAAACCAGAGGCAATGGCGCGCCCCTGCACTGAGCGCGGCGAGCGTCGAAGCGTTCCGGAACAACTGCGAAGCCCTCGGTTACGAATCGCAATACATCCTGCCGCACGACAGCTACCTGATCAACCTCGGCAATCCGGACCCTGAAAAGCTCGGCCGTTCACGCGAAGCCTTCATCGACGAGATGAAGAGAGCGGAAACGCTGGGGCTCACCCTTCTCAACTTTCATCCGGGCAGCCATCTGCGGGAGATTCCCGAACGGGAGTGCCTGCGCACCATCGCCGAATCGATCAACCTGGCTCTCGAGGCGACCTCGTCGGTCACGGCCGTGATCGAAAACACCGCCGGTCAGGGCTCGAACCTCGGTCACAGCTTCGAGCAGATCGCCGAAATCATCGACCGGATCGAAGACCGCAGGAGGGTCGGCGCCTGCCTCGACACCTGCCACCTGTTCGCTGCCGGATACGATCTCCGCGACGCGGATGCGGTAGAAAAAACCTTCGGAACGTTCGACGATACGGTCGGGCTCGAGTATCTCAGGGGCATGCACCTGAACGACGCCAAGCTTGGCCTCGGCAGCCGGAGAGACCGCCATGAAAGCATCGGGAAAGGCTCCATCGGAACGAAAGGGTTCGCCGCTCTTGTCCGCCACCCCGCAACCGGGGACATTCCGCTGATTCTCGAAACCCCGAAGCCTGAAATCTGGAAGGACGAAATCGCTTTGCTCCACAGCCTGGAACAATCGGAGGATTGTTGAGGTGTTGAATCGTAGGGGCGGCCCCCCGTGGCCGCCCGTTCCGGTTTCCTTGTTCTTCAACGCATCAACAGATAAACAGATCAACGAAGCCTTTCAACGGCGGCTTCATCAGGCTTTCCTCAGATACTTCCTGACGGATACGGTGCTGCCGAAAACCCCCAGGAAGAAACCGAGTCCGACGAGTACGGGATAGACCAGATAGGTCGACGGGTGAAGCACTTCGTAAACACCCGGCTCGTAACGCGGGAGCAGTTGCTCCGTCAGCAGATAGATCGCAAGGGCGGCGAAACCTCCGGCAAAAAGACCCTGAATACCGCCCTCGATGACGTAGGGCGCGCTGATAAACCAGTTGGCCGCCCCGACGAGGCGCATGGTCTTGATTTTCTGCTGACGGGAGTAGATCGCGAGCCTGATCGTGTAACCGACAAGCACGATGGTCGCTACGGCGATGAGGATACCGGTTCCCGCCGTCAGCACGCTGAAGAGACGGGCGTTGTCCTCGAGTCGGCGCAGGAACACCTTGTTGTAGCGGATATCGAGAGCTGGGTCGAGGGCCTTCATGGAATCGACCATCGGCGGAAGACTGTCGGGCGCGACGTAGGCGGGCTGCACCGTGATCCTCGCCGACCGGGGCAACGGATTCACTCCGAGAATCCCCACGATATCCCGGCCGAACTCCCGGCGGAAGATCGCGGCCGCGCTGTCCCTGGAGATGTAGGTAACCTTCCGCACTCCGCGGATGCCTTCCATGTCTCCCACGAGGACCTGCACATCCTCTGCCTCCGTCTCGTCCGGAAAAAAGATTTCGAGTTCGACACGCCCCCTGACCTCCTCGATGATATCCATGAAACTCAGTGATACGGTCGCGAAGAGTCCGAGGAACACGAGCGCGAAAAAACCCACGACCACCGTAACCGCCGCAGGCAGTTTGGCTCTCCATATACCTGAAAACCCTTCCTTGATCAGAAAAAAGAGGTGCATAGTCCGTGATGATTTCTTGTGACCCTCTCCGGAAACGGCGGCCGTCGCACGGGGGATCGGGGAAAGATACAGGGGAGCGTCCCTACCGGCAAGAAAAAAACGAAACCTGTTGGAAAAACAAGTTTTTTTTCAGATTATTACCCCTACGATCCGGGGCTATAGCTCAGTTGGTAGAGCATTTGCATGGCATGCAAAGGGTCAGGAGTTCGAGTCTCCTTAGCTCCACATTTCCGAAGCGCGGCGTCTCAAACCGCGCTTTTTTCGTTTCCCGCCCGAGCCCCTTACAGCTTCTTCAGCACCAGGATCACCAGACCGGCGGCAAGCGACGCCGAGAGTCCGAAAACGATGTTCAACGCGGCCGCGGCGAGCACCACCGGCACCGTAAAAACGACCGTCATCTCGACGAGCCCGGCGGAAAATACAAAGGCGACAGCCGTCAGCACGGTGAATGAAAAGCTGGTCACGATGCTTGCCGCGAAGGAAACAAATACCTGTTCCCGTTTTCCCGCCAGGACATCCTTCCGGCGCTGCGTCTGCTTCTCCCCCCACGGGTCCTGGCGCCGCCTGATCAGCATGGCGGAAAGGGCGAGCAAGAAGAGCGCGAAGAAATATACGGCGTACACCGAGTAGATCTCGGACCACGAGGGATTGAAGAATCCCTGCCCCAGGGCATCGCCCGAAAACCGGAGCGTCAGGATGGACGTGCCGAAAAAGACCGTTCCCCACAGAAAGGTTATCGCGAGCCACGTCCACACTGTCGGCGGAGACGGATGCTTTTTCTCCTGCAAATCCATATACCGGCCCCTCCCCAAAGAATTGACGTTGTAAAAACATACCGGACATTGACCCGCGACCGCTGCCGCGGGTTCTCCCCGTGCCCGTAAAATAACCTTCGTTCGACGCATTTCCATACGCCGCGGCAACTCAAACATTTTTGCAATTACCGCTTGCTATTTTACCTTCATTTGGCAATTTTAGGGGGCGAAGAGTTCACTAATTCTCAACATAAGGACACCCATGTGCGGAGTTTTCGGCGTCTACAATTCTAAAACTCCCGCGGAAGACACCTTCTATGGCCTGTACTCCCTCCAGCACAGAGGCCAGGAAGCAGCCGGCATTGTGGTGGCCGGATACGACGAAAAACGAAAGAAATCGGTCTATCGGCAGCATAAAGGCATGGGGCTTGTCTCCGAGGTCTTCAAGGATGCAGGGATTTTCGCGAAGCTGCCGGGTTACGCGGCCATCGGGCATAACCGCTACTCGACCACGGGAGCGTCGAAGTCGGCAAGCAACATACAGCCTTTCTCCCTGACCTATCGTTCCGGACACCTCGCGATCGCCCATAACGGAAACCTCACAAACTCCCGCTCACTGCGCAAGGAACTGACGGAGCAGGGCGTTATTTTCCAGGCCTCCTCGGACACGGAAATCATCCCCCATCTTGCCGCCCTGAGCAAGGAAAAGGAACCCGTCCACCAGATCTACCATGCCCTGCGGCAGGTACAGGGGGCTTTCTCACTGGTGATCCTGGCCAACGACCAGCTTATCGCGGCCAGGGACCCTTACGGCGTCAGGCCGCTCGCCCTCGGCACAAAAACCGACCCGGAAACCGGCGAAATCTCGTTTTACGTCGCCAGCGAAAGCTGCGCGTTCGACATTCTTTCCGTCGAGTACGTCCGGGAGATCGAGCCGGGAGAGATCTTGCTGATCGACCGGCTGTCGATCAAGAACCGGAAACCATCCTCGCTCTATCTTCCGCCGTCGAAACGCAAGGCGCGCTGCATTTTCGAATATGTCTACTTCGCCCGGCCGGACAGCATGGTATTCGACCAGTCCGTCGACAAAGTCAGAAGAAATCTCGGCAAGAACCTCGCCCGCGAAGCGCGGGTCGAGCCGTCGAACGAAGACCGGCACCTCATCGTCGCAAGCGTCCCGGACTCGTCGAACACGGCGGCTCTCGGTTTTGTACGGGAAAGCAACAAGATCAGCTGTCCCGCCCGTTTCGAGCACGGCCTGATCCGGAACCACTACGTCGGAAGAACCTTCATCCAGCCGGGCAAGGAAAGCCGCGAGATCAAGGTCCGCTCGAAATACAACATCATCCGGGGGGTTCTCCAGAACCGGCAGATCATTCTGATAGACGACTCCATCGTTCGCGGCACCACGGCGAAAATGCTGATCAAGCTCATCCGGGAAGCCGACCCGAAGGAGATCCATCTGCACATCAGCTCTCCGCCGATCACCAACCCGTGTTTTTACGGCATGGATTTTCCGACAAAGGGGCAGTTGCTGACCCACATGTTCGCCGACGCGAAGGACGACAAGGAAGAGGTGGAACGCATACGGGAATATATCGGCGTCGATTCGCTCAAGTACCTCTCCCTGCAGGGCCTTCTTAACAGCGTTCCCACATTCAAGAACGAGACCTGCAGCTATTGCACCGCATGTTTTACGGGGGACTACCCCATACATGTCGCCGACGCGACGACCGACAAGGAAGAATACGACCAGTAGCTCCCGGAGGCCGGAAACGCTTCCGTTTCAACCGAACGTAAAAAAGCGGCATGGAACCCCATGCCGCTTTTCCCTTGCTCTTTTCAGGCCTTCCGGCAAGAACCGCTTCAGGCTTTCTTCTTGTTTTCCTTGAACTCGATACGCACGGCGGTATGAGGCACTGCCTCGAGGCGC
The DNA here is from genome assembly GCA_028282595.1 of Chlorobium sp. Taxonomy (GTDB): domain Bacteria; phylum Bacteroidota; class Chlorobiia; order Chlorobiales; family Chlorobiaceae; genus Prosthecochloris. Next base: position 89,099 of record JANQHQ010000030.1, on the reverse strand, counting down.
TTTTTGGGGATCGGCTTACCGGACTTGACGCACATGCCGTAGGTCCTGTTCCTGATTCTTTCAAGGGCCTGGTCGATATAGCCGAGGTATTTCTCGTCACGGGCGATGAACATGAACCGCTGCTCGCGATCCATGGTCTCGGTACCGTGATCGGCCATATGCATGGAATAGTTCGAGTTGATGGAATCCTCGACGCTTTCCTCGGAAAGGGATGAACGCAGAATATCGAGATCACGCAGCACCTCTTCACGACGTTTCAGGAGAATCTTCTTGAAATGCTCCAGCTCTTCATCCGACAGATAGGTTTCGATAACCTTTATCGGGCCCTGGGGGGATTCGCTTTTCTGCTTACCGGTATTGCTGGCTTTTCTGGGCATGATCTATCCGGTTTACTGGTTCAGTAAAAAAACACGGTAATAATAACACTACCTTTTCGATTTTTCAAGCGTTATACGGCACAATTCACCGTTAACGCTCTCCCCGGGACCGTCGGAAAGGCTCTCTTCTCGGGCGACTTCAAGCGTCACCGCAAGCGTTTCCTGTGCGATATACTCCCCGTTCGCCTCGATGGCGTTCCGGATCTTTTCGCTGCCGGTGATTTTCAGATCGATGCGGTCGGTTATCTCCAGACCGCCCTGTTTTCTCAGCGTCTGTATCCGGCTCACAAGCTCCCTGGCAAGCCCCAGCAGCTCGAGTTCCGGGGTGATCTCGGTATCGAGGGCGACCATCACGCGATGCGCGTCGTCCGACTCGACGAGCCAGCCCTCGATATCCTCACGGCTGACCTCGACATCCTCCGGAGTGATCGTGAAGCGTTTTTCCCCGATATCCAGATCGAGCGAGCCGTCGGTCTCCAACGTAGCGATCTGCCTCGGCGTCAGGATACGGATCCTGTCGGCCAGGACCTTCACATCCTTGCCGTAACGCGGCCCGAGCGCCTTGAAATCGGGTTTCGCCTTGCGGCTGACAACCGAGCTTTCGTCCTCGATATACTCCACCTTCAGCACGTTCACCTCATCGACGACGATATCGCGGACCTGCTCGTATTCGCTTCGGTCGGACGCGTCGTCGACGGCGAGCATGATCCTCTTCAAAGGCTGGCGAACCTTCAGCGAGGCCCTCTCCCTCATGGTCCTCACCAGCGAACTGACGATCTGGGCGCGCTTCATGCGGCGTTCGAGCGCGCGGTCGATGGCGCTTGCGTCCACCGCCGGCAGTCCGGCGAGATGCACCGACTCCCAGGGCTCCCTCCCGCTGACCCCGTTGAGGTTCATGTAGATGCGGTCGGCAATGAACGGCGTGAACGGAGCGAGCAGCTTCGCGACCGTCTCGATGCACTCGTAGAGCGTCTGGTAAGCGGCCAGTTTATCCCTGCCCATCTCTTCCTTCCAGAACCGTTTTCTCGAACGTCGGATATACCAGTTGGAAAGGTCGTCGACCGTGAAATCGTTGATCATCCGCAGGGCGCCGGTAAGGTCGTACTGCTGCATGCGCAGCTCGACGCCGCCGACGAGCGAATGCAGGCACGACGTTATCCAGCGGTCCAGTTCCGAACGGTCGCTTACGGCAATGCCCGCCTCGCGACCGGTAAAACCGTCCACGTTGGCGTACATCACGAAAAAGTTGTAACTGTTGACGAACGCCCTGAAAAACTTTCGCTGCTCTTCCTCGATCTCCCCCTGGTTGAACGACTTCGGGCGCCAGGGCGGGCTGGTGACGATCAGGTACCATCGAAGCGTGTCGGCGCCGTAGCTTTTCATGGTCTCGAAGGGATCGACGACATTGCCTTTCGACTTCGACATTTTCTGGCCGTTGCGGTCGAGGATATGACCGTTGACCACGAGGTTCCTGTAGGCCGGTTTGTCGAAGATGAGCGCCGCGATGGCGTGAAGCGTATAGAACCATCCCCGCGTCTGGTCGACGCCCTCGGCGATGAAATCCGCCGGAAAGGTTTTCTCGAACAGCTCCCTGTTCTCGAACGGATAGTGGAGCTGCGCGAACGGCATCGAGCCGCTGTCGAACCAGACGTCGATCAGTTCCGGGGTGCGGTTGAAACGCTTGCCGTCCCGGATGAAGTAAACGGAGTCGACAAACGGCTTGTGCAGGTCGAGTTCGACAAGCCCCCTGTCGATCGCGTCGGCGAGCCTGTACCGCTCACCGTCTCTATCGACGTACCCCTCCCTCAGTTCCTCGACGGAACCGACGGCGAAGACGTTTCCCGAACCGGGTCCGTCACCGATCTCGAAATCCTCCGAAACCCAGAGCGGCAGGGGTGTTCCCCAGAACCGTTCACGGGAAAGAGCCCAGTCCTTGTTTTCCTCGAGCCAGTTGCCGAACCGTCCGGCGCCTATCTCCGGCGGGCACCAGTTGATATGGCTGTTCAGTTCCACCATGCGGTCGGCGATGCCGGTCGTTCTGATGTACCAGGACTCCCGCGCATAGTAGATAACCGGAACGTCGTAGCGCCACGAGAACGGATAGGTATGTGTTACGGTCTCCTTCCTGAACAGTTTCCCCTCGTCCTTCAGCCGCCTGATAATCAGCGGGTCGGCGTCCTTGAAAAACATTCCCTCGTAATCCGGCGCTTCCGACGTGAAACAGCCGTTGCGCGCAACCGGCTGCAGCATGGGAAGATCGTAGGCTTTCGACAGCTCGTAGTCGTCCGCCCCGAACGCGGGCGCGATGTGTACGACGCCCGTTCCTTCGCCGGTGGAGACGAAATCGCCTTCGGTCACGTACCAGCAGCGTTTGGCCGGATGCGCGAAGGTAAAGAGTGGTTCGTACTCCATGCCTGCAAGGTCGCTTCCCCTGAACTCCCCGAGCACCTCGAGCTCCCCATCCTCTTCGCTCTTCGACTGCCGGAGGACATGCAGACGGGACTTGGCGAGGATATAGACATCCCCTTGCGCATCTTTAACTTTCACATATTCGATATCCGGCCCGACACAGAGCGCGACGTTCGAGATCAGCGTCCAGGGCGTCGTGGTCCAGACAAGAAAGTACTCGCCGGAGCCTTTCACCCTGAACCGGACATAGATGCTCGGGTCCCTGACCTCCCTGTAGCCGAGAGCGAGCTCGTGCGAACTGAGCACGGTTTCGGATTTGGGATCCTGGGGGACGATCTTGTAGTCCTTGTAGATCAGCCCCTTGTCGAAGATCGTTTTCAGGGCCCACCAGACGGACTCGATGTAGTTGTTGTCGCAGGTGATGTAGGGATCGTCCATGTCCACCCAGTATCCCATCTGCTCGGTCAGGCGTCCCCAACCTTCCCGGTTGTCTTCGATATGGTGATACACGAGCGATTTCGCCTCGGCGTTGAACTCGCCGGTGCCGTAATCCTCGACCTGGGCCCTGTTCTTCAGGCCGAGCTTCTTCTCGACCGATATTTCCACCGGCAGGCCGTGCGTATCCCAGCCCGCCTTGCGGGGGACCCTGTACCCCTGCATGGTTCTGAAACGACAGACGATGTCCTTGATCGTGCGGCTGAACACGTGATGAACGCCGGGCTTTCCGTTGACCGTCGGGGGGCCCTCGTAGAAGGAAAACACCTTCTCTCCGGGCTTGTTGAGGCTCTTACGGAAAATATCGTGCTCCTTCCAGAACTGGAGGATCTCCGCCTCCATTTCGCTGTAAGGAGCGCCGGCCGGATACTCTGGAAATTTGTCGGACATTGCTGAACAAGGAAATCAATAAGGGTCGATACAGACTGACGTTCGCCGCGCCCGGAGAGCCGCGTAAAACGCTACCGAGACGCCTGGCGGTGCCCCGAACGGGAACCAAGGTTGGAATATACAAGAACGGCCAGCAATAAACAATCCGCGCAAACCGGCGGAAAAAACAGAGGGCAAGCCTTCCGTTGCCGAAGGCTTGCCCCGTGAAACGTGCAGGAGAGAAGGCTCCTGACGAAAACCGGTTCGTTCAGTTACCGTCCTGCCCCTTGTTGAGCGTTTTGTTTATCCCATCAAGAACCTGCTGGGCAACATTGTTGGCCGACTCGAGCGCCTGGACCAGCATATTGCCGAGAGGAGTGAGAGTATTGTCAAGAAGGGCGCCCACTCCGGTCAGGATAGTGGAGAAATCACCCTGGATGCTATTGCCCCCGCCGGTTTGCTGCTGGGATTTCGTTTCTTCAGCCATGTGCCACAGAGTTTAATATTTGTACGAGTCTCATAATTACAGTGATTTTAAAATAACACATTTATCCATGCATTCAAAACCCCCTCCCCTCCGGAGAAGCCCGTAACAGCTCATCCCCGGCCGTATTTATCATCATAGCGGACGATATCGTCCTCACCAAGGTAACTGCCGGTCTGCACCTCTATCAGCTCGAGGGGTATTTTGCCGGGATTGGCGAGCCGGTGCAGCGTTCCGAGCGGAATATAGGTGGACTGGTCCTCGCTCAGAACAATCTCCCGCTCGCCGACGGTTATCTCGGCGGTCCCTTTCACCACCACCCAGTGCTCGGCGCGGTGAAAGTGCTTCTGAAGGGAGAGCGCTGCGCCGGGATTCACGATAATACGCTTGACCTGGAACCGCTCGGAACAGTCGACCGTCTCGTACGATCCCCACGGCCGTGAAACGCGCCGGTGGCTGAAAGCCTCCCTCCGGTCCTCCCGCTTCAGCCGCTCGACGATCGCCTTGACATCCTGCACTCTCTCTTTCGAGGCAACGAGAACCGCATCGGGTGTTTCGACAACGACGTGATCGTCTATCCCCACCGCGGCGACAAGGCGGCTCGAAGCGTGAATGAAACTGTTTTCGACATCGTGAACCAGGACATCCCCCTTGATCACGTTGCCCGAAGCGTCCCGGTCCTCGACACCCCACAGCGCGGACCACGCACCGACGTCGTTCCAGCCGGCGTCGAGGGGCACGACCGCCGCCCGGTCCGTCTTCTCCATCACGGCGTAGTCGATGGAATCGGACGGACACGCTGCAAAAGCCTCCTTGTCGAGCCGCAGAAAATCGAGATCCACCGACGCCTTTTCAACCGCGACCGTGCATGCATCGAGTATCGCCGGCGCATGACCCCCCAGTTCTTCGAGGTAGCGCGAAGCGCTGAAGAGAAACATGCCGCTGTTCCAGAAGTAACGGCCGGACCCGACGTACCGCTCCGCGGTCTCGCGATCGGGTTTCTCAACGAACTCCTCGACGGGCAGAATCCCTCCGTCCGAACCCCCTTCGGCGGCCCTGATATAACCGTACCCGGTTTCAGGCTCGTCCGGGACGATGCCGAACGTCACCAGTTCCCCCTTGTCCGCGGCCGACCTTCCGAGCGAAACCGCTTCCGAAAACGCATCGATGTCGCGGATCACATGATCCGCCGGCATAACCAGAAGCATGGCGTCCGGAAACTCCCCGAGTGCCCGCAGGGCCGCCACGGCCACGGCCGGAGCCGTATTTCTGCCCACCGGCTCCAGTATGATCCCCCCGACACTGTCGGTCACCTGCCGAAGCTGTTCGGCGACCATGAACCGGTGTTCTTCGTTACAGACACAGAACACGGGCCCCGCCTCCGGTATTGCCCCGGTGCGTACGACGGTTTCCTGCAGCATCGTCATCTCCCCTGCGAGCGGAAGCAGCTGCTTGGGATAGAGCGCCCTTGACATGGGCCAGAGACGGGTACCGGATCCGCCGCTGAGAATCACGGGAATGATCATCGGAAATGAATTAAAATTTATCGTGTTATCTTAGCCGTTGCGCGGGTCTGGACCGCATCAGAAAACATACGGAAACGACAGCAATACATATACTTTTTTAATCCTCTCACCATCCACAACGTACCGTCATGGCTGAAAACACAACGCATCGCGTCAATTACGCGCTGGCAAAAATCACCACCGAAAACATCGACCTCTCTCCCGAATCATTCGAGGAAGGAAAACCCGCGAAGATCACCGCCGCCCTGAATTTCGGGGCCAGCCGGGACGGACGTCTGGTCAAGGTCATGAGCAAGAACACCTTCCTCCAGGACAATCTCGACTTCATGGAAATCGAGGTTTCATGCCTCTTCGTACTCGACAAGGAGTCCTGGGACCTCTTCTGCGGAACCAGACCTGACAGCTTCGTTCTCCCGAGAGGTCTCGCCGGACATCTCGCGGGCCTCACCATCGGCACGGCACGCGGTATTCTGCACAACGAAACCGAAAACACACCGCTCAACAACTATTTCATTCCGGCCAACAACGCGGGCGACATGATACCCGAGGACGTGGTCCTTCCTCTCGAGTAGCGCATCCCGAAACCCCCGCACAACGGAAACGCCGCCCGTTCACCGCAGCCGCGGACGGGCGGCTTGCACACTTACCCGCCGTACATCCTGCGGTAGTATGTCCGGTACTCGCCCGATGTCACGCTCCGGAGCCAACCGGGATTTTCCAGATACCAGTCGACGGTTCGCCGAAGCCCTTCCTCGAAACGAATGGACGGAATCCAACCCAGTTCGCGCTGCAGCTTCGAAGAGTCGATCGCATAGCGCTGGTCATGGCCCGCACGGTCGGTGACATAGGTGATCAGCTTTTCCGATCCACCCGCCGGACGGCCCAGTTTTTCGTCCATGACGGAACAGAGCAGCCTGACAAGATCGATGTTCCTCCATTCGTTATGCCCGCCGATATTGTAGGTTTCGCCGTGTTTCCCGTTGTGATAGATCACGTCGATCGCGCGCGCGTGATCCTCGACCCAGAGCCAGTCCCTGACGTTCTCGCCCCGGCCGTAAACCGGCAGCGGTTTGCTGTTCCGGATATTGTTGATGAAAAGGGGTATCAGCTTTTCGGGAAACTGGCAGGCGCCGTAGTTGTTCGAACAGTTGCTGATCACCACCGGGAGCCCGTAGGTATCGCGCCAGGCACGCACGAAGTGGTCCGAGGAGGCCTTGGACGCCGAGTAGGGACTGTGAGGATCGTAGGGCGTCGCCTCGGTAAACAGCCCCTCGTCGAAAAGGGAGCCGTAAACCTCGTCGGTCGAAACGTGGTAGAAAAGCCTGCCCTCTTTCGCTTCCTTCCATATCGAGAGGGCGGCGTTGAGAAGATTGACCGTTCCCACAACGTTGGTCATCACGAATTCGATCGGGTTTGCGATCGACCGGTCCACATGGGACTCGGCGGCCAGGTGAATCACGCCGTCGAACCGCTCGGCGGCGAACAGCTCGAGCATGGCATCTCCGTCGGTGATATCGGCCCTGACGAAGCGGTAATTGTCGCAGGCCTCGACATCCCGGAGATTTTCCAGATTGCCCGCATAGGTGAGCTTATCGAGATTCGTGATCCGGTAACCGGGATAGGCGTTGACGAAACGACGCACGACATGCGAACCGATAAACCCCGCCCCGCCCGTAATCAGTATGTGCATGGCACGTTATTGACTTGCTTTATGTGTTGAATCGTTGAACTGTTGACTTGTTGTTTTTTCGAGCATAACCTTCTGCTCTATTCGATGCCTCCGATACCACCGCTCTTTTCAATTGACTTGTCAAGCGATAGACCTTTTCAACAAGTCTTCCTGATAATTGCCAAACGTCACGATTTTCAAAAGAATATTTGTACCTAAATTGAGCGATTGTCGAGCATGCCGCAGATGCAAGGCACAGGGAATGCCGCTGTATCCCGACTTGTCGGGACGCAAGTTCCCTGTAACGAAGCAGATGCGGCATGATCGGCATTTCCCGACAGGTCGGGATTTCAACACATGCGGTTTTTTATCGGTTTTTTCCCGCACCCGACAGGTGACGAATAATCATACCTTCTGAACAGTATAAAAGACTTTTTTTTATAACCTTACTCTTATTGAGCATCCCGACAAGTCGGGACGCTCAGTTTAGGTTGTAATCGGTCTGCATTACATCCTCAACGATTCAACAGTTAAACAACTCAACAACATCTCTTCAGCATCGCCTCCAGACTGTCATACCAGTGAGGAATGTCGAGATCCCAGTCCGCCCTGATCTTTCCCTTGTGCAGAACGCTGTAATGGGGACGTCTTGCACGCGTGGGATACTCTTCGCTTCCGACGGGCTTCACCCTGCAGGAAAATCCCTTGAGCTTCATCACGGCACACGCAAAATCGTACCATGAACAGACCCCCTCGTTCGAGTAATGGTAGGTCTCGGCATAGGCGCGCCCCCTGTCGCACCGCCCCAGCATCGCGAGAATCGCCGCGGCGAGATCATACGCCCGTGTCGGCGTGCCCGCCTGGTCGAAAACCACGGTCAACGCGTCGCGCTCCGCTCCGAGCCGAAGCATGGTTTTGACGAAGTTGGCTCCGAACTCCGAATAGAGCCAGGAAGTCCTTACGATCATATGGGAGGAAGACACCGCGCGGACAGCCTCCTCGCCTTCCCATTTCGATTGTCCATACACGCCGAGAGGCGAAGTCGGATCGGTTTCCCGATAGGGTCTGCAGGACTCTCCGTCGAAGACATAATCCGTCGAGATATGCACAAGCAGCGCGTCGCGCCCTGCGGCAACGGCTGCGAGCGCCCGGGGACCGTCACGATTGACCCGGAAAGCGGCTTCGGGCTCTTCTTCCGCCCTGTCGACGGCCGTATAGGCGGCACAGTTCACTATCGCCTCGATACGGTGCTCGTCACAGAACCGGGCGACACCCTCCGCGTCGGCGATATCGAGTTCGGGAAGACCCGGGAAAAAAAAATTCATCCCGTCCGTCTCTCCGGACAGGCGTTGTATTTCCGAGCCGAGCTGTCCCCGGCTTCCCGTCACGAGAATGTTCATGCCAAAAGTCAACGATTAAAAGGTAAAAGGCGAAAAACCCCTGCTACTCCATGGGCAGGCCTTCGATTTCCGAAATTCCCGGCAGGGCCGCATCCTTTTCGGAAACCCGGATGTCTTCCGGCGGAAGTTTCCAGTCTATGCCGAGCGCGGAATCGCTCCACAGGATACCGGCGTCGTGCTCCGCGGAATAGTAGTTGTCGCACTTGTAGGCGAACACCGCCGTATCGCTCAGCACTGCGAATCCGTGGGCGAATCCGCGCGGCACCCACATCGCACGCCTGTTTTCGCTGTTGAGCACACGTGCCGCATGCTGGCCGAACGTCGGGGACCCCCGCCGGATATCGACGGCCACGTCCAGAACCTCTCCCTGCACGACCCTTACCAGCTTTCCCTGGGTAAACGGCGGTTTCTGGTAATGCAGCCCCCGCAACACGCCGAAACCCGAGAACGATTCGTTATCCTGCACAAAAGCCACCGCACCCGCATGGCGACCGAAAATGTCCTGGCGATACGATTCAAAAAAGTATCCTCTCTCGTCCCTGAAAACACGGGGTTCGAAAAGGACCACCTCCGGAATTTCTGTAGCAGTGACGTTCATGCCGGCAACGAGATAATGAAACATTTACAAACCGTTCCACGCAACGGGAGCCGGAAGCTCTTTCGGAAAACCGGACGTGCCGTCACTTCAGGAGTCTTCTGAGGTACTGACCGTACTGGGTCTTGAGCAGGGGCTCCGATATCCTCAAAAGATCGTCGTCCGTGATCCACCGGTTGCGCCAGGCGATCTCTTCCGGGCAGGCTATCTTGAGGCCCTGGCGTTTTTCGACTGTCTCGACGAAATTGCCGGCGTCCTGAAAGGATTCGTGGGTTCCGGTATCGAGCCAGGCGAATCCCCGGCCCATAATGGTGCATTTGAGTCGGCTGCGTTCAAGGTAGGCTTCGTTGACCGAGGTTATCTCGAGCTCGCCCCTCGTCGAAGGCCTGACGTTTTTGGCGATATCGACCACGTCGCCGGTATAGAAATAGAGGCCGACAACTGCATAGTTCGATTTCGGGCTCTCGGGTTTTTCCGTGATCGACAGCACGTTCCCGCTCCGATCGAATTCCGCCACGCCGTATCGCTCGGGGTCGCCGACGTAGTAGCCGAAAATATTGGCCTTCCTCTCTTCGGTAACGACCCCGACTGCGGCCTCGAGCATCGCCTTGAAACCGTAACCGAAAAAAATGTTGTCGCCGAGAATGAGCGAAACGTCGTCGCCCGAGAGGAACGATTCGCCGAGGATGAAAGCCTGCGCGAGCCCGTCCGGCGAGGGCTGAACTGCGTAGGAAAGACACAGACCCCAGTCGCCGCCGTCCCCGAGAAGTTTCACGAAGAGTTCGCGGTCCTCGGGCGTCGTGATGATGAGAATGTCCCGTATCCCCGCAAGCATCAGGGTTGTCAGGGGGTAGTATATCATGGGCTTGTCGTAGATCGGCAGCAGTTGCTTCGAAATTGCCTTGGTAACCGGATAAAGGCGTGTGCCGGCGCCGCCCGCAAGTATGATCCCCTTCATTACGTAACCGTCTCGATGTTTATACGTATAGTTAACGAAAATTGTCTGCCGATGTGCACACTATTTTCGGACCGGCCGGATTTTCAACCGGAATCAGGCGGCAATCGGCGGAACCGCTTCCCGCACCGCGCAATCGCCCCCGTTATGCCGCAATCCTCTCGATCTTTTCGTTCAATTAGGATCTCTCGGCGAAGGTTGTTACTATCTAATATATCCCATCCGCCATGGAAGGAACTTTCTCCATTTTTTTTCCGCGCCTTCCGCGCCGCTCTTCGCCCCAGGACGATTACTTGCAACAGACAATGTCAACGAAATGCGAAAAGAAAAAAACATCGGGTACGACAGCTCAAAACGTCGTTTTCTCAAGCTGCTCCTTACGCTCCCTCTGCTCGCGCCTTTAGCATCGTTTATTCATGGCAATGACGACACCGAGGAAGATTTTATCGTCCTTAACGGCTGGGTTCTCAAAAAATCAGATTTAATCAACTACTGATATGATTATCGATCTCCACTCGGTCGGGAATGATCATTTTAACAGCAAAAAATATGATGTCTGCATCTGCGGCGCCGGGGCGGCGGGAATCACTCTGGCGCTGGCGCTGTCTGAAAAACTGAATGTCGTTTTACTGGAGGGCGGCGGCGACAAATACACCCAGGAATCCCAATCCTTGTACAAAGGAAAAAATATCGGCAACAACTACTTTGACCTTGATGCCTGCAGGACGCGCCTCCTGGGCGGAAGTACGAACTGCTGGGGAGGATGGTGCAGAACTCTGAGCGAAATCGACTTTGAAACAAAGCCGTATACAAAGTATAGCGGATGGCCGATAACAAAGGCTGATCTGGACCCATATATCGCAGAGACCAACACAATCCTGAACGTAAACGCGGAAGAAAAATTTTTTTCGGCGGACGGCTTCCCCGAAAACGACCCGTTACAGGCGTTCAGAAAATCAAAAAACTTGCAAAGAGCGGCATTCTGGTGGTCCGAGCCCGTTCCCAGATTCGGCATAAAATACAGAAAAGAGCTCGAAGGGAAAAAAAACCTGACCTGTTACCTGAACGCGAATGTCGTCGATATAAACTTGCATGACAGCCTTTCGGCGGTCAGGCAAGTGGAGATCCGCGACTACAACGACAGATCCTTCGCAATCAGGGCGAAGCAGTTCATCGTAACCATGGGTGGAATTGAAAACGCCCGTATTCTGCTGACCTCGAACCGGCAGCAGAAAGACGGGATCGGCAACAACAACGGACTGGTAGGCCGTTTTTTCTCCGAACACCCGAACATCAGTTTGGGACATTTCGCCCTGAAAGATCATGTACGGGACTATCTTTCAGAAAACTGGGCGCCCCCTCCCCGATCGTGGAGCTTTTTCGAGCCTTCGAAAAAGTTCATGTACGACATGAAATCACTGAATTTCGGACTTCGGTTCGAACCGGAAAAGCCCAAAACGGCCTATACGTTCCGCGACCGGCTGATAAACATAATCCGGCAGTCGGATTTTGCCAACGACCTCATGCAGAAAATCACAGGACGCCGTTTACGGTTGGACGAGCCGTACGAAGGGATGCTGAACGTAGCCGCCGAACAGGAAATCAATCCGGACAGCAGGGTGACACTGGGCTCCGAATCGGACCGGTTCGGAAAAAGGAGGGTGGTTCTCGACTGGCAAATAACCCGTACCGACAGACGAACGGTCCAGCAGGCGGCGGTCCGGTTCGCGAAAGATTTCGCGACGCTGGATCTTGGACGCGTTTATCTTTTCGACTGGTTGCTTCCGCTGGACAAACCCGACGTTGAACTCCCGGCCGTTTTCAAGAAAAGCGGGGAACCTTCCGCAAGCTATCACCACATGTGTACAACAAGGATGAGCGCCACACCGAACGAAGGGGTCGTCGACAGAAACCAGAAAATTTTCGACATCGCGAACTTGTACGTGTCGGGATCGAGCGTTTTTTCCACCGGAGGCCATGCAAACCCCACCTACACCATAGTACAGTTGGCTTTGCGGCTGGCGGACCATCTCAATAGCCGGCTGCTCTCCTGAACAAGGACTCTGACCGCGCCGCCTGCTCTGCACGTAAAACCGCCCGGCAACCATGCGCGTTTCCGATCACCTCTTCACCGCTGGGGACTCCGTCACCCGAAAGCATTTCCGAGGGCAGTCGCAACAAACTCAACCTCGCTCTTTCCGAGGCTGGAATACATGGGAAGCGTGATCAGCTTTCCGGCGACACGTTCCGTGACCGGCAACTCCCTGCTGTATTCCCGGTAAAATGAAAACAGATGCACCGGCGGGTAGTGCATGCTTGTCTGCACTCCGGCCTCGTGCAGCGAATTCCTCACGTCGTCCCGGTGTTTCCGACGGACCTCCGTCAGCACGACGGGAAAAATGTAGTTCGACGCGAATTCTCCGTGCCCCCTGAAAGGCACCAGAACCTGATCGATATCGGCAAGGGCTTTCTCGTACCACTCTCTCACAACGGACCGTTTTTCAAGATCTTCCCGGAGTTTTTTCAGTTGAACGAGACCAAGGGAAGCGCGAAGATCGTCCATCCGGTAGTTGTAACCCGGTTCGAGCACATCGTAGGAAGTACTGTGTCCTTTCGAACGCTCGAAGGAGAGGGTGGTCATGCCGTGGGAGCGGAGCAGTTTGGCCCTTTCGTGGAGAGCGGCGTCGTCCGTCACGAGCATGCCGCCCTCGGCCGTACTGAGATTCTTGTTCGAAAAGAAACTGAAGCAGCCCACATCCCCGAGCGTACCGAGCTTTTTGCCCCCGTATTCCGACAGCGGGCCGTGGCAGGCGTCCTCGACGATCTTCAGCCCGTGTTCGCCTGCAATTTCCTTCACTGCGCCCATATCGCACGGAAATCCGGCGTAGTGCATGACGATAACGGCTTTCGTCCTCTCGTTCACCATGCGGCGGATGTCGTCCGGATCGATGTTCGGATTCGATTCGTCCACGATATCGGCGAAAACGGGAACCGCCCCGACATACCTGATCGCGTTGACCGTGGCGACAAAGGTCAGTGACGGACAGATAACCTCGTCTCCCGGCCCTATGTCGAGAATCCGCATCGCAAGATGCAGCGCTGCGGTGCAGTTGGCCAGAGCCAGCGCGTGACCGGCTCCCAGCATGGCGGCGAATTCCGCCTCGAACGCCGCCGTCCTGGGTCCGGTCGAAATCCACTTCGACCGCAACGTCTCCAGAACGGCCTGTTCTTCCTGCCCGTCGTAGTTGAGATCGAAAAGAGGCACTCTGTACATTGTCCGCTCCCGCTCAGCTGTTGCGATACTCCTGCTTGTCCGGATCGGTGATGAAACCGTCGCGCACGACCTGAATCACCTGCGCTATGCCGTCCGGAACCCTTTTCGTGATCGAAAACCCCAGCCGGTCGACGATTTTCTGAAAGGATACCCGATAGTCGCGGGGGTCCTCGTCTTTCTGGACATACTTGATCCGTGCATCGGGAATCTGTTTGAGGATTTCGTCCACGATCATCTGCTTCCGGTAATTTTCGGAAGTATCGCCGACGTTGAACACATCGAACCCGACCGCCTCCTCCGGAGCGTCGAGTACGGCAAGAACCGAGCGGCAGAGATCGACGACATGGCAGTAGGGACGCCAGAACTGCTCTCCGAACACGACCAGTTCCCTTCCCATGGCAAGCTCCTTGGCAAACTCGTTTACGGTCAGATCGAACCTCGGTCGGGGCGACAGACCGTAAACGGTCGAAAAACGAAGCGATGTCGGCTTGCAGGTCCGGCTCGCCGGCTGGTTCAGGAGAAACTGCTCCACCTCGACCTTGGTTTCGGCATAAAGCGATACGGGGGCCAGCAGGGAATCCTCGTTCACGCAGGATTCCGGGTCTTCCATTTTTCCGTAATTGCTGCAGGTCGATGCGAAAACGAAACGTTTCGCGCCGCACTCGTCGGCCAGCAGGTAGAAGAGCTTGCTCCCTTCGAGGTTCACCTCTCTGGTCAGCTCAGGCTGTTTGGCGCACGCCGGATCGCCGACTATGGCCGCGAGATGTGCGACATGGTCGACGCCTTCAAGCGCATTCCGGAGATCGTCCGCATTGCGCACGTCTCCCTTCACGAAAGAAAAGTTATCCTCGTTGAGAAGGTCGATGATCGGCTCTCCGCCGAAGGAGAGGTTGTCGATGACCTTTACCCGGTAGCCTTTGGCAAGCAGCAGGCGAACCAGCACGGAGCCGATATAGCCGGCGCCGCCACTTACGAGCACAGTTTGTTTCATTGTTGCGTTTTGGTGACGGTAACGAGTTTGTCGCAAAGCGATTTTCAGCCGCACGCCCGATTACGGCGGACGGTATTTTGCGTTTTCAAAATCCCGGCAACCTGCATATGCGCAGGTTACCCGCCCGTATCGAAATGTTCGTTGTACTCTTTCTGAGCCGTATAGTAGTCGTCGATACGACCGATATCGAGCCAGTAATCTTTCAGCTCGTACTTCGAAACCCTCTCTTTTCCGGCAAGCATTTTCTTTATCAGCATGTCCATGCCGAAAAATTCATCTTTCGGGAAAAAGCGGAAAATCTCCGGCTTCATGACGTAGATGCCGGCGAGAATATGCATGACGATATCCGGCTTCTCCTCGATACCGGTAACCAGCTCTCCTTCGAAGAAAATGTTGCCGAAGTCAAACGGCATGATCTCTTTCTTGAGGCACAGGGTAAGCATCGAATCCTGCTCCATCGCGAAATCGTAGAGCTTTCCGAAATCCACGAGACTCAGAACGTCCCCGTTCATGACGACAAACGGACTGTCAAGCCTTTCCTGCAGAAGCGTCAGTGGACCGGCCGTGCCGAGAGGAATCTTTTCCCTGCTGATCGTAAGCCTGACACCGAACTCGGAGCCGTCGCCGAAGAACCGCTCGATGTAGTCCGACTTGTAGTTGGTGGCGAGAAAGATATCGGTAAAACCGTGCGCTCTCAGCCGCTCTATCTGTATTTCCAGAACGGACTTCTCTCCTATCGGAAGAAGCGGTTTCGGAATAATTTGAGTGAATGGTTTAAGGCGAACACCCAACCCGCCTGCAAGAATAACTGCTTTCATGGTTTTCAAGAAGTTCACAGTCAAGCTAAAGAATCAGGGGGCGGGTTCTCCGGCTTTACTGCCGATAACAAGGTTCTATGTTGCAAAAAAACGTCAGCGCCGTGTAACGGCATTTTTCTTTCGCGCCACCGAAAAGAGCAGCGCTTTGAGCACCCAGAGAAAAGGGAGTGCAACCCTCCTGATGTTTCCGGGTTGCTGAAAGAGCCTGAATACCCATTCGAGACCGCTCCTCTGCATCCATCCCGGTGCGCGCGCGACTGTTCCCGCAAGATATTCGAAAGCGAGCCCGACTCCGGCGCAGCAGGTTCGCTCGAGTTTCGGCTGAAGTCTGGAGATCAGATATTCCTGCTTTGGAGCACCGAGACCGCACCAGAAAAACACCGGCCCGAGCCTGTTCAGTTCCTCTGCCAGACCGTCGACATCGAAATCCTCCAACGGCTGAAACGGAGGCGACACAGCTCCCAAGATAACAAGTCCGGGATACTTGCGCCCCAGATTTTCCCGAATCTTTTCAACCGTCTCCGGAGTGCTCCCGTAGAAGTAGTGCGTATAGCCGTTTTCCTCCGAAACCGAAAACACGGCATCCATGAAATCCTTTCCGGACACCTTCCCTACATCGGAAAGCCCCTGCATGCGGGCGGCCCAGACAAGCGGCATGCCGTCGGGAAAGGTCATCAGGGAGCTCTCCTGTATCGACCGGTACTCCTCGTCACGGTTTGCGAGATATGCCGTGCGGGTGTCCATGAAACAGACGTATCCGAATTCGTCGCGTTGAAAACGATCCGAAACATCGGCAAGCGCATCACGAAGGTTTGTCCTGCTTATCGCTACGTTCTCGAACACATATCTTTGCATGGCATAAGGAGTTGCAAACTGCATTGAACGAAAAACCCGGCATGACGACCGGACAGGGGCCCCGTTCCGGAAGAACTTTTATCTTCAGCGGATGTTTGTATAGCAGCGCGGCGGCGATGCATCGCTACCGAACCATCTCGCTGAAAACCTCGTCGAAAATCGGCGAAATATAACGGGAACCGTTTGTCGTCAAATGGTCGTCGTCTATATAGATCATCGTATTGTCGACCATTATCCTCGTTTGTCCGGATTCGTCGAAAAGCATGGACTCGGGACGGATCAGCGTGACGCCGGGCTCATTCGCCAGATGTTCCAGCACAGGTATAATTTCCCCGTTGCTCTCACGGTAGTCGGCGGCCGTCGAGGCTATTTTCTGAAAATCGGGCTCTGTGTTGAACCTGTTGGCCAGAAACAGGATGCGATGAGGGTCGTCCTTCAGCACCGGGATGTCGCTGACAAGCACGACGTCACGCCCTAGGGCCCGCAGAGCTTCGACAGCTCTTGTCAGGCCCGCTTTCAGCAATACCGAAGGCTGCCGCTTCCCGGGAAACTCTCCGGCCGCATCGGTCATTTTTATTTCCGAACTCCAGTAACCCGCGAGAATAACGGTTGTAATTTCCGGGCGCGCCCCGATAAAGTCTATCACGCTTTGATTGTAGCCGACTTCGTCAGTCGCTCCGACCAGATCGATGCCAAGCAAGGGGCGAATGACATGCCCGTGCGCGATATCGTACCCTGAAATCCCGTAACGCCTTGCACTTTCGGCGATCGCGGTCACAAGCGATTTTGCGTGCGAATCCCCCCAGAGCACAAAACTCGGTACCGCCCCCTCGGTCCCTATCGTTGCGGGAATCGCGCCTTCGGATAATCCGAACAGTGTTTTCATGTTATCCTCGTAATTCACCCACTGACGGTCGGTTTTCATGTCGAGGATGGCATCCCTGGTCGCCGCTTCCGCCTCGGGGAAACGATCCGGCATTCCTCCCCGGGAATCGACAACGATGCCCAGGGACGAAGCGACCAGCATGACGATTCCGGCCACGGCAAAGAGTTTTTTTCTCTGGGGAACAATCGGCCGGGCGCCTCTGAAAGGCTGCTCGATCACCTTGTAGGAGACCACTGAAATTGCAAAGGTGAGGAGAATTATGAGCGTAATCTCCATCGGAGTCAATGCACGGAAAAGCAGATACTTTGTAAAGACAAACAGAGGCCAGTGCCAGAGGTATAGCGAGTAGGAGATGAGTCCGATGAATACCAGCGGTCTGACACCGAGGTATTTCGACAGACGCCCCCCCTCGCCCGTACCGGCGTAAATCACCAGACCGCTGCCGAGTACGGGCGCCAGAGCGCTCGCCCCCGGAAAAGCCGTCGATTCGGTATAAAAAACCACGCTGAAGCAAATGAGGCCGAGTCCCAGCAGACTCAATCCGTCCTTCTGAAATTCGGATGTGAGCCGCGGAAGCACCCCGAGCGCCAGAATCGACCCGGTCAACAGCTCCCACGCCCGGGTGGGAACCAGGTAAAACGTCGCCACGGGATAGGTATAGACACCATAGATGCTGGTCAGGAGGGATACGATCCATATACACAGGAGCCAGACAAAGTAGCGTTTTCCGAAAAACAGATTGATGGCAACGAGCAGAAGCGGGAAAAAAATATAAAACTGCTCTTCGACAGCCAGCGACCAGGTATGAAGCAACGGCTTCGTTATCGCGGCCGCATCGAAATAATCCGCCTGGCGCCAGAAAAAGAGATTTGAAACGAAAAGGGTCGTAGCCGCTATACTTCCGCCCAGATCCTTGAACGATTTCGAATAAAAAAGAAAAAACCCGAGCACAAGCGCAAACGCGATGACGGGAAAAAGAGCCGGGAAGATCCTTCTTATACGCCGTTCATAGAACCGGGCAATGGAAAATCCCCCCGCGTTGATTTCTTTGAGAATGATCGATGTAATGAGAAAACCGGAGATAACAAAGAAGACATCCACTCCCACAAAGCCACCTGAAAAACCCGGAATTTCAGCATGAAAAAAAATCACCGCCAGAACGGCAATTGCACGAAGGCCGTCAATATCCGGTCGATATTGTAACGCCATAACATTCTATTGACAGGTTCAACATTCATCCCGTCCGGGACACGGACCGCCGCATCCTGGCTCCCGATAACGTGTTTACGGCGTTACAGACTTCCGCATTTTCGCGCTCCATCCGCGGATGAACGCCCGCCGCCGCTACGGGTTCTACGCAAAATATTTCTCCTGCTCCTCCCTCAACCTGTCGCAGAGCCGGTCCTCGGGCAGCTCGACATCGTCATAGGTTATGCAGGCGTCTTTTCCGATGTCTCTTTTCAGCCGGCATCCTTCGGCTATACCTATGGGAAGAAGGTTCCGGTCGCGGGCCACGGAATAATTCTCACACAATCCGTAGGTCGTGTAGCAGCCGAGTCCGTCGAGAGTACTTCCGGCCCGGAGGTCGGTTTTAGCCGCCGCAATGACTTCCACCCTCGGTTCTCCGGCGGGTGCCAGCGCCGCATCACTGAAAAGGACGGCACGGCCGACGGTAAGAGGCACCTCGAAATGACAGAGATGATAGGGCGTATAGAACAGATAAAAGGGGCCTTCCCCAAGCTTGTACAGGTTCAGATAATGCTTCTGCTGAGGATGGTCGTGGGTGCCGAGAACAAAAACACCCGGACCCGGCTCGGCTCCGACGACATAATCGACAATGCCGTCTCCCTCGAGAAGCGCCTCTCGGGGGTAGAGGTCGTTAGCCACCGTTTTCAACGGAGTCCCCGGTTCGACGGACGGGCCGAACATGCCTCTTTTTCCCACTCCCATCCCGGTGGCATTGGCTACAATAGCCTGCTCGAATGAAATTTTCGTGCCGTCGGCAAACGAGGTGACCATCGACGGATTCTGTCCCCATTTTTTTGCGAAGCCCTCCTGTGTCGTAGGATTTCTGTACGGATCGTGCAGGCCCTTGATATTCCCGCAGAGAACCGGTTTCAGGCCGATCGATCGCACAAACCGGTACAGATTACCCTCGACCCCGGGCTGATCGCCGTCGGATGCGGTAAACACGACCCCGGCTTTATCGGCATATGTCTTGAGAATCGGCCCCAGCGTGCCGTCGAGTTCCGCGTTCATCAGTATCACATGCTTTTTGTGGTCGATCGCCTTCAGAACGTGACGGACGGCATATTCTACGGTGCCCGTCACTTCGATAAGGGCATCGACAGCGTCCGCTTCACAGAGCAATTCCGCCTTGTCGGTATAGCTGTACTTTCCCGAACGGATATTGTTTTCGAGATCGCTCACGCTGTTCACCTCCCGGCTGTCTTCGACGCCTGCCTCCCGGTATGCCCTTTCAGCACCCTCCGTGCTGCGGTTGGCGATTGCGACCAACTGCATTCCGGGAACGTAATTCAGGATCTGGAGAGCTATGCCCCTGCCCATGAAACCGGCGCCGATCATTCCCACTCTGATCGGGTTGCCCTCCTCCTCTCTCTGCCTGAGCGCGGTATCGACAATAATCATGCTGTTTTTTCCTTTAGTCTTTGTAATCAGGATGTGCCCCGTCTTTCTCCGAAATCACAACCGGCTCGGCGGGCCAGTCGATAGCGAAGAGAGGATCGTTCCAGCGGATCCCTCCTTCGGCGCCGGGCGTGTAGAACTGGGTGACCAGATAGGTGACCTCGCTGTCGTCCTCGAGCGTAATGAACCCGTGCGCGAAGTCTTCCGGCACGTAGAGCATTTTGTAGTTATCCCTTGACAGTTCAACGCCGAACCACTGCCTGTAGGTTTCCGACCGGGGCCTCAAATCGATAATGACGTCGTAGATCTTTCCGTGGGTGCACCGGATGAGCTTTGTTTCCTGATAGGGATCGCGCTGGAAATGCATCCCTCTCAACGTGCCTTTCTGTTTGCTCAGGGAAGTGTTCGCCTGGCGAACTTCGGCATTCAGTCCGTGCTCCTTCATTTCGTTGGCGCACCACGAGCGGCCGAAAAAACCCCGTTCGTCCTGGATTTTTTGCACCTCGATGACAAAAGCGCCTTTCAGTTTTGTTTCAGTAAATATCATGGGAAATCCTTTTATTATTAGACGATACCCTGCTTACCGGGCCACGGTGTCCCCGAGAACGGATTCAGCGCCGTCGCTCCGCCCGTGCGATTCATAACAACGTCGAGCGTCCCGCCGGGGCGGGACGGGTCTCAGCGGCGCTTTTTCGGAGAAACCCAGGACAAACCCCGCCATTTCAGTTCCTCATCGAGACGTCCCGACTCGATATGTCCCTCCAGCGTTTTCAGGCGCATAAATTTCGAATCCCGGAAATCGGGGTCATTGAACTTCATCGCCTCGAGTCCCTCCTTCAACTCCTTGATGGCCTGCTCCAGCGTCACCTGGGGCTGATGGCCCGGCGCGAGTTCCCTGAACCGGCTGAAGTCGACACGGTACGATCGCTTGTCGGGCTGCGCGTTCCTGTTGATCGAGACATCGGTGCCGGGCACGATGTCGGCCACCGCGCCGGCGAGATCCTTTACCTGGTAGTTCCATTCGTTGCTGCCGGCATTGACCGCCAGAAAGGACCCTCCCTTTTCAGTCGGGCGGTCAAGAGCCCAGTCTATGGCGCGGGACATGTCCCTGACGTTTATCAGCGGTCTCCAGGGCGTACCGTCGCTTAACACGGTAATTTTGCCGGAGGCCACCGCCCCGGCCACGAAATCGTTCAGTACCAGGTCGAGGCGCAGGCGGTCGGACATGCCGCAAGCGGTGGCGAATCGCAACGCCGTCACCTTGAAATCACTACCCGCAAGGGCTCCAAGCCCCTCTTCCATTGCAACCTTCGAACGAGCGTATGCCGTCAGCGGGTTGAGCTCGTCGTTTTCCGTTCTCGGCCCTCCTTCGGCGAAACCGTACATACTGCAACTGGAGGCGAAAACAAACGCCTTCACCCCTCTCGACCGGGCTTCTTTCGCAATCGCTATACTCGCCTCGTAGTTAATGTCCGCAGTGATCTTCTCGAAACGCTTTCCCATCGGGTCGTTGGAAATCGCGGCCAGATGCACCACCGCATCGACACCGTCGAGCAGTTCAGGGGAAAAGGCGCGCAGATCCCCCCAGGACTGCATGTCATAGTCGAATTCAGGCAGATACTCCGCATTTGTGAGGCAGTGCGCAAAGTATCCGTTGTCATACCCGGCGAGCTCGATGCCGGGCCTCGACGTTCTCAGATACTTTGCCAGAACAGGTCCGATATAGCCTGTATTGCCGGTAACGAGTACTTTCATATCCCCCCCTTTAGTTCACTGATGATTCGATACGGTCTACGACAAACTTCGAAAAGGGAATCGAGCAGGTAAACGCAGGAGATACCGCATTGAGAATATGCATCGACCGGTCATCTCCTTCAAGGACAAAATCCATTTCGAGGGAATTGTCGCTCTTTTTTACCAGCTGAGCCCTTATGCCGGCCCTGCCCCACTTTCCGAACGAGTGCCGGTCAAACCCGTTCGCCAGAAGAAACGACTGCCTGATCATATGAGGCTTGTGGTATTTCCTGATCTCTTCGTAGGCAAGGCGGTGAAAATCAAATCCTGCATTGAAAAACAGCCCCGCCTGCCGCCGAAACGTCTCCGAAAATTCGGAAAAAACAAAGTTATCCATCCCCCGGTACTGCTCACGCCAGAAAGCCGGAATCGCCGTAGGGCCTATCTTGATGGCGCCGTCGACGGCAACCGTGAAATGAACCCCGAGAAAGGGATTGGACAGGTTGGGCACAGGATAGATATTGGTCGCCAGAGACCCTTTCGGATGGGTCGAATAGAGATACAGGCCCTTGAAAGGCAGCAGGTAGTAATCACCGGAAAACCCGAAATCCTGTGCGATCTTATCCGCGTACAGGCCGGCCGCGTTTACCGTGTAACCGGCGGAAAACCGTCCTTCAGCGGTCTCGATACCGTCGGCTGAACGTCCGAGGTATTTAACCCCGAAACGGCAGTCGACCCCGGCGGCAAGCGCGTCGCGCTTCATGTGTTCGACAACCGTTGCCGGGTCTACGGACGACGTTGTCGGCGAAAACAGCGCGTAGCCGGTCGTCCTGACTTTCGGCTCGATCTTTCTTGCCTCGTCTTCCGTGATCTTCTCGAGCTTCACACCGTTGTTGGCAGCCCGCTTCATCAATATCTCCAGCGAGGGAACCTCGTTCGGCGTCTGTGCGACGACGAGCTTGCCGCACTTTCTGATCGGAAGACCGTTTCTGTCGCAATATTCCGTCAGGGCGCTGTTTCCGTCCCGGGAAAATCTTGCTTTCAGACTGTCCTCGGTATAGTAGAACCCCGCATGCAGCACGCCGCTGTTGCGCCCACTCGCATGAAGCGCCGCGTCCGTCTCCTTTTCGATCAGAACGATACTTGCGCCGGGAAAACGCTCCGCCAGCTCGCGCGCGACGTTAATGCCGACCACCCCTGCGCCTATGACAAAAAAATCACATGTCTGCATATATCATTTCCCGGTTTACAACGGTTACTCTCTACCAGACTTTCCATGGAGCCTGACCTTTCTCCCACAACGACTCCAGGTGGTTCTTGTCGCGAAGCGTATCCATCGGATGCCAGAACCCGCCGTGCTCGTACGCTGAAAGCTGGCCGTCCTTTGCAAGCTTCTTTAACGATTCATGCTCCCATGAGGTGTCGTCACTGTCGATATAGTCGATAACCCCCGGCTGGAGCACAAAAAAACCTCCGTTGATAGCGGTTCCGTCTCCGAGAGGCTTTTCCTGGAAACCTTTCACGTCCGTTCCGTCGCACGTCAATGCGCCGAATCGCCCCGGCGGCAGAACCGCGCATACCGTCGCCAGTTTATTGTGCCCTTCGTGAAACCGCAATTCCGCGCCGATATCGATATCGGCGACTCCGTCGCCATAGGTAAAGAAAAACGGCTCCTGAGGGTCGAGATAATCCGCCACGCGTCTCAGGCGCCCTCCGGTCTGTGTCGATTCACCGGTATCTATGAGCGTCACTTTCCAGGGTTCCACCTTTTTCCGGTGGACATCGATGCTGTTGTGAACCATATCGAAGGTCACGTCGGACATGTGCAGGAAGTAGTTCTTGAAATACTCCTTGATAACATATCCCTTGTAACCGAGGCAGATAACGAACTCATTCACCCCGTAACGGGAGTATATTTTCATTATATGCCATAAAATCGGCCTCCCGCCTATTTCAATCATAGGTTTCGGCTTGAGGTGGGATTCTTCACTTATACGGGTACCGAATCCGCCGGCGAGAATAACAGCTTTCATGGTTTCTGGATTTTATCTTGATCGGATTGAATTTATGGTCAACTTGTTCGGGCGATTTGCGATACTATCGCCATATACTCTCTGTACCAGACCTCGCAGCTGTACTCGTTCATGAAAATCTCATAGCCATGTCTTCCGTATGTTTCGGCTCTTTGATCGTCATTTGCTATCGAAGTGATCACAGCCTCGAGATCCGCCACATCCCCCTGCCTGAACAACAGACCGTTGGTCCCGTCACGGATGATTTCGGGATACCCGGCGAAATCCGGAGCAATAACCATCAGATTCTGCTGCATCGCTTCGAGAAAGACCATGGGAAATCCCTCATAAGAACGGCTTGTGAAAAGCAGCGCCCGGGCGCTTCCGAGAGCTTGCTTTTTTTCCTCTTCCCCGATAACTCCCAACCACTTCACATTGTCAGGCAGAGCCTCTGTATCCAGAAAAGATGTATCGACCGATCCTGCCAGCCGGAAAGAAATTCCTGAACATCTGCGAGCAGCCTCGAGCAGGACGTCCACGCCTTTCTGGTAATTCAGCCGGCCTATAAATAAAAAGACCGGCCTGCCTTCGGAGAAGCGCCGCTCATTCGCCCCGGCACTCTCCTCACCCATAAAATTGGGAAGAATATGGCATTTTTCGGCTGGAATCCCGTTGTCAACAAGCTTGGACATCTGAAAATCAGTCAGACAGAGAAAAGCATCGACATTCCTTGCATAATAGCCTCTCACCCTTGCCCAGGCATTTCGAACCGCGTATCCAAGGCTCTTGGGAAGAGACTCTTCGCAATTGTTCAGGACACAATTCCACTCCCGGCCACCCGCGCAGGCTTCACAGACTCCGTTGCGATTGTAAAATAAACCATTCGGACAAACGAGACGATAGTTGTGGACGGTCATCACGATCGGGACCGCCGCATTCTTTATCACCGGCAGCACGGATGGTGAAACAAAAGGATACAGGTTGTGTACGTGAACAACATCCGGTCTGTTCCGGTTCAGAAGCTTACGCAGCCCCCTCATCGATGCAGGGTTGTAGAGCCCCGAAAAAAAAGCCCTTGTTTTCCCGAACCGCATCGTTTCAAGCTCGACACTGCTTCTGCTATACTGGATAACCTCATGGCCCATCCTTTCCAGCATTTTCTTGTGCAGATCCAGAACGGTAGATTCCCCTGAATTGCTACCGTAGTGATTGTGCAATTGCAAAATCTTCATGTCATGTCGGCCGATATCTCCCTTTCCAGAACGAGCTGACGATCTTCCCGGCAAGGCTGCCGTTCCTTTTATCCCTCGACTCCGCGTAGGAAATCGCGTCGAGCACGCCCCCGCAGAAACGTTCGAGCCCCCACTCCGAAATAATCTGGCGCGAGGCCTCTCCCATTGCCGCACGCTTCTCCGGATCGAACGCCGCACAGCGCACAAGAGCCGACTCGATCGACGCGCGCTCGTCGGGATCGAGGAGATAGCCGTTGATCCCGTCATGGACAAGCGTTTCGGAGCAACCGCATTTTTTGCTCACGAGCACCGGCAGCCCCGCGGCCATGGCCTCGTTGACAACCAGACCCCAGGTTTCTCCGTACACGCTCGGAAGCACCAGGGCTCCGGCGTTCCTGTAATAGCCGACCAGTTCCTGCTGGTTCTTGAAAGGAAGGAAATGCACGCGCCGGCCGGCGAGTTCCCCGGCGCCTGAAACGAGCTTTTCGCGATCCGGCCCGTCGCCGATGAACAGCAGGTGCCATCCTCCGAGCGCGGGATTATCCGCGACCGCCCTGAACGCATCGAGGAGAAGCGACCAGTTCTTTTTTTCAACCTGACGTCCGACTGCGAGAAAATACCGCTCTCCGTCGGACATACCGGGC
The DNA here is from genome assembly GCA_028282595.1 of Chlorobium sp. Taxonomy (GTDB): domain Bacteria; phylum Bacteroidota; class Chlorobiia; order Chlorobiales; family Chlorobiaceae; genus Prosthecochloris. Next base: position 63,728 of record JANQHQ010000030.1, on the reverse strand, counting down.
ACGGCAGGACGTTCGCACGGCTCCGGCCGGGAGAAAAAGGCGTTGTCGATGCAGTTGATGCCGAAAAAGAGCTGCGGCGGCGCAAAACCGAAATATTCGAAGGACGCTCGGTGGGAAGGGGCCGGAATGACCATGGCGTCGACATGGCTGTAGACCTGCCGCTTTACCCAGTCAACCAGCCGCGACCTCGGAACATCCTCGATCCTGGCGTTGTCGAAAACCACGACGGGCCTTTTGCGCGCGATGCCCCAGTGCACCGCGGCGGCGCCGGACGGAAAAGCTATCGCCCCTGAAAGAACGAGGTCGGGCTGAATCTCCTCGAGCCGCTTCAGAACCGCGGCAAAGGCTTCCCCCGGCCCTATGTCCTCGATCGGCCGGTCCTCGAACAACTGCCGCCATTGCGGACCGGCCCTGCGTTCCGACGTATCGAAACTGTAGGGAGATCCCTTCCCCGATATTTCAATTACCGAAAGCTCGATCCCGCTTTCGCCGAGACAGCGATGCAACGCCGACAGCCTCGACGGCCAGTAGAGCCTGAAATCGGTATGAGCTATCGCAACTTTTCTCACCATGGCGGAAGCTATTGTCCGAAACGTTGGAAAACCTTGCCGATCAACGGCTTCGGCAGAACGCACAGCAGCATGTAGGCCATCACCTTTGCATTGAAAGGATCGTGGCGCAGACTGGTCAGGGCCTCTTTGAACGCCCGTTTCTTCATACCGAGCCTGAGATAGACCGAAGCCCGCATCTTGTGCCACAACGCAATGTAACGGTCGATGAACGGGGTGGTCATACCGGCGTCACACTTGAGCTCCTCGAGAGCCTTACCGACAGGATCGTCCTGGTCGGGAACTCTTTTCGGACGGTCTTCGTAGGTATGGGCCTTGTCTTTCCAGAAAATCGCTCCGGGCTGAAGCGAGTAGACGGGGAATTTCCGCGCGGCGAGCCGCGCCCAGGTCATCAGATCCTCTCCGGCCCTGACGCCGCCGGGAAAGCCCCCGATCGCCAGAAGGGCCTCTTTTCTTATGCAGAGCGCGGACGACCATATGGGAGGAGCGGAATACGAAGCCACTTCAAAGTAGTTGTCCAGAATTCCGCAATCCCCCGCAAAGGGAATACGCTCGAGCGGTATCTCGCTCCTGTTTCCGAGATGGTCACCCGAAAGATACGATGTCGCGTACAGATCGAAACCGGGAAACTTTTCATGCATGTCCGCGATGGTCGCCAGAAAACCCGGCAGCCATTCATCGTCTCCGTCCAGAAACGCGACCCAGTCGCATCCCGCTTCCCGGACCCCCCTGTTACGGGCCGCCGACACTCCCGCGTTCTCCTGGGTAACCAGCCGAAGCTCCTCTACACCCATCGCCTCCACGACGCTTTCGGAACCATCGGTCGAACCGTCGTTGACAACGATGATCTCGACAGGCTTCAGGGCCTGACCGGTTATCGAATCTATCGCTTTTTCTATGGTGTCCCTTTTGTTGTAGAGAGGAACGATTGCCGATATTTTCATGGATCGCTCTAAAACACGTTTTCCTTTTTTGCAAAAACAATCCCCATGACAGCGAAGAACATGTTCGGGAAAAAAATCGTGTACTTCAGGATATTGTCCGAATACATGAACAGCAGAAACGGGACAAAAAGCGTCAACGCGATGGCTGCGGCCAAAAACCCGTAGGGGGCGCCCAGACGCTTGAACAAACGGTATCTGTCATAAACCGCAAGAAACGACCCGAGAAATCCTGCAAGAATCAACACAAGACCGACATAGCCGTAGTTGTACCGGATCGAGAGATAATCGTTATGCGTTTCATTCAGCTCGGTGAATGAGCGCATGATACGGAAATCACTCCTCGGACCGTTCCCGAAAAGGGGCGCTTCGCGCAATCCCTGTTCAAAATAACGGTAAAAAATAGCTCTTCCGCTCGTATTCATTATCCCGCTGTCGGCCTCGTAATAGTTGATCGAAATATCCGAGAGCGCCCCTTCCCCTTCAAAAAACGTTTTCTCCTGAAATCCCTTTGAATTGAATGCAAGAAGCAGAAAAACAGCCGTGAGAACTCCGGCGAAAACCCTTGAAAGCATGCGTCTGTTGGCGAAATGCAGCAACAGAACCCCGGCAAACGCAGCCAGCGCCATGCGCGTGACAAGCAGGAAGGGAACCAGAAAAAAAACACAGAACAACAGCAGGAACTTGATTTTCTTCGTCAGGAAGTACACCCCGAGAACAACGGTTGCCGGAACCGAAAGAAAAATAACCGTCGGAGCCCACCCCGGCCTGTAGAAATCGAGAAAATGCCCCACGATAAAAAAAACGGCGATAACCGTGGCGATCGTAACCAGCCATTTGAAGAGCCAATGGTACTCCTCTTCGCCGTAAGTGAATCCGGAAGCGACGACGCCGACGAATATCGGCAGAGCGTACTGCAGCGAAAGCTGCAGTCCGGCCAGGGAACCGTCGAAAAGAAGGTAGCCGAAGAGGTAGATCAACCAGGGAATCCAGAACCATATGGGAAAGCTGTACCTCGGGTTTTTGACAAAATAGTAGATCGTCGCCAAAAGCATCACCACCCACCCCCAACCCGTCCAGGTAAAGCCGGCGAAAGTCTGCGGCAGGAACGGAATGAAGGGCCGGACGTACTGTATCGTCAGCACCAGGAACATCACCGAATAAAATCCATACATATCCCTGTTTTTCATCTCTCCAGACTCCTGTAGAACGAAATGACTTTTTCATTGTATGAACCGACATCGAAAACGCCGGCGCGCTTTCTCGCGCCGGCGGCCAGCCGCCGGCGCAGTGAATCGTCATCCAGAAGCTTCGTCATGGCCTCGCCCAGTTCCCCGACACACCCGTTTGCGAAGAGCATCCCGGTCTTTTCATGGGCGATAATCTCACCAAGGCCCCCGGTATCGCTCGCGATGACCGGGCGGGCCGCTGCCATGGCCTCGATTGCCGTGAGCCCGAATCCCTCGAAACGCGACGGAACCACGACCGAGTCCATCAACGAGAAATGCCTTATCGCGTCTTCCCATGACTGCGGCCCGGCGAACAGCACTTTCCACCACCAACTCTCCTTTTCATACCGCTCCTTCAGCACGGCCAGATCGGGCCCGTCACCGACCACGAGCAACTGTACGGCATGGCGATTTGCAGTCACGGCGGCAAAAGCATCGAGCAGGATATCCAGCCCTTTTTCGTACCTCACGCGCCCGACGTAACCGAAAACAAATCCGTCCTCCAGGTCGGCGGCCGCGCCAAGGCGGCTCCCCGGGGATTCCGATACGAGCCTCTCGACTTCCGCCACGTCGACCGTGTTATGCAGGGTGAAGTGGCGGGGATGCTTGCCGGTGGCCGCGGGGATGCTCCCGGCGGCGCTTGCACCGAACCACGAACGTTCGGCGACAGCGGAAACGGCAAGAAAATGATTGCACAACAGGGCGGAGAAACGCAGGAGTATCATGGCGTGTTTTCCGTGTCCTCTCGTAAAGGGCTGATGAACCGTGGCGAGAACCTTCTCCACCCCTGCCAGCCGGGCGGCGATCACGGGAAGCGATCCCGGAGCCATGTACTGAACATGCACGACATCGGGCCGGCGGCCGGCAAAGTAGGTCCTGAGACTGCCGATGATTGCCGGAACCCCGATATTCCGTTCAAGGTTCATCAGGGCGACCGCGGAGCCCGACGCCTCGAACTCTCCCACCACCTCGGGGTCGTGCTCGAAATAAGAGACGACCTCGACCTCGTGCCCCCCCTCGACCAGTGCACGCGCAAGGTAGAGCGTCTGCATCTCGGTCCCGCCCCGAAACAGGCAGGGTATGCCGATGATGACCTTCATCCTTTCAGTGCGTTTAGCCGTTCCTGAATCAGCAGTCTGCAGCGACTCGACACCCTTCCGGATTCCCGCTCGTAGAAATACAACGGAGCTTTTTCCGTCGGCCACTCCTCCTTGTACCTGTGATCGCCCCTCAGATGATCGAAACAGGTCACCCCCCGTGAAAAACACTCTTCGATGACACGCGAAAGGTGAACCTTGTTAGGTGAAAATTCGGCATATTCTTCGAGAAACGCGGGCATGTAGGAGTAAAATCTTTTCTTGTAGAGGAACCCCAGGCGCCAGCTTATACTCTTTCCGTCAAGGCGCAGCTCCGAAAAATGAACGATCGACGCCGGTATTCCGTACGTTACGATCCTTTCATGAAAACCGGGAGCCTTGTACGCCTTGGGCCGCCTTTTCCGATGGGCATCGAGCATTGCCGGGAGGGAGCGCACGGCGTCGGAAACCGTACCGGCGTCATAAGAGACGTAGGTCAGCTCTCCGATTTCGGAAAGACGGCGCTCCCGCCTTCTGATATCCGATCGCAGCTTTTTCTTCAGATTCGAGAAAAAATCGTCGAAACCGGCATATCCGCTCAAATCGCTGTACGGGCACTCAACCCTCTCCCGTTCCCACCCTTTCGTCGATCCGGCCGTCCGAAAACCGTTGAGCACGATCTTGTCGAACGCGCCGCCGTGCTCGGCTTCAAACACGTTCTCGAACGACTCCCAGAAAGTTTCTCCGGTTTCATGCCGTCCCGTGCAGGAAATCAGGGGATCGTGATAGTCATAATCCGAAAACCCTGCCGGGACGATCAGCCGCACAAACGCGTTCTTCCAGTTCCTTTTCCACAGCACCAGCGGAAGGAAAACCTTCACCCCCTCGGCCTCGCCCAGAACGTAGAGCGGGACGATATCCCGAAGGGGACGGTAAGTATCCGTCCAGGCCTTGACCATCACGGGGTGATTGAACACATGGGCGTTCAGAGAAGCATCCGTCAACTGCTCCCAGCGTTCGAGAAAGGCCGGATCGTCGACCTCGTCCCATGACCGGTATGTTGTGAATCGCCAGGAAGAATTCATATGAAAGCTGTGTTGACGTTCCAGAGTTACAGCAGCACACTGTCCCGCGACTGCGTCGCCCCGCTCACGGTTTTACGATCGAGAAGCGTCACTATCTCGTACGGATAGTCGAACATCGAGAGCATTTCTTTTGGAAGAACGCCGCTCCAGGGCTTTCCGTTCGGCGCGAGCGGTTCGAGATACGCGTCCATAAGCCGTTTTTTTCTCACGGCGTCGCCGACCGCCACGCGCACCGTGCTGCCCCAGTCGATCTCGGCGAATCGTTTCATCGGAAGCGAATAGGACAGCCAGACCCAGTATCCGTAAAGCGCCGTGTCGCTCTGTCCCGCTTTATCGAGAGCGGCGATCGCCATTTCACAGGCGGCCACATGATCGTAAGGCCAGGTCTCGTGAGGATGTGTCACCAGCACCGCATCCGGGCCCACCTTCCTCATAACCTCTGCAAGCCGGTCCGTCATAACCGCAAATTCCGAATCGCCGTCACGAGGGATCTTCCCGTCGGGAAAATGAAAACGGAAAACACTCTCCTCCGCGAGTCCGAGAATACCCAGCACTCCCTTGCTGATTCCGATGCGCTCCTCAGCCACCCTGCGAGGGTCCAGATCGGGCAGGCTGTGTTCACCGTCGGTAAGAAACGCTGTGAAAACCGCACGTTCTTTCTCCAGGAGATTCATGATACAGCCTCCGGCACCGAGTATCTCGTCGTCCGGATGAGGCGCGATAACCAGCACGCGCCGGAACCCCGAAAGATCCCTCACGGGCGCAAAGCGCAGCCTCGCTTTCAGAAGATTGCGCTTGACTCCGATGTAGAACGGTTTGAGTATGCTCCTTATCCGCTTCATGCTCACATGTTGGCTTCATAAAATGAGGCGTAGGTTTCAGCCGCCCGTTTCCAGGAAAACCCTGCGGCATGTTCGAGCGAACGGGCCACAAGCGCGTCGTACCCGCTTCGGCCGCGGTCGAACTCCACCATGAGATCCGCCATCGCATCCACGTCGTCCGGGCCCACGTAGAGCGCGGCATCTCCCCCGGCCTCCCCGAGCGAACTGTTCCTGCAGGTCACCACCGGCGTGCCGCAGGCCATCGATTCGAGAACCGGCAGCCCGAAGCCTTCGTACCGTGAGGGAAACCAGCTCGCTGTCGAGGCCGCATACAAGAGCCTCAGCGTCTCGTCATCGACGTGCGGCAGGAACCGTATCCGCCCGGATTCGATTTCAGGCGCGAACTCCCCGAGATACTCTTCCGGCGGACTGCCCCATACGAGCAGGAGATCGTGCTCTATCTTGCGTTGCAGCGCCATCCGGTAGGCTCGCATGACGGTAACGGTATTTTTGCGCCCCCTGTCGCAGGAAACCGAAACGAAGTACGGCCTGTCGGCCAGAGCTTTCACCCCGAGCTGCGCGAGCGCTTCGCTTTTGTCCGACGGGTAGAACACGTCACCGCTCACGCCCCAGTAGGCAACGGTAACCTTCTCCGGAGGCACCCCCATGTATGTCACGATATCCTCTTTCGAGCTTTGCGAGCAGGTAATGACCGCCCGGCAGGCCCTTGCGAACGGCGGATAGTGCTCACGCGCGAAATCGTGACCGAGAAAATCTTCGGGATAACTGAAAAACATGGCGTCATGAACGGTGACGACCGTGTGCGAAGGCCTGCGTACATCGGCATAATTATGCGGAATGTGCAGCAGATCATGCGACGCCGCAATGTCGAGCAACGGGGTTTTTTTCATGAGCCACGCGAACTTCCTGCCCGGAGGAACAAGCAGATTTCGACGTTTGAAGTCCGTGCACTCCGCCGCGAGTCTGCCCCTGAGAGTCTGCGTAAAAATCGTCACATCGAACGGCAGCTCCTTTATCTCCTGCAAGGCCGTCACAATCTCGTACGTCGTCCGCCCGATACCCGGCAAATGAGTCTCTCCGGTTCGAAGAACCATGCTGTTACCGTCTATGACAAGTCTTTTACGCATTCTGCATCATTTCCCGGATTACGTTTTCAGCCGCACTGCTTTTCGTGAGTTTTTTCACATTCGTGGAAACCGCAAAAAAAAACCCTGCAACCGTGCGGACGGCACTGCCGTCATCACGCCTCAAGAAGACGGCGGTAGACGCCGACAATATCTCCCGCATGCTTCCTCATGGAAACAACCGGACCGGGCCCCTTTTCACCCATCTTTACAATAAGCGGGTGATCGTCGGCAAAACGCTGCATTGCCAGGCGCAAACCCGCAGGATCGTTCGGCTCTACAAGAAAACCGTTGACCCCGTCTTCCACCTGTTCTTCCGACCCCCCGCAGCGCGTAGCCACAACAGGCTTTCCCAGCGCAAGCGCCTCGGCGATAGTCAAACCGAAAACTTCCAGATAAATCGCCGGATGAACCATCACGTCGAAGTTTGCGATCTCCTGATAAACACGTTCCTTTTTAACTTTTCCATGCCAGATAACACGCTTGTTTTTCTGAAATTTCCTTTTCAACCGCCTCATGTAGCGATCCTCCGGCTTGTTACCGGCTCCGCCCAATATGTGCAGCTCGGCATTCCCGCCGACTCCCGAAAATGCGGCGAGCAGAACATGAAGGCCTTTGAAATAGCTGATACGCCCGACATAAAAAAAGCGAATACATTCGTCCGGAGAACCGGGGGTTTTTCGGCCCGCTGCCGCAACCCTGCTATCCGGCGGGACGATGCCGTGATTTATAACACGTACCCTGGACGCCGGAACCCCGTTACGCATCATGCTTTCCGCCATTGCTTTCGACGGGGCGATAAGCATCCGGGCGCGTTCGGCAATAACCTTCCAGTCGTTTATCTTCCCCTGGATGGCGACCGATGCCGTTCCGACCGGTGTGATATAGGGGACAAACGTTTTTGCCCTGCTCAGGATTCGCCCCATCAACAGCCGGTGCTCGAGGGGAATCATCTTCATGAACCACCAGAAGCAGATACCCGCGCGAACATTTTTCAGCACACAGGGGAGGCAGTCGCCATGGCTGGCCGGAACCCTGCAAATCCTGTCACGATGGTTCAACAGGGAACCCGCCGGACAGAGAATACCCCCGTGATGAGCGGTGACGACGCACGGAAGACCGAGGGCGTGACACGTTTCCGCAAATACCCTTTTCGCACCGTGTGCATGGATCATATCCGGCTTTGTTTCACGCAGAAAAGCGGACGCTTCATCCTCGTGTATCGTCGACCACGACCGGGAAACCGTATGAACGGCACATCCACGGTAATGCCCGACAGGACTTGACGGATCGCCGGTCGTAGCTATAATCGGCAACACTCCCCGGTCGACAAGAGCATCGACAAGATTTTTCACATAGACCTGCCCTCCTCCGTAGTCAGAAAAAAAATTTCCGGCTGAAACGATAACAAGTTTCATGACAACAGCGCCATCGTGTTGAAAACCCGCGGTTGATTCGTTTCCTGCTTCATCCGTTCCGATAACTTTCGCCCGTCGTCTCAGCCCCGGGAGCTTTTAAAAAACCGGGGTCTTCTGCAGCAGCGGACTCCGGATCGACGCTGTTCGTGCAAGACGGCCTTTCGTGAATCGGTTCAATGCAATTCATCGTATCGGGCTATCCTCGACACCTCCCCCCCGGAAAGCTCGACAATATAATCGCAGTTTTCAAGCGTGGTGATCCGATGTGCGATGATAAGTACGGTAAGCTCACTGCTCAGGTCGTCGATGGCGTTCATGACCGCCTTCTCCGTCTCGTTGTCCAGCGCGCTTGTCGCTTCATCGAAGATAATGACATCGGCCTGTTTATAGAGCGCCCGCGCAATGCCGATCCGCTGCCGTTGCCCCCCCGAGAGACGCACACCTCGCTCCCCGACGCCGGTCCCGTACTGTTCAGGCATGGCTTCTATAAATTCCGCAATCTGCGCCTGTGCCGCGGCCTTTCTTATCCGGCCGCGGTCGATCTTCTCTTTCTGTACGCCAAAGGCGATATTTTCCTCGAGGGAGTTGTCCGCGAGAAAAATCGATTGCGGAACATGGGCTATATGCGCCTGCCAGCTCCGGAAGTTTTGCTCGTTCACCGACTGTCCGTCAACCTCTATCACCCCTTCGGTCGGTTCCAGAAGACCCATAAGGATATCGAGCAGGGTGCTTTTTCCGCTCCCTGTGGCCCCTATAAACCCGACCCGGCTACCTTTCGGAATGCTGAAATCCAGATTTCTCAGTACCCACGGAGAATCCTCGCCGTAGCGGAACGAAAGCCCTTTCAGCCGGATCTCGCTCCTGAACGGCAACGGCGCCTCCCGGGGTTTTCCGACGTATTCCGGCATCGGCTGATCGAGCAGCAGAAGAGCGTCCTCCAGGGAAGCATGGCTGCCCTGTATGTTGGCCCAAGCACTGTATATCTGCTGCAGGAGCGGGAGCATCCTTTGAGCGCTCAGTGCAAGAAAACCCAGCAGGGGAATGGCGACAAGAAGTCCGCCTTCCTGCAGCGACAGAGAATACGCAAGCGCGGCGATAAACACCATGCCCAGCGCTTCGACCGCGATCCTCGGACTGGAACTGAGAAATCTGATGCGTCCGTCCGCGCGCCTTAACGGTACGACGGATTTACTGAAAATATGGCTGTACGTCTCCTGATTTCCGTCGAGAAGTATGTCGCGAATACCCCCCATCGCTTCCTGCAGCAGCTTGATCATCATGGTATTTTCCCTGGCGATCACCTGGCTGTTTTTTTTCAGTTTCGAACGGGTGATCCCGAAAACCAGTGCGTAGATCAGACCGAAACCGCCGAAAGCCAGAAGGGCGATATCCGGCTTTACCGAAACCATGAACACCATGATCGAGGAAAAGATAAGAGCGGAGCTCGTCAGAGTGAATACGTTGACGAATGCGTCGATCACGCTGCTCGTCTTTGCCGCTATGCCGGCTATGACGTCACTGCTGTTTCTCGAGATATGCACCGCATACGGCTGATACAATGTATGGCGATAGACGCTCATGCTCAGATCGGCCACGGTGGCGAAGGAAAGCCGTGTGCTGAACCAGATCATGAACAGACGCATTCCCCCTGCGACCAGCGCAGCGGAACCAAACGCGAGGGTGAGAGGAAGAACCAACTGTCCGGGGGAGGTTATCGCCAGCATGTCGATAACAACCTGGGCCTGCGGATGCTCGAAGATTTTTTCCGGCATGGTCAGAACGGAAAGAAAGGGGAAGACCGCTCCCAGACTCAGCACTTCGGCAAAAGAGGTGAGGACCATCTGAACGAACAGAAGCGCGAACTGGAATCGCCTGCGCTTGCTGACATGCCTCCACAGCCTGTAGAGGAGTTTCAGGATACTTTGATTCGAATTCACCGGAATGCCAGGATTTATCTCATTAAACAGGACCGCCTTAAAACGGAACGACCCTCGGGGGAAGTTTCGAGGCGCCTCATGAACAGTATGCTTCGTACATTCCCGATATCCCTTCGGGCAAAGACATCGCGTATTTCCATCCCAGTGATTCAAGCCTGCGCACATCCTGCAGCTTTCTCGGGGTGCCGTCCGGTCTGGAGGGGTCGAAGCTGATATCCCCGCCGAAGCCGACGATTCCCTGTATAAGGACCGCCAGATCTCTTATGGAAATATCCTCACCTGTACCGATATTGATGTGCGTATTGCGGATTTCCGCCCTGCCGGATTCGAACATGTCGCGGAAATGCAGTTTTTCCATGCAGAAGACACAGGCATCCGCCAGATCGTCGCTGTGAAGAAACTCACGCCGGGGAGACCCGGTCCCCCAGAGATTCACGCAGACCCTGCCGGCCCCGTCCTTCTCCATGAACGATATACCGTACCTGTCGAGAACCGAGACAATTTCCTCCCAGCCTGAAGAGCCGTCGACCCCTTCTACCGGATTTTTGCCAAGATCGCGCCTGACAGCGTCCCGGTCGCCTCCCATCAGTTTTTTTCCAAGATGAAACTTGCGCAGAAGCGCCGGCAGCACATGGGATGTTTCAAGATCGAAGTTGTCGCCGGGACCGTAAAGATTTGTCGGCATCACCGAAAGATAGTTCGTCCCGTACTGCAGATTGTAGCTTTCACAGAGCTTGATCCCCGCTATTTTCGCTATGGCGTAAGGCTCGTTCGTGTATTCAAGCTCGCCGGTCAGCAGACACTCCTCGGGCATCGGCTGGGGAGCGAATTTGGGATAGATGCAGGAAGAACCGAGAAAAAGAAGGTTTTCCACTCCGGCAAGCCACGCTCCATGAATCAGGTTTGCCTCGATCGTCAGGTTTTCATAGATAAAATCCGCCCTGTAGACATTGTTGGCGAGAATTCCCCCGACTTTTGCGGCGGCGACAACCACGTAATCGGGCTTCTCTTCGCGCAGGAACTCGAAAACAGCCTTCTGGTCAAGAAGATCCAGCCGGGACCGATCGCAGGTTATGAGATCCGAATATCCCCCTCCCAGCAGCCTCCTGACAATCGCCGAACCGACAAGACCGTTATGCCCGGCCACAAAAATTCTACTGTTTTTCGTCAGCACCGCACAACGTTTTCATTTACCCGATCCTGTATAATTCTCGTAAAGGGAACGAAGGCGGCTCGTACGGAATGCGTTCAGCAAAAAAGCGAACCATGCACCCAAAACCGGATTATGCCTGTACGCCCGGAGAACATAGTAATAAAACCGCCACCCTTTTACATACCGTACGACATCCTCGCGTCCGATGGTTTCGCCGTGAAGCAACTCCTCCGCCTTTGACCGGTATCTCCGGTAAAATCCGTTTTGACCGCTAAGCAGGCAACCGGCAAGCAACAGTAAACCCTGCGCCTTCGACGCATGTTTAATCCGCTCGTCGTCATACGCGCCCTCTTTCTCAAACAATTCATCGATAACAAGATAACAACTGAATGATTCCTCGAATTTCTCGAGGCTCATATTGTTACTCTGGGAAGTTTCATTATCCCTGTAGCAATGCACATCGTCCTCGTACCTCGAGATAGTGTGGGCATACATGACAAGCTGGTAGTGCAACAGCCTGTCCGCACCCAGCAGAACGGGCAGGAACACGACATCCCGTCTCTTCAAAAGTTCCGACTTGTAGAGCTTTCCGTGGTATAAATAATCCATGAACCAGAGAGATTTCTCCAGGTACGCCGTCCGATCGAGAGATTCGAACTCCGGCAGCCCTACATTCTTGTACGGCACACCGTCGCTCCTGATTCTGACGATACTGCCCACGACAATATCGGCATCGTGCACTTTTGCGGAATCGCGCAATCCACGCAAGGCGCCGGGCAAAAGATAGTCGTCTCCATCGATAATCGTAAAATACCCACCGGTCATTTTCTTTATACCGGCCTCGATACCCTCGCCTACCGTGCTTTTCTCCTTCCTGTTGTCGACAACTTTTACGCGTTCGTCTTTCCCGGCATATTCATAAACGACGTCCTCGGTAGCATCCGCCGAACGTCCGTTGATTACCGCAACGATTTCAAGATTTCCGTAGTCCTGGGCAAGTATCGACTCAATGCACTCCCTCAAATACTTCTCGGCATTGTATAACGTCATTACTACGGATATTTTATCATCATCACCAACCATCTCGACAACTCTGCGGTTATAGTAGGAGAACAATCATCCGGAAAGAGAAACGGCAAAAAGACCGCCCGGCACACCTGTCACGCTGCACGATAAAAGGATAACGACATCACATGGGGTCTTGCCGCCGTTTGTTCGAGGGGTTTTCCGGCTTTCATTCTGAACAGGGAAGCGACCCGGCAGCCTGATTCGAAGTCTTCGAGACACTATCGAAATCGGCCCTTACCATAATCCCGACAAGCTCTTCAAACCTGACTTTAGGCTCCCAGCCCAGCACATCCCTTGCCTTCGCGGGGTTGCCGATCAGCAGTTCCACCTCGGTCGGCCGGTAATAATCCGGATCCACGGCAACCAGCACCCTGCCGGTCTTGCTGTCAAGGCCTTTTTCATCTATCCCCTCGCCCTGCCAGTCGAGTTCTATACCGAGCTCCCTGAAAGCGACTTCAGCGAACTCCCGCACTGTGTGCGTTTCGCCGGTCGCGAGCACATAATCGCCCGGTTCGTCCTGTTGCAGCATGCGCCACATCCCCTCGACGAACTCCGGAGCGTACCCCCAGTCTCTTTTCGCGTTCAGATTGCCCAGAAGAAGACGATCCTGCAGACCGGCCTTGATTCCCGCCGCAGCTCTCGTGATCTTGCGGGTCACGAAGGTTTCGCCCCTTCTCGGCGATTCGTGGTTGAAGAGGATCCCGTTACAGGCGAAAAGACCGTAGGCCTCGCGATAGTTGACGATAATCCAGTAACCGTAGAGCTTCGCCACACCGTACGGGGAGCGCGGATAAAACGGCGTGTTTTCCGTCTGGGGCACCTCCTGCACCTTTCCGAACAATTCACTCGTGGAAGCCTGGTAGAATCTGGTGTCGATACGGGTCTCACGGATCGCGTCGAGAAAGCGGAGTGTTCCCAGAGCGTCGACCTGCGCCGTATAATCGGGGAGATCGAACGACACCTTTACGTGGCTCTGCGCGGCGAGATTGTAGATTTCGTCAGGCTGGATGTTCTCGAGCAACCGGTTCAGATTGCTGGGGTCGGTCAGGTCCCCGTGATGAAAAAAAAACCGTTCACCGTTGCCGGCGCTGTTGATGATATGATCGATTCTGCCGGTATTGAAAGAACTGCTTCTGCGTATGATACCGTGCACTTCGTATCCTTTTTCCAGGAGCAGTTCGGCGAGATAGGAACCGTCCTGTCCGGTCACGCCGGAGATCAAAGCTTTTTTCATGTATACGGATTATGGGGTGCCGGGAGACGCATACTGGAAATCCTGCGATGCAAAAAAGAGTCCCGCCCCTCAGGCGGCAACCCTCTTTTTCACAAGATAGCTAATCAAAAGGTAAATACCTTTTTCCGTCGACGAGGACATCCAGAACAAAACGAACCAGCAGAGGTAGAATCCGAAGACGAGGTAATCGGGAACCATCAACATGGTCGAAATGATGGCGAGTACCGTGAAGAAGATCGAAAGCGAGCCCATGATGATGGTAACGCCGGCATGGCTGAATCCCATCTTGTACAGCATGTGATGCATGTGCGTCTTGTCCGGCTCGAACGGACTCTTCTTTCTCATCATCCTGCGGGTCATGACGACAAGCGTGTCGGTAACAGGAACCGCGAGTATAAGAAGAGCCGCCACGGGAGAGACCATGCCGTTCGGGTGCTGCGTGATTTCAATCGAGAAAAACGCCAGCACGAATCCGAGTGTCATGCTCCCGGCGTCGCCCATGAACAGCTTGGAGGGATACCAGTTGAATTTCAGAAAAGCCGCCAGAGCACCGGCGAACGTAAGGCCGAGCAGCGTGAAGCTCGGCATGTCGTTGAACCAGGCCAGAAATGCGAAGCCACTGAAGGCGATCAGGGAGATCGTGCCGGCGAGGCCGTCGAGGCCGTCGATCATGTTGAGCGCGTTGATGACCCCGAGCACGCAGAAAATAGTGACGGGAATCATGAACACGCCGGTCTCGACCGGGCCGAAACCGAACAGATTACCGAAGGAGTTGAGGTGCATGCCCTTGAAGTAGCTCATCGTCACGGCCGTGGCGGCGATCTGCGCGAGAAAACGCAGCTTGAAACTGATATCGTACCTATCGTCGAGCACGCCGATGCCGAGAATCAGCAGTATGGAGAACATGAGACTGATATACTTGACGACCGGGAAGAAAAGCAGCATCGTCACCATGACCCCGGCGACGATACCGAGGCCGCCGACAAGCGGCTTGGCGTCGGTGTGCACCTTCCTGTCGCTGTCCGGCTGATCGAACAGCTTGAGCTTTTCAGCCGAGGCCGTCAGACCGATAATGGACACGTGCGCCGTGAGCAGCGAGAGAAGATAGATCTTCACATGCTCCCTCATCAGTTCCCAGAGCCGGGGGACGCTCTCCTGGTCGAAACTCCCGTCGAACTGATAGGAGACGCCTATGGAGGCCAGGAGAATACCGAGAACGATTGTCAGAATATTGGGGAGCATGATTGTCTGTCGTGTATAGGGGTTCAGGATTAATTGCTTAGATCCACTACAAACACACTGCAATAATCGTACCACCGGTCTATCAGCAAAAAAACAGACCCTTAAAAAACACGTTTACAAGGGGTTTGCGCCCCCCGGAAAAACGTAATAAACATGAAAAAACAAAAATGAGACGCGACAGGAGGTTTCAGAGTGAGATGAAGTCTCAATATGAGAGGCTACCCGTTGTTGATTTGTTGAATCGTTGAGGCCGTTGAATTGCACTCGAACCGTAATCCTGC
This sequence comes from Chlorobium sp., assembly GCA_028282595.1. Classification (GTDB taxonomy): domain Bacteria; phylum Bacteroidota; class Chlorobiia; order Chlorobiales; family Chlorobiaceae; genus Prosthecochloris. The sequence continues at coordinate 48,529 of JANQHQ010000030.1, read as the reverse complement.
CCGAAGAGAAATTCATCTCTCCACTTCGGCATTCGACCACTGCCACAGCGCCGCATGTATACACGGAGAGACATCACCCGGCACATCGTCAAAACAGTCAGTCTGAACAGAAAAAGCCCCCGGTGGACGGGGGCTGTAAAAGAACTATGGCGTAGCGGCAGGCGGCTTCAGACTTTCGTGCCTGAGCCGTAGTAGTCGAGTGATTTGTAGTCGTAACCGTACTTGCCGTATTTCTTCTGGCCCGCGCTGCCGATCAGCGCCACCCCGAGCATGCGCTCCCTCAGGTATTCGACTTTTTGAAGCTCCTTGAACTGCCCCTTCCTCGTGTAGCCGGTCTTGGCCACCACGACAACGCTGTCGACGGACTGCGACAGCACGGCCGCATCGCTCAGAAGCAGTACCGGAGGACTGTCGAGCAGCACGATGTCGAAACCGGCTTTCACCTGTTCGATCAGCATCGTCATCTTGTTCGAGAACAGCAATTCGTTGGGATTCGGCACGGGTGCGCCCGCCGCGAGGAGGAAAAGGTTGGCGTAACCGGTCTCCTGAATGAAATCGCCCGTCAACTCCTCGGCTTCCCCGGCGAGATAATCGGAAACGCCCGGTTGACGGGCGGCCCAGAGATAGTCGTGCTGCACGGGGCGGCGAAGATCGCAGTCGATAACGAGAACCTTCTTGCCGATCATCGAGAAGGAAAGCGCGAGATTGGAGCAGACCGTGGACTTGCCTTCCGAAATCGACGTGCCGGTCACCAGCATGGACTGCACGGGGTTGTCCGCCCGGGAAAACATGATGTTCGTGCGGAGATCGCGGAAACTTTCGGCGAACGCGGTCGAGGGATAGTCGGATATCAGAAGCGGCCGGGAGTCGCTCTCTTCCGGTCCGCCCCGCGACACGCCGTTGCGGCCGAGAAAACCGGAAACAAGCCCGGTGAAACTGCCGAAGACGCCGTTTTGTTCGGGAACGGCCCCCGCAAAGGGGATCTTGGCCAGTTCGACGAATCCGTTCTCTTCGAGGAAACCTTCATCCCGTATCGTATCGTCGAGAAAATCCTGCAAAAAGATGAGAATGGCGCTGAGGCCGAATCCCGAAACCAGGCCCAGAAGAAGATTCATGCTCAGACTGGGTGAAACGGGAGCCGACGGCGGATAGGCTTCTCCTATGATAACGACCTGGCCCACTTCGGAGGCGATCTCTATACCCGATTCATCGAGCCGTTCGCGCAGGAACGAATACGTTCGGTTGACGACATCGCGGTCCCGCTGCAATCTGGCGAGCTCGAGCTGTTTCTGCGGCAGGCTGCGCAACTGGCCCTGATAATAGTTTCTGAGCCTTCTGAGTTCGGAAGCGCTGAACTCCAGCTCCGCAAGCCTGGCGTCGGTCTGAAGCTGTTCGGCTATGAGACCGAACTGGTAACGCTGGGTGCGCCCGGAATAAGCGATCTCGCCGGCTATTCTCGTGCGGGTGATCTGGTCGAGCTGCGCCTTCATCGTGCGAATCTGGTCCTGCTTCGTCTTCACCGCGGGGTCGTTGGGCCCCCTCTGCACGATGAGCTCGCTCAGCGCCGTTTCTTCCGTGCGGATCATCTCCTGGACGGATTTGAGTCTCGGGGCCATGGCCTCGGCCACGCGTGCGCTGTAGGCCTTCTCGTCCTCGGACAGTTTACGGCGGAGAAAGGCTAGCCGTTGCTTGAGAATTCTCGCTTCGGCCTGCACCTCGTTGTAACGGGCGTCGACATCCGCGAGCCGTGCCTGCAGCTCTTCCGCTCCGCCGGTAACATCGAAGATGTTCTCCCGTTTCATATACTGGGAAACCGCCTTTTCCACCTCGGCCACCTTCTTCTTCTGCTCGTCGAGCTGGTCGACCACGAACAGGTTGACGTTTCTGGCCTGTTCGACGTTCCAGGCGACATCCTGCTTCTGATAGGTCCGACTCACCACGTTTGCGAGAAGAGCGGCCTCGTCCGGAAACGGACTGGAAACCGAGATGGTGAGAATATCCGTTCCCCGCTGGTTATCCACGATGATCCTGGAACTCAACGACCACGCGTAAGCCCTGATGTTTCGCTCTATTTCCCCGGGGGTAACCGGCTCGATAACATCGTCGCCTCCGCCGAAAATCTTCTGGATTCTGGTTTCATAGGGCCGGTTTCCGAAAAGATTCAGCGAATCGCGATGCGGCCCGGCGGCGAGATCCCTGACCGCTTCCTCGGCAAGGGGCATCGAGGTCAGGAGCTGTATGTGGTTCTGAAGCTCCATCTCGTCGACTCCCGCTCCCCCGCTGAGCTCGCCGACCAGCTCCTGTTTCTCCGAGCTTTTCAGCATGATGGTCGCCGAAGAATAATACTGCGGCTCGGCCGAAAGATAGCTCAACACCGCAACGAACAGAGCGATTCCGACAATAAAACCGATGACATATCTGTTTTTCCACGCAAGCCGCAGCAGCTCGCCGATGTTGATCTGGCCGCCCGACTCTTTCATCTCAAGCATAGTGTCGCTCCGTTTGACTGGAAAACAATTGCAGCATGGGCTTTTCCCGCAGCACTCGTCAATCGGTCGATACCGTCACGAGCGTGACGATGGTGGCCACGAGGCCGACGACAGTGGCGACCGTACGGATGTCGAGTCCCTTGTCTTCGGGCACGATGATCGTATCGTTGGGCTTGAGATCCACGAATTCGGAGCGATCCCCTTCTCTCTGATACTTCCTGAGATCGACGGTATAGCTGTTCGCCCCGTTTTCATCGGGCATGAACCGGTTGACCCTGATTTTCTTCAGATTCGCGTCTACTGTCGGCCCCCCCACGATGGAAAGAACGGTGGCGATATCGGAACCTTCCCTGATCACGTGCTGACCTGGTACACCGACCTGTCCCCACACGTTGACATACATCAGAATGTTGCCCATGTCGTCGGTGAAGTAGCTGCCGGGCTGGACGGCGCCGTAAGTCGGAAAGACGGTGCCGGTGGGCGGAGTGGTGAGCGGAGCCGCCGGAAAAGCGGGAGAAGTGAATCCCGGCGTCCCGGCTGAAGGGGCATCGAACACCTGCGCCTGCGTGACGGAAGTCATGACCGGCAGGGTAAGTATCTGTATGGTCAGAAGACCGACGACAAGAGTTTTCAAGACATTTTTCATCTCTCCTCCCTGGTTGTTGATTGGTTTTGGGTGACGGAATTTACGTTTTCTAACCGGCAGCCGCCAATAGCGCGGCACTCTTCCCGAAGGGACCGGCGCTCTGCGCATTTTTCAGTTTGTGAAGCGATAGACGGCAAGGGGATATTCTTTTCTGTCACGCGTGCGAAGAACGGCAGAACAAACTGTTTTTTCCGTAACGACGGGGACAAACGGCGAAACAACCAATCACCCCACCGGCAGAGTGTTTTTCACCGGCGGGAGAGGGGTCCTGACGAAACGCATGCAATAAAGCACTTCCTGAAAGGTAAATTTATCGATTTTACGTAAAAAAAAGGAAAAATTAATTCAGGGCGGAATCGAGAAAGGCGCCGGCCTCGTAGCCGGCGAGAAACGCTCTCTCCATCGCCGTTTCGAACGCCTCGATCCAGCAGCCGGGTTCCTCCCGGAGCTCCGCTTTCCCGGCGGCCCGGCTCCGGACAAAGCTGTCCAGCACCAGCCATGAGAGGAGAAACACGAACCGTTCCCGGCGGAACCACCGCCTGCCGTGCAGGTGCTCCATCGCAAGAAAAGATCCGGCGAGTTCCGCTCCCTTTCCGTCGAAAATCCTTTCCAGCCTCTTTGAGAGATGCGGTTCCGGCTCCAGGCCGGAGCCGGGATCCGGAACGGAGGCGAGCAGGCACCAGAACATACCGGCCGGTTCCGGCACCGGCATCATTCCATAGAAGTCGCTGTTCCCGAAAACCTTCCGGAGCGGTCTGTCGAGCAGCCAGTCCCCTACCGGGTCATCCTTTCCGGAAGCGTTGCGCCGCAGCAGGCAGAAGAGAGCGTCGAGTGCCGAACGAACGAAGAGCAGGTGTCCGAACGCGCCCTCCGGCGAACCCGCGACCCCGAGATTTTTCAGGAATTCCTCGGCCGGCTCTCCCCTCTCCCTCCCGATCTCCCCGGCAAATTCGAGCCCGGAGCGGAAGGCGTCGGCGGCCCCGGCCGCAATCTCCTCGGCGTCCTCGCATTCGGTTTCGAGCAGCGACCCCGTTATCGAGGCCGCTTCCCGGAGAAAGCGTTGCAGGATGTCGGATACCCCCGCAAGAAGCTCCTGCTCCCCTTCGATTCCGGCGATGCACCCCAAAGCGTCGGCTCCACAGAACGAAACGACAGCTTCGTGCAGCGGAGCGAGAGCCCTTTCGAGGGCGGCGACCTCTATCGAGGGGACCCCGGCCCCGTCGAGTTCCCGGAAAAGTACGTCGTAGGGCAGAAGCCGGGACGGGCGAACCTCCCTGAAATCGAGAAACACGTTGTAACGGTAGCCGCCGAGGCTGATATGCAGCCCCTCTTCGCGGAATTTCCCGGCAGCCCTGATATATTCGAGGCCGGAAACATGGTCCCTGAACAGAATGAAAGCCCCCTCTTCTCCGGCCAGTCCGAGGCCGTCACAGAGAGAGGTCTGGCGGATATCCCCCTCCTCGCGGAACCCGGCGGAAAGTCTCGCCCATCCGTCCGCGGAACCGTACGAGTTGTTGTAGGCGACCAGCGCCTTTTCGTCTCCGTGACGGTTGGAATAGGCGAGAACGTTTTCATTGACCGTTCCATCCCCTGCATAGACGTCGTAAAGATGAAAATGACGCACTTCGGCGAACAGGTACCGCTTCTTGAGAATCGGGAAAATTTCACGCGCATGGCGGGCCACAAGTTCGTCGTCGGGCCGTTCGTCGTGAAGCGCGCGGGCGTACTCCATCCCGTACTTCTCGCTGAAACCTTCGATCTGGCCGTGACCGAACATCGGCAGTCCCGGCATGGTCGCCAGGACCATGCAGACGCCGAAGTACTTGTCCCCCTTGCCGAACTGCGCGACAGCCGTCTCTTCGTCCGGATTGTTCATGAAATTCACGTACCGCTTCAGGATCCGGGCGTCGTATTCGAGGGTGTTTTTTATCAGGTACCGGTAACCGGCATTGTCCTCTTTTTTCAGCATGTGCATGAAGGCGCTGTTGTACACCCGATGCATGCCGAGGGTCCGGACGAAGTAGCCCTCGAGCATCCAGAAAGCCTCGGCGAGCAGCAGCGTATCCGGCGCATCCTGATGGATACGATCGACCACCTCCCGCCAGAACTCCTCCGGAATGGCCCGGTTGAACTCCTCCATGCTCATGGCGCAGGCTCCGCGCGACGGAATTCCCGGCGCGTGGCCCGGAAGAGGATACCACAGACGCTGAATATGGCGCTTGGCGAGCACCATCGCCGCATCGAAACGGATGACAGGAAACATCCTCGCGACATGCAGGATCTGCTGGATGACACCCTCGCGAACCTCCGGGTCCAGGAAGTTCAACTGGGCGGTGTCGTTCCACGGCATGGCGGTGCCGTCGTTGCCGTGATAGATGTAACGGGTGTCCCCGGTCTGAAAATCGACCCGCTTGAAAGCGACCGCTGCGTCGGAACGGTCCCAGTATCCGTCCTCGATATGGATGCCGTAGCGCGGATCGCTGCTGAGGTTCGGCCCGTCGTAGGTATAGGAGGGGTAGGGCGGCGCCTGCGAGGAGACGAACCAGCCGGGCTTTTCCCTGACAAGTTCCGCGTCGAGGCCGGTATGGTTGGGCACCATGTCGCTCGCCAGGCGTATTCCCCGCTGCGCGGCCCTTGTCCGGAGGTTGCAATAACCTTCGTAACCGCCGAGTTCCTCCGCGATATCGTAACGGTCGAGCGCGTAGGCCGAGGCTTTCGCGTCACGGTTGCCCTGCATGTGTTTGATCGTGCGGGACGCGGGACTCCTTTCCCAGAGGCCTATCAGCCAGAGCACCGTGAAGCCCCGCTCCGCGACGGCATCGAGCTCCCGGTCGGGAATATCCTGAAGGCGCCTCACGGGCCTCCGGTATGCTCTGCTCAACTGGTCGAGCCAGACGAACGTGCTTTTGGCGAGCATGACGACTTTGGGCATCCAGGAAGCGTCCGCGGAATAATTTTCCGGCGCGTCCCCCGGGTCGCCGTACTCCGGAACCCCGACCTCTCTTTCGAGTCCCCCGTCGTGCGTCTCCGCTTCCCGCCTCGCGACCTTTTCGAAAAAGAGGTAGTTGTCCTCGTCCTCGATCATGGCGATGCCCTCGTCGAGCATGCTCCAGAGCACCGAACCTTCGAGAAACCCTCCCCAGTGCACCCTGATATACCGCAACTGGCCGAGAATCGAGTTCGGCGAATGCCTGAGGGGCATGGTCAGAAGCTCGGCGGGATTGATGGCCCCGGGCCCGACGGGGCCGATGGCCTTCAACACGCCGAGTGTCGCCTCGGCCACGCTTCCGTAGCCCGGATCCTCCTGCAGTTCCCTGTCGGCAAGCAGGAAGGCAAAGGGATCGAACGCCGGATTCCGGTTGTTGAGCCAGACCATGAACGACTCCTCGAGTACGAGCTCGCCGTTGCGGGGATCGCGGAGAAAATCTCCGGCGCTCGTCCCGCCTCTGAACACTTCGTCGGGCGGAAAGCGGTCGGCGAACGCCTGCATATAGGCCTGAAGCGCCTCCGGCGTGATCTTCTCGCCGGCGGCTTCGGCCACCTTCGTGATCATGTCCGGTCTCGACGAGGCGGCAAAACGCGACACCACGGCATGAGAAACCGCGTGAAGCACCTTCATACCGTGAAGCTGCGCCGGAAGCACGGGTTCGGCCCTCTTTCCGAAACGCTTCTTCAGGTCCTGATTCACCACTCCGGCAAGCCGTTCGGCTTCCCGGAAAGCCGTGACCCGGTCCGGAGGAAGCCCGAGCGAAACCTCCCCGGCGTCCCGGAAGAGCGCTCTCGCCTGACGGGTGATATAAAAATGCTCCTTGGACAGTGGATCCTGAAACAGTACAGGCGGGGAAGGCGTGTCTGGCATTGAAACGATGAACTGTTGAGTGTTCGGAAAAGTAGCGATAACCGTGCGGGAATCGGAAAACATCGGCAATACCCCGAAACCCCTGTTAAGGTAAACAATTTCCTCCATATTCATGCTTCCGGCCGCGAGCTGCCGCTCCGGCCCCCGGTCCTGCTGTGCGACACGGGGTTCGGGCGAACCGTCCTGAAATGCCGAACGCCCGGACAATGCCGGGCGTTCGGGGAACATCGTGCAGGAGGAAACGAAACCTACCAGCCGTAATCGAGATAGACCCTGTAGGTTTCGATGAGCATGAAGGCGAGCACCAGGATACCGAAGATGGTAAAGAGGGGGCTTCTCTCCTCTCTTGACGCCCTGGTGTCGATGAACGGCACGAGAGTCCAGACGATCCCGCCGACGGTGAAAAGAACGATCGCGAGCAGCTCGCCGCCCTCGAACTTGAAATCCTTGAGCAACTGGAACTGTGCCCAGAAATACCACTCGGGCTTGATGCCCTGCGGCGCGGCCGCGAGAGGGTCCGCCTTGACACCGATCTCCCAGGGGAACATGACGGCCAGGTAGATGAGCAGTGCGAAACCGATCATCCAGCCGATCGCATCCTTGGCGAGAAATGTCGGGAAAAACTTTTCGTACCCCTTGATGAGGCCGGCTTCCTTGTAGCCGATCGGAGTGGACGTACCCAGCACCTGGACAAGCATGAGATGCGCCGAAAGCACCAGCATGACGAGACCCGGAAGCAGAACGACGTGCATGGCGAACATGCGGGTCAGGGTCTCCCCGCTGACTTCCGGTCCGCCTCGAAGCAGTTCGACCAGGAAATTGCCGCCCGGAGCGACTTTCGGAACCTCGGTTCCCACCTGGGTGGCGAAGAACGCCAGTTCGTTCCACGGCAGAAGGTAGCCGGTGAATCCGAAGCCGAGCGTGAGCAGGAGCAGCACGAAGCCGCTGACCCACATCAGCTCGCGGGGTTTGCGGTACGATTTCATGAAGAAGGTGCTGAACATGTGGATGAACGCCATCAGCACCATGAGGTTGGCCGACCAGGCGTGAACCTGGCGGATCAGCCATCCGTAAGGAACCTCCATCTGGATGTAGACGAAGCGGGCGAACGCCTCGGCTTCCGTCGGCCTGTAGTACAGAAGGAGAAGAAGACCGGTAATGATCTGGATGATAAAGAAGAAAAGGGTGAGTCCGCCGAAGTAGTACCAGAACGAAAGGCGGTGCTGCGGCACCTCCTTTTTTTTCAGGTAATCGAGGATAGGCGTCACCACGGAGAATCGATCCTGCATCCAGGCGTTTACGGCAGAGATCCTGCTGCCCTTGAAAGGATTCGCATCCGCACGCTCTTCCTTGGGTTTGTAGACCCCTTTCCGCAGAATACCTCCCTCGGGGTCATCAGCCAGCCTGGCTTTTGTCTTGGCAGGCGCGGCAGGCTTGGGCTTGCCCGGAGCCGGTGCTTTGGCTGCGGACGGTTTCGGCTTGGCCTGAACCGGCGCCTTCGCGGCGGGTGCCACCGGTTGGGGCTTGCCCGGAGCCGACGCTTTGGCTGCGGGCGGTTTCGGCTTGACCGGAGCTTTGCCGGCCACGGCATTTGTATTTTTTTCTTCACCCATGTTTCCTGACTCCCTTGATTTTCAAGTAGTTTAAGAGTTAAGCTTTCGAGATAATGAGATCGTCACCGTCCACCTTCACGTTGAACTTGGCAAGAGGCAGCGGCTGGGGACCGGAAATGATCTCTCCGGTCGGCGTGTACCGCGCCCCGTGACAGGCACAGAAGATGAGATCTTCATCAGCTTTCCACTGGACAAGACAGCCGAGATGGGTACAGACCGCACTGACTGCCGACAGGACTCCGCCGTTGTTGACGACGATCACCTTGTCCTTGTTGAACTGGAAGATCTTCCCACTGTCCGGCGGCACCTCGGATGCCTTGCCGACAACGATTTCATCCTGCTCTTTCGCTTCTTTCTGGGCGGGGGGAATGATGTACCTCACAACCGGGTAGAGCGTACTTGCCGCCACGACAGCGCCGATACCTCCGACGACCTTGCCGAGAAAACTGCGGCGATCGAAATCAACTCCTCCCAGGGGTACCTCTCGGATTTTTCCCGAGGGCACGGTTCCTGTGGAGGAACCTGCTCCCCCCTCAAGGGAATTCAGCCTGGCCGGGCTTTTGAAATTACTCTTTTGTGCCATTGTTATCTCTCTCCTTTTTTATGACTTGTTAACATCTCGGCTAAAACTCTGCGCCGGCCCGGTGGCATAAGGGCACCCCTATTTATTCCGCGTTTCAATTGCTTCGTTGCCCCGACAGGTCGGGACTCCGTTCGCCTTGCATCCCGATGGAATCGGGACTCATGACAAGTAATAGAGGTGCCCATAAAAACCGGAATCCCGGTTCCGTATTACAGGGCGCCCGAAGACTCCGCGTTCACCGCCGGACGGAACGACGCGCAAGAGGATAACCGGAGAACCCCGTACGGTATATATTCAGCATCCCCGCAGCAAAAAAACAGCAGCGGGGAAGTCCCGGCGAAGCGGCGTTTTCAGGTGCCGTGCGACGGAACGTAGCTGTACAACCAGTCAGGTTTTTCAGCAAACAAGGCGCTTGAAGTTAAACTTTTTTACCGTTTAAACCAATTGAAACAGGTTTTCAGGAAATTATACCGGTCGTACATTGCAGACCGCTCTCCCTCCCTCCAGATACGACAGCGCGTAAAAAACTGCATCAGCGGAGACTGCAGGCGGCCGGGTTTCAGAAACTCCGATATCCCCTCGAACCGCTGGTTATCGAGCCCGTCGACGCTGCAGGAAATTTCCGTATTGAACCGAAGGTAGAACGGCCCGGAGTCGAGAACCCGGCGCTGCCGGACATCCATACGGAGAGTGTCCCCTGAAAAGCGCAACGTCCTGCTGTGCAGAGGAGAGAACAGGCCCCGGCTGAATCCGGATTGCGATACGCGAAGGCGGTCATGGACGTTCAGCCGGCCGGAATCGTTATCGTGCACCATGCAGAGTGTAAGCGGCCTGTAGCCGTTGTTCCTGAAAAAAATCACATAGTAAACGAGATCGTAACGGGAAGAGAAGCCCCTGCCCCAGTACCAGGTGTCGATATACTCGTGAACCGGCACTGCGCCGAGGTTGTGGTCGTGGTACCCCTTCGCGCGCATCTGCATGGTGCGGCTCCTGTTTTTGAGCACATCGCGCACCGTCACGGAGCCCGATACGGCCGCCTTCGGCAGAGCGAGAAGCCATTCGTGCCGCGGAACCTTCCCCGAGTTGTTGCAGTCTCTTTTTTCGTAGACAAACCTCGAGGTTGCTTCGAAAAAAAGTTTCGCGCTTACTTTCTGCCGTCTGGCGGGAAAATCGAAATCGATATCGAGCACGTAGGCGTCGCGTGCTGAATCGTAATAAAAGAGGTTTTTCTCGAAACGGACGCCGATGGAGTCCCCCGACGCTTCGAACAGGGTTGACGGCCCCTCCTTGATGAAGTTCACGGCTTCACGGCCGTTTTCGTAGAGTTGGAAACTGAAACCCGCGTAGTCCAGGGCTCTGGGAGGATCGGAGGAGCCGTTCCTGCGCCACTCCTGGTAGTGCTTCATGTAGTAGGGGGAAAACGCGAAACCGGCGAACCAGATACAGACGAGCGACAGGCCCTGCTCCCTGTCTTCCGCATCGAAATACCACCACTCATAGGACCCGGGCTGCTGAAGATCGTGCCAGGTATCCCGATCGGGTTCAGTGGAAATGTTCATCCACTTCGGTTGTTTTGCTTGAATGCCGGATAACAAGGAAGAAATGAAAACCCTGCAGGGTGAACGGCGAGGAGCTTGCGAGGAACCCGCCTGGTGGACAGAGAGGGAATCGAACCCCCGACACAAGGATTTTCAGTCCTTTGCTCTACCAACTGAGCTATCTGTCCATGAAAGTGAAGGCAAATATAAGGATAGCGGCCGATTTTGCAAAAAGAATTATCAGCCGGTGCCGCGGAAAGCGCTGAGCGCGGTAAAACAAGCAGCGGGAACCGGAAAAAAAAGTGAATGGGGGGTCACTTTCGCGCCCTTACGACGTTTTGCCGACAGGCCTAACGCCCCCGGGCTTCCTGGGCCGGTGCGGAGGAGGCGGGGTTAACGACGAACCGCTGCACATGGAGCCGTCCTTGCCACAACCGAGAAGCCGCTCTTCGATCTGCATCGAAACGACCTGCATCTTCGGCTGTTCGTAGGGCTGCTTCTCCTGCTCCCTTCTGTTGTCCGAATTGTTCTGTGTCATGTTTCCGAAAAAGATTGATTTGTGGAAATGGTAAGCCTTTCTCAGGCAATAGTACCGCATTTTATGGAAATGCCTCTACGATATGAATATAAGAAAACGGATGATTTGCAAAAAAAATCCCCCGCCTTCCGGTTCCGAAGGGATTCAGCCCGACAGCAGCCACTTCTTCACCTTCATCACCCTCTGATGGCGGTCTTTTCCTGCAAGGACTTCGCTGTCTCCCCTGAGAAGCCCCCAGAAAGCGCGCGAATACTTTTTCAGACGGTCCCTGTAGTACAACGGATAGTGCAGAAGTATCTGCAGGGAATTGCTGACGCCCGGATATTTCAGGACGATAGTGCGCGGAGAAGGAAAGAGGCTGCCGAGCATGAACCCGGTTTTCACCCCGCGGTTCCGTTCGGCCCAGAGCGCGAACACCGGGTTGTTCGGTTCATAGGAAGCGAAGACCAGCTCCCGGCAGGCGTCGTAATAGCCCTCGTCAAGACCGCCCGGCAGCAGCTTTTCGAACAGATTGTCCGGCACCCTTACGCAAAGCAGGTCGCCGAGCAGCCTCAGATTGACGTAGAGAGGTCTTGTCGCGTTCCACGCCCGGGCGATATCGACAAGAAGATCCCAGTCCATCACGTCGCCGTAGAACCGGATTGTCGCGGCAAGGTCGTTAAGGCCCCGCAGGCCCAGACAGAAGGTATGGTTGGCGAGATGAACCGCGAGATGCAGCAGCAATTCCTCCGGACAGAGCTCCCGGAGCGTTCTTCCCGAAGGCCCCGTCGGCCTCGAACGTTTCCACAACGCCTCCCTGTCGACCTTGACGTCCTGATCCGGATCCATGAGATCCCAGTGCGCCTCGAGCAGCAAGCGGCACCCGGCATGCAGATAGCGAAGGTGATGTCCCTCCTCGAAGAGCACCTCCCTGATCTCCTGCATGGGAACGAAACCGGTCTCGACAAGCACGTGATCGAGTTTTTCGAGCTCTTCCTGCCTGACGAGAAGATCGATATCGCTCATCTCGCGCAGGGCTATCGAATCGTAGACGCGATCGGCGAGAAAAATCCCCTTGAGCGGGATGATCTCGATTCCTGCGCGCTCGCAGGCCGAATAGACCTGCCGGGCGTAATGGCGGTAGAGAACGTTCTGCTCGGCGGTCCTGAGATACGCGGCGCGCAACTTCTTCCTCGCCGCTTCCGGCGCATCGATTGCCGACGCCCGCAGAAATGCGTGCACGAAGGGCGCGATGCCGTGGCGCTCCGCATCGACGCACAGCGCCTCCCACCCTTCCGGCGAAAGGGCTCCCGCCCCTTGCCGCACCCTGGGCTCGTCGGCCCGCAGGACGGCAAGCAGTATACCGGTAACGAGTGAGTCAGCCGACACGGTCTCCTCCAGTTTCGTAATGTTTTGCCTGGGCATGATACAGTTCGGAGTAATGGCCCTTTACCGCTATCAGTTCCCGGTGCGTGCCGCTTTCCACGATCCGCCCTTCTTTCATGACATAAACGCGGTCCGCCATCTGCAGCGTCGAAAACCGGTGGCTGATCAACACGGCGCTCCGCCCGTCGAGCAACTCGCGGAAATTCCTGAACAGCCGGTCTTCCGCGAGAGGGTCGAGAGAGCTGCTGGGCTCGTCGAAAACAAGAATATCGGCATTCCGCCAGAAGGTTCTCGCGAGAGCGATTTTCTGCCACTCCCCGATGCTGAGCTCATGCCCTTCAGTGAACCACCGGCCGAGTTGCGTATCGTATGAAGAGGGCAGCTTTTCGATAAATGAAGCAGCTCCCGCACGGACTGCCGCCTCCCCTATTTTTTGCCGGTCCGGAGGCGCCAGGATATCGCCCAGCCAGATGTTCTCGGTGACGCTCAGCGCGTAATGGGAGTAATCCTGGAAGATGACGCCTATCTTTTTTCGCCACTCCACCGGGTCGCACCGGCCGAGCTCGATGCCGTCGACCGTAATCGATCCTTCGGTCGGATTGTAGAGTCTGCAGAGCAACTTGACGAGCGTCGTTTTTCCCGATCCGTTGTGACCGACGATCGCGATCACCTGCCCCGGCTCGAGTTCGAGATCCACGCCGCGAAGGGCGGGCCGCTTCTCACCGGGATAGGTGAAGCCCAGACCCTTGCAGACGAGCCCCTTTTGCATGACTGCCGGCACGTTCTCCGGCTCGGAGGGGGCGGTGACACCGGGCTCGAGTTCGAGAAACTCGTAGAGGTTCGAAAGAAAAAGGTTGTCCTCGTAGAGGCCGGCAAGGGAACGAAACACCGTCTGCATATAGTTCAATCCGCCCTGAAACGCCAGATAGAAAGCCACGAGGTCCCCCAGCGTCTGCTCTCCGCGAACGGTTCTGAGGGCGATCCACGCGACGGAACCGAACAGGACGGCCGCCACGAGCACCTGGGCCAGGATATCCCTGGCGACCCTCGAGCGCAGAAGGGCGAGGCGCTGTTCGCGGATGGTTTCACGAAGCTGCTGATACCGTTTCCTGAACAGTCCGCCCAGATCGAAAACGCGTAATTCCTTCGCCTCGGCCAGGCCGGTCATGGCGCTGTGATAGTACCACGCTTTCCTTTCATCCTCGGTTTGCGACCGGTCCAGATCGTAGACTTTCTGGGAGTAGACCAGCCTGATCGCGGCGACGGGTATCGTCGCGATCAGAAGCGCGAGCACGAGAAAACCGCTGAAAGAAAACAGCAGGGCCATGATTCCCAGAAGAGCGATGCTGCTTCTGGCGATCTCTATGAGCCCCTCGACGACCCTCGGAAGCCTGAAAGGAGCTTCTTCCTGTGCTCTGTGCAGGGAATCGTAGTAATCGGGATTTTCATAGTAGGCGAGATCGACCGCAACGGATTTTTCGTGCAGGATATCGGCAACCTTGTCCGAGAGTATCTGCGACTGCGCACTGCCGGTGTATTCGGTGAGCGAACGCGCCAGCGCCGCACAGAGTGCGACGGCGGCGGCGAGACCGACCCAGAAAACCAGGGGAGCGTAGTCGGCGGCCTCACCGGGACCCGCGGAGAGCAGAAGCGATATGGCATCGACGATCTGCTTCATCAGATAAAACGCCGCTATGGGGAACAAACCCTGAACAAGCACCAGAATGGCGTTCAGAGCCGTCCAGCCCGCCGCGTACCGCCAGACGATCCTCAGGCCGCGGTTGAGGCGAAGGGCGGTCCGTATCCTGAACCCGAGTGTCGAAAAGTCGGTCATACTTTCGTTTCGGGGTTTTCATCTTCCGGGCGTTCCGGACTGACGGAGATCTTGGCGAAGCGCAGCATCCGGTAGAGCGCAATCCCGACCGGACAGGTCAGCGACCAGAAAATTCCTGCGGCCCGCCAGGCGCCCTGCCGGTGGTCGCGGATCCGGCCCTTGTGCCACGAACGCACGGCGTTGCCGATAATGTCCGACTCTTCGAGAGGACCTTCGCATTCGAAATGCCAGCGGGCGTCCCCCCTGAGCAACACTCCCCGGAAACCGTTCCGGACCACCCTGTGCATGATGTAGCCGCCCTCCCTGTACCGCGCGAGCAGGATGTCGCCGAGACGCGGACGCCCTGAAAAGGGTTCGAGCTCCACGGTCTCGCCGTTGTGGATGAAGGGAACCATGCTGTTGCCCCGGACCGTCATCCGTACCGGCTGTTTTCTCGACAGGGCCGCCTCGACGACCGGCATGAACTCTTTTCCCGACAGCATCATAGGACCGAACGCACGAGATCGACAACCGAAGGTTCCGGACGACAGCGGAGCAGATGAACGGGTACGGTGCGGACAAGCGTTTCCAGGTTCGCGAACGCACGCTGCATGAGCGAGCGGTCCCAGTAGGGCAGAAACGCCCTGCAGGCGAGCGCCGCGGCCGCCGCCGCAGGCGAAAGGCGCTCGATACGGTTTTCGGGCGCCTGTTCGAGCATCACGATCGCCGCGAGCGGGGCGGAGTGGTCGCGCGACGTGCCGGGCAGTCCGCCCCAGGGCGTTCCGTAGCCGGAAGCACCGCCCTCGGGACTGCAGCGGACGGCCGCCCTGTCGTCCGTCATGGTGACGACACCCGGACGGCCGGACCAGAACCCGAGCTGCGTGCTCTTGCCCGCTCCCGAACGCCCGGAAAACAGGACTCCCCGCCCGTTGTCGTCAACAGCCGATGCGTGCAGCAAAAGCCCCCCTGTCGGCACGATGGATGCCCGCACGGCAAGCTCGCCCGCACCGAGCGAAAACAGGCCGTGCCAGCCGGGGTCGATCCTGCGCTCCTTCAGGGTGAGCCTGTCCCATGTATCGTTCGCGTAGAGCAGACTTCTCACCCCGTCCTTCCCGACAGCGCCCGTGTCGTCGGCATAGCTGAGCTCCGCGCACCAGAATCCCTCTCCCCTGAACATGCGCCAGATCGCACCCGGATCGTAGACAAGCTCGCCTTCCGCCCGGAGAGGGGCGGCACTCTCCCGCCAGTCGACGGTGACCGCCGCCGCCGGTCGCGGCGGTTTGCCGGAGAAGGGATCGGTCCGGTCCTCCAGAAGCAGGCCGGGACAATCGGAAGGCGCCTGCAATTCGATCTGCATGCCGGCAATGGAAAAAAAACGGCTGATACGGTCAGGGTTCATAGTGCTTTTTTCTTTCTTTGGCCACCGAACAGAGATACTCCACACTGCCGGAAAGCGTTCCGTGTTCAAGATAGGACCAGGCCGGGCAGATCGCACAGTAATGCACGGCGTCACAGTCCCGGCACTCCCCGGAGAGCCCCGGCGCATTGTTCACGTAATCGACGACCCCGGCCCACGCATTTCTGAAACCGTGCTCGGGCACGGAAATTCCGGGAGCCGGAAGATCCAGACAGACATGCATGCGGCCGGCGGCGTCGACGACGTATGACGATTTGCCCGCCTGGCAGTAAAAGTTCTTCGGTTTCGCCTCTTTCAGACCCTTGCGCCACTCCTCGATAGCGAGAGGATCGAGCGATTCGAGCTTGACGCACTCTTCCGGCGTCAGGCGGCAGGAAGCCGCATCCGAAGGACCGCCGTCCGTACGACCGGTCAACATCCAGGATGCGGAAAACGACACTCCCCATCCGTCGGCCATGTGCTGCATGGAGTCGAGCTCGTGACGATTCCCCCTGGTGATCGTTGTTTTCAGCCCGACCCTGATCCCCCGTTCCAGCAGAGCCTCGATCCCCCCGATGCATCGTCCGTAACTCCCCGCAACGCCCGTTATCCCCTCGTAGGTATCGGCGGTTGCGCCGTAGAGCGTGATGTCGACCCTGTGCGGAGGAGCCTCCGCCAGCCGGCCGGCCAGCGTCTGCGTAACAAGGGTTCCGTTCGTATACAGGGAGATCATCAGGCCCATGGTCGTCAGGGGCTCGTATATATCGAAAAAATCCGGCCGGAGAAGGATCTCCCCGCCGGTAAGAAGAAGGAAAAGCGTTCCTGCGTCCTTCGCCTGTCGGGCCACGTCGAGCCAGCCGGAGGCGGAAAGTTCGCGCCTCGCCTCGCCGCAGTCCGATGCGGGCTTGGCGACGTAACACATACGGCAACCGAGATTGCACCGGCGGGTCAGTTCGAACGTACCGCTGAGCGGCTGACGCCGCTCGGAGGCTATCCGCTGCAATTCCCTGACAAGAGCGCCGTAATCGGACGGCAGACCGCTCATGCCAGGAGACCGTTCTCCCGCAGTTCGGCGATAAAGGTTTCAACATCGGCCGCCGCCGAAGCCTCATCGACCTCGAACCCCCCGGCAAGGGCGGCCGCCAGCTCTTCCTCGCTTCTGTCCGCCTCGAGCTGCTCCCAGAGAAACGCAGCGGTTTCGTTGAGCGTAATGATGCCGCTGGTATCCATCACCTGGGCGCCGATGGGCACAAGCAGGTTTTCGCCCCCGACATTCTGCAAGAGAAAACTTTCTTTTCGTTTCATGGCGATCGGTAATGTTCGGTCGTAACGCACTTCGTATCAGGACATGAGGGCCGGGACTCTTTCGATTCCGTTCCTGAGACGCCTGACCACGGCATCCCTGCCGAGAACTTCGAGCATGTCGTAAAGGCTGGGGCCGAAACCCACGCCCGAGGTAAGAATCCGTACCGGGTGGATGAGAAACGCCGGTTTCTTTCCTTTCGTCTCGACAAACGCTTTCAGGGTGCTCTCGAGATTCGCGGCGCTGAAATCCCCGGTACCTTCCAGGACGCCGGTGAACTCTCCGAGAAGCTCGTTCGTGTCCGCGGCCCAGCGTTTCAGAACGGCTTTCTCATCGTATGCCTGTGGATCAAAATAAAAATAGTCGCAGAAAGTAACGAATTCGTTTTCAAAATCGACTCGCTCGCGCATGAGCTCGATCACCCGACCGAG
This sequence comes from Chlorobium sp., assembly GCA_028282595.1. Taxonomy (GTDB): domain Bacteria; phylum Bacteroidota; class Chlorobiia; order Chlorobiales; family Chlorobiaceae; genus Prosthecochloris. The sequence goes on along the minus strand of JANQHQ010000030.1, from coordinate 30,955 downwards.
ATAATCCGCGGAAGTGATGCGCCCGGCATCCATTTCGGTGGGCCTCTGTCGCAGTTCCTCTTCCAGCAGGGGCTTGATCTCACCCATGATCTGCTCTGCCGGACGGGTCTTGATGTACTGCTTCTCGATCCAGCCGAGCTTCTCAATATTGAATACGGCGCCGGCCTTGCCTACCCGTTCCAGGCTGAATTTCTCGATCAGTTCCCGGAGACTGTATATCTCCTTTTCACTACCCTCCCCCTCGTTCCAGCCGAGCAGGGCGACAAAGTTCATGATCGCTTCGGGGCTGTAGCCTCTGGTGAGAAAATCTTCCACAGCCACATCGCCCTGGCGCTTGCTGAGTTTGGACCGGTCCGGATTGAGCAGGAGCGGCAGGTGCGCGAAGCGGGGAGGCTCCCAGCCGAAAAACTCGTAGAGGAGCAGGTGTTTCGGCATGGAGGAGAGCCACTCCTCCCCGCGAATGACGTGCGTGATCTCCATGAGGTGATCGTCGACGACACTCGCGAAATGGTAGGTCGGAAAACCGTCCGACTTCATCAGCACCTGGTCGTCGATCGTCGACGAATCGAACTCGACCGGCCCGCGGACGATATCGTCGAACATGACGGAAATGTAGTCCGGCACCCGCATCCTCACCACGCAGGGAACCCCCTCGTCCAGCTTTTTGCGAATCTCGCCGAGCGGCACGCTCCCGCCCATGTCCTCCGGAAGCCACTTGCGGTTGTATTTCGGCTGCATACCCTGCTTCATCTGCAGCTTGCGATTCTCCTCGAGCTCTTCGGAAGTGGAGAAACAGTAGTAGGCGTTTTTCTGTTCGAGAAGCTGCTCGCAGTAACGCGCGTATATCCCGAGTCGCTCCGACTGGACATAGGGGCCGAAGTTCCCGCCGTTCACCATACTTTCGTCGGGCACGATACCCGTGGCTTCGAGCACTTCCAGCAGGCGCCTGTCCGCCCCCTCCACCTTGCGGGCCTGATCGGTGTCCTCGACCCTGACGACGAAGTCGCCGCTCGTTCTTTTGGCATAGAGATAATTGTACAGGGCCGTACGCAGGCCCCCCACGTGGAGATACCCCGTAGGAGAAGGAGCGAATCTCGTCCGTACCCTCTGGACAGATTTTGCTTGCATGATGACGTCGGGCGTTTCTTTTTGTCGGTTTCAGCAGTGCGTTTCCGCCGGTTTCAAAAGCAATGAATTTAAAAAAAAGTCGATGTTATTCCTACAGGAGTCGCCCGTGCTGCGGGGCGGGCAGCCTGAACGGGCTCCTTCCCGCCGCAAATCGGCGACTGAAAACCGCGCCGGTGGTAAACTTTTTGCGTTTCGTTGTAGTTTTACTTTTAATTACTTTTAAAAAAGCAAGTTACACACAAGAAACCACTGATTGCACTCACAGACGATGGCTGACAGGGAGGAAAAGAGAAAACGGGCCGGCGAAAAGTTCAAGCCTGTAAAAGACGAAGACCCCGGTTCCGGAGGGTGGTTCGGCGGAGCGGGAAGCGGAGAGGAGGGCCGTGAACGGTTCCCCAGAATTCTCATCTACATCATGATTTTCATGGTGCTCATCTTCGTTTTCCAGCGGTTTTTCAACCAGGACGACTCGCAGAACATCGCCTACAACGAATATCAGCGGGTGGTCGAAACCGACTTGCTCTCCTCGCTTTCGGTCGAAACGTCTCCGGACCGTTCGGCCCTGCTCAGGGGCTCGCTCAAAAAACCGACCGAACTCCGGCTGGTCGACGGGTCGACCCAGACGCTCGATCGTTTCGTCACAAGGGTTCCCGAGTTTTCGATGGAACAGGCCGACCGCCTTTCCGCCAGGGGGATCGAGATAACCGTGCGTGAACGCTCGAACGATTTCAACAACTTCCTCATCCTTCTGGCCCCCTGGCTTATCTTCGCCGCGGTTTATTTCTTCATCTTCCGGCGCTTCTCGATGCAGAACGGCGGCGCGCAGAGAAACATCTTCGCTTTCGGAAAAAGCAAGGCGAAGCTGGTGAGCGATTTCGACGTCAAAACGACCTTCGAGGATGTCGCGGGAGTCGACGAGGCCGTCGAAGAGCTCAAGGAGACCGTCGAGTTTCTGATGAATCCCGAAAAATTCCAGAAAATCGGCGGCAAGATCCCCAAGGGGGTTCTGCTCCTCGGACCTCCCGGCACGGGTAAGACACTTCTTGCGAAAGCGATTGCCGGCGAGGCGAAGGTTCCGTTCTTTTCCATCTCGGGAGCGGATTTCGTCGAGATGTTCGTCGGTGTGGGAGCGGCCAGGGTCCGCGACCTTTTCGAAACCGCGAAAAAGAACGCTCCGTGCATCGTCTTCATCGACGAGATCGACGCCGTGGGCCGCAGCCGCGGCGCGGGGCTCGGCGGCGGGCACGACGAACGTGAACAGACGCTGAACCAGCTTCTCGTCGAAATGGACGGCTTCACGACCAAGGACAACGTTATCCTGATCGCGGCGACGAACCGGCCGGACGTGCTCGATACGGCACTTCTCAGACCCGGCAGATTCGATCGGCAGGTCATGATAGACAAGCCGGACATACGCGGCCGGGAATCGATCCTGAAGATTCATGCGCGCAAAACGCCTCTCAACCCGGACGTCGATCTGAAAACGATCGCACAGAGCACTCCCGGCTTTTCGGGTGCGGACCTGGCCAACCTCATCAACGAGGCTGCGCTCCTCGCCTCCCGCCAGGGCGGACAGGAGATCGGCCGCGAAAATTTCGACGAGGCAAGGGATAAAATCCTGATGGGACCCGAACGCCGGAGCATGTACATTTCCGACGAACAGAAAAAGATCACGGCCTACCACGAATCCGGGCACGTCCTGGTGGCGAAATTCACCAAGGGCTCGGACCCCATTCACAAGGTGACCATCATACCCAGGGGCCGATCCCTCGGACAGACCGCATATCTTCCGGAAGAGGACCGCTATACCCAGGACCGCGACAACCTGATAGCGATCATAACCTATGCGCTGGGCGGAAGGGCGGCTGAAAAGCTCATTTTCGACCAGACGAGCACCGGCGCCGAAAACGATATCGAAAAGGCCACGGAAATCGCGAGGAAAATGGTCCGCAACTGGGGCATGAGCGAAAAACTCGGCCCAATCAATTACGGCAACGGCCACAAGGAGGTCTTTCTCGGCAAGGATTATTCCCACGTCCGCGAATACAGCGAGGAAACCGCCCTGCAGATAGACGTCGAGGTGCGCAATATTGTCATGGAGTGCATGGAAAACGCCAAACGCATTCTCAACGACAAAAAGCACCTTCTCCATGCACTCGCCGAGGAGCTCATACGGAAGGAGTCGCTCGACAGCGATGAGATCGACGCGATCATCGCGGCCTCTGGAGGAGCGGCGGCCGCTTCATGACAGCTTTTCCGGAGGGGAAGACGGTGTCAGGTGCTCTGTGCCAAGTGTTAGGCGGGAGAAACTTACTTAATCGGGAATCGGGGTCGCTATCGGGATCGGGGTCGAAGTGGATCGAGATGGTTTCGATACCGATTCCGACGGCGACGGTGAACCCCGAAAGAAACGATCGGGGGTCAGGTGTTTGAACTCTCGTGAATTATTCAGGTTAGGGGAGAAAGACCATGCAGTTTTTCTGGATGTTCCTGACGGGGATTGCGGCCGGAGTGCTCTCCGGCATGTTCGGCATAGGCGGAGGGATAGTGATCGTACCGGCGCTCGTCATGATTCTGGGGCTCAGCCAGCATGCGGCCACGGCGACCTCCCTGATCGCCCTTCTCCTGCCGGTCGGCATCCTCGGGGTCGCCGAATATTACCGGGCGGGCAAGATCTCGGGTGAAAACATCCTGTTCGGACTGCTGGTCGCCCTCGGTCTCTTCGCCGGAGCGTTTTTCGGAGCGAAAATCGCGACCGGAATGACCAGCGAACTGCTCCGGAAGATGTTCGCCGTACTCATTGGAATTGTTGCGGTAAGAATGTGGTTACAATAAATACAGATAAGGTTTTTTAAACTTAGAACTTACACCCATGAGCAAAACAACGACAAAAGCAGACCTCGTCAATACCATCTCTCACAGGACCGGTCTGACCAAGCACGAAACCGAAGCCGTGGTGGACTGCCTTTTCGACAGCATCATAGACTCCCTGAAAGAGGGAAGGAGAATCGAGATCAGGGGGTTCGGTTCATTCAACATCCGCTACAAGAACCAGCGAATGGCCCGCAATCCGAGAACGGGCGAAAAAGTCGAGGTGGACGCGAAAAACGTCCCGACCTTCAAAATCTCGAAAGAGTTCAAACATGCCGTCAGCCAGAGCCTCAGGGTCGGATGAGAACCGGCCGACGGCACGCCCGCCGTCCCGGAAGACCGGTCCGGAAGGCTTTCTTCCGGAAACAACGGATCTGATGCGGATCAGAGGTAGTAGGGGTCCTCGACCAGTTCGAAGTCGAGCGTGTGTCTGTTTGTGAAATAGACCTTGATGTAATGTCTGTTTTCATCCCTGAAAATATCACTCCCCTTCTCCGCGGCATGTAGGATGACATGGCCCTTGTCGTGTCCGAGGTCCTTTCTCAGCTCCCCGCATTTCCTGAAAACGAGGTTCGTGTATCGCTCCCCTTCGCGGACTGCGACCTGGCCGTTTCCGTCGCAGAAATCCGTAAGCAGGTCGGGCGCCGCAAGCAGGGACATCTCCTTGCCGATCCATACGCTGAGGAGCTCCAGATGAAACGGCAGGTACACCGAGTTTCTGAACACCATTCCCTTGTCGCCATCCTGTATCGCTCTGACAAATCCCTTCATGGCACAGGTTTGTTAATAGTTGAAAAAGATAAACCAGATCACGGCGAATACCGGCACCAGAACCGGAAGTGAATACTTGTAGACATATTCGACGAAGCCCGGCACTTCGGTATCGGCCTGCTCGGCGATATTCTTGACCATGAAGTTTGGCGCGTTGCCGATATAGGTCATGGCCCCGAAAAACACGGCTGCAACCGAGATGGCGAGCAGGTAAACGTCCGAAGGCACGTCACCCTCGATAGGAGACGGCATGCCCGAGGCGAAACCGCGAACCGCTTCGACCGAGCCGATATCGGAACCGAACTTGCCCATCGACCCCGCGAGAAAGTTCAGATAGGTCGGAGCGTTGTCGAGCACGCCGGAAAGGGCTCCCGTCATCCAGTAAAAGCGTGACACGGAAAATTCCGCGGCATGGGATTCCGCATAGGCGCCGATAAGGTCGAGCGCGGGAATCATCGTGGAAAAGATACCGATGAAAAGAAATGCGACCTCCTTGATGGGCTCGAAGTTGAACTCGTTTCCTCTCATGGCCTCCTTGTCGGCGGTCCTGTAGGCCAGGAAAGCGACGGCGAACATGATGACCTCGCGGATGCCGAACGGCACGTGTAACATCTCCTGCAGGCTCGGGAAACCCTCTATGACGGCGGGGTCGAGAAAGACGGCGACAATGACGACGCCGAGGTAGAGGAAACTTCTGGCGCCGGTAATAGTAACGCCGCCGCTGATGCGGCCTTCGAGCTCGGCGGGCATGGTGCCCTTGCCCGCCCGCATGTCGAGCACTACGAATATCCCGAGAATGACGAGCACCGTAACCAGCCAGATATGCCAGACTTCCGAAAGGATCCAGAAAAACGGAACGCCCTTGAGGAACCCGAGGAACAGCGGCGGATCACCGATAGGCGTCAGTCCACCTCCTATATTGCTGACGAGAAAGATGAAGAAAACGATGTGAAAGGGCTGGAGACGCCCCTCGTTGATCCGCATGTAGGGACGAATAAGCAACATGGAGGCCCCCGTTGTGCCGATCACGTCGGCCAGAATCGAACCGAAGAACAGCAGTCCCGCATTCAGAAGCGGCCGTCCGCGCTGCTCGATCTTTATCAGAATACCGCCCGAGGCGATGAACAGCGACGCGATCAGCGCTATGAACGAGATGTACTCTTCAAGGGTGTGCAGAAGGGCGTGCGTCCCGTGATCCATGAAAAAACCGTAATAGATCGCGACAGCCCCCCCGAGTCCGACGGAAATTTTAGGATAGTGGCGCTCCCAGAAATGATGATAGAAAAGAGGACCGGTCGCGATCATGAGAAGCAGAACGGCAAACGGCAAGACCGTCCAGACCGGAGGAAGATGGTGAACCGCCGGAACCGCATGAACGGTCTCGGCAGCTTCCGACGCAAGCAGAACCCCGTTGAATCCGGAGACGAACAGTGCAGCGAACGCCGCCGTTGACAACAAACGAAACAGGGAATCTTTCATAAAAACTTTCGGTGTTAGGTAGTTTGAAACAGGCCGGGGTCCGGATCAGGGCACCTCTATGTATTTGTCGTGAGCGAGCTGAAGACAAGGCGGACGGAGTCCCGATAGCAATCGGGATAAACTTCAAAACCGGAATCCCGACCTGTCGGGACAACGAAGTATTCGGGTCGCGCAACAAATTACGTAGAGGTGTCCATTACTCACCCTCGAATTCGGTAAGGCAATAGAGGGAGTAGCCCTTGTCCTCGAGTTTCTTCTGACCGCCGATGTCGGGCAGATTGACGATGAAAGCCATTTCAGCCACGACAGCCCCTACCTTTTCCACCAGAGCCGCGCCGGCAAGTGCCGTTCCTCCTGTCGCGAGCAGATCGTCGACGAGCAGCACCCGCGAACCGTGTTCGAGCGCGTCGATGTGCATTTCAACCTTGTCGGTGCCGTATTCGAGCTGGTACTCCTGGTCGACCACCTCCCCCGGAAGCTTGCCGGGTTTCCTGACGGGAACGAACCCTTTCCCGAGGGTATAGGAAAGCGCTCCGCCGATGATGAAACCCCTCGCCTCCATACCGACGATCACGTCGAAATCGGTCCCGTTTTCGATGTAATGCTGGGTAAACTGGTCGATAACCAGCCGGAAACCCACCGGGTCCTTGATGAGGGTGGTGATGTCGCGGAACATGATCCCTTTCTGGGGATAATCGGGAATCGTCCGAATACGTGACTTGATTGGCATCGCTGGAAATAATTGTGGTTGTAAAAAAAACTTTTCCGTCGGTTACCGCTATCCGGCAAAACCGTTTAAGTTACGATTCTGCCCTCCAATTTCAAATCGGGCGCGACGCTTTCGATCCGGACGGTTTTAACCTCCCCGAGGTACCCTGCCCCGTCGCGCGCCGCCTCCGCCGGAACACCGACCCTGATATAGTTCCGTGAATAGCCCGAATAGCGCTCGCTGCCGTCCTTTTCGCGGGAGATTTCCTCGAAAAGCACCTGGAGCGTTCCGGAAGCGAACCGCCCGACGAACGCCTCTTTCTTTTTTTCCCCGAGCTCGTGCAGCAGGCGGCTCCGCCGACGCACGACGTCGGGAGGAACTCTCCGGCGCGATCCCCGCTCCACCTGACGGGCAAGCTCGGTACCCGGACGGACGGAACACGGAAAAACATGCAGATAGGCTATCGGAAGACTTTCGAGAAGATCGTACATGCCCTGGAAATCCCTTTCACTCTCGCCGGGATATCCCGCCATGACATCCGCCCCTATCGCGCAATCGGGAACGAGCTCCACGGCCCGGAGAAACCTCTCCCGATACTCCGCAACGGTGTAAGGTCGGCGCATGGCCCGGAGTATCTCGTCGGATCCCCCCTGCAGGGGAAGATGAAAATGCGGCATGATCTTCGGGGAGGAGGCGACGGTCCGCAACAACCTGTCGTCGCAACGGTCCGGCTCGACGGAGCTGATGCGTATGCGAAGGACATCCACGGTGGCGTCGAGCGCCTGCAGAAGATCGGAGATCGTCTCCCCTCCGTGACGGTAATCGGCGATGTTCACTCCCGTGAGCACGATCTCCCTGTATCCCGCGGTCGCAAGGGCGGACGCCTCCCGGAGAACGGTGCCGGGATCGACGGACCTCGAGCGGCCTCTTGCAAGGGGAATGGCGCAATAGGCGCACCCGTAATCGCAGCCGTCCTGGATCTTCAGAAATGCGCGCGTCCGGCCCCTGACGTTCCCGAGAACCGGGGAGCGGGCGGGAAAGGCCCGCTCCCCGGGAGCCCACAGGGACGAAACCGCCCTGAATACCCCCTTGTCGCCGCCTTGCATGTAGTTATCCGTGAAAAACTTCTCCCTCGATCCGAGAATCGTATCCACCCCCTCCATACTCTCGACACGATCCGCCTCCAGTTGCGCGTAACATCCGATAACGGCGATTCTGCTCGCGGGATATTTCTTCATCGTTTTCCTGATCTGCTGACGGGACTTCTGTCCGGCCCGTCCGGTAACGGCGCAGGTATGAACGATAACAAGATCGGGAGCATCGTTTTCCGCGGCAATCCTCCACCCTTTCCGGACAAAGGTTTCCAGTATCGACGATGATTCGGCATAGTTCAGCTTGCAACCGAGAGTTATCGCCAGAACGCTTTTTTCTTGCGGCATCTTTCGCACAGGACAACATTCCATAAACAGAGAAAGCAGGAACAAAAAAACACCCGAACAATACAAGACTATTACTTCAGAGACACAGTAAAAGAGATATATCTTTCAGCAAAGAAAAATGAATATTTTGTATACAAATATACTTTCATTTATATTATAATCGCCTGAAAGGCATAAAAAAGAAAACACCGAACTGTTAAAAAAGAACACCACGAACATGAAAAAATCTGATGCATCGAATCCCGACAAGTATGATCTTTTCATCCAGAAATTCGATGAGTTCCAGTCGCTTGTCGACAAGAAAAAAGAATTACAGGAAAAAATAGCTCTGATACAAAACGAATGCCGGGAAAAAATACAACCGATCGAAAGCGAACTTTCCTCGGTAATCAAACGGCTGGACCAGAGACTTTCCAGACTGGAAGAAGCGACCGGTAAGACGGAAACCCGCCCGGGCGGTTACACGAGGTACGGCAGGGGCCAGCTCGGCGCCGCGATCAAGGAGTTGCTCCGCTCTCAGCCCCAGAGATCCTTCAAGCCGAAGGAGATAGCCGACGCCCTCAACACCAAGGGTACCTCGGTAAGCCTGTGGTTCAACAAGTACGGAATGGCCGACGAAGAGATCGAGCGCGTTCCCTCCGGCAAGGGCGGCAAACGTTTTGTCTACAAAATCAGGTAACGCCCCCCCCCCCAAACAGGCATCACCTTTCCGGCGAAACCGGACGAGAGCGGCTTCCTTCAAAGGCCGCTCTCTTTTATCCCGCTTCAGTACCCCAGGTTCCGTTTGTTCCGGTGAAAATTGAGCGCGAGCGCCACCATGACCATGTTGGCGAGAAGCGAAGATCCCCCGTAGGAAAGAAACGGCAGCGGAACGCCGATGACAGGAAACAACCCGATGGTCATTCCGACGTTGATCAGCGCATGCACGAACCAGAGCGAGACGAATCCGACCAGGGTAAGCTCGACAAACTTGTTTTTGATGATGCTCACATGCCAGAGCATTCGCAACATCAGAGCGAGAAAAAGCCCGAGAAGCGTCATGGTGCCGACGAGCCCCATCTCCTCACCGATCACGCAGAAGATAAAATCGGTCCACTGGGCGGGAATGAACCGGAGCTGCGTCTGGGTGCCCTCAAGAAATCCTTTTCCGAAAATCCCTCCGGAGCCGATGGCGATCTTCGCCTGCAGGGCGTTGTAGCCGGCCCCCTGCGGATCGGACATCGGATCGAGGAACGTCTGTATCCGCTTCATCTGATGAGGCTGCAGGATGTTCCCGGCAAAGCGCATGGTGAACAGGCCTCCGGCAAACCCGCCGAGCGTGACGGCAAGCTGGGAAAACCGGAAACCCTTGCGAAGCACAAAAAGCAGGACGAAACCGGAAACGGAAAGAAACACGAGCAAATAAATATTGAAAAATCCCATTACGGTCAGAAAAAACGGCATGATCAGCAACAGGAGATAGTAAACATTGAATCCCGCCATGATCATGACGGGAAAAACAAATGAAAGGTAGGTCAGAGTCGTCCCCATATCCGGCTGCAGCACGACAAGAAAAGCTGGAATGACGGCTATGGTCAACGCCATGCATACGCCCTGTATCGAGGATATATCGGTTTTATCGCTGGAAAGATATCGCGCAAGTGCGAGAATGGTTGTCACTTTTGCTATTTCGGAAGGCTGGAGGCTGATAAAACCTATACGAAGCCAGCTTGTCGCTCCTGCAACTTTTGTCCCGAAAAACAACACAAGCAAAAGAAGAACTATACCGACGGCATAAAAAATATAGGCGTACTCCATTATCTTCCTGTGATCGGCATAGTATATCGCCGCCATGGCCATCAAACCTATACCGGACCATGCAAACTGTTTATAGAACAGTTCCGCCTGGCCGATACCGTTGCTTGCGCTGAAAATCGCGAGCAGCCCGAACACGATGAGGCCCAGCATGAAACCGAACAGCCAGACGTCCAGCCTGTTGTACTGATTCACCATCGGCGTTCCCCGTCTGTGCATTCCGGTCGCCGGCCACCGGGTTCACCCCTTGATTGCAGCGCACGCGGCCGCCCTGCTCCCGTGAGAAGGACGGTCCCGCCCACTCTCCCCGAAAAGCGACATCCTGCCGATGTGCGGAAGATTTCGTATCGTTGTACCATACCACATACCGAGCGCAAACACCCGTCCGATGCCAGAGACAAAACCCTTCTGCTGCGGTTACGCAGTTATCGTCGGTCCGCCGAACGCGGGAAAATCGACCCTTATGAACCACCTGCTGGATCATAAACTATCAATTGTAACCCCTAAACCCCAAACCACAAGAAAAAAAATCACCGGCATCTACCATAACGATACCTGTCAGATCGTCTTTCTCGATACCCCGGGCATCATGAAACCGATGCAGATGCTCCATGAAGCCATGCTGAAAACCACGCGGGATACGATCAGGGAGGCCGATGCGATCGTGATGATGATTCCCGTATCGGGCAAGGGGGAGCCGTTCGACCGGTCCCTGGCCGAAATGCTTTTCGGAGAATGGATCGCCCCGTCCGGGAAACCCGTCGTCGTGGTGCTCAACAAGGCGGATCGTCTTTCGACCCGGCAGCGGGAGCACGCCCTGTATCTCGTCCGGAAGCTCTGGTCGCCGCAGAAAGCGATTGCGATATCGGCTCTTCACGGCGAAAACACCGACCTTCTGATCGAGGCGCTCCTCCCTTTCATGCCGTACGAACATCCTTTCTATCCGGAAGAGATGCTCAGCACGTCTCCGGAACGTTTTTTCGTCGGAGAAATCGTCAGGGAAAAAATCTTTCTGCAGTACGGCAAGGAAATACCCTACGCAACCGAAGTGGTTATCGACGAATTCAGGGAACAGCACGAAAAGGACCCGTCGAAGAAGGACCTCATCCGTTGCTCCATCGTCGTCGAACGCGATACACAGAAGCATATCCTCATCGGGAAAAAGGGGGCGGCCCTGAAAAAACTGGGTCAGGCCGCGCGGAAGGATATCGAGGAGTTTCTCGGAAGACCGGTTTTCCTTGAGCTTTTCGTCAAGGTTCGGCCGAACTGGCGCAGAAAGAAGGGTCTGCTGAAAAGTTACGGCTATTAGCCTGAATACTTCAGTGACCAGTGACGGCGCTTTGGCTTCGCCTTGCTTGGTGACGACGCCTGACGGTGTCAGGCTTAGTGATGTCGCTCGGGCTTCGCCGAGCTTAGAGACGACGCCCGCTCTCGCGGGCTTAGTGACAAGTGTTTCGCCGTCGGAATCGGGAATCACTCTTACATTGCCGACTGCCAACTGATTCCCCTTCGACCCCGAAACCCGATCCCGATCCTGATTTCCGATTGCTCTTCTTTCGGGGATCGCCGTCGGTATCGGAATCGATCTTTTCCCCAACTGGTCACTAAGCCCGGCCCAGCCGAACGCAATAAAAAGGAAAGCCTCGCACGGGAGAACCCCGGCGAGGCTTTCGTTGCCATCCGTGTGTCCAGAACGGCTGGTGAATATCCCGGCGTCAGGACTTTGCGGACCCTTTCCTGCCACCGGACGACGGCTTGGACTCGAGCTCTGCGCTGGCGTCCTCGATCTCCTTCTTCTCGTTGGGATGAGCCTTGAGATACTCTTCGATCTCTTCCTTGCTCTTGTCCCTGAAATACTCGAGAGCGGAAAGAATGATGCGCTTGTTCTCCTTGTCGAACTCGATCACGCGCAACGGAAGCTCGTCGTCGACCTTGAATGAGGCGTTGATATCCTTCACGCCGCCCTGCAGCAGATGGGATACCGGCACGAAACCGTCCACGTCTCCCGGAAGGATAACGATGACGCCTTTCTCGATGATCTGGGAAATGGTGCCGGCGCATTCCGAACCCACTGCGTACTTCTGCTCGAACTCGTCCCACGGATCGGGATTGATCTGCTTGTGACCGAGCGCGATGCGCCGCGCGTTGACATCGAACTTCAGCACCCTGACCTCGAGTTCCTGGTTCTTTTTGACCAGTTCACTCGGATGGCGGATCTTCTTTGTCCAGGACAGATCGGAGATGTGCACCAGACCGTCCACGCCGGGCTCGAGCTCGACGAATACACCGAAGTCGGTGATGTTGCTGACGGTGCCCTTGTGCATCGAATTTTCGATGTACTTCTCCGAAAGAGCGATCCACGGGTCCTCGGTAACACGCTTCATCGAGAGGGAGAGCTTGGTGTGCTCCTTGTCGATGTTGAGGATGACGACCTCGACCTCCTGACCCAGCGACACGAACTGGCTCGGATGCTTGATATGCTGCGTCCAGCTCATTTCCGAGATATGGACGAGTCCCTCGATACCCTTTTCGATCTCGACGAACGCACCGTAGTCGGTAATCGATACAACGCGTCCGTTGGTCTTGGAGCCGACGGGATATTTGATCTCTATGTTTTCCCACGGATGAGGCTCGAGCTGCTTCATGCCGAGGGAAACGCGCTTGGTTTCCTCGTCGAATCCTACGACGACAACCTTGATCGGCTGATCGAGCTCGACGACTTCGGAAGGATGGTTGATCCTGCCCCAGGTGATGTCCGTGATGTGGACAAGACCGTCGAGACCCCCGAGATCGACGAAGATGCCGAAGTCGGTGATGTTCTTGACGGAACCCTCGAGAACCATGCCGACCTTGATGTTGGCCAGCATCTCCTCCCTCTTGGCAGCGTACTCCTCTTCGAGGATGACTTTATGACTCACGACGATATTCTGCGTGACAGGGTTGATTTTGACGACCCTGAAGTCCATCGTCCTGCCGACGAGAGCGTCGAAATCGCGGACCGGCTTGACATCGATCTGGGAACCGGGCAAAAACGCCTCGACCCCGGACAGTGAAACCGTCATTCCGCCCTTGACGCGGTTGATGATCTTGCCGTTGATAATGGTGTCATTTTCGATCGAATCGTAGATTTTATCCCAGATTCTGAGAACGTCGGCTTTTCTTTTGGAAAGAATGAGCTGGCCCATCTTGTCCTCGATGTTTTCGAGATAGACCTCCACCTCGTCACCGACCTTGAGCTCATCCTCGTCCTTGAATTCGAGTTTCGAAACGATGCCTTCCGACTTGTACCCGACATCGATGGTCACGTCCTTGTTGGATATGGAGACGATCGTACCCTTGACGATCTCCTCCTGGCTGATTTCGTTCAGGGTGCTGGAGTAAAGCTCCTCCATTTCCTGGAGTTCCGAAGGGTCGTAATCAGCGAAAAATTTGATCCTTCCGCCTCCCCGGCCTGTTTCCGTTCCCTTCTGTTTTTCTTTTTCGATTGTTTGTGTTTCTGACATTAATTGATTCCTTCCTCTCTTGTGATTTCTCCCCCTGCCGCGAGAGATTTCAGCAGGAGGTTTTTATGGTTAACGGTTAACTGCAACTTCCGGCCGACCCCGCAAACCGGGCAGGCCGGACAAAAAAAATTACGCCCCGGCTCCGCATTCGGCAGTGCCGGCTATTTTCTCCATAGCGAGCCTGTAGACGCACTCGACCTGCTCCTCGATCGTCAGGCCGGAGGTGTCGATCTCGACCGCATCCGGGTGTTTTTTCAACGGCGCGTGCGCCCGCACCGCGTCGTCGCGATCACGCTGTTCTATCTCGCGCTTCAGCTCGTCGATCGAGGGCAGAAGACCGCCCTCGCGATTTCCCGGCAGGAGTTCCCGATGGCGCCGTTTCGCCCGTTCGGAAACATCGGCGACGAGAAAGATCTTCAACTCGGCATCGGGAAAGACAATCGTGCCGATATCCCGGCCGTCCATCACGACCCCCTTCCCGGAGCCTATCTCCTGCTGCAGCGCCTTGAGATGATCCCGGACGGGTTTCAGGGAACTGATGAAACTGACGTGACGCGAGACCCTGTTCTCCCTGATTGCCGAGGTTACGTCCCTTCCGTCGAGAAAGACGCGACCGGCCTCGAACGTAACAGCGATTCCTTCGAGCAGGAACCGGACCTTTTCAGGGGTCAGGCGAAGCTCGTCCATCATGCCGGACTCCAGCGCCCGGAGTGTCACCGAACGGTACATGGCGCCGGTATCGATATACACGTAACCGAGTTTTCCGGCCACCCGGCGCGCCGTCGTACTCTTGCCCGAGGCCGCCGGCCCGTCGATCGCCACAATGATTTTTTTCGCTTCGCGTCCGATATCTGCAACATTTTGACTTAGCCTCACATTTTATAAAATAATTTTGCTTTTTGCAAATATATTGATTACTTCAAGAGCCGTTCCGGAAGGGTGCTGCCCGCGCAAGCCGGAACGGAATGAAACGCCCCTCCACGGGGCGTGCCGAGTGTCACCAAACCCGCAAGAGCACATGTCTTTACGCTGCGGCATCGTCGGACTCCCCAATGTCGGGAAATCCACCCTGTTCAATGCCATTACGGCGAAACAGGCGGAGGCTGAAAACTACCCGTTCTGTACCATCGAGCCCAACGCCGGCATCGTGCCCGTTCCCGACGGGCGCCTCGCCAGGCTCGCGGCTCTGGTCAATACGTCGACGATCGTTCCCGCTACGCTCGAAATCGTCGATATCGCCGGCCTCGTCAGGGGGGCGAGCAAAGGCGAAGGCCTCGGAAACCAGTTTCTTTCCCACATCCGGGAGGTCGACGCCATCGTTCACGTGGTCCGCTGTTTCGAGGACACGAACGTCATTCATGTCGAAGGCCGGGTCGACCCGGCGGGCGACATCACCACGATCGAAACCGAGCTGATGCTGGCCGACCTGGAAAGCATGGAAAAACGGATCGACAAACTGAGGAAAAACGCCCGCAAGGAGAAGGAACTGCAGCCCGCCGTGGAACTTGCCGAGAAAATCATCGCCGGACTCGGCGAAGGGATCCCGGCCCGGAAGCTGCTCGCATCCGAAAAGGAGAAGGAGCTGGGTGCGCAGTTTTTCCTGCTGTCGGCCAAACCGGTGCTCTACGCGGCAAACGTTGCGGAAAGCGATCTTCCCGACGGCAACGCCTTCACGGCCGGAGTCGCCGACATCGCGGAAAGCGAGGGAGCGAAAATGCTGATCATCAGCGCCAGGGCCGAAGCCGACATCGCCGAGCTCCCGGAGGAAGAGAGGCCCGAATTCCTCTCGAGCCTGGGGCTCGACATGTCCGGCCTCGACCGCCTCATCCGCACCGCCTACGACCTGCTCGGACTCCAGACCTACTTCACTGCGGGCGAAAAGGAGGTCCATGCCTGGACCATCCGCAAGGGAGCGGCGGCGCCGGAAGCTGCGGGAGCGATACATACCGACTTCGAAAAGGGTTTCATCCGGGCGGAGGTGATCTCCTACGACGACATGATCACCCACGGCTCCGAACAGAAGGCCAGGGAGGCAGGCAGAATGCGCTCCGAGGGCAAGGAGTACATCGTCAGCGACGGCGATGTCATCGTCTTCCGCTTCAATGTCTGAGCGGACCGCTCGTTCCGGCATTTTTAGCTATATTCGTTTCACCGGGCGGACATAAGGGCACCTCTGTTTTATTGTCATGAGTCCCGACTCGTCGGGACAACGAAGCAACGGCCCGAAGTATCATTCATAGTCGCCGTGAAAGTTAATCTTGACAGAACCTCCTCCGGCTTCTGCATCGGAGTGCAGAGCACGATCCACCTCGCCGAGGAAAAACTCAGGGAACTCGGCGGGACACTTTACTGTCTGGGAGACATCGTGCATAACGAAGTCGAGGTGAAGCGCCTCGAATCCCTCGGACTGATCACCATCGGCATGGATGAGTACCACGCGCTGAAGGACTCCCCGGTGCTTATCCGCGCGCACGGCGAACCGCCCTCGACCTACGGAACCGCGGAGGAAAACCGCCTCTCGGTCACCGATTCGACCTGCCCCGTCGTTGCGAAGCTGCAACGGACGGTGCAACTGCTGCACGAACTGGGCTTTCAGATCATCATCTACGGCAAAAAGGCTCATCCCGAGGTCATAGGCATCAACGGCCACTGCGACCGGAGCGCCATCATCGTCAGGCACGCCGATCTTTCGGAGCCCGGAGAGCTGGCCGGTATCGATTTCACCCGCCGCACCGCGCTCATTTCGCAGACGACCATGGACGTTCCGGGGTTTTATCTGCTCAAGGAAAACCTCGAAAAGCTCTTCCATTCAAAAGCTCCCGAAAGAAACCGCGGCGACGCCTCCTCATGGAAAGACATTCGGGACACAGACCTGACGACCGCCGACACGACCGGCGCCCTTCCGGCATTCGTCTACAAGGACACCATCTGCCGCCAGGTATCGAACAGAAACCGGAAACTGCACGATTTCGCAGCCGAAAACGATGTGATCGTCTTCGTAGCGGGCAGAAAGAGCTCGAACGGCCAGGTGCTCTTCAACATCTGCAGGCAATCCAATCCCCGCAGCTATTTCGTGGAGGACGAATCGGAGATACAGGGCGAGTGGTTCAGCGAAAGTCCGGTCGAAAGCGTCGGTGTCTGCGGCGCAACATCGACACCGATGTGGCTTCTTGAAAAAGTCGCGAAGCATATCGAAACAACCTACGGCTCCTGAAACGCGCCCCGGTTCTCTACAGGGCACCTCTATTACTTGTCATGAGTCCCGATCGAATCGGGACAACGAAGCGATTGAAACGCGGAATACATACAGAGAGGCACCTTACCTGAATAATTCACCAAAGGATGAAAAACGGGGGAGGACGGTGCTATGTGCTCAGTGTCAGGCGGGAGAAACGTAATCGGGTTTCGGGGTCGAAATGGATTGCTGTGGTTTCGATACCGATTCCGACGGCGAACCCCGAAAGAAAGAAACAAACGGAAATCAGGGATTGGGTTTCAGGGTCGGAAACGTAGCGACGAGTGGGACACGCGAAGGCATGGATGCTGGATATCCTGTGAAAGCTACAGTCCGGATGTTCGAATTCTCATGAATTATTCAGGCTTACAGCTTCGAAAAGTCGAACTCTCCCTTTTCGAACGCTCTCACGGTCGGATTGAACGCCTTGGTCCCTATGACGACGCTGTCCCCCGGCGCAAGACTCTCCTTTTCCTGCGCGTCGATCACCACCTCGACCAGGTTGTTGCCGATGGCGACCACCGCCACGTGAATGGCGTCGACGGCCCTGATTTCGAGAATTTCCCCCTTGAAAGCGAACTTCTGGGTCGTCGCTCCCTTGACGAACAGTTCGTGCGGCGACGTGTCGGCCGCGATCCCGCCTTTCTCGAAAACCAGCACGCGGTCACACAGCTTGTAGATCTCACTCGAATCGTGGGTCACGATCAGCATGGTCACGCCGAGTTCCCGATGAACTTTGAGAAGTTCGTCCTGCAGCAGCGACTTCATCCGTTCGTCGAGGGCGGAAAGCGGCTCGTCGAGCAGCAGGAGGCGGGGCTTCTGCATCAGTGCGCGGGCGAGGGCTACGCGCTGCTTCTGCCCTCCCGAGAGATTGCCGGGCCTGACGTCCCGAAGCTGCCGGAGCCCGGTCATGGCAAGCAACTTCTCGGCCATTGCCCTGTCCGGCGAAGCGTAGAGCAGGTTTCCGAGAACGGTCATGTGCGGAAAAAGTGCATACCCCTGAAAAACGATCCCGACGCCCCGTTCCTGGGGACTCAGATTGACCCTGGGCTTCCGCCCCCCTTTACCCCTGAACCAGATCCGGCCGTCGACTTCGAGCAGACCGTCGTCGGGAGCGGTCAGGCCCGCGAGCATCCGCAGAAAGGTTGTCTTGCCGCTGCCGGAAGGACCGGCAATCGCGGTAATCCCACCCCGTCCGATCCGCACGTCGATCTCCATCAGGAAATCCCCTCCCGCCCCGAAGAGCCTCTTTCTCGCCGATACAGCGATCATTACCGTCCCTCCGATTCGCCCTTGCGGCGGTTGAAGGTGTAGACGAGCAGGAGAACGGCAAAGCTGAAGACGATCAGAATCATCGAATAGAGATGGGCCGTAGTGTAGTCGAGCGTCTCGACCAGTTCGTAGATCGCTATCGAGGCGACCCTCGTTTCACCCTGGATGCTGCCTCCGACCATCAGCACGACGCCGAACTCTCCGACCGTATGGGCGAAGGTGATGACCACGCCGGTCAAGAGCGACGGCTTGATGTTCGGAAGAATGACCCGCAGGAGAGTCTGCAGCTTCGATTTCCCCAGGGCGTAGGAGGCTTCGAGCAGCCTTGCCGGAACCTGCTCCATGCCGGACTGGAGCGGCTGAAGCATGAACGGCAGCGAGTAGACGCACGACGCGATGAGAATCCCTTCGAAACTGAAGACGAGACCGGCATCCAGCGTGTCGCCGAGCCAGGCCCCCAGCGGCGAGCGGTCGGAGAGAATCACCAGAAGATAAAATCCCAGAACGGTGGGAGGCAGCACGATCGGCATGCTCACAAATGCCTCGACGAAAGGCTTGACCCTCGAACGGGCGCCCGCCAGTTTCCAGGCGAGCGGCACGCACAGAAGAAACAGGATCGCCGTGGTCATCCCTGCGAGCCTGAAGGACAGCAGGAACGGTTCGGTGTCGAAGTGCTGATTCATGGGCACCTCTATGTATTTATTCCGCGTTTCAATTGCTTCGTTGTCCCGACAGGTCGGGATCAAAATCCTCATCCCGACAGGTCGGGACTCCGGTTTCGAAGTTTATCCCGATACTATCGGGACTCCGTTCGCCTTGCATCCCGATTGCATCGGGACTCATGACAAGTAATAGAGGTGCCCTCAATGGCTTTCCGCCGGTCACACTTTCGGGCACCTCTAAAAACTTATTGCGCGCCCAAATTGCTGCGTTGGTCGGTGCTCGAAATCCTCATGTACTCCGTGTACATTCCGGTTTCTCCGCTCCGTCCGCCTTACACTTTGCTCGCTCATGACACTTTTTAGAGGTGCCCTTTCGAAAGGTAAAGATCGCTGGCTTTCATGAGGGCCGTAACGCTGTCCCCCGGAGCTATGCCCATCCGCACGGCGGCGTCCGTCGTGGTGAGCGCGTAAAATTTTCCCGCTCCGCTCTCGAGCAGAACGTCCGTCAGCAGTTCGCCCCTCTTCAGTTCAACGACCCTCGCCGCCACCCTGTTGGAAATGCTGACCTCGCCCCGGAGCTGTTTTGCAAGTGCCACGTGGGTGGATTTGAACGAGATGTCCACCTCCGCCCCCACGGCATAGTCCTCCGCAAGTTCGAGGGTTATCACGTAGAACTCTTCGCCCTCGGCTTCCAGCTTCACCCTGTGCAGCGTTTCGTGCCGCTCTATCGCGCACACGGTGGCCCGTATTCTGTTCATTCGACCCTGTAACCGTTGTTTTCGAGAATATCGCGCGCTTTTCGCCCCTGCATATAGGCAAAAAAAGCCCCGGCCACCTCTCCGGACCCTTCGAGCAGCACCATCGCCTGACGAAGTTTGCGGGCGTCGTAGGCGTCGGAAGGAAACGTCGACCACTGTCGGCCGGCCTTTTCGAGCGCCCCCCTCCCCTCTCCGAAAAGAAGGGACTTCGCGACGAATCCGGCGTCCGCGGCCGTTATCGCATGCTGGAAGGTCTGGGTTACGGAAGCACCGTAAACGAACTTGCCTTCCACGGCCTCAAGGATTCCCGCCCTTCCGAGAATATCCAGCGCGGCTTCACCGTAGGGAGCCAGCTCCGGCCTGGGCACGGCGACTTTCCCGACCCGCTTCCCCGCGAGACACACGACGCCCTTCTTGCAGCCCGTCCCCTCGCGATAGACCATGACGGGAACTCCCCGGGCATAGACGACCGGCTTTCCGAGAGCGAGACCGTCGGCACAGAGCGCCTCCGGATAACGGCTGTCGGCCGAAAGAAACAGGCCGTAGGGAGCGCCGTTTCTTATCTGCGCCGTGAGGCTGCCGCTCGACGCCTTCGTCACCCGTATATCCGTCTTCGCGAACTCCTTCCGCTCCTCCCGGAAACCGTCGATCAGTTTCGGCATGACGTAGCCCAGATTCGCGGCGGCCGCGATATGCAGAATCCTTTCATCCGCAGGCATCCCGGATTTCCCGCCCGTACAGGCCGCAGCCAGGAGGAGCGGCAGCGCCGCTACGAGAACGAAGAGGATCTTTCGACCGGGCCTCATACACACATGTTTCCGCATAACGCTATATACCCAACAACATAACGAAAAACAAACAAAACATAAAATAATAATAAAAAACAAAGAAATAAACTTAATAATTAAGGCAAAGAAGGAATTAAATAGCCCTTGTTTCGTCTGAATCATCGCCCCCTCCGAATTCTCTCAGGAATTCGGCGCCTTTCTGCAGGTATTCGCCGGCGGTCTCTTCCATTCGCTGCAGGACATCGGGGATATCCTCTCCGGACCAGTGCAGGTAGGCGACGTACAGGACGACCACCGCGGCCAGAACGACGGCCACTCTGAGGATCTTTCTCAGGAAAAGAAGCAGCACGGCTATCGACACGATGACCGCTACGGCCAGATAGAGGGGGTTTTCGAGAAGAACGGCTGTAAACTGTTCCATGCTGTCAGGTGCTTTGTGTTGACATCTCCGCCCGAAGCGTTCGGTCCGCGAAATAACCCTCGAGAACCGAGGCGACCTCTCCGGACGGCGAAAGCGCCGAAAGTCGCGCCCTGGCTTCGAGGAGTTCCCGGCTCATAGCGTCCAGCGCGCCGGGCTCGTCGAGCAGCCGGGACGCTTCGGCGAACATTCTGCCGGCGGAGGCCTCAGCCTGCAGGAGTTCGGGGACCACCCGCCCGGGCGAGTCGAGACCCTTCGCGACAAGGTTCGCGAGCGAGATGTTGCGCAGCCGGACAATCCTTCGGGCAAGCGCATAGTTCAGACGGCCCGTTCTGTAGACGACGATCATCGGAAGGCCGAAACAGAGCGCCTCGAGTGTCGCCGTGCCCGACGTCACCAGGGCCAGATCGCTGTAACGCATGACCTCGTAGGCGCTGCATCCGACGAGGGTGATCCCTTCGCGACGGCCGCAGCTCTCGTACAGAACGGGATCGACATGATCCGCTCGGCCGAGAAGGAAAACCGGGTTGTATTTTTCGCCGAGCAATCGCGCCGCGCCGAGCATTTCGGGATAGAGAGCCGAGATCTCCTGGCGGCGGCTTCCGGGAAGCAGGCCGACAATCCTCCTTCCGGGCTCGATCCCGGAACGATGCAGAAACTCCCCGAGCGGAGGAAGGTCGAGCTTTTCGACCTCCTCGACGACAGGATTACCGACGAACTGCGCTTCTATGCCGTGTTTCCGGAAAAAAGCGGTTTCAAAATCGAAGATGACCAGCAGACGGTCGACGAACTGCCGAATCTTGCGCACACGGCCCTCTTTCCAGGCCCAGACCTTGGGGGAGATGTAGTAGACGACCGGCACGCCTTTGCGGCGGAGAAAACCGGCGATGACGAGATTCATGCCGGGATAGTCGACCAGGAGGGCGGCATCCGGCCGTTCCGATGAAACCAGCCGCTCCAGATCCCTCAGGACCTTCCGCAGAAAAAGCGCCCGGCCGACGACCTCGACGAATCCCATGACGCTCATATCGTCGACATCGTAAAGCAGCTCGGCCCCGGCCTCCTTCAGCTTCTTTCCGCCGGCGCCGAAAACTTTCACGCCCGGACAGCGGTCGAGCAGTTCCCTGACGACTTCCGAGGCGTGAAGGTCGCCCGAAGCCTCACCGGCAAGTACAAAGAGTTTCTTCTCGCCCATTCCTGACGGGGATTTGAACATCTGGCAGGAAGCAGTATCTTCTCTAAATTGAGCGATTGTCGAGCACGCCACAGATGCAAGGCACAGGGAATGCCGCTGTATCCCGACTTGTCGGGATGCAAGTTCCCTGTAACGAAGCAGCATCACCGGAAACCACTGCAGGAACACCCGCGATACCCTCTGGATTATATCAAATTACAAGCAAAATGCAAGTTAGATTCGGCACCGACGGCTGGAGAGCTATCATAGCCAAAGACTACACGTTCGATAATCTCACACTCGCGACACTGGCTTCCGCCGACTACTTCCTGGCCCATCCTGACGCACGGAACGGTGTCTGCGTGGGATACGACACCCGTTTCATGTCGGAGGAATTCGCCCGGCACGCCGCCGGCGTTCTTTCGTCGAGAGGACTAAGGGTCTTCCTGTCGGACAGCTTCGTTCCCACGCCCGCGGTTTCGCTTTACTGCAGGGACAACAGACTCGCGGGCGGCGTCATGATAACGGCCTCGCACAATCCGCCGCTCTACAACGGCTTCAAGATAAAGGATTCGTACGGCGGCTCCGCGCTTCCCGAAACGATCGCCGTCATCGAAAAGAACCTCGAACGAATCGACCCGGACGAACGGGTGAACGTGAAGAAAAACCTGATCGAAACAACCGATATCAAGAGCTATTACACAGACTACCTGAAAGCCGGCGTCGACCTCAAGGCCATCGGAAACGCCCGTCTGAACATCGCGCACAACGCCATGTACGGAGCGGGACAGGGTATCATAACCGGGATCTTCGACGAATCGACGGTGAACGGTTATCACTGCGACCGCAACCCCGGCTTCGGCGGAATCAATCCCGAGCCGGCGCCCTGTTACATCGAGGATTTCGTGGACTTCTTCCGGGAAGCGAAAGCCGATGTCGGCATCATAAACGACGGCGACGCCGACCGTATCGGCATGCTCGATGAACACGGACGGTTTGTCGATTCCCACAAACTGTTCGCCATCATCCTGAAGTATCTGGCGGAAGAAAAGCATCGCAAGGGCGAGATCGCCAAGACCTTCGCCCTGACGGACGTCATCGACAGGATCTGCGCAAAGAACGGCCTTACTCTTCACCTTCTTCCCGTCGGTTTCAAGTACGTCAGCCGGCTGATGACGACGAACGACATTCTCATGGGGGGAGAAGAATCCGGAGGTATCGGGATCACCTCCTACCTGCCCGAAAGGGATGGCCTCTTCATCGGGCTGCTTGTGCTCGAAATCATGGCGAAACGGAGCGCGACCCTCTCCGGCCTTGTCAGGGAACTCTTCGACGAATACGGACCGTTTTACTACAAAAGAGTGGACCTGAAGGTCGACGAGCGGAAAAAGAAGGAGATCATGAAGAGGGCGTCGGCCGGGGACCTGAACCATATCGCCCGCTATCCGGTTACCGGTTTCAACGGTCTCGACGGCTACAAATATCATTTCGAGGGCGGATGGCTGCTCATACGCCCTTCGGGGACGGAGCCGGTTTTGCGGCTCTACAGCGAAGCCGATTCGGAGGAAAAAGTCGACCGGGCTCTGCAGTTCGCTTCCCGGCTGGCCTGATGCACGGGCGGGAACCCTCCTCCGGGAAACGGGAGTCCTGAAAAAAAGAGAACACCGAACATGGAAAACCCGGCTTTGCCGCAGAGAATCGTCGTATTCGACGGCGTCTGCAATCTGTGCGAGTTCTCGGTGAACTTTATCGCCGGAAGGGACCGTGCGGGGCGTTTTTTTTTCACCCCGGCGCAGTCGCCTCTGGGCGCCGAGTTGCTGGAACGCTTCAACATCGACGCACAACGACTCGACACCGTCGTACTGGTCAAAAACGGCCGGGCTCTCACCCGCAGCACCGCGGCGCTCGCCATAGCCTCCGAGCTCGACGGACCGTGGAAACTGCTCGGTCTCTTTTCCCTCGTCCCACGGCCTTTGCGCGACATGCTCTACCGGATCGTCGCACGCTACAGATACCGCTGGTTCGGGAGAAAAAACCGGTGCATGATACCTGCGCAGGAGATCCGGGAGCGATTTCTCGAGGAAAAACCCGCGGCCGCCGCCGGAAACGGCCCGGAAAATCGATAATCAGACATGGGGGCTCCGTTCAAAGACCGCTTTTCGTCCGCCCCCTCGGCATACCGCCGCTACAGGCCGGCCTATCCCGCGACGCTCTTCACCTATCTCGCCTCCCTGACCGCGCGCCACGATGCCGCCTGGGATTGCGCAACCGGAAACGGGCAGTGCGCCGCGGCACTCGCCGGACACTACGAAAGGGTTTTCGCTACCGACGCCAGCCGGGAGCAACTCTCCAGGGCGATCATGGCACGCAATGTCAGCTACTCGGTTTCGGATGCACGCCGTTCGGGACTGGGCGGACGCAGCGTCGATATCGTAACCGTCGCGCAGGCGCTCCACTGGTTCGCCGGGGAAGCGTTCTACGACGAGGTGCGCCGCGTCCTGAAACCGGGCGGCGTCGTCGCGGCCTGGACCTATCATCTCCCGACCGTCGCACCGGAAATCGACCGGATCGTCCATCGCCTCTATCACGACGTGCTCGGCGACTTCTGGGAACCGGAAATCCGTCACATCGAGACCGGCTACCGCGAACTCCCCTTTCCGTTCGAGGAAATCGCCGTCCCAGCGTTCGGCTTGACGGCGAACTGGACCCTGACCGAACTGCGGGGACACATCCGGACATGGTCCGCAGCGGCCGTCCGGAAAAACCGTTTCGGGACCGGTATTCCCGAAGATGTACTCTCCGGCCTGCTCGAGGCCTGGGGAGACGACCGGTCGAAACGCAGAATCGAATGGCCGCTCGTTCTCCGGGCGGGACGCGTCGCCTGAGAGGCCGGGGGGGAGCGAAATCGTCTGGAGCACAAGAATTCCCGGAAAACGCCGTCCAACACTGGAAGCCACGCGTTTTCGCTACGATCGCCTTAGGACTATTGGGGAAAGGTCACTATACTCATGCATGAGGCTTACGAAATCACCGTATCCGTACACTCAAAAGAGAGCAGGTTGCCACGAAACGACCATTCAAAAAAGGATGAGGAGTTCGGCAGAATCGTTGCGGAACACCAGAACATGGTGCTCAACACCTGCTTCCGTTTCGTGCTTAACAGGGAGGACGCAGAGGACATCTCGCAGGAGGTTTTCCTGGAAGCCTACCGCTCGCTCGACTCCTTCAGAAAAGAGTCGAAGCTTTCAACCTGGCTCTACCGTATCGCCGTCACGAAATCCCTTGATCATCTCAGGAAAAAAAAACGGAAGAAGCGTTTTTCGTCGCTCAAACGCGTCATAGGCATCAACGATCCGGCGGAAGAGCTTCCCCTTCCCTCGAACGAAACGCCCGCCGAAGTGCTTTCGGGCACCGAACGGGTCGAAATTCTGCAAAGGGCGCTCGAAACCTTGCCGGACAACCAGAAAACCGCCTTTCTTCTCAGCAAGTACGACGGCTACAACAATCAGGAAATCGCCGACATCATGCAGACATCGGTATCGGCCGTCGAATCGCTGGTGCACAGGGCGAAAAAAAATCTTCAGAAACAACTTGAAAAACACTATGTCCGCCGGCAACCGTAACTTTTTTTAAGCCGACGGTGCAAGATTTAGCTTCCGCAAACGTCAAAGTAACTGAAACCGGCATTGAGCGTTTCGCATTGTACCGGATATGCATTTACTTATCAGGAACGCAATGGACTTGCCCGCCACCGGACAATAAAGCAGTCCTCCTCCGCGGGATGCCGACAATCGCTCAATTGAGGTGAAACCATTTCTTTATGGAAACAAACAAAAGAACCGATCGGATTACCGAGGATATCCGGCAAACGATCGCCGTGCTCGACAGCCTTCCGGAAATCGAGGCTCACTATCTTTTCCGGGCGAGGCTGATGGAACAGGTATCGCACGGCGCGGCGTCCCCTTCCCCCGGCGCCTACTCTTCCGCCGCATACGGTCTGAAGCTCGCTCTGGTCGCGTTGCTGCTCCTCGTCAACATCGGCACCGCACTTCTTTTCACACGTTCCGCCTCGACCGAGAGCGAGAATATGTTCAGCCGGAACGACATGCTCGAAAGCCTCACGAGCGACTACGGCAGCCCCGCCCTCTCCTATTATCTCGAAAACAACGGCGGCACGGACAGCGATGAACAGCCGTGAAGCCCGGAAACCTTGTTCTCGTGACGTCACAACCTCCCGGCCCGGACGACGGCAGCTACCTGAATCGGCCTCCGGTGAGCTTGCCGGAAGCAAGCAGCCGATGAGGGACATCCGGACCGGTCGGACGCTTCGGCTCCGGCCGGGGCCGTTCTCCCGCATCTCGTGAATCAAACGGTATTGGAATGGATTTTTTTTCTTCAAGACGCTTCGTATCGATCGTTCTTGTCATACTGGTTGTACTGAACCTGGTGCTTCTCGGCGCGCTCTGGCGGCAGAATTTTCACAAACAGGAAAAAAAAGAGAAGACCGTCAAAGTCTACAGCTACAAAAACAAACAGTCGTTTTTCGACAAGGAGCTCAATCTCAGCCCCGACCAGAGCACACAGTTCAACGCACTGAGACGCCAACATTTCCAGGTTGCGCTGCCGTCGCTCGTGGCGCTTTCGGGAATGAAAAAACAACTGATACAGGAAGCGATCAAGGAAAATCCGGATTCCCTGGCCGTCAGAACCTATTCGAAGAGAATCGGACAGCAGCAGGCGCTGATCGAATACCGGCTGGCATGGCATTTCAACAGTCTTGCGAAAGTCTGCACGCCCGAACAGCGCGACTCGCTGCAGCGGATACTGGAACGGTTGTCGACAGGGAGCCGCCAACCGAAACGGCGGCTGCTGCTGAAAAGCATCCGCATAACCCCCCTCAAACCTTCGGAAGCTCCGCAAGAGGACGCGGATGAACGGTAAACGCACGGGGGTGCACTGAACAAACGGGTCTCACGCCTCCCGGACGCCCCCTCTGCCCGAAGCCCGGAAAGCGTACAGAATATCCTTTCTGAAGACACCTCCGATCAGCGCGACATAGGCTCCGGCCAGAACCGATTTGAACCAGATATCGTCGATGCCGGACCACGACGGAATCACGGCGGCCAGAACGCCGGCCGCGAACAGCCCTCCCAGCTTTTCCCATGCATACCTGTTCGGATAGACTTTCAGCGAGTACCACGCCATGCATGCGCTCATGACCGCCGTGCCGGCGAGTATGGCGACCGCGGCCCCGTTCATTCCCGTGAGCGGCACGAGCACAATGCAGCCCGCGGTCGTCACCGACGCGCCGGCGAAGGTTACGACCGGCAGATACCGGGTCGTTCCGGTTATAAGGATTCCCGCCGTCAGGTTGGTGGAAACCATGTCGAAAATGTAGCTGCAGAATATCCAGGGCAGAATGGACAGACCGATCCAGTAAGGAGGCGGAAGAATGTAGAACTGTCCGAAATAGTGATGACGCACCAGATCCGGCACGAAGTAGACGCCGAGAAGCGCGACAAACATCGTGAAGACGGTTGAAATGCTCAGGACCGACCGGAACAGTTTCCCGGCGTCGGGATCGTCCGCGTGCTGCAGGAAAAAGGGCTGCCACGCAAAACGGAAAACCTGGACGAACAGCTGGAGAAGAATGCCGAAAGCGGCGACCCTGCCGTAAATACCGACGATGTCCGACTGCAGGTATCCGGGGCCGTACAGCCGGCCGATATCCTCCGCCGGCATACGGATGAGAACGTTGCGGTCGATGAGATGGATGAGCAGGCCGGCGATTCCCGTCGGCACATAGGGCAGCCCTATCCTGAGCAGTTCACGAAGCTGAACCGCCGAAAAAAAAGTGCGGAACTGCCGGAAAACGGGCAGAACGACGACAAGACTGAAAAAGGAACCGGCGATGTTGGCGAGAAAAGCACCGTGCAGGCCCGCCTCGAGCCTGACGATAAAGAGTATGGCGCAGAGCACGACGACCACGACTCCGAGAATCCGCGCGACGGCGAAGCGAACCGCCTTTCGTCTGAGACGGAGATCGGCGAACGGAATGACGAGCATGGCGTCGAGCCAGAGGATGACCGCTGCGTAGCGGATGAAATCCTTCTGGTCCGCCGTCAAACCGAGAAAACCGCAAATCAGGGGCGCGAACAGAACGATGGCGGCGGTAAACAGCGTCGAGGTGACGAACAGGGAGATCACTGCGGTGGAAAAACAGCCGGAAGCGTCTCCACCGGAACGTCGGGATTCCGAAGCGACCTTCAGATAGGAGGTCTCCATGCCGTAGGCGAACAGAACATTGGCCAGGGCGATATTGGCGTAGATCAGGGCCTGTACGCCGTTATCGGAGGTTGAAAGAAGGTTTGCGTAGAGCGGAACCAGAAGATAGTTCAGGCCCCTGGCGAGAATAGAGCTTGCACCGTAGACAACCGTATCCTTCGCGAGAAGCTTCAGTTTGTCGAGCATGGGCGGTCAGATGGGCTGCCTGTTTCAGGCCGTCTCTTTCCCGGCCCCGTTATCGTCGCCTTTTCCGTTAGCGGACTCCTCTCCCTGCGGCTTCTTCACTTTATCGAACGCGGGCCGGAAACGCCCGTCCTGGATATCGACGGGAATCTTGGAAATAACCTCTCTGAGATGCTTCTGCGCATCCGCCTGCTGCTGCTTGAGCTGCTGCAGTTCCTCTCCGGACAGGCCTATCGGGTTGTCCGCATCGATAAGAGACTCCCGAACGGATTCTATTTCGAGATTCTGCTCGTCCTTCATATGTTGTACGAACTTCTTCATGATGAGAAGAAGGCCGAAAAAAATCGGCAGCGCAAAAGCCATGATGACCAGCCAGCTCATAACACAATGTCCTTTTGGTTTCTTTGAAAAAATGGACAGCATCCGGTTTTTTCCCCGGTTCCATTAAAAATATCAATATTTGACGGTTTTTGTAAACTTTCACTCACCGCAGCCGACCATAACGATCCGACCTGTCCGGCCCGGTCTTTTTTTGCGGTCATGGCGAAAAACCGTATATTTTTTCTCAGTAATCACACCGGAGCACGCTTCCCGGCAACTCTTTTCCAGCACAAGCCATGAAAAAAACGCTTTCACTTTCGGCCGTTTCCCTGGCTGCGGTCATGTGGTTTTCCAGCGGCTTCTGCTCTGAAACATATGTCAGCGGAAGCATCGGCGTTTCCTGGTTCGACAATTCGCAGCTCGACTATATCTACAGCGATGCCGACGGCGATCCTCTTCTCAGTCAGACCGTCGGTTTCGACTCCGGCATCGCACTGCTCGGAGCCTACGGCTGCGACTACGGAGCCTACAGAGTCGAGGCCGAACTCGGCTATCAACGGAACGATCTCACGAACCTGACCGTCAACGAAAGCGGCGAAGCTCCTGCCGAGGAGGGAACAACGTTCGATTACACCGGCAAGGTATCGATCGCCTCCCTTCTCTTCAACGCCTACTACGATATCGATCTGGGCGGCGCGGAACTCTCGCTGGGCGCGGGTATCGGTGTGGCGCAGGTAGACATGAGCGACATCGATCATGAGAATGACGAGGGTGACGACTTCGTCGGGATCAGCGCATCGAACATACATGAGACCACCCTCGCCTGGCAGCTCGGCGCCGTTCTCGGCATACCTGTAGCGGACAATGTCATGCTCGACGCCCGATACCGGTACTTCGCGACAACCGACGCCACCGTGGACAACGCCAATGCAAACCTCGAGACCCACAACGTTCTGCTCGGCCTGAGGCTGGGTCTGTAAACCCCGCACGGGAACCGGGCCGGCAGCGAACAAAAAGCGGTCTCATGTCCGGCAAAAGTACAGAAGGCCGTCCCGGATTCGATCTCCGGGACGGCCTTTCCGTTTGGAACCGAAACGCGGCGGCTCAGGACCTGCCGAGAGCCTTGAGCATCGTTTCGCCGATATCTGCCGGATTCTCGACAACGTGAATTCCTGCTTTCTCCATCGCCCTGATCTTGTCCTCCGCGGTCCCCTTGCCTCCGGAGACAATCGCTCCCGCGTGGCCCATTCTGCGTCCGGGAGGAGCGGTGCGACCGGCGATGAAACCGACGACCGGTTTTCTGAAATGTTTCCTGATATACTCGGCGGCCTCTTCTTCCGCGCTGCCGCCGATCTCGCCGATCATGACGAGGCCTTCCGTTTCCTCGTCCTTCGCGAACAGCTTGATGGCGTCGATAAAGCGGGTGCCGATAATCGGGTCGCCGCCGATACCGATGCAGGTGGACTGGCCGAGACCGACAGCGGTCAGCTGATGCACGGCTTCGTAGGTAAGGGTGCCGCTTCTGGAAACGACGCCTATGCTCCCCTTTTTATGAATGAAGCCCGGCATGATGCCTATCTTGGCCTCGTCGGGAGTAATCACTCCCGGACAGTTGGGACCTACGAGAACCGCTCCCTTCTCCTGTACGTAGTGATAGGCTTTCATCATGTCGTTGACCGGAATTCCTTCCGTGATACAGATGATCGTTTTCAGCCCGGCGTCGGCCGCCTCCATGATGGCGTCGGCCGCGAAGGGAGCCGGCACGAAAATGACCGACGTGTTCGCTCCGGCCTCCCGGACAGCCTCGAGGACCGTATTGTAAACCGGCACGGGCCGGCAGAAGACGTCCCGGTCGTTGCCGCCGTACTGCACGCCCCCCTTGCCGGGCGTTACGCCGGCAACGACATTCGTTCCGTACTCGAGAATCTGGGATGTGTGGAACGTTCCTTCGCCGCCCGTAATGCCCTGGACGACCAGACGCGTTTCCTTATCGACTAAAACACTCATATTGTTCGGGTATTGGTTTACAAAAAGGGTACCTCTATGTATTTATTCCGCGTTTCAATTGCTTCGTTGTCCCGACAGGTCGGGACTCCGGTTTCGAAGTTTATCCCGATTGCTATCGGGACTCCGTTCGCCTTGCACTTGAATCGCTCATGACAATA
>JANQHQ010000043.1 GCA_028282595.1 Chlorobium sp. | reverse complement strand
AGGCGATGGTGACCGTGCCGTCGTCGTCGATGTTGATCTCGGCGCCTGTTTCCTCGGTGATGCTCCGGATGGTTTCACCGCCCTTGCCGATGATGAGCCCGATGGCGTCGACGGGAATCTGGAGGGTCGTCAGGCGTGGCGCGTACTTGCCGATCTCTTCCCTCGGTTCGTCGATCGCCTGCGTCATGACATCGAGAATGTGAAGTCTGCCGTGACGGGCCTGTTCGAGAGCGTCCTCGAGAATGTGGTAGTCGAGGCCGTCGATCTTGATGTCCATCTGGCAGGCGGTGATGCCGTCCTTCGTACCCGCGACCTTGAAGTCCATGTCACCGAGATGATCCTCGTTGCCGAGGATATCGGAAAGCACGGCGTACTTGCCCTCTTCGGAAATGAGTCCCATCGCGATGCCCGATACCGGCTTGCGGATCGGTACGCCGCCGTCCATGGCCGCCAGCGTGCCACCGCACACGGACGCCATCGACGAGGAGCCGTTGGATTCGAGAATGTCCGATACGATGCGGACGGTGTAGGGGAAGTCGGATTCGGCCGGCAGAACCTTCTTGACCGCCCGTTCGGCCAGGTTGCCGTGACCGATCTCCCTCCGGCTGGTGCCGCCGAGCCTTCCGGTCTCTCCCACGGAGAACGGCGGGAAGTTGTAGTGCAGCATGAACCGTTTTTCGCTGTCGTCCGTGAGCGTATCGATCGACTGGGCATCCTTTTTCGTGCCGAGCGTCAGGCTCACGAGCGCCTGGGTTTCGCCTCTGGTGAAAAGAGCCGAGCCGTGAGCCCTCGGAATGAGGCCGAGCTCGATGCTGATCGGGCGGACCTCGTCGAGTTTCCTGCCGTCGAGGCGCCTGCTGTCGTCGAGGATCATGTGGCGCATGACCCGTTTTTCGACCTTGTGTATCGCTTCCGAGATGATCTGTTCGTTCAGGTAGATCGCTTTCGACGGATCAGCCTGGATATCCTCTTCCGTGACGGTCTGTTTGTACCGTTCGACCGTCGTTTCAAAGGCGGAGCGGGTGATTTCCGATGTTCTTTCGGAGCGTTCCTCCTTGCCGAGCGGTGTGCGGGCGAGCTCCTTCAGCTTTTCCTCGCAGAGATCCCGGATGCTTTCCTGCATGTCGGCCGGAGCCACGAGGGGCGTGAACGAACGTTTTTCCTTGCCCGCCTCGGCGGCGATCTCGTCCTGCATGGCGCAGAGTTTCCTGATCGCTTCGTGGCCGAAGCGGATAGCTTCGATCATGTCGGCTTCGGAGATTTCGTCCATCTCACCCTCGAGCATGCAGATCGTGTCGGAAGTGCCGCCGATGCAGATGTCGACGTCGCTCTTGGCCAGTTCGTGGATACTCGGATTGACGATGAACTCTCCGTTGATTCTGCCGACGCGCACCTCTGACATCGAGTTGGCGAAAGGAATGTCCGACACCATGATGGCCGCCGATGCGGCGATGCCGCCGAGCACGTCGGCGTCGTTGACCTGGTCGGACGAGATGACGGAGATGATCACCTGGGTTTCATGGTAGTAGCGGTCGGGGAAGAGGGGACGGAGCGCCCGGTCGATGAGTCTCGCCGAAAGGATCTCCTTTTCCGAGGGTCGGCCTTCCCGTTTGAAGAAGCCTCCGGGGAACTTGCCGGCGGCGGAGAACTTTTCGCGGTATTCAACCTGCAGCGGAAAGAAGCTCTGGTTCGGAGGGGGAGGATTCTTGCTTGAGACGACGGTCGCGATAACCATAGTTTCGTTCAGGCTGACAACAGCCGCGCCGTCCGCCTGTTTGGCCATTTTGCCGGTTTCGATGGTGATGGTTTTGCCGTTTCCCAGATCGAGTTCTTTTTTTATAAACATGGATAGCACATCGGTTGTAAGTGAACAAAAAATCGTTGTTTGCCTGAACCGGGCGATGTATCGGATTCGCGCGGCTCAGATGTTCTTCCGTCTCCGTCTGCCGGAGGATCCTGAGCGATACTTTTTCGTAGTAAAAACGCAATTTTGCAATATACGATAATTTAAAAATTAGTGCAGGGTTAATTCACCGTTTCTCCCACCCTGAACGTTCCGTTGTCGATCAGTCTGGTCGAGCCGATCCGGACGGCGACCAGGATCCGGTACGTCCTGTCCCGCTCCAGTGTTTCCACCACGGCGAAGGTTTCCGCGTCGACGATGCCGACATAGTCTATCACCGTGTCTTCGGCGCTCCGGATGACGCTCTCCGCCGCTTCGACAAGCCGGGCCGCATCGGTTTCTCCACCGGCGACGAGATCGCGGGCCTCGCGGATTCCCCGGTAGAGTACTGCCGACTGCGTGCGTTCGATCGAAGAGAGGTAGATGTTGCGGGAACTGGTGGCGAGCCCGTCCTCCTCGCGCATGATCGGGGCCTCGATGATCCTGGTGTCGATATTGAAATCGCGCACCATCGTTCTGATGATCGCGAGCTGCTGCGCGTCCTTTTCGCCGAAGACCGCCAGATGGGGTTTGGTCAGCATGAGAAATTTCAGCACCACCGTCGCCATGCCGTCGAAATGACCCGGTCTCGTCGCGCCTTCGAATCCGTCCGCGACCGTGCCGGTTGAGACCCTGGTCTCGAATCCGTCGGGGTACATCGTTTCTGGCTCCGGCGCGAACAGATAGTCGACGCCGGCGGCTTTCGCCATCGAGGCGTCTTTTTCGAACGGTCTGGGGTAGCGCTGAAAATCCTCCTTCGGGCCGAACTGACGAGGATTGACGAATATCGTGAGGATGAGGGTGCCCGCTTTTTCCCGGGCGAGCTTCAGGAGACTCAGGTGCCCTTCGTGCAGGGCGCCCATGGTCATCACGATAGCGATGAACTGGTGCCGCAGCCGCAGCTTTTCCGACACCGACTGCATCTCCGACGGGTCTTTGATTATCCGCATCGATCTTTTCCTTCAGGTAATGGTTCGGGTGACTTCTGAACCGAGCAGCCCGACTTGTCGGGATGCTCAATACGGTAGTTTATTAAAAAACAGTCTTCTATAATTCCAACCCCCGATTCCCGATTGTTTTTCTTTCGGGGTTCGCCGTCGCCGTCGGAATCGGGAATCGATCGTCTCTTTTCCCTCTCTCCTTGTCAACTGCCAACTGGTTTTCCTTTGCCGACTGCCTACTGAAGACTGCCAACGGACTCCCTTTCGATCCCGAAACCCGATTTCGACGGCGATCCCGATTGTTTTTTCCCGGCGGGACAAACCACGACGACAAACTCTCCCCTGGCCGTTTTTCCGGAGAAGTGTTCGAGCAGGTCCGGTGCCGTGCCTCGTACGTACTCTTCATGGATTTTCGTGATTTCCCGGGCAATAAACACCTCCGCGCCCGGAAAGTGATCGTCCACCTCCCGGAGGAGCCTGCCGATCCGTCCCGGTGATTCGTAGAACACCACCGTGCTGTGGATGGAAGCCAGAAACTCCAGCTTGCTCTTGCGTCCTTTCTTGTGCGGCAGAAAGCCCGCGAAATAGAAGTTGTGCAGTGGAAGCGGGCAGGCCGACAGGGCTGCTGTCGCGGCGCATGCGCCGGGAACCGGGATCACCCTTGCCGGAAGTTCGCTCGCCGCCCGGACCATCGCGTATCCCGGATCGCTGATCGCCGGGGTTCCGGCATCGGTTACGAGGGCGACGTCGGAACCTTCCGCAAGCAGGTTCATGACGCTTCGCACGGCACGGCTTTCGTTGAACGAATGGTAGCTGAGGAGTTTTTTCCCTGCGATGTCGAAATGCCGCAGAAGGATCGACGCCCGCCGCGTATCCTCGCAGGCGATCGTGTCGACTGACTTGAGGGTTTCGATAGCGCGCAGGGTAATGTCCTTGAGATTGCCCAGTGGCGTGGCTACGATATAGAGTGTACCGGTTTCGGCGATGTCGTCCATAGGGAGTTTTGCAGGCAGACTGTGTCTGATCCGGTTCGTTCGCTGTGGTCCGTTTCCTGTACAATAATGCGACGGCGGCGCGGCGCCCAGTAGTATACTAATAAATATTCATCCCCGCTCCGCGGATTTCGATGGAAACGGAGCGACGGCATCATGATTCCGGGATTTGTACTACTTTTCGGAATGCCGGTTCCGGCCGGATGAGAACAAGACCTGAATTGAGCGATTGTCGAGCATGCCGCAGATGCAAGGCACAGGGAATGCCGCTGTATCCCGACGTGTCGGGACGCTCGGTTCAGGCAAGAAAAACTTGCGGAAAACACCAGATGGAAAACATCATGAAGGAAACGCTGCAGCCCGGTATTACCTATGAACACACGTTTGTCGTCCCGGCGTCGAAGACGGTGCCCCGTCTCTACCCCGAATCGGAGGAGTTTCTGGCAATGCCCGAAGTTTTCGCCACCGGATTCCTGGTAGGCTTGCTCGAGTGGAGCTGTATCAGGGCGGTCAACACCCATCTCGACTGGCCCGCCGAGCAGACTGTCGGGACGCACGTGGACATCAGCCACGAGGCGGCGACTCCGCCGGGCTTCGAGGTCAGGGCATCGGTCGAGCTGATAGAGGTCGACGGAAGGAGGCTGGTTTTTTCGGTCGAAGCGCACGACGGCGTCGATACTATCGCCAGGGGGCTTCACGAGCGTTTCGTGATAGACCGGGAACGGTTCGACGCAAGGCTGGCGGAAAAGTGGGGGTGCGGGAGATAGTTGCTGTCGCGCTGCATTGCGGCGGCGGTCCGGAACGCCCGAAAAGGGAATTTCCGTTATATTGACACGGCGTGGATGTCGATAACACTTTGAAGACCGGACAGTTGGAGAAAAACGGAAAGCACAGCGGCGCGAACGGTTCGC
This sequence comes from Chlorobium sp., assembly GCA_028282595.1. Taxonomy (GTDB): domain Bacteria; phylum Bacteroidota; class Chlorobiia; order Chlorobiales; family Chlorobiaceae; genus Prosthecochloris. Next base: position 10,656 of record JANQHQ010000043.1, on the reverse strand, counting down.
TTGTCAGGGTGCGCGACCTCGAGGTCGCTTTTTCGGTCAGGAAAGGCGGTGGCTCCTCGGGAAGGAAAGGACTTCTGAGAGCCGTCAACGGTGTTTCCTTCGACGTGAAAAAAGGGGAGACCCTGGGGCTTGTCGGTGAATCGGGCTGCGGCAAGACCACGCTCGGGCGCGCGCTTCTCAGGCTGACCCCCGTTCCGGTCAGGGGCAGTATATGGTACGGCGGCCGCGAGATCCAGGATATGAGCACAAGGGATTTCCGGGATCTGCGAGGCGAGATGCAGATGATCTTCCAGGATCCCTTCAGTTCGCTCAATCCCCGCCTGACGGTGGGCCAGATGCTCGGCGAAGTGCTTGCGGTTCACAAGGTGGTGCCGCATGGGGAGGCGAAAAAGAAAATTTACGAACTGCTCGATATCGTCGGTCTGAACAGGGAGTACTTCAACCGCTATCCGCACGAATTTTCCGGCGGTCAGCGGCAGCGTATCGGTATCGCGCGGGCTCTGGCGGTCGATCCGGGCTTCATCATCTGTGACGAACCGGTTTCCGCCCTCGACGTCTCGATCCAGTCGCAGATCATCAATCTGCTCAAGGATCTGCAGCGGGAGCTCGGGCTGACCTACCTTTTCATAGCACACGATCTCTCGGTGGTGGAGTACATCTCGGACCGGGTAGCCGTGATGTACCTCGGAAAGATCGTCGAGATCGCGGACGCCGGGGAGCTCTACGCCAACCCGAAACACCCCTACACCAAAGCCCTGATGTCGGCGATTCCATTGCCGGAGCTGGGACGCAGAAAGGAGCGCATTATCCTGAAAGGCGATCTGCCCGGTCCGCTCGACGCGCCGAAGGGTTGCAGTTTCCACACCCGCTGTCCCGAGGCGATTGAGCATTGCCGTTCGGTCGAACCGGAGCTCAAGCCGCTTTCAGGGGAGAAGGGGCATGAAGTGAGCTGTCTCCTGTATGAGTGATTGTCGAGTTGTTGCATTGCGGGAAGATGCTTCGCCGCCGTCGCGTAGGGGCGAATCCCGACATGTCGGGACACCCGGATGGATGGAATCCCGTTGGCAATTGCAGGGGCGGCCCTCTGTGGCCGCCCGTCTTTCGATATAGCAGATAGACAAAAAAGGTAGACAAAAACTATAGAGAGGTTATGCGGAAAAAGAAACTGAGTGCGGGGAAGGTCGGGTGTCTTGTGATCGTCATTCTGCTCATCGTAGCGGTTATCGGCATTTTCCGCCTGTTCAGCGCGCAGCGGTCGCTGCCGGAGTCGTTCGTGCTCACGCTCGAGCTTTCGGGGGATCTTGCCGAAACGGCCGGTCCCGAGCCGCAACTGCCGTTCATACCGGGCGATGAACCGCTGTCGCTTCAGGATATCGTCTTCCTGCTTCAAAGGGCGGGCGAAGACAGCCGGGTGCGAAGCGTCCTGCTCGATGTGAACGGACTCGGCACCGCTTCGGCGAAAATCCAGCAACTGCAGCGGGCCGTCGAAAAGACGAGAAAGGCCGGAAAACCGGTCAATGCGTTTCTTCGCAATGCGAGCGACCAGGACGTCTGGCTCGGTTCGGTCTGCGATACCGTGATCGCCGAACGGGGAAACGTTCTGCTGCTCGACGGTTTGAGAGCTGAACTTCTGTTCTTTACCGGAACGCTCGAAAAACTCGGGGTCTCTTTCCAGGCCGCGCAGTGGTCCGCGTGGAAAAGCGGTGTCGAGCCGTTCACGAGGTTCGGCGCGAGTCCCCAATACCGCCGGCAGGTGGAGACGACGCTGGACAGCGTTTATGCCGCCTATACTGCTTCCATGACCGGAGGGAGGGGGATTGCTCCCGAGGCGTATCGGGATATCATCGACCGGAAAACGCTGCTCTCCGCCGGTGAGGCGAAGAAACTCGGGATTGTCGATGAGGTCAGTGGACGCTGGGAGTATCTCGAAAAGGTGAAGCGCTCGTTCTCCGGTGAGAACGGCGGCAAAGAAAAGAACGACGACGTGTTTGTCGGCGGCCGGAGGTACAGGGCGGCCGTCTCCCGGCCTGTCCCGTCGAGCTCGAAAGAGCGCATCGCCGTGATAACCGCTTCCGGTTCGATCGTGCGTTCGGCGGGCGGCATGCCCGCGGGTTCGGAACAGGGTTTCGACGAGGAAACGCTTCGCCGTTCGGTTCAGTCGGCGCTCGACGACGAGAGCGTGAAAGCTATCGTGCTCCGCATCGACAGTCCCGGCGGGGATGCGCTCGCTTCGGCGAACATGCTGCAGATCCTCGATTCCGCCAGGGTGAAGAAACCGGTTGTCAGCTCCATGTCGAGCGTCGCGGCGTCCGGGGGGTACATGATAGCGCTCGCGGCTGACAGCATTTTCGCCGAGCCGCTCACCGTCACGGGTTCCATCGGCGTCTATGCGCTGAAGCCGGAGATCAGCAAGCTCCGGGAAAAGATCGCCCTGGACCGCGAGGTGCTGACGCGGGGCAGGAACGCCGACGCCTTCACGTTCTTCAAGCCCCTGGACGAGGAGGGCATGGCGAAGTTCATGGAAGCGACCGGCTGGATCTACGACGACTTTCTCGCCAAGGTAGCCCGCTCCAGGAAGATGAAACAGGAAGAGGTTGAGGCCCTTGCTGGCGGCAGGGTCTGGGTGGGGGCGGCCGCGGTCGAAAACGGCCTGGTCGACAGGATCGGGGGACTGCAGGAGGCAATCCGCGCAGCCCAGTCCCTCGGCGGAATCGATTCCGCCGCCGTTCCAGGATTGATCTTCTACCCCGAGTCCCAGGGGGTGATGGAGTACCTGCTGGGCGGCGCCCCCGGCCTCCGGTCGCGGCTTTTCGAAGGCGGGTTGCCTGAAAGCGGCCTCGCCGACCGCTCCCTGCGGACCCTCGATCTCCTGATGCGTCTCGAACGCCGGCCCGGCGGGATGTACCGCATGACCATGCTGCCCTACGAATTGCGGATCGAGTGAGGTAAATCAAAACTGTTTGCCATGAAGCGTATCGTCATGATCGGCGGCGGGCTCGGAGGCCTTACGGCCGGCGCCCTGCTTGCAAAAACCGGGCATACGGTCGTGTTGCTCGAACAGCACAACGTTGTCGGGGGTTCAGCGACCACGTTTCGGAGAAAAGGCGGGTTCACCGTAGAAGTCGGCCTGCATGAGATGAACGCGGTGTACAGCAACGCCACCACGAAAGAGGTTTTCGATACGCTCGGCGTCTACAGGAACGTCGAATTCGTCGAACCCGACGAGTTTTTCCGCGTCACCGCTTCCGGATTTGATTTCACCATGCCGAACGGACGCGACAGTGCCCTGTCGGCTCTCAGGGAACGTTATCCGGCGGAAGCAAGCGGTATCGAAGAGTATTTCACCCTGATCGATGCGTTGGCAGACGATATGAAACGCCTGGAAGATGCCGCATGGTGGGAGCTCATGCTGTTTCCCGTTGTCTTCAGAAACCTGTTCAGGTACCGGAAGCGGGCCGTCCGGGAAGTACTCGATGGAATGATCGCAAACGAGGAACTGAAGCTGATTCTGAACGCAAATATCGGTTACTACCATACCGTTCCGGATACATTCAGCATCCTCTACCACGCCGTTGCTCAATCCAGCTATTACCGTGGCGGCGGGTGGTACATCAGGGGAGGCAGCCAGAAACTGTCCGACGCCCTGGCTTCCGTCATACGGGACAACGGGGGAACCGTTCTCACGAAATCGGAGGTGGTATCGATCTCGATGGAACGGAACAGAGCCGCTTCCGTTACCTTCAGAGCGTCGGGCCGGAACGTCACCGAGGAGGCGGATTGTGTCGTATCGAACCTTTCGCCCGCGCAAACCTATGCGCTGGCGAACCTGCCCTACAGGGAAACCAGGCGGAGTGCCAACTCTCTCCTGTGCGTCTATCTGGGTTTCGGCAAGAATCTGAGGGAAACCTACGGCAAACAGGGCTACTCCCGCTTTTTTTTCCGGGATATAGCTTCGGTCGAACAATACAAGGCCCAGTTCGATCGGGACATCACCAAAAGGGGCTTTGTTTTCGTGGACTATTCCCAGATCGACGCCGGGCTGTGCGATCCGGCCAAATCGTTCGGGGCCATCTGCACGACCGATTTTCTCTCCTCCTGGGAGAACATGTCGGACGATGAATACAGGTGCAGGAAGCAGGAAGTCATTGACGCCTATCTTGCCGTGCTCGAAGAGCACTACCCCGGAATCCGCGACCTGGTCGAATACGCCGAAGTCGCGACGCCCAGAACGATGCAGCGCTACCTCAGGACCCCGTCCGGCACGCCATACGGCTTCGCGCCGGCGGCCGACCAGTTTTTCAGGCGTCCGGAAGTGAAATCATCCCTTGTGCACAATCTCTACTTCACCGGAGCATGGGTCGTCGGCGGAGGATTTACCCCGGCCATCGACTCCGGCTACAGGTGCTACAAAGCTATTGCAGGGGAGCGGTGATGATTATTGTGTCGCTACTGGCGAAAGAGCTTTGCTTCTGAAGCGTAAGGCCCTTGTTGCTTCGGTTTACGGAGTTGCGAGCGTCACCAATCACAACTACCGTATGCAACGGCGGGCTTATGTTTGACCGAAATAAGTTTGTGTTTGGAGATGTCACTAATAGCTAATAGGATATTCCCTAACCCCCTTGCTTCCTATGTGGTTTTTGAGAATATGATTTTCTTTGCACTGAAAAAAAAGTGTTTTTGAATAAAAAAATAATTTTATCAAATTAAAAGTGACGCGATTTAGAAGTAAGTTTATCTGATTTTTTTTCGACCGCTAATTTCGGGCCTAATTGGCCTAAGTAAAATTATAAGCATTTTGCTTAGTAATTTTAGGGCTAACAGGTAAACTGTGAGGTCATGCCGTGAAGGCCAAAATCTTACACATCAAGCACGAACCCCCAGTGCTTGACGAGCTTGCCGAAATCATCCAAGAAAAATTTCGACGATTTTTTTCTGCTACTGTGTGGCTCGGTGTTATTTGACGAGTTTTACAAAAGCGGTCTATTAGTCTATTATCAATAGTGTTGATGTGTTTGAGTATTGCTCTTTAATTTTGCTTTTTGACTCGATTTGTTACCGGATGAATAAGTGGCTATCTGCATGTGATCGCGCTAAAATTACGATAACTAATCGGGAGTTGATGATATGCTATTTGCAAGAAATATAATACCCAAGGTTGAAGAAAAAGAAGGTGATTGTGCTCTGTTAAATCGTTTTGATTCCCGAATGACGATTGATGTAAAGGATCATTTTGCGAAAAATAATTTTGATGAGATTGAAAGGCGTTTAAATAGATGGGTTGATTGTTTTTATAGGCTTGAAGATGAGTGTTTGAATAACGGTGATAAAAAGGTTTTTGTTGCTTCTGGGTATGATAGGAGTTATGGTTTTATTAAAACTATAGGAGAGAGTGTATATAATCTCAATGTGTCGAATTCGATGTTGATAAGCTCATTAGAGGCTTTTTTGAGAGAGACTTATTATTTGGGCTTTGATGAACAAAAAGATTTAAAGGTTTTGGTTAGGTATATGCGTTTTTATAATAATCTTATAGCCTCTAAGGTTAAGTATTATTTCTTTAGGGAGACTCCGATACCTGCGGCTAATTATCCTTTTATGTCAATTAATAAAGAGGTCGTTAAGGCTTTTTGGAGTGTCTTGGCTTTGCTTTCTTCGGGTGGAAGGGTAAGGTTTACTGACTTGATTAATGAGGTGTATAAGTATTATTATTATCAAGGTTTGACTTATTCTTTCATTTTTAATAATGAAAAAGAATATGGTGTATTTTTGGGTTTTGATTATTCTCAGAAAGATTTTTATGAGATAAATGAAAGGGTTGATGCTTATTTAAGGGATTTATTGGTGGACAATGGTTTGGTGGGTATTAAGATGTTTATTGCGAAGTATTCGTGTAGTCTTATGAATTATTATATAGGCAAATATGGATTAAAGGTTGCGGATGATTATTCTTGTTTTATACGCAAGCCGGGTTGTTTTAATGATTTTTGTGATTTGCTGGCTGGTGAGTCTTTTTTTGTTGAGCCATTAAGTTTCAGGTTGATAGATGTTCTTTGGAAGTTGAATGGTGTTTTTGCTATGGAAAGGAAGAATTTATCTTCCCCAAAGAAAAATGATGACTTTAACAATCTGTATAATAAAAAGCTAGCTGATTTTGTTTGTGATTACCTTCATAAGGTGAGGCTGATGTACGATAAAAATGTTGTAAACTTCACGGAGTTGTATGTTTCGGAGAGAAAGCTTTTTCTTGGTGAAGAAAATGATCCTGATGAATGCAAAGGTGTTTATAAAATGATTTTTCGTGAAGAGCCTGTTGGGAGTGTCAAAAGGCGTTTGGGAAGGCAGGCTGATGTGGTTGGCAAAAGTAAATTGATTAATGATGATTCTATTTGTTTGAATAAGCGGGTTGATAATCAATTAGATTTAGGGGGAGAGAGTGAAAATAGTTTGAAGATTGTAAGTCTTATTGAGACTCTCGATATTTCTGCGCTTCATTATATGTTATATAATTATGCTCTAATGGTGAAGTCTTACAGCGCTAACAAGATTGATGATGAGTATGTGGCGTTTTATAAGTCAGGGGTTTTTTTAGCGCACATAGTGAATTTGATTTTAGAACAGCGAAAACGAGTTTGGTTATTCAGCGCAAGGCCTTACGTTGCCACACATCCTTTGCATTCGGATGACAACCCCTCAACTTTTAATCGTGTGCTTCTTTTTGATGAAAGTGTTAAAACGGGTTTCACATATACGCTTTATGAGTCATATGTCCAAAGAAATATAAGTAATCCTAGTTTGAAAGTGCTTCTTTTGACTTTATTTGATTTTTGTTATTATGATAGGATGTTATTAAATAATCATGATTCGTATGATTCACTGTATAAGGTTGAGGAATCTCTTGCTGTAACGCCAAAGAGCGATTCACGTTTGAAGAGTTCTGATGATTGTTTTAATTATAGGTTTGACTATAAGCACGTTGAAAAGATTTTTAAATCATTGGCTGCGGATGATGATGATGTTGATTTGGTGTATGTTTTGTCTGATACGGATTCGTTGCTTTCGGTATGTTCTGATTTTGCTGATTTAATAGATGATAGTTTGGTTGATAAGTCAAAAAAAATAGTGCTATTTTCTCCTTCTGAGAACGGTGATGTGTTGGCTATGATGACAGCGTTTTTGCTTAAGTCTAGAGGTAGAAAAATATCACTTATATATGATGGCGATTGGCAAGATGGAGGGAGGGATGAATGCCACATTGTTGGGGTGGACCTGTCGATAAATACAGGATTTTCAATGGATTATCGATGGTCAATAATAAGTAAAAAAGGATACAGGTGCGATCCCGGTCTGGATTATTTGAAAAAAATAAGTGATAATCTTGATCTTGTTCTCGCTATGTATACTGATAAGAAAATTATTTTTAATAATATTAAGGTGTTGTATGTTAATGCGAATAAAGTTGTAAGAAATGATTAATAATTTCTTGTTTTCAAGGTTGGGGGTTTTACGGCATGATCCTATTTCTTTTTTTAACTATTATACTGTAGGTTTTGTTTTTGCATTATTAGAGAAAATATATCCGTTCTCCTTTGATAAGAAGGTTACAATAAAGGGTTCGGTCTTGGGAATAAGTTCATATTCGGTCTGGGTGATTGCTGTGACGTTTGCATTATTAGTTTCGATACTGGCAGGCGGCGTAGCTGAGTTGACATGCTTTTCTGTGGATGATTCATGTGAATTGATAATTTCGGATAATATATTGTTTTTATTTTTTTCTCTATTTTTCATTTGTCTTCTCATCTTTTATATGAGACTGATGAGCAATATGAAAAAATTTGAGGTTTATGCGGATATAAATAAAAATGCTTTTGCCTCTTCTCGAAATTCTAATTATAGCCTATTTTTTCGTGCCACAGAGGAGTTTCGGTTGGAGTATAAAAAATTCTTTTGGTGGCGATTGATTTTATCATTTTTCTTCTTGATTCTTTATCTTTTTATGGGTAGTGGTTTTGGTTTTAAGGTTGATGGTTATATCCTTCATTCAGAAATGGGATTTTTTTCATTGCTTGTTATTTTGACAATATTTGCCGTTTTCGAGCTGGCGCCGTTGTCTGCATATATTTATGTGAGTTCGTTGTTTGGGGGGAAGCCTGGTAGTGGTTTTCAGATAATGAGAAAAATGGGTTAGGTGATATTATATGGGATGCTCCCTATACTCGGAAACACTCCATCGACCATAGTGTCATATCAAGACTGGCGGATAAAAGTGCTTCAGTTTGATCCGAGCACCATCCGTTGTAAACCGCCAGTTGATTACCGCTTCTTTGTTGTTTCGTTCGCTCTCCCAAGCACTGACTTGTCGACGCACTTCGTTGATGCTGTCGATACGACGATTCAGGCACTGATTCGACAATACTCTCAACTCAATCTCTGCCATGGTCAGAAAACGAGTAGGAGACAAATGGGTGCTACGTCTCGTCAGCAAATGGCTGAAGACGGGATACAGCGAAGATGGAAAGGTTATCCGGCAAACGGCAGGTACACCACAGGGGTCGGTGATATCACCGCTGTTGGCCAACATCTATCTTCACTACGTATTGGACGAATGGGTCGAGAACGAAAGGTGAAGCCATCCCGATGGTGAAGTCATCATCGTGAGGTTTGCCGATGATGTGGTGCTGGGTTTCCAGTACAAAACAGCAGCCGAGCGATATTTCGAAGCCCTGAAAGAACGGTTAAGCAGCTACGGCCTGACCCTGCACTCCCGGAAAACCCGGCTGATCGAATTCGGCCGGTACGCCGCCGCAAGGCGGAAGAAACGGGGAGAAGGTAAACCCGAGGGCTTCGACTTTCTCGGGTTCACGCATCTGTGCAGCAAGACCCGGAAAGGCGACTACTTTCTGAAACGCAAGACCAAAAGCAAAGGACTGCGCCAGACATTCCAGGCCATCAAAGCAAGCCTGAGAAAACAGATGCATGCGCCACTCCATCAGACAGGAACCTGGCTGAGAAGAGTCGTGCAAGGGCACGGGAACTTATTTTGGTGTGCCACCGGGCAACAGTTCATCCCTGAAAAGCTTCAGGGATCAGGTTGCAAAAGCGTGGTGCCGGAGCCTGAGGCGTCGGAGTCAGAAAGGAGCAACCATGACGTGGAAACGGTTCAGACCAATCGTAGATGCCTATATCCCCCACCTCCGGATATGCCACGAATTCCCGGATGTACGATTCGCCATCACTCAAGGCAGGAGCCGTATGCGGTAATTCCGCACGTACGGATCTGTACGGGGGGTATCGGGTAACTGATATTCCTACCGTGACTCCGTAACACAAATAACTCAACAATTTTTCTGTACGCTCGCGGGATAGCACTATTTCCGAGTTGCCCCTGGTATTCTTTCATATCGTTTCGTATCGAAAACATGATTAATTCCGTTTTCAACACGAGCGCAACACGCTCTTTTTGGGTTGGGGGCTTGATTTTTTTTCTTTTGTTATCGAAATTATAATTATAAGGTTATTTGAGATGCTTTTCAGATTAATTGATGTGTAATGATGACTGTGTAATATTAATATTGTTTTTTAGAGGCGGAGAGGTAAGATGATGGACAAAGAGACATTGAGCATATTGCTTTCTTTTGCGCTTTATGGTTTAGTTTTCCTGGGGCCCCTTATTCCTTCTGTTCTTATATATAAGATATTTCCTGAGACATCTGTCGCTGCGACAGGCTCGCTTTCTAATTTTAAGATTAATGCATCTGGCGCTTTTGCGGCATATCTGGTACTTGTTTTGGCTGGAAATTTGCTTCTTTCTGATACTCAGGGGCGAATACTTGATATGAGGAATCTAATTGCACCAACATGGACAATAAAGGGTAATCTTGAATTAAGAGACTCGGATGATAAGATAGTTGATAATCAAAAAATGTTTGACCAAGTTTCCGTTTCGGTCAAGCCTGAAATATTTACAAGTGCTAACGGGGATATACATTTTAAGATTCCTGGGACAATAGAGGGTGCATTGCCGCAACGAATGATTACTATAGATGTTACGGGGTTTGGTAGAGGAAAAATTAATCTAACATCCATAGACTCAAGCGATTCCGAGAAAATGGCGATAGACTATGAAAAGAAAATTATAGATTTTAAAAAGCCTATAAAAATAAGGGCCAGTATTAATCCGAATCGCCTGTATGAATCCATGGAATATCTGAACCCTTAATGAGGTGAAAGATGGGACTGTTCAAAATTTTCATATTAATTTTTTCCTTCATACCTTCACTATCGTTTGCTGCGAATTTACGAGGACGTATTGATGCTATGCATGCCTATGCATCTGCGCCATTTCCTGCTCGAGGTGTTCAGGTTCAATTGCTCATGCAGTCACCCAGGGGCCCGATACCAGTTAATCATTATTTCACGGGTAGCGATGGGATGTACTATTTTCAAGAAATCATTCCTGGCGAATACATTCTTAATGTGGGTGGCTATCTTAATTTTCCAATTAGAGTATACGATGTATATTTGCAGGATATTCGGCCTGTATTGATAAGGTATTGATTGTCACTCGTGTCCGGTTGTTGAAAAAATAAATCCTTGTAACTATCTATTATTAAATAAAATATAGCGATTTTTTAGCGTTACCGACTTGAAAACTCCTGC
>JANQHQ010000007.1 GCA_028282595.1 Chlorobium sp. | reverse complement strand
GTAACGACGCCCGATTGTTATCGGGCTTAGTGACCAGTTGGGAAAAAGATGGATTCCCGATACCGACGGCGAGCTCCGGAAGAGGAACAATCGGAAATCGGGGTCGGGATCGGGTTTCGGGATCGAAAGGGAATCGGTTGGCAGTTGGCAAGCTGTAGGGGCAGCCCCCTGTGGCTGCCCGAACTGGCTATCGATACCGATTCCGACGGCGACGGCGAACTCCGAAAGAGGAATAGTGACTGGTAAATACTCTGCATCCCGTCACTAAGCTCGGCGAAGCCGAAGCGTCGTCACCAAGTCCGGCACAGCCGGACGACGTCACTAAGCCTGACACAGTCAGGCGCCGTCACTCACAGCCTCCTCAATGGTAGTCACTGCGGGGCCTTGCTCTCCCGGCGAGGTACTTGTCGGCGTAAAGCGCCGCACGGCATCCTTCCGACGCAACGATTATCGCCTGCTTGATCTCCTTGCAGAGGACGTCCCCGGCCGCGAAAACTCCCGGTACGGAGGCCATGAAATCCGGCCCCGTCTTCAGACACCCGGTCCCGGTGAGATCGAGCTGCCCCCCGGTATAGTCGATCACGGGGGACGACCCCGTCAGGTAGAGAAAAACGCCGTCGACCGGAAGCGGTTCCTCCCTGTCGGAAAGCGTCAGCGATTCGACGCTCTTCTCACCGTTGATCGCCGTGATGCGGCAGTTGTGGACGACATCGATGTTAGGCTGCAGCGAAAGACGCTCGAGTTCTTCCTCCGGCGCAGCGAACGATGATGACGGGCAGAGCAGATAAACCCTGCCGGCAAATCGCGACAGCACCACGGCTTCCGCGACCGCCTCGCCCGTTCGCCCGGCCACGGCCACCAACCGGCCCTTGTAGAACGCAGCGTCGCAGGTAGCGCAGTAACTCACTCCCGTACCGACAAACCGCTCTTCCCCCTCTATGGCGCTGTTTTTGCCCATCGATCCGGTGGCCAGAATCAGGGCCCGGGCGGAGAAGGTCTTGCCGGAAGCCGTAAAAACCTTGCGTTCCTTGCCCTGCAGGCCGAGACCGATGACCTTTTCCCTGGCGAACCCGGCGCCGAAGGACTCGGCCTGCCTCCTCATGGACTGGAGGAGCCCCATACCCGAACTGTCCGTCGGGGCGCCCGGATAGTTCGCGATGACATGCGCCATCCCGAGTGCGCCGGCATGCGGATCCTTGTCGAGGACAAGAGTTCGCAAGTCGGCCCTTGCCGCATAGATTGCCGCCGACGATCCCGCCGGGCCGCCGCCGACGATAACGATGTCATAATGGTTGTCGCTCATAACCTTCACCTTTGTACCGGACCCTTCGGAAGATCTTCACGCACCCGCCTGAAAACCTGCGGGCGGCCGGACCGCCTTGTCTGTCCGGGTTTTGTTTAACGGTATCTTTCTCTAACTTTGCTTGTGAAACATCCCGGTAAGCTCCATCGCGCCCGCTAAACCGAGAACTCATGCAGAAAATAGTATTTTCACTGGCAATTCTTTCCCTTCTGGCCGCTTTTTCCGCCTGCGGCGGCGGTAAAAGCGGCGCATCGCGCACGGACCACATCGCGGTAGCCGTCGCCGCGGATTTCGACCATCTCAATCCGCTGCTCATCCAGCTTTCGCTTTCCCGAGAGGTCTGCACGCTCATTTTTCCCACCCTGGTCAAGCCTTCCTACGACGACCGGAGCGGCTCCATCGACTTTCTGCCCGCCGCCGCCGAACGCTGGGAATTCAGCGACGACGGGAGACAGGCGGTGTTCCATCTTCGCAGGGACATGGTCTGGGAAGACGGCAAACCGGTCACGGCGCACGATTTCAAGTTCTCCTATCGCCTCTATGCCGATCCGAAAATAGCGAGTACCCGGCAGCACTACCTCGACGATCTCACCACCGCTCCCGACGGCAAGCCCGATATCGACACCGGTGTGGAAACCCCCGACGACTTCACGCTCGTGCTCAGGTTCAACAAACCGATGGCGCCCGCGATCGTGCTCGATCATTTCAACGACCTGATGCCGGTTGCAAAACACGTCTTCGAAGGAATTCCCCCGGACGAGATCCGCATGCGCGCAGCCGAGACACCGATTGTCGGCGCGGGACCGTTCCGGGTGAAGGAGTGGCTTCGACAGCAGAAGCTCGTGCTCCAATCCAGTGCCACATCGGTCCTGCCGCATCCGGCGGCCACCCCCTTCTTGAGTTTCATCATCGTTCCGGAATACACCACGCGGCTCACCATGCTGAAATCGGGTCAGCTCGACGCGGTCATTTCCGGTGGCGGGATCACTCCGAGCGATGTTGAAGAACTGAAACGAACCAGCCCGGACATCGTCATCACGCCGGTCAGGAACCGCTACTTCGACAGCGTCGTCTGGCTCACGATCGACGGCGAGCGTTACCGCAATTCAAAAGCGATCGAACCCAACGTTTTCTTCGGCGACGGCAGGGTGCGCCGGGCGATGACCCTGGCTATCGACCGTCAGGCGATCGTCGACGGCTTCATGGGCCCCGAGCACGCGACCATCGTCAACACGTCGCTCTCTCCGGCATACGAATCCATCGCCAACCGTTCGCTGGAACCTTACACCTACGATCCGCAAAGAGCCCTCGAGCTGCTTGCCGAGGCGGGATGGACGCCCGGACCGGACGGCATCCTCCGAAAAGACGGCGTCCGGTTCGAGATCTCCCTTGCCGCTCAGGTGGGCAATTCGCGCCGCAACTACGCAGCGACGATCATACAGCAGAATCTCCGCGAGATCGGAATCGCCTGCGAGATCAGGGTCGATGAAACCCTCGTGTTTCTCAAAAGCCAGAACGAATACCGCTACGACGCCGCCCTCTCCGGGCTCGCCGCGGAAACACTTCCTTTCCAGCTTATCATCTGGGGCTCGGATTTCGAAAACCGCCAGTTCAACTCCTCGGCTTTCCGGCACGCCGGACTCGACAGCATCATCGGGAAACTCGGCACGCCCCTTCCCGAAAACGAATCCGCCGCTCTGTGGAACGAATACCAGCGAATTCTGCACGAAGAACAGCCCAGAACCTTTCTCTACTATTTCGACGAGCTCGAGGCGTTCAGCAACCGCGTCAAAAACGTCGAGGTAAACCTGCTCTCGACGCTCTACAACGCCTATGAATGGACACTGAACTAGCCCGCGGCGACATTGGGCGCTACAACCATTTTTGCTATATTCCTGCCTGCGGCGGCCGCCGGGTTTCGCTGCAGCGTCTATTTTCGAGGGCGCTTCGGCGCCCTCAAGCGTTCAAAACAGTCATTATGCCTCGTTACACACCGGAACAGCTCGAACGACGGAATGCGTCGGTATGGACCACGGTGCAGGGCGTTCTCGCCCCGATCCAGTTTCTCGTCTTTCTGGCGGGCCTCACGGTCACCGTGCTCTACAAAACCGGGACGGGAGTCGAGAACTTCGCCTGGGTAACCTTTTTCGTCGTGCTCAAGACACTGGTTTTCCTGCTGATTTTCGTCACCGGAGCGTTCTTTGAAAAAGAGGTGTTCGGAGACTATGTCTTCGCGCCCGAATTCTTCTGGGAGGATGTCGGCAGTGCTGTCGCGATGGTTGTCCACATCTCCTACTTTATTCTGTTTTTCATGGGCCTCGACGAAAACGTTCTCATCTGGACGGCGCTTCTGGCCTATCTGAGCTACCTTGTCAACGCGGCCCAGTTCGTCATCCGGCTCATCGTGGAAAAACTGCACGCCCGAAAAACCGAAGCACGGCAAACCGCATAACGCACGCGCAAAGAACTCCGAACGCTCATGAAATCCAGAGCCATAGTTTTTACCGGCATCCGCCGGATAGAGGTAAAAGACGTAACGCTCAAGCCGGTTTCACCGACCGACGTACTGGTCGAAACCCGCTGGTCGTCTATCAGCACCGGCACCGAAAAGATGGCGTTCAACGGCCTTATCCCGTCGCCGCCGTTCATTTTCCCGTTCATTCCCGGCTACGAGACGGTCGGCAGGATCATCGAGGTCGGAGACCATGTCAACGAAAACCTGATCGGCAAGTTCGCCTACATCGCGGGTTCGTTCGGCTACACCGACGTCAACGCGGCCTTCGGCGGCGCTTCACAGTTCATCGTCTGCCCGGTCGAAAGCGTTACGGTCCTCGACGGTATCCGTGACCCGAAATGCGGCATTGCGCTGCCGCTCGGGGCTACCGCCCTGCACTTCATGGACCTCGGCGAGGTGAAAGACAAAAAAATTCTTGTTCTCGGCCAGGGAGCCGTCGGCATTCTCGCCGTTCAGCTCGCAAGGCACATGGGAGCCTCGCTTGTCGCGGCGACCGAACCCGTTCAGAACCGCCTGGACTACTCGGCGGCCGATCTGAAGGTGAACCCCTCGACACAGGATGTCTCGGCCGCCCTGGCCGGACACGAGTTCGATGTCATGATCGACAGTACGGGCATCATGAACGCGATCGAAACGGGCCTGCGATTCCTGAAATTTCACGGAAAGGTCATCTTCGGCGGTTA
Organism: Chlorobium sp.; assembly: GCA_028282595.1. Lineage (GTDB taxonomy): Bacteria > Bacteroidota > Chlorobiia > Chlorobiales > Chlorobiaceae > Prosthecochloris. The sequence goes on along the minus strand of JANQHQ010000007.1, from coordinate 61,130 downwards.
CTACCAGAGAATGAACATCGATTACTCGCAGGCTTTCGAGAAGGAGCTCTCGTTCATCGCGGCGAAACAGTGGGCCAGGGGTGACCTCCTGCGCGTCAGGGAGTTGATCCGGCGGGAAAAACTTCAGGCGGGCAAAATCTTCACCCACAGCCATGCGGTCGACGGAGACCTTTCCGAAGCGTACCGTCAGGCCTTCAGCGATCCCGACTGCCTGAAAATGATTCTGAACTGGAAAGAGGAAACATGACGTCCCGCTCTGAAACGGAAGCTCACGGCGACCGTCAACAAACGCCCGCGTCGCCGCGAACCATCGCCATTTACGGCAAAGGCGGAATCGGAAAAAGCTTCACCACAACAAACCTCAGCGCAACCTTCGCCACGATGGGCAAAAGGGTGCTGCAGCTGGGCTGCGATCCGAAACACGACTCGACGACCTCCCTGTTCGGCGGCCTTTCCCTGCCGACGGTGACCGAAGTGTTCGCGGAAAAGAACGCCCGGAACGAAAAGGTCGAAATCAGCGATATCGTCTTCCGCCGAGACATTCCGGGCATCCCTCAGCCGATCTACGGCGTCGAACTCGGCGGTCCGCAGGTTGGCCGTGGCTGCGGCGGCAGAGGCATCATTTCCGGATTCGACGTTCTTGAAAAACTGGGGCTTTTCGAGTGGGATATCGACATCATTCTGATGGATTTTCTCGGCGACGTCGTCTGCGGGGGGTTCGCCACCCCGCTCGCCCGCTCGCTCAGCGAGGAGGTCATCCTGCTCACGACCAACGACCGCCAGTCCATTTTCACGGCCAACAACATCTGCAAGGCGAACAACTATTTCCGAACCGTCGGGGGACAGTCGAGACTCCTCGGCATGATCATCAACCGGGACGACGGGAGCGGCATTGCCGAAAAATATGCCGAAGCCGCCGGAATCAACGTCCTGATGAAGCTCCCCCACGACCCGGAAGCCCGCAACCGTGACGACAGCTTCGATTTCGCGACCCGCATACCCCGGATCGGTGAGCGGTTCCGCCGCCTCGCAACCGACATTCTCGAAAGAAACATCGAACCGTGCGAGGCGAGAGGACTCGACTTCGATGAATTCGTACGGCTGTTCGGAGAGGTCAAGAGCGAACATCCGGTACCGGCCCGGGCCGGCGAACTGCTGCGGAAAGCCCTCCGGGCCCAAAGCCCCGCCTCCGGAGGCGCGGTCGAAGGCAACGAAAAGCTTTTCGCCTGCATAGAGAAACTGCCCGACAAGGAGCGCACGCTCTACCGGATGATGGAAGTGGAGAAAAAAAGCGCCGGGGAAGCCGCCTCCCTTGCGGGCATGAGCGAATCCGAAGCGCTGAAAACGCTATCGAACGCCCGCACCCGCCTCAGAAAACTCTTCTTCGCAGGCTGATCTCTACCCTCTGGCTTTCTTGGCGGCCTTGGCCCTCATGTTGGAGTCGAGAATCCTCTTCCTGATCCTGATGCTTTCCGGAGTCACCTCGACAAGCTCGTCGTCGTTGATGAACTCCAGGGCCTGTTCGAGCGTGAGAATTTTCGCCGGCGTCAACCGGACAGCCTCGTCCGCGCCCGAAGAACGCATATTGGTCAGCTTCTTCGTTTTGCAGACGTTGAGCGTGATGTCGAACTCCCTGGTAGACTCTCCGACGACCATCCCTTCGTACACCCTGACGTTCGGCCCTATGAAGAAAACTCCCCTGTCCTCGAGGCTCGCGATGGCGTAGGCGACCGACTGACCGTTCTCGCCCGATACCAGCGCTCCGCTCTCCCTTGCGGGCAGCTTGCCCCTGTAAGGCTGGTAGTCGTGGAAGACGTGCGACAGCATCCCCTCGCCCTTGGTGTCGGTCGTGAACTCCTGGCTGTAGCCGATAAGCCCCCTGGTGGGAATTTCGAATTCCAGACGGACCATGCCTCCTTTCAGGGTCTCCATGTGTTTCATCTCGGCCTTCCGACGCCCCATCTTCTCGATAACCACACCATTGTACTCTTCGGGCACATCGATCGTCACCTGTTCTACCGGTTCGAGTACGGTGCCGTCGCCGGCCTCACGCGTGATGACCTGGGGCCTCGAGATGGAAAGTTCGAAACCCTCGCGGCGCATCGACTCGATCAGAACGGAAAGGTGCAGTTCGCCCCGGCCCGAAACCCTGAAGGTGTCGGCGCTGTCAGTCTCCTCGACGGTCAGGGCGACATTGGTCATGACCTCTTTCATCAACCGTTCCCTGATCTTGCGGCTGGTCACCTCCCTTCCCTCCTGCCCGGCGAAAGGCGAGTCATTGACCGAAAAGAGCATCGAAAGGGTCGGCTTGCTGATCTCGAAGGATGCAAGCGCCTCGGGCCTGTCGGAAGCGGCGAGCGTCCTGCCGACAGTGGCGCCGGCAATGCCCGAAAGAGCGATAATGTCGCCTGCACCGGCCTCTCCCACCTCGACCCGCTGCATCTTGTCGAACGTAAACACTTTCGCGACGGTGCCCTTCGACTCCACACCCTCCCCGGTGACCACGGCGAGCGCGTCCCCCGGCCGCACGCGGCCGCGCTGGACGCGGCCGATAGCGATCTTGCCGAGATAGTCGCTGTAGTCGAGACTCGTTACCAGCATCCGGAAACCCTCCTCGCCGCTGCTTTCCGGAGCGGGAATTTCACTGACGATCATGTCGAGAAGCAGGCTCATGTCATGATCTCCGTCCTCCATGGCGGCTTTGGCTATCCCCATCTTGGCGGATGTGAAGAGATAGGGAAATTCAAGCTGCTCCTCGTCCGCTCCGAGAGCGATGAACAGGTCGAGCACCTGATCGTGCACCTTGACGGGGTCCGCCTGGGGCCGGTCGATCTTGTTGATGACCACGACCGGCTTCAGGTCCAGTTCCAGGGCCTTGCGCAGCACGAATTTGGTCTGCGGCATCGGCCCCTCGAAGGCGTCGACCAGAAGAAGCACGCCGTCGACCATTTTAAGAATGCGTTCGACCTCGCCCCCGAAATCCGCGTGGCCCGGAGTGTCGACGATATTGATCTTGCAACCGTTGTATACCGTGGCCGCGTTCTTGGAAAAAATGGTTATCCCCCGCTCCCGCTCCTGGGGGTTGGAATCGAGCACGCGGGCATCCACCTGCTGGTTCTCCCTGAAGACGCCTGTATGGTTGAAAATGGCGTCGACAAGCGTTGTTTTGCCATGATCGACATGGGCGATAATTGCGATATTGCGAATATTCTGTTTCGCGCTCATCTTTTTTCTGCAAATAGTTATATTTCAATACGACCCGGCCGAATATACACTTTTTTTCCAGACTCCTGACCGGATATCGGCGGAATACCGTTCGCGGCTCGTCCCGAAAACCGCATTCCCTGCCGACACTCTAAGTTCCAACGCCCCTACTGCCATGGACAATACAATGCTCGACAACACCCTCCTGCTTCTCCTCATCCAGCTTATCCCGCTGCTCTATATCCTTTCCACCGGCCTTTACGGAGCCGATTTTTTCAGGGGCACCTCTTTCGCGAAAACCTACAAGCAGCCGGCGCTCATCATCACCATCGTCACGCACGTCGCCTTCATAGGATTTCTGACGGCTCCCGAAGGGTATCGCCTCAATTACTCCTCGTCCATGATCATGAACATGGTTGCGCTCACACTGGGGGTGGTTTACATGTTCATCGAGTTCTCGACAAAAACCGATAAAACCGGCTTTTTCGTCCTCTCCTTCGCAACAGGCGCCCAGGTGCTCGCATCGTTCATCCTCTCGACCTCCCCCGAAGGTGGCCGGGTTTTCAGCGGTATCGGCATCGGTATTCACCTGTTCTCCGCGATCTTCAGCCTCAGCGCGATCGCCATTGCTGGCCTCTACAGTTTTCTCTATATCCTGCTCTTCCGCCAGATAAAGAACAACAGTTTCGGCTTTCTTTTCGAAAACCTGCCGAGCCTGGAAGTGCTCGAAGAGCTGATCAAGCACGCTGTGGCGTTCGGGTTCCTCTTTCTCACGATAACGATCCTGGCCGGAGTCATCGGCACGACGCAAAGCTCCAAGGTCATCAACCTTTTCGACCCCAAGCTCATCGCTCTGCTGATCATGTGGCTGCTTTACGGGGTGATTCTCTTCATCCGCAGGCTTTTCGGCTGGGACACGATCCACACGGCATACCTGCTCATCGCTCTTTTCGCATGCATTACCGGACTGGTCGTGCTGATGAGCATTTTTTCGCCGACCTTCCACGGCATGAGCTTTTAACCTGAACTGAGCGTCCCGACAAGTGGAATACAGCGGCATTCCCTGTGCCTTGCATCCGTGGCATGCTCGGCAATCGCTCAATTCAGGTTTAACTATCGGAAATTTGAATATTTTCGGGCGTTGAAGTATATTTTCAGCTTACAGGTTTCGGACAGACATGAGGGGTACTTTCCTTTTGCTTTCGCGCAAGCCATTAAAACATTCACATCATGAACATAATTTCAGTCGGTGTCAATCACAAAACCGCACCTATTGAAATCCGCGAAAGAGTCTCTCTTTCGGAAGTTCAGGCCAAAGATTTCCTCACGAACCTCATCGACGACAGCATTGCGCAGGAAGCCATGGTGCTTTCGACATGTAACCGAACGGAACTGTATGTGGTTCCCGGCATGCCGGAAGTCAACGGAAACTACCTCAAGGACTATCTGATCTCCTACAGGAACGTCCGCAACGAAGTCCGCCCGGAGCACTTCTTCAACCGTTTCGGCGGCAACACGGCCCGGCACCTCTTCGAGGTAGCCAGCGCCATCGATTCGCTTATCCTGGGCGAGGGACAGATTCTGGGCCAGGTGAAGGACGCCTACAGAGTCGCCGTCGAGACCCAGTCCGCCGGTATACTGCTCACCCGTCTCTGCCACACGGCGTTCAGCGTCGCCAAGAAAGTGAAAACGAAAACGCGCATCATGGAGGGGGCCGTTTCGGTCAGCTACGCCGCCGTGGAGCTCGCGCAGAAAATTTTCTCCAACCTTTCCATGAAGAAGATCCTTCTCGTGGGAGCCGGAGAAACCGGCGAGCTTGCAGCGAAGCACATGTTCCAGAAAAACGCGAGGAACATCGTCATCACCAACCGAACCCTCTCGAAAGCCGAAGCGCTTGCCGAGGAACTTGGCACGAACCAGGTTCTGCCGTTCGAAACCTACAAGGAACACCTGCACGAATTCGACATCATCATCACCGCGGTCAGCACGAAGGACTACGCACTGAAGGAACCCGAGCTGCAAAAGAGTATGCAACAGAGAAGGCTCAAACCGGTCATCATCCTCGATCTCGGCCTTCCCCGCAACGTCGATCCGGAAATCGGCAAGCTCAAGAACATGTTCCTGAAGGATATAGACGATCTGAAGCACATCATCGACAAGAACCTGGAGATGAGAAGGGCCGAACTTCCGAAAGTCCAGCAGATCATCGACGAGGAGCTGGCGGGTTTCGGCCAGTGGATCAATACCCTGAAAGTACGCCCGACCATCGTGGATCTGCAGTCGAAGTTCCTTGAAATCAAGGAAAAGGAACTCGAACGCTTCCGCTACAAGGTCAGTGAGGAAGAGCTCAGGCGGATGGAACGGCTGAGCGACCGGATTCTGAAAAAGATCCTGCATCATCCGATAAAAATGCTCAAGGCTCCCGTGGACACCGCCGACAGCATTCCCAGCAAGGTCAACCTCGTCAGAAACATTTTCGACCTCGAAGAACAAAATCAGTTAAAATCATAACGAGCGCCTTGAATGGAGGCTGATCCGGTCCGGCGTCCTCCCGTTTTTCCGGAAAAGCCGGGCATGCGGCAGCAGTCCTATCGAAGCGGCTCCTCATCAGTAAACGCATAATCAGTACAGGCATTGAAAAAAAAGCTCATCATCGGCACCAGATCCAGCCCCCTCGCCCTCTGGCAGGCAGAATTCACCAAATCCGAACTGTCCAGACATTTCCCTGAACTCGACATAGAACTGAAACTGGTCAAAACGACCGGCGACGTTTTGCTTGACTCTCCCCTTTCGAAGATCGGGGACATGGGATTGTTCACCAAGGACATCGAAAAGCACCTGCTAGCCCGGGAGATCGATCTCGCCGTTCACAGTCTGAAGGACGTTCCGACCGACACGCCTCAAGGCCTCATTCTATCCGCCTTTACCGACAGGGAGGACACCCGCGACGTCATCATCTCCAAAAACGGTGAAAGCCTCAAGGATCTGAAACCGAACGCAAAGGTCGCCACCAGCAGCCTTCGCAGGACCTCCCAGCTCTTGAGCATGCGCCCGGACTTCCAGATCAGCGACATCCGGGGCAATCTCAACACGAGGTTCAAGAAGTTCGATGAAACCGATTTCGATGCGATGATGCTTGCCTACGCGGGCGTCTTCCGTCTCAATTTCGGCGACCGCATCTCGGAAATCCTGCCGCACGACATCATGCTTCCTGCAGTGGGCCAGGGGGCCCTGGGCATCGAAACCCGCGTCGACGACGAACAGACGAGGGAAATCGTCAAGGTCATGAACCACCCGGGGACCGAATTCTGCACCAAGGCGGAACGAGCGCTCCTGCGCCATCTCCAGGGCGGCTGCCAGATTCCGATCGGTGCTTACGCAAGCCTCAAAAACGGCACGCTGCGGCTTCTTGCCTACGTGGGTTCGGTCGACGGCAAACGCGCCATTCGCGACGAGATCACCAGGGAAAACTGCACCACCCCCGAGCAGGCGGAACAGACGGGCATCGAACTCGCGGAGGCACTGCTCAAACTCGGCGCTAACGAGATTCTCGCTGAAATCAGGAAAACCTGCTGATGAAGCGCGTCCTCGTCACGCGGTCGAAGCATCAGGCGGGTGCGTTTGTGGAGGAACTGAAAAAAAACGGCCTGGACTCTTTTGTCTTTCCGACAATCGAGATCAAGCCGGCCTCCGGCTGGGATATTCCGGACATCGTCTCCTTTGACGGCGCCTTTTTCACAAGCCCCAACAGCGTGCGCTTCTTCCTTGAAAGACTCTCGGCGGAAGCTCCCGGCGAACTGGAAGCACTTCGCGGGATAAAGGTATTTGCCGTGGGTAAGACCACCGCATCCGACCTGGAAGCCTACGGTGTCACGACCGAACTCCTCCCCAAGGTTGCCGACGCGGTCAACCTGATGCAGACCATCGAACCCGGCGAAGTCAGAGACCGCCGATTTCTCTTTCTCCGCGGAAGTCTCTCCCTGGGAACCATTCCGAAAGTCATTGCCGAACGCGGGGGCTCGTGCGAGGCCGTCACGGTGTACGAAAATCATCCCCCCGGCCTCGAGGCGACCGAAGAAGTGAAGCGGATGGTGCTCGAAGGACGCATTGCCTGTCTCTCCTTCACGAGCCCCTCGACCGCGCAGAACTACTTCAGGGCCGTAGGTTCGACCGACGTCCCCCGGAACGTGCTTGTAGCGGCAATCGGCAGGACCACGGCGAACGCCCTGGAGGAGCTTGGCGTAAGGGTCGACGTCATTCCGGAATATTACGACGGTCCGCACTTCGCGAAAGCCATCGCCGAGGCTCTGGCCGGCTGATTTCCCGTCGCCCCTAAGCCTCCTCGTCCCCCTCGGTAAGCTTCTCACCGCCCGCGTCCTCGATGCGGCGCAGACGGCTCTGGATGGCGCGCGTCCTGACGCCCACAAGCTTGTCGAGCTCGCTCCCCGCCTGGGTGATCCGGCTCTGCGCCTTTGAGAGAACGTCGCCGAACCGGCCGAACTCCGTCTTGACCTGTGCAAGAACCTTCCACACCTCACTCGTGCGCTTCTGAATGGCAAGCGTTCTGAAACCGGTCTGCAGACTGTTCAGAAGCGCCGCAAGCGTAGTGGGTCCGGTAACGATAACCTTGTACTCCCGCTGCAGGGTGTCGAGCAGCGCGCCGTTACGCACGACCTCCGCGAAAAGTCCTTCGACGGGCAGAAAAAGAATCCCGAAATCGGTTGTTGCGGGAGGATCGAGATACTTGTCCCTGATATCCCTGGCACAGCGCTTGATTTCGGTTTCTATCTCCTTGGCGGCGGCCTTCACGCCTTCGGCGTCACCCTTGTCCGAAGCGTCCACGAGACGGTAGTAAGCCTCGAGAGGAAATTTCGAATCTATGGGCAGATAGACCGCTTCCCCCTCGTCGTCGCGACCGGGCAGCCTTACGGCGAACTCGACCTGTTCGCGACTCCCCCTGACGGTCGCCACGTTCCCGTCGTACTGCTCCGGCGAAAGCATACCCTGCAGGAGATTCTGCAGTTGCATCTCTCCGAGCACGCCCCGGACCTTGACGTTGGCGAGTACCTTCTTCAGATCGCCCACGCCGGCGGCGAGCGTCTTCATCTCTCCAAGACCTTCATGCACCTGGCGCAGGCGGTCGCTCACCTGGCTGAACGATTCACTCAACCGTTTTTCAAGCGTCGACTGAAGCCGCTCATCCACCGTTCTGCGCATCTCCTCGAGTTTCACCTCGTTCTGCTTTCTCAGAAGATCGAGGCGCTCTTCGACGGCGTCCCGTATTTTGTCGAGCCTTGCCGACGTCTCGTCCCGGAGCGATTCCTGCCTCGCGATCAGTTCCCCGAAGTTCCTCCGCTGCAGTTCGTCCTGCTGAAGAACGTGGCGTCCCGACGTCTCCTCGAAGGATTTGAGCGATTGCGACAGTTCGGAACGCCCTTCCTGGAACGAACGCGCCTGCTCCGTCCTGTTGAGCTGAAATTCGCTTTTCATCTCGCCGAACAGTCTTTCGATATCGCTCCGGAGGGCCTGCTCGGTGCGTCCGACCGCATCCCCCGCTCCCCCCTTTCCGGACAACAGGAGAACGATAACGACGATCAGGAGAACAATGACGGCGAGAAGAAGAAGCAGAAGTGTTGTCATGGGGAAAATCAGGCAATGTGATCGAGAAGTTCGCTTCCGATAGGGTGGTTGGCGCTCACCAGGCCCTGACCGTAGATGGTCGTCTGTCCGTTGTAATCGAAAGAGAGTCCTCCGGCCTCGGTCACGACAGGAATGACGGCTGCGCAGTCCCAGGGGCTCATGATCTTGTCGACGGCAACTTCCGCACGCCCGGAAGCCACGAGCATGTGTCCGTAACAGTCCCCCCATCCCCTGACCAGCCCGGCCTCGTCGCGCAGCCGGTCGACCGGATGGTCCGAAAGCGGATCGAGCAGGTACTCTTTTTCGGTGAAGACGACGGTCGCCTTCCGGCGGTCGGCTATGCCGGATACCGTGATCCGCTCGCCGTTCCGGAAAGCCCCTCCGTCCCGTTCGCCGTAAAAGATCTCTCCCAGCGCCGGAAAGTTGACGACTCCGAGCAGCATCTCCCGTTCGACCTCCAGACCGATCATCACACCGTAGAGCGGCACCCCGTGAATGAAGGAGCGGGTACCGTCGATTGGATCGAGAATCCAGCGGCGGCCGCTCCGGCCGATCTTGTCACCGAACTCCTCCCCGAAGATGCCGTCCTCGGGAAAGGCTTTTTCGATACGGCTGCGAATCAGTTCCTCGGCCTTGCGGTCGGCTTCCGTAACGGGCGTATCGTCCCTCTTGGCGTCGACCTTGAGCGACTTGCTGCGGAAAAACGACAGGGTAAGCTCCCCGGCCTTGCGGGAAGTATCGAGCGCGAACTGAAGATCTTCGGTCATAAACGGTTCCGGGAATGATGATGCACGAAATGAAACAGCGCCGCTCGGGGCGGCGCGGGGAAATCACATCCCCTCTCCGAGAGGATGGCGTCGTTCAAATTCCTTGACCGCCCGCTGCATGTCCCTGTCCGACTCGCGCATACGCCGCATTCCGGACACCAGCCCTGCGATTCCTTCCGCAAGTCCGTTTCTCGACCGGTCGTCGATCGACGCGAAAACGGACCCCAGATGTTTCCGCATGACATGCACGGAGAGCTCGTAGGTTCCGTTCTCGCACAGCGCCTCGTAGAAATTCTGGACGTTCCGGTCGAGGATATCGGAAAGAACCTCGAGGTGCAGAGGTTCCCGCAAACTGCTGTAGAAACTTATCTGCAACCTGATCAACGGGTAGTTTCTCTGCGGAATGCAGGAAAACCTGATGCCGTAGGAACGGTTCCGGATATCATGTGCGACGCCCGGCGCTTCCTGTTCCACTCCCCCGTAACCGAGATCGACCAGGATCCGCGCGCAATCCGCCAGTTCGGTCACGGCGGGCATGTTGAGCTCGATCGAGCCGGGATAACCGAAAACCCGCGGCTGTTCCCCCGTCACCGATATGGTGCCGGGAGACTCCGACAGGCACATCGATGTCGCCCGGCCCGGAGGAAGCCCCTTGATAAGGTCGGAATACCTCGGGTTTGCATCCACGAAACTCTTTCCGCAGCTCCATTGCGCAAGCGTGGCGAACTCCTGTGCGAGATCGATACCGGAAGGATTGCGAGCCCCTTCCCCAGGACCCGGTCCGCTCTCGAAAGGCGTTGAAAATAGTCCCATTGATTTTTTTCCGACTCCGGGAAAGTTTTTCAGGCAGATAACGTTCAGACTGTTTTCTGAAATATATAACAATGGCGGGAAACGCGGCGGAAGGCGAACCAACAAATAGCAATTATTAAATAGTAATTAATCCTTTTTGTTGCGGGATTTTTTACTATCTTTTTCTTCTCTAACAAACACGGCGGGACTCGTAATCCGCCACTTGACGCTAACGTAAAACAGGAGACTCATCATGTCACAACAATTCGACGACCCTCTCTTTTTCGACGATTTTTCGATGCCTCTGCTCGGCGACGATTTCCCCGAACTCGACGTTCAGACCACTCACGGCCCGATGAACATTCCGGGCGATCTCAAAGGGTCGTGGTTCGTGCTTTTCAGCCACCCGGCGGATTACACGCCGGTCTGCACGACGGAATTTGTAGCATTCCAGAAAAAGAACGAGGAATTTGAGCGGATGGGCTGCAAACTGGTCGGCATGTCCGTGGACCAGGTGTTCTCCCACATCAAATGGGCCGAATGGATCAAGGAGAATATCGGCGTCGAAATAACCTTCCCTATTGTCGCGGCCAACGACCGCATCGCCAACCGGCTCGGCATGTTGCATCCCGGAAAAGGGAGCAACACGGTCAGGGCCGTCTTCGTGGGAGATCCCGAAGGAAAGGTGCGCCTGGTGCTTTACTACCCTCAGGAAATCGGCCGAAACATCGACGAGATCGTCCGTGCGGTCAAAGCGCTGCAGACATCGGACGGAAACAAGGTCGCCACGCCCGCCGACTGGCCGAACAACGGCCTCATCAAAGACAGGGTGATCATTCCGCCCGCCACGAACGTGAAGGACGCCGCCAAACGCAAGGACGAGTACGACTGCTACGACTGGTGGTTCTGCCACAAACCTCTCGACAGTTGAACCGGTATTCTGCACAACATGGAGAGCGCGGCCCGAAAGCCGCGCTTTTTTATTCCTCTCCCCACCCGGCCTGCGAATCCTTCAGGATTCCCTTTTTACACCACCCTCCCGGGCGCACTTCAGACAGAGACCGCTGATGACGACCCTTTTCGCAAACACGTCGAACTGATTCAAGACCGCCTCGGGAACGGGAACAGCATCGAGATCCCGGTCACAGAAATCGATGATCTCTCCGCATTGCAGGCAGTGCATGTGATGATGCGGGGCCGTGTCGGGGTCGAACCTTCTGACGCCGGAATGCGACTCCACAGTGCGTATGACACCGATCTCGGCGAATTTCAGCAGGGTGCGGTTCACGGTATCGAAGGATATTGTGGGATGCTCCGTGCGGATCTTTCTGTACACCGCATCAGCCGAAGGGTGGTCCACCGACCCCAGAATGCTCCGGTATATGGCCATTCTCTGGGGGGTTATCTTGAGGCCGTTGGCCCTGCACCTGGCTATGAAAACATCCATGACCCCGGTTTGTTCGTCGTGCGCCATCATCTCCCCTTCTTGTTAAGCGATCGGATCCGCAACGGCTGGGGCGCCTTTCGGCACGTCATACCGGACAATTTTGCTCCTATAACAAGCTACAAAAAAAGTTGGAAAAGAACAGTATGCCGAAAAGGCCGCCGTCGATGCGAAGGGCGCTGAATGGAAGAGAGCGGTTACGACTTCGGACTCCATTGCTCGATTTTCGCGAGCAACTGGCGACTGTCCACGGGTTTCTGCAGATAATCGTTCATCCCCGCCCCGATCGCCTCCTGGATGTTCTCCTGATCCGATTCGCCGCTCAGTCCGATGATCGGGATGCGGCGATCACCCTCAAAATCCTTGTCACGGATGCGCTTCGTGGTCTCGACACCGTCGAGCTCGGGCATCTGGATATCCATCAATATCAGATTGCAGCGTTCGCCCTCGAGCTTGCCGATCGCGGCCTTGCCGTTATCCGCTTCGATGACCGTCACATTGCACTTCTCGAGAATCCCCCTGATAGCGAGGCGGTTGAAGGAAGAGTCGTCGACAAGCATCACCGTCATGCCGGAAAGTCTTTTGCTCTTTCCGTTCATATTGCCGTTGAAGATGCTGCCGAGAAGCTCGATCAGCTCAGGCTCCGAAACCGGCTTCGATATGAAGCCCTGCATACCGATTTTCTCGGTTTTTCCACGGGCGACATAGGTCGGAGCCGCCGTATGGCCGATAATCGGTACATCGCGCGAAAAAAGACCGGCTTCCCCCATTCTGATGGCCTCGGTCGCTTCGAAGCCGTCGAGGTTGGGCATGCTGAGGTTCATGAGTACGGCGTCGTATCGGTGCCTGCTCACCAGATCAATGGCCTCGGCGCCGTCCCCCGCCTCGTCGATGTCTATCTCGAACGGTTTGAGGAAGCGTTTTACGGGAGCTCTGTCATTGACCTCGTCATCGACGAGAAGAATGCGCTTGTTCCGGAAAAGATCGACATGACGACCCACCATTTTCTGCCGGAAACCGACCATGTCCTCTTCACTCACGACCGGAAAAGCCAGTGTAAACTCGGTATACTCTCCGTGGACGGATTCACAGGTGATATCCCCGCCGAAAGCTTTCATCACTCTCTTGCAGTAGGCAAGCCCGAGACCGGTGCCTCCTTTTTTCCCGGACGTGAAATAGGGATTGAAGAGTTTGTCGAGGTTTTCCGGAGGAATACCGGGTCCCGTATCCCTCACATAGACCTTGTTGAACCTGTCCCCCCTTTCAAGCCGAATGATGATACGGCCGTTCCGATAGGGTTTGATGAAGTAAAACGCGTTCATGATAAGATTGAAGAGCACGAACACGTACATCGTCTCGTCGGCGTTGATCAGAAAATTCTGCTTGCAATCGCACGATATCTTGTTCCGTTCCGCATCGGATTCATAGCCGTACTCGTCGAGAGCTTTGCGGGTGACGCCCGCCGCCGAAAGATAGAGAAAGCCCGCCCTGTCGATCGGCTTGTTTTTCACCTCGTCGAGAATCATGCCGATAACCTGGACACCCCGCATGACGGCCATCTGCCCCTGCGCGACCCGCAGGTACACCCGGTCGAGACTGTCGGCGGCGATGCACTCCTCCGGCTTGCCGGGATGATAGATAGGCAGCTCCTGCAGAATGCTCTCGAAACTGTATTTCACCTGGCCGAGGGGATTGCGCATCTCGTGAGCGATGCTGCCCGCGAGAGCCTGCAGGGCCTGATTTTTTTCCTGCGCCATCATCCCCCTCCGGTTGCTGTAGCTGAACAGGTAGCCGGCGACCACGGTAAACACGACGACGATGGAATAGAGCGGGATGCTGAACTGGGGGTCGAGATCGACAACCGGGGTCGTCAGAAGATAAAACCCGACCGCCGCAAGCACACCGATCAGAAAATCGATGAGAAACATGAGCCAGTTGGGTATGAAGGAGATCAGGATGAAAATCATGAAGATCTCCCAGTAGAGCCACAACTCGTGGAAATTGTTTTTCAGGAGGTTGACCGTAAAAATGAAGGGCAGCACGAAAATGATGACAAAATGCCAGAAGTACGGGAAAAACTTCTTCAGCGAACCGGTCATGTTGTAACCGAAAAGCACGCATCCCGAAAGCACGGTCGCCGCAAGACGGAGAGGAAGGCTTTCATAGGGCATTTGGAACCCGTACTTGAAGGTGAAATAGAAAAACAGATGGGCTGGAGCACCGAGAAGGACCGCCGCGAGAATGTTGAAGCGGGATATCTGTGTCCCTTCCTGAACACACCGTTTTATGTATCCTGAAACGTTCACGCCCTGTCATCCGCTTGAATTACCCGGTCGACCGTCTCGGCCGCGCCTCTGAAACATGCCTCCAGAGATGCCCCCCTGCGGTAATCGCCGGTCAGGTACAAACACTTCACAGGATCCGTCAACGCATCGAGTTTCTCGATCAACCTGTAATGATAAGGGGAGTAGGCGCAAAGGCCCGGGGAAAGATATTTATAAATAAAAGAGGTTCGGCTGTTATTTCCAATATTGAAATACGGCTCTATGATCTTCTCGCCCATCGAAACAACCTCCTCCGGCGGGGCGTCGGCGTGAATCATCGATCTCGCCGTCTTGCCGCTGAAGGTATAGCGTACGATATTGAGATCGTGTATGCCGTACGCGCCGGCATTGCTCAGGGGAGACGAATGGTCGAAGATCATTGCGCGCTGTTCGTCGGGGAACACATGATCCTCGTAGCGTACGATGCCGACGGCCACAGGATAATACGCCACCCGACCGAGAAGTTCGGCGACATCCGGAAGGGCGTCCCGGATCAACGGAATCAACTGGGCGGCGGGAAGGGCGCTTACGACCTTTTCGTACTCCCGCTCTCCCTGTACCCCGTCACGGGTAAACGCCACCCTCGCCCTGCCGTCTTCCCGATCGAAGGAGAGGGAATCGACCCTGTGAGCGGTGAACAGCCGCAGGGACGGGTAACGTGAACCGAACTCACTGACGGTGCCGTACATGCCTTCGCTCAACTGCTCGTAGGAATCGAGCGCGAGGGCGATATTCGACCCCAGGTTACCGAAATAGCATTCATCAGGTTCCGCGCCGTTCATACGGACCGTGATGGGCCGGAGCACATGGTTGACGCACTTGCGATTGAAATAGGCCGAAAGCGGCTTGTGATCGCATTCGGCGGAAATCTTGTTGAAATACGGCGTATTGAGCGCCCCCTGCGAGTAATCGTTCCGCACAGCGCCGACGCAGGGATAGAGCCTCGCAAGACCGGACAGGCCGCTGAAGGAAAGAACCTTCAGGAGGTTCGCAAACTTCCCTTTTCCCTTGCTGAAAGTCACGACCCTGCCGCCGATGACCTGGGAAGAGTTGAAGCCGAAATATTCGAACATGTCCCTGCCCATGCTACGGAGAAAATTCCGGAACATGGAGTACTTTCGTCCGATGTTCTTGCCGCCGAAATCGAACCAGCGACCGTCCATCTCCTCGCTGCCCATCCGGCCGCCGAGCTGATGCGCCGACTCATAGAGATCGACCTCGTAATTGTTCTCAAGCAGATAGAAAGCGACGGCAATACCCGAAGCACCACCGCCGACAACCGCGACTTTCCTCATAATCCACCCTGTTTTTCAAGCAAGGCGTCGATTTTCGTGTCGAACTGCCGCTTGCTTCTCTGCGAGATTTTTGTGGTTCGTTCCCGTTTCGCCTCGTATTGCTCATGATTCATGAACACAATCGCCTGCAGACAGGCTTCCGCGACCAGCCGCCCCCACTGGAAAACCTGACAGATAGCGTAATCTTCCGTTTCGCCGCCGTCGGGAGGGAGGGCATAGGAAGTGAACGCCCGGAAAACAACCGGGGCTGAACGCTCGATATAGGTATAGAATTTGTTGTAGTAGGAGCTCAGCGCCATCAGCCCGGAAGGGGGAAGTTCCCCGGCAATGTGAGTCACGGCTATGGACGCCTGACGCATGGCCTCCAAAAGCAGCATTCCCTGAACGTGATCCGAGTCGTGATCGAAGATAAACTCCTCGGTACGCTCGATCAGGTTGAAATGCACGAGACGCCCGTCGATAAAGGGCTCCGATATGAGCGTGTTGCCGCCGTTCTTCTTGTGCACGTATCTTCTGTCTGCCCGTTCCGGCAGAGGATCCCGCTCCTTCACGGCGAGGGGACTGGAGAGCAGACCCGAAAGATTCAGGGGAAGCTTCCGGAGCAGGTCGTGAACGTGTTCCATGTCGGCGGCCCGGAGCTCCTCCGAAGCCTGTCCGAAAGAAAGTCCGGCGGCCTCCTCGCACAACACCGGCGCCTCTTGCCGGTATCCGGGTGAGATATGAAGCTCGCAATCGCGCCCGAGAATGCCGAAAAGAATCGCGACCTCTTTCCGCGAGGCGGCTCGTATGACGGAGGAACCGCCGTCGGCAGCGGCAAGGGCGTCGTTTTCGAAGACAAGGGTATACGGCCGCCCGCCGGCAACGGAAGCCGGCGGCGGGTCGCCGGGAGACTGGGCGGAATCTCCGCCGTTTACAGAAAAACAAAAGAGCGAATCCGGGTCGTCAGGAAATCCTTTCGACGGCAGCCTGTTTTCTTTCATGCCAAGAACCGCTTATGCCGGTTATAGGGGAAGAGATGTGCCGGATGCGAATCGAACGCCCGGGCACCGGGCGAAACGCAAACGATCCGATAAATATCGCTTAATATACGCATATAAAACATAAAACCTTCATATCCCTATAAGTTATTGACAATTGACACTATTTTTCACAGGAATGCACGGCAAAGACTTTTCGGCAAGGGCGGAGGGAGTTTTCCAGACCCCGGACTTCATGAAGTTTCCGGATTTTCGTATTTTAGGTTTTTCAAAATCAAAATCGCATTTCAGATATGAGCCAGACCGATCTCCTCAATATCGTCAACCGCCCGAGAAGGCTTCGCAGAACCCCTGCGATCAGAAGCCTCGTGCAGGAAAACACCCTCACGAAAAGTGATCTCGTTTTTCCCCTGTTTGTCTGCCCCGGCACCGGTGTGACCGAAGCGGTTCCCTCGATGCCCGGCAGCTTCCGCTACTCCATCGACAATGCCGTCAAGGAGTGCCGGGAACTTTGGGATCTGGGAATTCAGGCGATCGATCTGTTCGGCATTCCGGAAGAAAAAACCGAGGACGGCCGGGAAGCCTATAACGACGACGGCATCATCCAGCGAGCCCTGCGTGCGATCAAGGAGGCCGTACCGGATCTCTATATCATGACCGACGTCGCGCTCGACCCGTTCACGCCGTTCGGCCACGACGGCCTCGTCAAGGACGGCATCATTCTCAACGACGAAACCGTCGAGGTGCTCTGCAAGATGTCCGTATCCCATGCGAAGGCAGGCGCCGACATGGTCTCGCCGAGCGACATGATGGACGGACGCATCGGCGCGATCCGCGAGGCGCTCGACGACGCGGGACATTCGGACGTGGGCATTCTCTCCTACGCCGCGAAATACTCTTCGAGCTTTTACGGGCCGTTCCGCGACGCCCTGCATTCCGCGCCCCAGTTCGGCGACAAGTCCACCTACCAGATGGACCCCGCCAACACGGCCGAAGCCATGAAGGAGATCGAGCTGGATATCATGGAAGGAGCCGACATCGTCATGATCAAGCCCGGACTCGCCTACCTCGATATCGTCTACAAAACGAAGGAACGGTTCGACGTTCCCGTCGCCGTCTACCATGTTTCGGGCGAATACGCCATGGTCATGGCCGCAGCGGAAAAAGGGTGGATCGACGGCGACCGGGTCATGATGGAATCCCTGGTGGCGATGAAGCGCGCCGGTGCGGACATCATCTTCACCTACTACGCGAAGGAAGCGGCGAAGAAGCTCTCCTGACAGGCTTGAAACCAGACTGTATTCACGTCCCGGCCGCTCTCCCGCGGCCGGGTCTTTCACTTTTGCAATCACCTGAACGGGCGGCCGCCGCACGGTCCGGAAAACCCGGCATAACGCGTCCGTTACAGGCAACCATGTACCATGATACGCTACTTCACAGCCGGTGAATCGCACGGTCCGGCGCTTTCGGCGATTGTCGAAGGCCTTCCGGCCGGCCTCGCGATCGCGCCCGGAGACATCGACGACGAGCTCGCCCGCCGCCAGCAGGGATACGGACGCGGGGGGCGCATGAAAATAGAGACCGACAGGGCGGAAGTGCTTTCCGGCGTCCGTTTCGGAAAAACCATCGGCTCTCCGGTAACCCTGCAGATAGAAAACCGCGACTGGAAAAACTGGACCTCGAAGATGGCCCGGTTCGAACAGCCGGAAGAGAGCATCCCCCCGGTAACGGTGCCGAGGCCCGGCCACGCCGATCTCGGGGGGATGATCAAATACGGTTTCGAGGAGATCCGCCCGGTCATCGAACGGGCTTCGGCCCGGGAAACCGCCGCCCGCGTAGCCGCCTGTTCCCTGGCGAAGGTCTTTCTGCGCGCCGCCGGCATCCAGATCGGCAGTTACGTCTCCGCAATCGGTCCCGCAGGCGGAAAAGCCCTCTCGCCGAACCTTTCCGAACTGCTCGCCGGAGGAGCCGCGAATCTCTCGAAAGCCGCTGACGGGTCCTCCGTGCGCATGCTCGAACCGGAACACGAACAAGCGGCCGTCGCCGCAATCGACCGGGCGAAGGAGGAGGGGGACACCCTCGGCGGCATCATCGAACTGTTCATCACCGGCGCGCCCATGGGACTCGGCTCCTACGTGCAGCACGACCGTCGCCTCGACGCCGAACTCGCAGCGGCGCTCGTCTCCATCCAGGCCGTGAAAGGCGTCGAGATCGGCCCGGCGTTCGAGAACGCCGGAAAACCCGGATCGCAGGTTCACGACGAGCTCTTTCCGGGAAGCGGCGAACCTTGCAGAAAAACCAACCGAGCGGGAGGGATCGAGGGAAGCATGTCGAACGGTCAGGCGATCCATCTCCGGGCGGCCATGAAACCGATCGCCACGCTGATGACGCCGCTCCACTCGTTCGATACGATCTCGATGGACGCCCATCTTTCACACATCGAACGCAGCGACACCTGCGCCGTACCGGCCTGCAGCGTCATCGCCGAAGCGGTCGTCGCCCCGGTCGTCGCCAATGCGTTATTGAGGAAAACCGGCGGGGATCACATGCGGGAAATCCTCGAACGGCTCGAGGCCTACAGGAAGGAGATCGCCGAACGGTTCGGAAACTGAACGCCCCCTTCAGTCCTGACGACGGCGTTCGCTCAGGCGCTGGTTCATCTCCAGGGACGGCTCCGCCACTTCGGTCCGCCCGACGATCTGCGCCGGCACCCCGGCGACGGTGTAGTTCGGCGGGACGTTATCGAGCACCACACTGCCGGCGCCGACCTTCGCACCCTCACCGATCTCAACATTACCGAGAATCTTCGCCCCAGCGCCGATGAGCACGGACTTTCTCACTTTGGGATGCCGGTCTCCGGTCTCCTTGCCGGTTCCTCCGAGCGTCACCTCGTGCAGAATCGACACATTGTCCTCGACCACCGCAGTTTCACCGATCACGAGGCTTGTAGCGTGATCGAGCAGAATTCCCTTGCCTATTCTCGCGGCAGGATGGATATCGACCGCGAACACCTCCGACATTCTGTTCTGCATCAGGTACGCCATCGGTTTGCGGTCGTTGTTCCACAGCCAGTGGGAAAGACGGTATGTCTGGAGAGCCTGAAATCCCTTTAAAAACAGCATGATCTCGAAATAGTTGACCGCGGCGGGGTCCCTGTCGAGCGTTGCGGTAAGATCGAAAACCGCCATCTCCACCGCTTCGGCTGTCTGCCCGTAAAAGTCATCGAACAGGCTCTGGAGAACCTGTGGAGGAAAATGCCTCGACGCAAGCTTGACCGAGAGCAGCATGGCAAGAGCCGAAGCCAGATCGTCGAAGCTCAGGATGTGCTGCTCCAGAAAATGTTTCATGCAGGGCTCACGCTCGATCTCACGCTCTGCCTCCGAACTGATAACCGACCATATGTGCTCTGCTGTCATGTTTCCTGCACTTTTGCGCCGTAAAGAGGTTACTGTTTCCCCTGTAGATCGGAAAACCAGAAAGAAACTACAAATCTATTATCCCACAATAAAAGCTTTTATCCGCTGAAAGTTCATTTTTGCGGTATTCCGCCGCAAGGAAGTGGCGGCGCCGGCTTCCTTCTGTTGGCGAAATCGGTTTTTTTGCGTACACTTGGCAGTCCCGAATCGCACAGTTATTTTTCAAGGAATCGACGACAATGATTATTTCGAGGAGAATCGAGCTCGATTACGGCCACACGCTGCCCAACAGCTTTTCCTTCTGCAACCAGCTCCACGGCCATCGCGGCACCGTGGTAGCCACAGTCGAGGGCCGCATGATCGACCGCAGGGGCGATGCCCAGGAGGGCATGGTCATGGACTTCAAGTTCCTCAACGACATCATGATGCAGTATGTCCACGACAAGCTCGACCACGGTTTCGCCGTCTGGAAGGACGACCGCGAGGATCTCGAATTCATCACCAGGCGCAACAAGCGCGTGGTGATCACCGACGAGCCCCCCACGGCCGAGTGCCTCGCGAAATGGGCCTTCAACCAGATCCGGCCCCACCTGCCGGAAAACGTCACGCTCAAAAACCTCCGCTGGTACGAAACGCCCAACAACTGGGCCGACTATAGCGGCGACGAGTAGGAACGCAAAACCCCGGAACTTCCGGGGCTCTTTCGTTACGACGCTACCGGGCTTTTCTCGCAGCGCCCCACCGTCTCCTGTTCGATCTGGCGGACGGACGCCCTGAAGATGGACGTCCCTCGTTGCCCCTCCCCTGCTGCAAGGTCGCGGGCACGGGTATTTCCTCCGTCAGGGGGTAGGGATGGTGATCGACGTCCGGAATTTTCTTCGCGATCAGCTTCTCCACATCGCGCAGGTACGCTTTTTCCTCCGCGTCGCAGAAGGAGATGGCCGTGCCTTTCGCACCCGCCCGACCGGTCCGGCCGATGCGGTGGACGTAGGTTTCGGGCACGTTCGACATGTCGTAGTTGATCACGTGCTCCAGGTCATCCACATCTATGCCGCGTGCAGCGATGTCTGTCGCCACGAGCACCCTCGTGGTGCGGTCCCGGAAGTTCCCGAGTGCGCGCTGGCGAGCGCTCTGCCCCTTGTTGCCGTGAATCGCTTCGGCGCGGATACGGTGCTTCTGCAGGAAGCGCACCACCTTGTCCGCCCCGTGCTTGGTGCGCGTGAAGACGAGCACCGAATCGATCGCATTGTCCTTCAGCAGGTGAACGAGCAGGTGTTTCTTGTTCCCCTTGTCGACGAAGTAGACCTGCTGGCTGATCGTATCCACGGTCGAGGAGACGGGCGTGACGGTCACCTTAGCGGGGTTTTTCAGTATGGAGCCGGCGAGCCGGACGATTTCAGGCGGCATGGTGGCCGAGAAGAAGAGCGACTGCTTCCTTTCGGGCAGCACCTTGAGAATCTTGCGGATATCGTGGATGAAACCCATGTCGAGCATGCGATCCGCCTCGTCGAGCACGAGAATCTCGATATCCTTCAGACTCACAAACCCCTGACCCATGAGGTCGAGCAGGCGGCCCGGCGTGGCAACGAGAATGTCGACACCGTTACGGAGCGCCCTGGTCTGCGGCGTCTGGCCGACGCCCCCGAAGATCACGAGGTTCGAGAGCCCCGTATGGCGGCCGTAGGCCGTAAAGCTGTCGCCGATCTGTATCGCGAGCTCCCGCGTCGGCGTCACGACGAGAGCCCTGATCCTGCGTTTCTTCTCGAAGGTTTTCCGCTTGTCGAGCAGTTGCAGAACGGGAATGGCGAACGCCGCCGTCTTGCCCGTGCCGGTCTGCGCGCAGCCCAGGAGGTCGTTGCCCTGCAAGATGACCGGAATGGCCTCCGCCTGTATCGGCGTCGGCGTTGCGTAACCTTCCTCGCGCAATGCGCGCAAAATCGGATCGATAATCGGTAATGAACTGAATCCCATGTACGTATTGTATCGGTTGACAAAACTGATCAACCGAAAACACGAGAGGGGGTCATCCGTTGATCATCGGGCACAAAGGCGCCCCGACGGCACCCCGCGGGGAAAACCCTTCCCCGGCCCGGCACAATATGCAGGTTTTTTCGTTCTTATCGGCTTTTATTTTTCCAATCCGGGCTCGATACTCCGCAAAAGCCGCTTACGCGCAAGAAAAATATCGGGAATTTGGCTCCGGATGCACTGCCGAGACTCGTTCCGTTGTGGATGATAGGCTCTCTCAGCCACAACATCCCCTATTTTCGATTCCGTTTCGCGCTACGCACCCGATACAACCGTTCCGTAAACCCGCCCTCGTTTTCAAAATCGACAGCCAGTCGTTCGACCTGCCGGTCGAGAAGATAGCAGGCGAGGTTCAGGAGGGAGAGCGCCCCGTCCGCGGCGAGACAGGCTGGGCTCAAGGACGGACACGGACGTTCACCGACAGACACTGACGAGGACGACGGCTTCTGACCTCTTTTCCGCAAGTCCGTGTGTGTCCGTGCTTGTCCGTGTTCCTCCCCACCTCCTCCGCCACCCACTGCTGCACCTCCTCCAGGCTTTTGCACCGCAACGCCTTGAAGCGCACGAGCGCAGGATGTTCCGCATCCAGCCCGGGAAGGCCGCGCTGGCGGAGAAAGTCCTCGTAGTCCAGCTTCAGCTCCTCTAGACTGGCCCGGGCGACCCGGGTGAGTTTCAGCTCCGTTTTTTTAGAGGTCGCCGAGGCTTGCGATCCTTCCGCGATGTTCTGCACGCCCGAGCGCGCGGCCTGCACCATCTGGTCGCGGGTCCGGTTGCGCCGGTCCACGTAACGGTCGCAGAACCGCACCGTGACATCGTAAATCAGCTGAGCGAGCTGAAAACTTTTCAGCTTGCGATAGCCGCCGTGTTTCGGGATCAGTTCCGACACTGTTTTCCCCTAAAATTCGAGAATTTCCTGCCGCTCCGCGTAATGCTCCACGCATGAAATCCAGGGTGACGCCATAACGAAAAAGATACGTAAATTACTCTTGACCACAGGGTAACAAGCCTTACAATCCGCAACCTCACATGGGCACGATCGAAGACTATACCGGCGGCAAGGTGCTGGTGGACATATCGAAGGCGCTGGGAGTGTTCCGCTCGACCGAGGGGAAACTCGACCGGACGGAAATCGGGCGGAAGATGCTCGGCAACATCCTTGCATTCGAGCCCGTCGTCATCACGATGGCGCGAGCCGCGGAGTACGTCCGCGAGGCGGAACGGGTCGCCGTGGGGGAACGGGTGTGCAGGGCGCTCGATCCGGATTCGGACTTCACCGAATCGGTGTTCCTCGGCGATATGGCGGACGCCATGGTCCGGGCGGGTTTGGCGGAGACGTGCACGGCGGAGGAAGCGGAAGCCACGCTCGCCAGGTACCCGAAGCACCCGCTCATCATCTCGAAAGTATCGGGCCGGCACGCCGAAATCTGCCGTTCCTTCCCGAAGGAGTGCGTCTACTGGCTCGCCGAAAAACGCGGTCTGCACTGCCTCGGCCGGATGGGCCGCTGAACCGCCTTACCCTCCCCTAAACTGAGCGTCCCGACCTGTCGGGACGCTCAGTTTAGGCCTCTCTTGTCCGAAGCGGGCACCCAGTAGATCTCCCCGTCCTCGAGCCTGAGGGTTTTGAACTTTCCGGAACCGAGCATCGTCCCTATCATACGCTCCACCTGGTCCGGGTCGTCCGGCACCAGCTCGTCGAGCGCGTGGCGCAGTTCACGCTCCTGCACGGGATGGCGCACGACGATGGAAGCCACGGTCTTCTGGATATCGTCCGTGTTCTTCAGGTTCATGCTCCCTTTCACGGGATGCACCACCTTCGCGACACGCGAGAGGATCAGCCGCGCCCTGGCGACCCCCTCCTCCCCGGGCAGACCGATCCCCGGTTCGGTCGAAGGACGGGTCGGCAGCACGATATGGACCGTGTCGGGCTTCACCTCCTCGAGAGCCGCCGCGATATCCTGCAGGGCCTCGACCGAGTCGTTCACCCCGCCGATCAGCATAACTTCCACCCAGAGCCTGCCCTTGTAGACTTTGCGGAACGCTGCGAGGCCCTCGACATGGCGCTCATAGGTAAAGCCCGGGCAGGGACGGTCGATCCGCTCGAAGAGCTCCGGTGAACCGGCGTTGAAGGAGGGCAGCACGGCGTCCGCCCCGAGTAGTTCCCGGCGCACCTCCTCACCGGAGAGCAGCGAGCCGTTCGTGATTACGGCCACCGGAATCGACGTCAGCTTCTTCGTCTCGCGGATAAGCCAGCCGAGCCCCTTGTAAAGCGTCGTTTCGCCCGAACCGACGAAGGTGATCCAGTCGATCGCAACGCCGGACTCGATCGCGGAGCGGATCTCCTTGAGAATCTCTTCCTTCGGGTAAAACTCTTGACGCTCTGCGACGAACTCCTTCGTCCCGCCAAGCTGGCAGTAAATGCAGTCCCAGGTGCAGCTTTTCGCCGGCAGCACATCGACGCCGAGCGACTGCCCCAACCGCTTGGAGGATACCGGCCCGAAAACGTGCTTCATCGGTGAGGAAAGTATCGAATCGTTGAGTTGTTGAGTTGTTTGAATCTTTCTCCGCATGTACGCCCGGGCCCGGCGCCTCCGGCGGCCGCTTGCCGTCAGTCCGCGCCGGAGGCCGCCAGCACCTGCGCGATCTTCACCTTGCTCTCCTCCTCGAAATCGTCCTGGGATATCAGCGGCAGAAGGGCGCTGGCGACGCCGAACGCCAGGATCTCGAGCCCGAAAATCGCGGCGTACGACCACATGTAGTCACCGGAAAATGCATGAACGACGTCGCGGATGACGCCCGCCCCGAAGTGTCCCATGAACATCGCAAGGCTCTGCGCGGTGCCCCACAGGCCGATGTAGACGCCGCTGCGTCCCGCCGTCATGGTCATCATCATGGTGATGTTCGAAACGCTGGCCGCGCCGAGGCCGATACCGGCGATCACGAGGCCCGCACGGAGAACGGTTTCGTCGAGCGTGAACCCGGAGAAGATGATAACCGCAAACCCGGCCATGCCGAAGAGGTTCCCGATGAACGCTCCCCTCTTTTTCCCGATCCTGTTGAGCATGAAGCCGACAAGCAGCATGAACACGAGTTGCGTGCCGCCCATTGTCGGACGGAACAGCTTCGTGGTCTCCCCGACCGGCATGCCGAACACGTCCGCGCCGAAGGGCTCCATGACGATCTCGCAGGAAAAGAGCGCGAAAATGGCCACAAAAATATAGAACGCGAACAGCAGTGTTTTCGGCGAGGAGGAGAGCAGCTTTATCGACTGGCCGAACGAGAGCGTCTCCTCTTTTTCCCCCTTCCTCGCAACCGAATTGCGTTCCTCAACCCCCGTGAAAGCGAAAAGGGCGATACCGAGCGCGACGAGCCCGCCGACGAACGCCACGTTCATCAGGCGTTCCGGTGAATAGATATCCAGGTAGCCGCCGACGATACGCGCAGAAACGATGGTCGTCAGCACCATGAGCGTCCAGCTCGCGGAGGTCACCTTGCCGATATGCTTGTCGCCGACATAGTCCGCAAGAAGGGCGTAGTAGGCGGTCGTCGCCACCTGGAGACCGAACCCGAAAACCAGAAAGATGATGACGAGCTTCAGCAACCCGGCGTCCTGCGCCATGGCCGGCAGAAGATCCGCGAACTCCACACCCGCGATGTTCACCTCGTATGCCGCGACGGGCGAAAGCATGAAGGAGAACACGCAGCTCAACATGCCGATCAGGATGTAGGGAGATCGCTTGTAGCCGAGAACGTGCGATTTGTCCGACATGTTACCCGCCCAGACCTTCACACCGAAAACGGCAAGCAGTTCCTTGAGGCTTATGAGACCGAACACGATGGTCGACGAGATGCCGAGATCGGAGGTCATGACCCGGTTCAGCGTGTCGTGCAGAAATCCGAGCATGATGCCGAAACCCATCTGGAAAAAGGCGAGACGAACAAGGTTGAACTGCCTCATGGCGCACACGGAAAAAGCGTTGTGAACTGTTACGAAATCAAGACCTGTAATTTACACAAAAGACGGGCTTTTCTAAACCGGACCCGGCTTGCAAATCATGGGGTTTTTGGTTATCGTGAAGTGAATATATCATCTTGGGGGTGCTGCACGGCCGTTAGCCCGTGCGGCTGAGATCATACCCTTGTAACTTGATGCAGGTAATGCTGACGCAAGGAAAAGATGGGGTCTCCGAATTCCCGCTCCCGCCTCTTTCCCTCCGCGCCCGTCCTGCAACCACTTCGTGTGGACACAGCACCGAGACAACATGAACAGACCATCCGACAAGCTCTTCTGCCCCGAGCAGTTCTACGGCCCGGAATCAGAAAAGATATACAGCCGGGGCACCCTCCACCCGATCAGGGTCGGCATGCGCAGAGTGAAGCTCTCGAAACCCTATACGCTCCGCGACCAGACCTTTTCCTCTCTCCCCCTTTACGACACCAGCGGTCCCTGGTCGGACCCGTCGGTCACGATCGACCCGGAAAAGGGTCTCCCCTGTATCCGCGACACCTGGGAGGGGGGAAACGGCGACCGCGAAATCCCGCCCGGGAGCGCTCCCGGGCCGATGAACGGACGGAGGCCCATGAAAGCGAAACCGGGCATGGCCGTCACCCAGATGCACTACGCGCGCAAGGGGATCGTCACGCCCGAAATGGAGTATGCCGCCATCAGGGAGAACCAGCAGCTCGAAGAGTGGATAACGTCCTTCCCGGCCGGAGAACGGAGCTGCAGCCCCGTGACGCCGGAATTCGTGCGCGACGAAATCGCCAGGGGGCGCGCCATCATCCCGGCCAACATCAACCACCCGGAAGCCGAACCGATGATCATCGGCCGGAACTTCAGGGTCAAGATCAACGCAAACATCGGCAACTCCGCACTCGGCTCGTCGATAGAGGAAGAGGTCGAAAAAGCAATCTGGGCCTGCCGCTGGGGTGCGGACACGGTAATGGACCTGAGCACGGGCAGGAATATCCACGAAACCCGCGAATGGATACTCCGCAACACTCCCGTCCCTGTCGGAACGGTTCCCATCTACCAGGCGCTTGAAAAGACGGGAGGAGTCGCGGAGGATCTCACATGGGAGCTCTACCGCGACACCCTCGTCGAACAGGCCGAACAGGGAGTGGACTACTTCACCATCCATGCCGGCGTCCTGCGCGAGTTCCTTCCCGCCGCGGCCAGGCGTCTGACCGGGATCGTCTCGCGCGGCGGCTCGATCATGGCCAAGTGGTGCAAGGCGAACCGGCGGGAGAATTTCCTCTACACCCGGTTCGACGAGATCTGCGAAATCCTCCGCTCCTACGACATCGCCATATCCATCGGCGACGGGCTCCGTCCCGGCTCCGTTGCGGACGCCAACGACCACGCGCAGTTCGGAGAGCTGAAAACGCTCGGTGAGCTTACCGAAAAAGCGTGGGAATACGATGTCCAGGTCATGATCGAAGGGCCGGGGCACGTCCCCCTGAACCTCGTCGAGGAGAACATGCAAAAAGAGCTCGACTACTGCCACGAAGCGCCGTTCTACACCCTCGGCCCGCTGGTTACCGATATCGCCGCCGGCTACGACCACGTCAACTCGGCCATCGGGGGCACTCTTCTGGCCAGCCTCGGCTGCGCGATGCTCTGCTACGTCACGCCTAAGGAGCATCTCGGGCTTCCCGGGCGGGACGACGTGCGCGAAGGAGTGATCGTCCACAAGATCGCGGCGCACGCCGCGGACCTCGCCAAAGGCAGTCCGACCGCCTGGCTTCGCGACAACCTGATGAGCAGCGCCCGCTACGCCTTCGCCTGGAACGACCAGTTCAACCTGTCGCTCGACCCGGAAAAAACGCGCCGGGTGCACGCCGAAAGCTCGCCCGAATCGGCCGGAACCGCCACCGGAGAACGGTACTGCACAATGTGCGGTCCAGATTTCTGTTCGATGAAAAAGTCGCAGGAAGCCGCGGAGGAATAGGCATGATGAGTGACGACGCCCGCTTTCGCGGGCTGAGTGATCAGTTGGGGAAAAAGATGGACTCCCGATACCGATTCCGACGGCGAGCCCCGATATTAATCTTTCGGGGATCGGGTTTCGGGATCGAAAGGGAAGCAGTCGGCAAAGTGTAGGGGCAGCCCCCTGTGGCTGCCCGAACTGGCGTTGGCTATCGATACCGATAGAGACGGCAAAGCCTGACATAGTCAGGTGCCGTCACTAAGTCCGGCACAGCCGGACGACGTCACTTTCTCCCTCGCCACTTTTTTCAGCAGCAGGCCGCGCGGACGATGGCGGCGAAATCCTCCGCCTTGAGGCTCGCCCCGCCGATCAGACCCCCGTCGATATCGGGCATCGAAAAGAGCTCTGCCGCGTTGGAAGGCTTGACACTGCCGCCGTACTGAATCCTCAGGCGGCCGGCGACCGTCTCTCCGTAGATGTCCCGCACGGTCCGGCGGATGGAAGCGTGCACTTCCTGCGCCTGTCCGGGTGTCGCGGTTTTTCCGGTGCCGATCGCCCAGACGGGCTCGTAGGCTATCACCACGTTTTCGAGGTCGTCCACACCGTCGAGCCCTTCCCTCACCTGGCCGGTAACCAGCTCCTCCGTGACGCCGCGTTCGCGTTCGTCGAGGGTTTCACCGACGCACATGATCGCCTGCAACCCTGCGCCGAGGGCTTTCTTCACCTTGAGATTGACGACGGCGCTGGTCTCGCCGAAGAGCTGTCGCCGCTCCGAATGGCCCAGAATCACAGAGGCGCAGCCGAGCGAGTCGAGCATGCGCACCGACACCTCGCCGGTATAGGCCCCGTCGTCCTCGTGATGGCAGTTCTGCGCGACAAGCCTGATGCCGCTCCGCCCGATCGCCCGCTTCACGCCGTCGAGGGCCGTGAACGGCGGGGCGACGCCGACCTCGCAGTCAGCCATGCCGTCACCGATCAGTTCGAGAATGGCAGTCGTCAGCCCGACACCTTCCTCGACGGTCTTGTTCATTTTCCAGTTGCCAACAACAATTTTTGTTCGCATGGTTTCAATAATCGGTTACTATCTCGCGATAAATGGTTTCGATCTGCTCGATCGGAAAAGTATGCTTGCCCGACCGGGCGTCGCGAAGCACGACTGTTGAGTGGTCGACGGAAACGACTCTCCCGTGCCAGACCCTGTCGGCGACCGTGATGAGGTTCACCTCCTTGTCGACAAGCTCACTGTTTCCTCCGATCTCCCCGGTCTTGTAGACAACCTGACGTTTTCCCATGATTCGAAGCGGTTATTTTACGAAAATTTCAAGAATCTCATAGTGCAACTCCCCTTTCGGAACGCTGATATCGACCTTGTCTCCGACGGTCCTGCCAATCAGGGACCGCCCGACGGGCGAGCGAACGGAGATTTTTCCCTGGTCCGTATCCGCTTCCTCGGACGACACTAGCGTGTACTCGACGATCTCGTCGCCCGGAGCGTCGAGGTTTTTGAGCTTTACCGTCGTCAGGATATAGACCCGGTCGGTTTTGATCTGGGTGGGATCGAGAATGGTCGCACGCGAGAGCTTGCTTTCGAGCTCGCCGATGCGCCCCTCGAGCTGGGACTGCTCCTCCCGGGCGGCCTCGTATTCGGCGTTTTCGCTCAGATCGCCGTGTGAGCGCGCTTCCGCTATCTTTTCCAGGACCTCTTTCCTTGTATCGTTCTTCAGAACGTTCAGTTCCTCTCTCAGTCTGTCGTAACCTGCCTTTGTCAGGTACACTCTGTCGCTCATGGCATAAACTGTTTATTGTTAACCGGCAAAAGAATCCGCCGAACGGGCGGTATCGGAACTCTCCGGCAGGGCAACAAAAAAAAGTAAAGTCAGCGGGCGTTGCTGACTTTACCTTTTTACCTCATGTACTAATGTACAATTCTTTGCATCCCCTCCAAAACCGGCTTACAGGTTAAAGGCAAAATAGACCTTGCCGCCTCCCCGTTCCACGAGCAGGAAGAGAAGATCGCCCTTCTTCATCTTGCCGACAATGCCGAGGAACTGCTTGTAGGAGGTGATTTCCCGCCTGTTTGCGGCCCTGATCAGATCGCCTTCGCGCAGTCCTGCGCGATAGGCGTTCGACGAAGGATCGACTCCGGTAATGACAACCCCCTTCCCGCCCGATTCGAGGCGGTAGCGCGCCGCGAGGTCCGGCGAAAGCGGCGCCGCGCTGAAACCGAGTTGCTTGTCCATTTCGGGCTCGCCCACCGGGGCGTCCTCCTGCCCGGGCAGTTCCCCGAGCTTGACGCCGACCTTTTTGAGTACACCGTCCCGCCAGAGCGTCAGCATGACTTTCTTGCCGGGAGCCGTGGCGGCGATCTGGTTGCGGAGTTCGACCGTGTTAAGGACCTTCCTGCCGTCGATCTCCAGGATCACGTCCCCGGTTTTGACGCCCGCAGCACGCGCCGGGCCCTTTTCCACGACGGTGCCCACCAGCACCCCTTCGGCTTTCTTGAGCTGCAGGCCCTCCGCGATGTTTTCATCGACATCCTGGATCGTCACGCCGAGCCACCCTCTGGTGACCTTGCCCCGGCTGATGAGCGATTCCATGATCTGGCGGGCCATGTTGGACGGAACGGCGAAGCCGATCCCCTCGAACCCCCCCGTCCTGCTGGCGATCGCGGTGTTGATGCCCACCAGTTCTCCACTGATGTTGACCAGCGGCCCGCCCGAGTTGCCGGGATTGATCGCAGCGTCGGTCTGGATGAAATCCTCGTAATCGGCAAGCCCGACGTTGGAACGGCCTACGGCGCTCACGATGCCCCGCGTCACGGTCCGGGCGAGGTTTTCGCCCAGCGGACTGCCGATGGCGATCACCCACTCGCCGACCCGCAGGTCGTCGCTGTTGCCGATGGCTATCGGCTTGAGATTTTTCGCCTCCACCTTCAGCACGGCTATGTCGGTTTTCGGATCGGTGCCGACGACTTCGGCGTCGATCTTTCGGTTGTCGCTGGTGCGGATGTAGATGGCGTCCGCCTTGTCGATGACGTGATTGTTGGTCAGAATGTAGCCGTCACGGCGCACGATAACTCCCGAACCGAGTCCCCGGAGCACCTCCTTGCGACCGTTGCCCCGGTTCCTGTCGCGCGGGATGCTGAAAAATTCGTCGAACGGACTGCCGAAGAGATCGAACGGCGAGATGAACCGCCGGTTGACGGTTTTCTCCGTGAAGATGGTCACCACGGAGGGAGTGGCCGATTCGGCGATGCGCACGAAGGCCTCGTTGAAATCCTTCAGGGTGCGGATCGGCATGTCCTGCCCGGCGTTCGCGGCGGTGGCGTGGTTCACCCTGTTGCTGACCGCAGCCTCATGCTCGCGGTCGGAAACGGTGAACTCGATATTTGCAAAAACAAGCCCGCCGATCGCCACTCCGGCGAGAATCAGCAGAAGAGAGGAGAGTCTGTTCATTTTCATCTTGTACTGCGTTTGTTCATGTTGTCAGCCGACGTGTTCATTGCGAACGCTTCCATCCGCCGGACCGTGCCCGATCTCATGCCTCGAACCCCTCGAGCCGCTCCACGGTCCGCAGGCCCGCCCGCATCTTGTTCATGGTTTCCTCGAACTCGTTCAGCGGCACGGAGTCGTCGACGATTCCCCCGGCAGCCTGGAAGTAGATGACGCCGTCCCGGACGACCATGGTGCGTATGGCGATGGCTGTCTCCAGCTCACCCCGGAAATCGATGAAACCGACCGCCCCGCCGTACAGGCCGCGCTTCTCTTCCTCGAGTTCATAAATAATCTCCATCGCCCTGACCTTCGGTGCGCCGGTGAGCGTCCCCGCGGGGAAACATGCCCAGAAAGCATCCATCGGGCTGTATTCGTCACAGAGCTCACCCCGGACGTTGCTGACGATATGCATCACGTGGGAGTAGCGCTCGATGATCATCATTTCGTTGGTCTCGACCGTACCTACCTTTGCGATCCGGCCGATATCGTTACGGCTCAGGTCGATGAGCATGAGGTGCTCGGCAAGCTCTTTTTCGTCGTCGAGAAGCTCGGCTTCGATCCGCCTGTCCTCTTCGACGGTCTCTCCCCTGGGACGGGTCCCCGCGATCGGCCGGGTATCGACGATCCGCCGTCGGCCGTCGGCGGCGGCGCTGACGCGCACCAGCAGCTCGGGCGAGGAACCGACGATATCGAAATCCCCCATGTCAAAATAATAGAGATAGGGCGACGGATTGACGGTCCTCAGCATGCGGTAGACGTCGAACGGCCTCGTATTGAGCGGGCGCTGCAGTCTCTGGGAAACCTGTACCTGGAAGATGTCTCCGGCCTTGATATGCTCCTTGGCGACCCGGACCTTCTCGAGATAGTCATCCTTGCGGGTGTTGGACACCACCGCCTCGGGTTTTTCCGGCAGAAGCCTGATGCTATTGCTGTCGAGCGGCAGGAACATCCTCGCCCTGAACGCCTCGATCGTCTCTTCGGCCCTTGGCCTGTCGGTCTCGTCGAGATAGTTGACGATGATGAACACCTTGCGTTTCACATTGTCGAAGACGACCAGCTTGTCGCAGAACAGCAGGCAGACATCGGGAAGATCCGCCGGATCGGGCCTGGCGGGAAAGGGAATCCGCTCAACAAGGTGCATCGTGTCGTAGCCGAAGTAACCGAATGCCCCCGAGGTGATCATCGGCGACGATCCCAGCCCGTTACCCGGCTTCTGCGAGCTTCGGAAGGCCGCGAGGCAGCGGTCGATGGACGCCCTGAGGTTCTCCCCTTCCCGGGCGATCTCCTCCAGGGCTCTGAAGCGTTCATCCCTGACCTCGAGGGAAACCTCCCCGTCGACCGAACCCCGGAGAATCGCGACCGGATCGACGGCGATATAGGAAAATCTCGCGAGTTTCTCCTCGCCTTCGACGGATTCCAGAAGACAGGAATAGGCGTCGCGCAGCTTGAGATAGACCGAAACAGGGGTTTCGGTGTCCGCGTGCACCGTCTCCAGGAGCGGATTGAGCGTGAAGACCGGTTCGCAATCGTTTCGTGACATGGGACAGGGCGGTAACGTATGAACAAGTTCCTGATTACTGTCGCCCGCCGTGTCCGGAACGTACCGGAACACGGCCGGTTCAGCATAAATAAAGAGAAAAAAATGCTATCATGAAACAGAGCCCGGACAACCCGAACCCTGCCGCTCCCGTGCCTGAAGAACACCGCATGACAGAAGCACCCGAACGAAATCTGCGTCCGGGCAACTGGTTGAAAGCACTACTGTTATCTCCCGGTCCCCTTTTCTGCACCGGCTATCTTGTCATGTACGTGCTCACCAATCTCCATCTCAACGGCATCCTCAAGGAAAAGGTCGCGGCTGCGGTGGAAACCGCCACCGGACACCGCTACGACCTGTCCATCGAACGTCTCAGCGCGGGATTCGCACTCGATTCCGTCACACTGGAACGCCTCGACATCGTCCCCGTCGGCGGGCCGCCCGGAAAGCGCGTCTCGGAGAGCGTCCGCATAAGGGAACTGCGCGTCCGGCACCTCGACCTCAGCACCCTGCTCTTCAGCAGGGAAACCGCCGCCCGCTCGACCCTGGAAATCTCGCGGCACATTCTGGACAGCAACAGAGAGCAACTGCTTTCGGCCAGAATCAGTGAACCATGAGACCGGTCCGCCCCCACCGGATCGATGCGAGCTTCTTCAGGGGATCGCCGAGCGGAATCGCCGGACTCCATGACCAGTAGACCACCAGCGCCTGCCCGATAATGTCGCGCTCCGAAAGAAAACCCCAGTAGCGGCTGTCGAGGCTGTTGTCCCGGTTGTCCCCCATGACGAAGTAGTAGTTCTCCCCCACGGTGTAGGTTTCCGCGGGTTTGCCGTCGAGGACGATCCTTCCTCCCGCTTCGCCGACCGTATGCCCTTCCCCGGCGATCAGCTCCCGGTAAACGGGAAGCGTCGAAGGGCTCAGTTCGAGCACGTCACCCTTGCGGGGAATGTAGAGCGGTCCGTAGTTATCCTTGTTGAACCCGGAGTTCACCGGGAAGATCCTGGGTTCCTCCATCCCTTCGGGAAGCTTCACACCGAGATGGAGAGCGTGCTCGGGAAGTTCCTGCTCCCTGCCGTTGACAAAGAGCGAGCGGTTGCGTATCTCGAGCGAGTCCCCGCTGACGGCGACGCACCGTTTGATGTAGTTCAGCGACCGGTCCTTCGGAAACTTGAAGACGACGATATCGCCGCGTTCGACGGAATCGAGACGGGGAAGTCGCGCATCGGTGAAAGGCACCTTCGCGCCGTAGACATATTTGTTGACAAACAGGAAATCGCCCGCCAGGAGGGTTCTCTCCATCGAACTGGTCGGAATGTGGTACGATTCGACGATAAACACACGGATAAGCGTGGCGAAAAACAAGGCGACAAGCAACGCCTCGAACCACTCTCTTGAATGCTGTTTTCCGGTCTTTCGCTTTTCTTTACCCAATGTCTTCAGAATTGATGTGATGCGTTACGGCCGGCCACGGGCGGCGAACCGGAGCGACCCTATTTTGACGTTTTCACCGGCGATTTCTTGCGACGACACACTCCTTCCGGCTCACTCGTCGATGTTGAGCACCGCGAGAAACGCCTCCTGGGGAACTTCCACGCGCCCGACCTGTTTCATGCGTTTTTTCCCTTCCTTCTGCTTCTCTATCAGCTTCCGCTTCCTGCTGATATCGCCGCCGTAGCATTTGGCGAGCACGTTTTTTCTCATCGCCGAAATTGTCTCCCTGGCGATGATTCTGCTGCCGATGGCGGCCTGAATGGCCACCTCGTACATCTGCCGGGGAATGATTCCCTTGAGTTTCTGACAGAGCTTCCTCCCCCATTCGTAGGCTTTCGAACGGTGCACGATCGTCGAAAGCGCGTCCACCCCCTCGCCGTTGAGCAGCACATCGAGCTTGACGAGATCGGAAGCGCGGTCTCCCAGATATTCGTAATCCATCGAGGCATACCCTTTCGAGACCGACTTGAGACGGTCGTGAAAATCGAACACGATCTCGGAAAGCGGAAATTCGAAATGCAGACTGACCCGCGTCGTATCGAGATAATCGGTGTTCTTGTACTCGCCGCGCCGCTCCATGGCAAGCTTCATGATATTGCCGATATAATCCGCCATGGTGATGATCTGCATGCTCACGTAGGGCTCCTCCACCTCCCGGATCGAACCCGCGTCCGGCATTTTCGACGGGTTGTCGACCAGGATCGTCTCCCCGGCGGTGGTCGCCACGCGATACTCCACGTTGGGCACGGTCGTGATGATGTTGACCTTGTACTCCCGTTCGAGACGCTCCTGGATAATCTCCATGTGGAGCAACCCGAGAAAGCCGCAACGGAAACCGAAACCGAGCGCGACCGACGTCTCCGGCGTATAGATGAGGGAAGCGTCGTTGAGCGAAAGCTTTTCGAGCGATTCCCTCAGGTCCTCGAACTCGTCGGAATTCACCGGATAGAGGCCGCTGAACACCATCGGCTTCACCTCCTTGTACCCCGAAAGCCGCTCACCGGCCGGTGCGTCCGCGTGCGTGACCGTATCGCCGACCTTGGCGTCCTTGACATCCTTGATCGAACAGATGAGATAACCGACATTGCCCGATTCGAGCTCGCCGGAAGGTTGGCGTTTCATGCCCATCGTACCGATCTCGTCGGCGACGAACACCTTGTTGTTGGCGAAAAACCTCACCCTGTCCCCTTTCTTCAAAACGCCGTCGACGATCCTGATGTAGACGATCGCGCCCCGGTAGGCGTCGAACACGGAGTCGAACACCAGAGCCCTCAGGGGCATGTCCCTGTGATCGGCCGGAGCGGGAACTCTCGATATCACCGCTTCGAGCAGCTCGTCGATGCCGATACCGGCCTTGGCCGACACTTCCAGAATGTCTTCCCTGTCGACCCCGATCAGATCGATGATCTGCCGGGCCACCCCTTCGACGTCGGCCGAAGGAAGGTCGATCTTGTTGATGACCGGTATGATCTCCAGACCGGCCTCGACCGCGAGGTAGAGGTTGGCGATGGTCTGGGCCTCGACCCCCTGGGTCGCATCGACGACGAGGAGAGCGCCCTCGCAGGCAGCGAGGGATCGCGACACCTCGTAGCTGAAATCGACGTGTCCCGGCGTATCGATCAGATTGAGAATGTATTGGCCGGAATCAGCGGCCGTATAGTGCATCTGGATCGCGTGGCTCTTGATCGTGATGCCGCGTTCCCGCTCGAGATCCATGTCGTCGAGCACCTGGGCCGCCATCTCGTTGTGCTGCAACGTTTCCGTCGCTTCCAGAAGCCTGTCCGCAAGCGTGGATTTTCCGTGATCTATGTGAGCTATGATGCAGAAGTTCCTTATGGAGCCGACTTCCGTACTGCCCGAAGACATATCAGTAGAATGCTGTTAACGTGAGTGAGCCGCTCCCCGCGCAATGCGCCGGGGGCCGGGAAGCTCCCATGCTCTCCCGGTCCGAAAATGGGGAATATAGCAAAATAAACAGGATTCGCGCCTTTACCGGCAAGGAGTTTCAGGAAAAGGAGGCGGCGGCGTCCCGGCAGCGGAATCCGCGGCAGAATTCCCCGGCGTCCATGGCACGCTTTCCTTCCATCTGCAGGGAGAGAATTTCAAGCCATCCGTCGAGCCCCATCGCGTAAAGGCGGTTGTTTTCGATACAGAAACGTCCCGGAACCGTCTTCTGCTCATCGGCCTCCGGCAAGTGAAATCCGGCGGGAACCGCTTTGAAGATCTTCACCTTCCGGTGATCGAACAGGGTCCACGCCGCAGGTTTCGGAGCCAGGCCGCGGATGAAGTCACAGATGGCTTCGACCGGTTCCACCCAGTCGATCCGGGTGTTTTCCGGGGTGAGTTTCGGCGCCCTGCTTGCGAAACGCTCGTCCTGTACACTGACCTCGGCCCTGCCGTCCCTGATGAGTTGCAGCGTGCGCACGACGACCTCAGCACCCGTCTCCGACAATCGTCCGGCAAGCTCCCCGGCGGTTTCGTCGGGCCCGATGGCGGTGCTCTTCCTCAGAATGATATTTCCGGTGTCGACCGTTTTCTGCAGAAAAAACGTCGTGACCCCGGTCTCCTTTTCACCGTTGATGATCGCCCAGTTCACCGGCGCCGCCCCCCGATAGGCCGGCAGGAGGGATGCGTGCAGATTGAACGCGCCGAGCCGCGCCAGTTCGAAAACCCCGGGCGGCAGAATACGGAACGCCGCAACCACTATCACGTCCGGCCGGTACCTGGCGACGGTGCCTGCGAAGCGCGGGTTCCGGACGTCGTCCACCTCGAGAACGTTCAGCCCCAGCTCCAGGGCGGCCTTCTTGACGGGAGTCGGTTCGGGCTCGGCCCTGCTGCTTCTGCGGGGTTTGTCTCGTCCTGTAACCGCCAGCACAAGCTCGAAATCGTCACCGGCCTCGGCTATCGCACGGAGTGAGGGAACCGCGAACGCCGGGGTTCCCATGAAAATTATTCGCATCGGGATACCGTACTTTTTTCCTGGCAAGACGTCGCTACACCACGCTCCGGGCGTCCAGCGCCACCGGATAGGGCGCAGTGATTTTTCCGCTGCTTATGGCATCGAGTTCCTTCTGGATCTTCCGGCGGTTGCGCCGGGTCATGCGGTCGACGAACAGCGTGCCTTCGAGATGGTCGATTTCATGCTGCAGGACCCTGGCGAGAAAACCGGTAAACTCCCCGACGTGCTCTTCGAAATGCTCGTCGCGGTACTTCAACTGTATGGTCGAAGGCCTGACCACGTCGCCGCGAACGTCGGGAATGCTGAGACACCCCTCCTCCATGGTCACATATCCGCGGACGTCGAGAATATGGGGATTGATCACGACCATGGGCGGCACGTTTTCGTAACCGTCCACCGGGGTGAGGTCGACAACGAGCAGACGCCTGGACTCTCCCACCTGCGGTGCGGCAAGCCCTATCCCATCGGCATTTCTCATCGATTCGAACATGTTGCCGACAAGCTCATCCTCTTCCGGACCGGTCTCTTTCAGCGGCTTCGCCTTCCTGCGCAACACCTCGTCGCTGTATGTATTGATAGGAAGAATCATATGCTTTTTGTTTATGAAACCGGACGGCCCCGCAAAAAGTTGCTCCGGAAAGGGCCGGAAGGCCCGAAAACAGGGTACGCGGAGCGGCCGTATGGATTTTTATAATATCGGCTTATTTTTAAGGAAATTAGATACGATTTATATTTCAACATGCCAATGAAATTTTTTCTTGTCCCCGTAACGGCCCTCCTGCTGCTCCTCTCCGGCCGTACCGGTCTCGCCGAAGCGGATCCCGCCCGGGCGACGGGCGATTCGGCGGCGGTCGTCCAGGGGCCGGCGGAAGAGAGCGGCCTCTCCGACACAACGGCTGCCGTTGCAGCGAGACCGGTGCGGGTCGAGGACAGGGATATCGTGAAAGCCTTTTCGGACTCGCTGAAACAGCAGGGCGGCTTTCCGGTAATCGTCAACAACGACGAAATTTTCCGGCTTTACGGCAAGCTCCGGGAGCTCGACGCAGAACAGCGGGCGGCGAAAACCTCGCGGCTGCTGACGGAATTTTTCCGCTCGTCCGTGCCGGTCGATTCCCTTTCGATCGTGGAGGGAGAAACATTGACCGCCATCCGGAGCCCGGAAAGGATTCTCGCCGCTTTCAGCGACGAGGACGCCGACGCCGAGGGCCTTTCACGAGGAGAACTCGCCGATTCGGTACTTGCCGGCATCTCCGCCCAGGCGCAAAACTACAGGGAGGAGACCAGCGGAAGCAACATCACCCTGAGCATTCTCAAGTCGCTCGCGCTGTTTCTGGCCCTCGCCGTCGTCTGGCACTACCTGAACAGCTTTTTCACCCTCATGGACGGCTGGATTCAGAAGATGCGCCACCGTCACGGCTCGAACAGCCAGAGCAAGCTGGTTCAGCTTCTTTCGCCCGACCACCTTGCGTCGGGGTTCGGGTTGTTGAGCCGGATTACCGAACTGTTCCTGAAAATCCTGCTGATCTACGCCTACCTGACCACGGTGCTCAGCTTTTTTCCCTGGACCCGGGACCTCTCCACGAACCTGCTGGCTTTCGTGCTCGAACCCGCCAAACGGCTTGCCGGCGAGTTCGTCGCGCTGATCCCCAGCATCGTCACGTTCATCATTCTCGTGACCATCATCCGGTACCTCGCCAGATTCAGCGATACCGTCTTCAGTAACATCGCGAAAGGGGAGTTCAAGTTCGTCGGTTTCGAAACCGAATGGGCGGAGCCGACACGAAAAATCGTGAAAATAGTGCTCTACGCGCTCGTGACTTTCCTGCTCTTCGCCTCCCTGCCTCTCGTCAACAATCCCGCTGCGCTGACGCTCATCGCCGTCCTCGGTCTGTCCTTCTCTCTCAGCGCGGTACCGGGCATACAGAATATCATCAGCGGCATCATGCTCAACTACACCGGTTCGCTCAGGATCGGCGACCGGATCAGGATCGATCAAACGACCGGAGAAATCATCTACAAAGGACTCCTGGTCACCCGCATGCGAAATATGAACAACGAAATCGTCATTATTCCCAACAAGACTGTATTTCGCTCAAAAATTGTAAATTATACCGAATCGGTCCAGAAAAACGGACACATCTCCCTGCAACTCCGCTTCAGCCTCAAACAGGATATCGACATGGAGGATGTCAGGGAGAAGACTGTTCAGGCGGCGCTCGGTACGGACGGTATCCTGCTCGACCCGAAACCCGTCCTCTACCGGACCGGTGCGGAAAACGGCCTGTACGTCTATACACTCAGGGCTCACACCCGGGAGATAAAGCACATGGAGGCGCTTCGCTCCAGGCTCAACCGGAACGTACAGGACGTCTTGAGGAAAAACAACTACATGTAGACAACATTTTATGGGTTCGGCTCAAATGAAGGAAAACAGGGACCATGCGGCCCAGGCGGAAACACTGTTCAAGGCCGCGATGAAAGAAGACGGATTGCGCTGTACCAAGGAGAGAATCGCCGTTCTACGGGAGATCTACAAATCCGACTCGCACCTCGACGCGGACGAGATCTTCGTGCGCCTGAAGAAAAAACGCGTCAGTATCTCGAGAGCCACGGTCTACCATACGCTGGACCTCCTGTTCAAGTTCCACCTCGTCAACAAGATCGACCTCGGCCACAAGCACACGCATTACGAGAAAACCCACGGTGTCGGCAACCACCTGCATATTGTCTGTGAACAGTGCGACCGTGTGCTCGAGGTGCACAGCGATGTTCTGAACGACCTCCTTGAAAAGCTCTGCGACGAACAAGGGTATACTCTGGGCAGCTACAGCCTGCAGATTTTCGCAGAGTGCAAACAGGAATCCGAACATCACGACTGCGAGATGAAGTGCTGCGGAAAGTAGATACGGACCGTTCACATAAAAGCTTTTTCCATTTCCCGGACAACGTCGTCCACCGTCTTCCCGGCAAACGCGCCTTCACGGCGTTCCCGTTCTGAACCGTCCCCTGTAAACTATCCGGCACGACAATCAGGATCAGCGCAGTAACACCATGGATGTATCCCTTTTTGCCGCCCTGATCGGCGGAATCATAGTTCTGGGGGTTCTTGGCGACTTTCTGTTCGCGAAAACCAAGATTCCGAGCCCGGTCATGCTCATGCTGGCAGGAATTCTGCTCGGTCCGGCGACGAACATCCTGCAGAGTGACCTCTTTTTCGGTATCGCTCCCTACTTCGGCACCATCGCGCTCATCCTCATCCTGTTCGAAGGCGGGCTCGACCTGGAGTTCGACCTGGTCATACGCCAGTTCTCTTCCGCTCTCCTGCTCGGCTTCCTCTCCTTCGGCCTCGGAGCGGCCGGTGTCACGGCATTCTGCCTCATTCTCCTCCAGATGGACATAAGCGAAGCCCTGCTTTATGGATTCATCTTCGGCGGTACCAGCCCGGCCATCATCCTGCCCGTGCTGCCGAGGCTTTCCATATCGAAAAACCTCAGGACGCTTCTGACCCTCGAAGCGGTCATCAGCGAAGTGCTTACCGTCATTTCGGTCATCGTCTACCTGAACATCCTCGACGAACCGGGCCGGCACGAAGGGGCTTCCATCCTGACCCACATTTTCGCCAGCATCGGCATATCGATCCTCCTGGCGCTTCTCTGCGGGCTGGTATGGAGCCGGTTCATGGGCTTTTTCAGCAAGCAGAACCTGGCCTACATGCTGACTCTGGGATTCGTCCTCCTGCTCTACACCCTGACGGACGTACTCGGCGGCGAACCCGTCATAACCATTCTGGCATTCGGCATTCTGCTCGGCAACAGCAAGATACTGGCGACGAAGTCGCAGTCGGTCCTCGCCAGACTCAACAGCACGATCAACGTCGAGAATTTCGAGATCGACGAGGTGGTCAAAAAGATCAACGCCGAACTGGTGTTTCTGATCAGGACCTTTTTCTTCGTCTTTATCGGCCTGCTGTTCGACTTCACCCTGTTCACGCAGGACGTATTGCTGACGGCCGTCGCAATTCTTGCGGTGTTTTTCGTCACGAGGGTGATCACCGTGAACCTCGTACGGCCGCTCTCTCCCTCGTTGCGCAGCGCCCACGTCTCCTCGACGCTCGCCCTTATACCCCGCGGCCTCGCGACCGCCGTCATGGCGTTCATCGTCCTCGACAGCGGGGTCATCACCCCCGATCCCCTGCTGCCGGTTGTCTTCGCCGTCATCCTCGCCAGCAATCTGCTGATGTCCGGGTTCGTCTACTACTACCAGAGCCTCCACAGCGGAACCGCCGTGGAGGAGGAGGAGAAAAACGCCCTCCCCTGACAGGCTCCCGCTCAACCCGGCCGAAGCCGGATAAATCGTCACCGAATGCACTGGTTTCACCTCATACTGGCCATCACGATGGAAATCGCCGGCACGACGAGCATGAAGCTCTCGGCAGGGTTCACCAGAATCATACCGTCGCTTTTTCTTTTTCTTTTTTACGGCCTGAGTTTTACTTTTCTCACGCTGGCGCTCAGGGTGCTGCCGGTCGGCATGACCTATGCCGTCTGGTCGGGCGTCGGCACGGCGCTTATTACCGTGATCGGCGTCGCCTGGTTCGGGGAATCGATGAACCTTCTGAAACTGGTCTCGCTCCTTCTGATCGTTATCGGCGTGGCGGGGCTGCACCTCGGTCATCAAGGCATCCAACAGTAGCATGCAGAAACCGGTCTATCGAAAAATCGTCGTAAAAGTCGGCACCAACGTCATCACGGACAGCGGGGGGAAACTCGACCTGCCGATCCTGTCGCAGCTCACGGACCAGATCGCCGAGCTCCGGAAACGCGGCGTCGAGGTGCTCCTGGTCTCTTCCGGCGCGGTCGGAGCGGGCCGGTCCATCGTGGAACCCGGCGACAATCTTTCCCCGGTCGCCGAACGCCAGGTACTTTCCTCGACCGGGCAGATACGGCTTATCAACACCTATGCGGACCTGTTCGAACGACACGGGTTCAGAACAGCGCAGATCCTGGTAACGAAAAGCGATTTCCGCGACAGGATTCACTACCTCAACATCAGAACCTGTCTCGACTCGCTGCTGGCACAGGAGATCGTACCGGTCATCAACGAAAACGACGCGGTTTCGGTGACGGAGCTCATG
Organism: Chlorobium sp.; assembly: GCA_028282595.1. Taxonomy (GTDB): domain Bacteria; phylum Bacteroidota; class Chlorobiia; order Chlorobiales; family Chlorobiaceae; genus Prosthecochloris. The sequence continues at coordinate 18,701 of JANQHQ010000007.1, read as the reverse complement.
TTCACCGACAACGACGAGCTCTCCGGCCTCATCGCCTCGATGATGCACGTCGACGCACACATCGTCCTCTCCCATGTCGACGGTCTTTTCGATCTTTCGACCGCGACGTCGAAACCCGAGTTGATCAGGACGGTCGACACCTCGACAAAACACTTTCATCAGTATATCAAACCGGGAGCGTCGGAATTCGGCCGGGGCGGCATGCTGACGAAGTGCCATATCGCGCAGAAACTCACCCGGTTCGGCATCACGGTCCATATCGCCAACGGACGCACGCCGGATGTACTGCTCGACATCGCCGAAGGCCGTGAAACCGGCACGCGCTTTCTCGCGCAGAAAGCCGTTTACGGCAGAAAGCGCTGGATAGCCCACAGCGAAGGGCTCGAAAAGGGTTCCGTCACGGTCAATGCCGGAGCCGAAGAGGCGCTCCGTTCGCCCGAACGGGCGAACAGCCTGCTGCCCGTGGGCGTCGAATCCGTCACGGACGGGTTTTTGAAGGGGGATATCATCAGAATCTGTTCAGCCGACGGCACGACCATCGGCTACGGCATGGCGCAGTACGGCTCGGAAAAAACGCGGCAGTTGCTCGGCAGAAAGGGGGAAAAACCCCTCATTCATTACGACTACCTGTATCTCCTGCCCTGAGAACGTCCCGCGCTCCTTCAACTTCGTGGAAAACCGGGGCACATCCTCCCTCATCCGGCAAAAGAATCTCCGCAGCCGCAGCCGGGAGAACCCCCGTTTGCCGCACGGTCTTCGGTCCGGTAACCGTCCCGCTTCCACCAGTCCATACCGCCGATCAGTTCCTTCACCCTGAAGCCGAGTTTAACCATGTTTCCCGCACCCTTGGTGGAAGCATTACAGCCGATTCCGTCGCAGTAGACTACGATCAAGGCCGTTCTGTCGAGGTTCCCGGTCGTTCCCTCGTCCATTCGCCGATGAGGAAGATTGATCGCTCCCGGAATGTGTTCGTTGCGATAGGCTTCCAACGAACGTGCGTCTATCACGACAATGTTTTCCTTCCGGTCCAGGGCTGTTTTGAGATCCCATGAATCAATCTCGAACGCGAGCTTCCGACTGTAATACCTCATCTGTTCATCCATGACGTACCTCCCGTGCCGTTTTCAATCGTTCCCGTCCGGCTCATCGGCGAACATCCCGGGGAGACGCTCTTCTTCCATGAAAATCTCCCGGGGTTTCCGCCGTCCGGACGCTTTGCCATCCAGTGTAAAATCGTCCTTTATCCCCCCTTCTCCAAAGTGAACGATCCTCGTGCAGGTTTCACAGATGAACTCGTAATCGTGCGTCACGACAAAGATCAGCTTCCCTTTCCCGCACTGTTCACCGATCAACCCGGAAACCAGCAACATGCTTTCGTAATCCTGGCCGGAGGTGGGCTCGTCGAACACCAGGATGTCTTTCCCGCTGACATCGCCGACGGCCACGGCCAGCCGTTGCTTCTGGCCGGCCGAGAGCGTGTTCGGATGTTTTTTCCTCTCCCCGTGGAGATTCAGTCGCCGCAACACCTCGGCGACCGCTTTGTCGCTCACCCCTCCGAGGCCGAAACGGCACTCCTCTTCGACACTGTCGGCAAAGAGCTGGTAACCGACGTCCTGCATGACAAGGTATGCGCGTTTCAGGCGCTCCCTGCGTCCGGCGGCTCTGCCGTTCACCGTGAACGTTCCCCGGCAGTCGCCGTGAAGGCCGGTCAGCGCCCTGACGAAAAGGGATTTGCCGACACCGTTTTTGCCGACAATCCCGACACACTCCCCTTTTTCAGCCCGCAGATCGATTCCTTCGAGCACCGGCCTCTTCCCGTAAAAAACAGCCACACCTTCCAGCCGCAGGCACTCCGCACCACTCGCCGTTCGTTGCACCCGCGGGCTCTCTTCGGCCAGATTCATGGTTCTGAGCCCCAGCGACCGCCGCTCTCCGGCGCGCATCGCCAGGAACTCCCCGGTCGTCCAACGCCGGACGACACGTCCACCGTCCAGATAGCAGATGTCGTCCACGACATCCCGTAAATAGTAGAGCCTGTGCTCGGCCAGAACGACGGTCTTGCCTTCCGACTTCAACCGGCCGATGATGTGCGCGAGCTTGCCGATCGCATCGTGGTCGAGGTTCGACGACGGTTCGTCCAGCAGGTAGATCGCCGGGTTCATGGCGTAGATCGATGCGATGGCTACCTGCTGTTTTTCGCCGCCCGAAAGGGTAAACACGCTTCTCTCCTTCAACGCCTCTATATTCATCGCCCTGAAAGCGCCGTCGACAACCCCGCGAAGCTTCTCTTCCTCCACCGCCAGGTTTTCCACCCCGAAAGCCACCTCGCTCGTGGCGTCCGTGGTGAAAAACTGTGTCTTGGGGTCCTGGAAGACGGTGCCCGCAATGCCGACGATATCCGAAACCGGCATGCCGAGCAGACTTTTGTCGCGATAGAGGACGTTTCCCGTGATGCGGCCGCCGTAAAAGTTCGGGATCAGGCCGTTGCAGATCCTGAGCAGGGACGTCTTGCCGCAACCGCTTCTTCCGCACAAGAGCACGCACCGCCCCTCGCCGATCGAGAGATCGACGTTCTGCACGGACGGCCGGTCCGCCTCGCCGTAGGTGCAGGAGACGTCATCGTATCTCAGCAACGCCGGTTTCTCCTTTCCGGCGGAGCGTAAACCCGGCGCACCGGCATGACCGTTGTGAGCCCGCTCATATCGGCGCCGTTATGTTTATGACGATCTCAACGACGAGCACCGCGACGAGCAGCGCCAGAAAGGCGAAGTCCGCGATACCGAACCTCATGGGCACGAGGCAGGTCCTTCTCGCCTTGCTTTCGATCCCCCGCGCGACCGCGGCGGCCGATAACTCGTCGGCGACCCTCGCCGCGCTCATGAGCATCGGCACATAGAAGCATTCGACGGTCTCGAGCGGACGGCGAACAAAGCCGAAAAGCGAGGGACTGATCCCCCGCATTCTCATGGCGTCCCTGATCATCGCAAACTCCTGGAGCACCGCGGGCGCATAGCGAATCATCACCGCAAAGGGAATGACGAGTTTTTTCGATACGCGCAACCTGTAGAGCGCTTCCATGAATTCGCTCACCTTCGTGGTGGAGACCAGTATCACGGCAAGAAGCGCGTAAGGCAGCACCATGGTCATGAACTGGGAAAAGGTAAACAGCATCATCCCCCACCACATCCGGGTCCACCCGGCGGAGAACGCCTGCAGGACGATGAGCAGCAGATAGGCGGCGGCCGTTTTCAGCGCCTGTGGCGCTGCACCGAGCACAACGGCCGCAAGCAGGAAAAACAGCACGAAACCGGCCTCGACGGCCTGCGTCGGGGCGAAAACGATGAAGAGATTGCCGATAAGGAGAAAAAAGATCCTTGTCCTCGGATCTATAGTAACAGCCCTCCCCCTGTTGTCAGCCATTCCTTCACCCGTCAGGAAACGATGCCCGCCTTTTCGAACTGCCGCTTCAGAAGCCTTCTGCCGACAAGAGCGCTCAAAAGGGCGCTCAGGACCGTACCGGCGATCATAACAGGGAGAATCCATTCCCTGGCGGCGGCGATCATCGTCTCGAAATACGCCTCGTCGGCCGAGCTGCTCGCCATGGAGGAGAGCCAGTAGGAGCGATTCGTGAAAAACACGATGAAGGATATGCAAAAGCTCAGGGAAAAAAGGATGTAGGCGACCGCGTTCCGGGCGAAACTCCCGTAGCCGCCGCTCGATGCGATCGCATCCCCCAGAGCGCCCAGCACGACATAGCCGACGGCGATGCCCCAGAACATTCCCGTAACGAACACCACCAGACCGACAACCAGCCCGCAGATCGCGATCACCCCCCTCTTCCTCACCTTCGCGGCAAGCAGCAGGAAGGCCGGCCCCGGCAACAGGGCGCACGCCGCGGGCGTCCAGAACGTCAGAACCGGATTGATCGCGAAAAACACCCCTCCGACGAAGATCAGAACAACGATAACCGCTGAAAAAACACCGATCGTTATCAAATCCCTGGCGTCGAGCCGCCTGTTTTCCTCAGCCATGAACAGCTTTCTCTGGTTGTTGACATACCCGACCCGCGCCACACTCGGGTCGATGCACACCGCCGACTCACCTGATCGCCGTGCAGACCATCAGGCCCGGCGACATGAAGGCTTTCGTGCGGGTAATCGACACACGGGAAAATCCGGCACGCTCAAGCATGGCCTGCAGCTCGGCTCCCGAGTAGATCCTGATGCCGTACTTCTCCACGTGCCCGGCGTGGTCCAGGCCGTCATCCGCGTTCCAGCCCAGACTGATCACCAGGCGGCCTCCCGGCAGGAGAACCCGGTGAATCTCCTTCAACGCGTCCTGCGGCTGCGGCCAGAACATAAAGGTGGCGACTGCCGCCGCCGCGGTGAATGAACCGTCCTGCCAAGGCAATGACGAGGCATCGCCTTGTCTGAGCTCCGTCGTACCGGATTGCACCCGCCGGCGGTTGCGGCGTCCGGCCATCGCCACCATATCGGCCGAATGATCCAGTCCCGCACTCGCCGCCGTACCGGAAGCGTATTTCCACAAAAAGAAGCCTGAACCGCAACCGATCTCGAGAAAACGGTCATCGGACACGAGCCGGAGGGCTTCCGCGACGGCGCGGTACTCACCCCTGTGCACACTTCTCATCAGGTACGCCAGCACCATACCCTTGAATCCCGACGGCTTCGCTGCCTGCGGAAGCTTTTTACCGTATGTCTCCGTACTCATACGAAAATTCCTCTTTTACGTTCACGGGCACCTCTATGTATTTGTTTGCTATAACCGCCCCGACACCGTCACACCGAATGTCCTCGGTTCTCCCGCACGGCCGTACCAGGTGTCGTTCACCTCGAAAGCCCGGGTGGCGTACTCCTTGTCGAAAAGATTCCGGCCGTAGAAATAGACGTCGAGATGTTCGGTCTCGTAACCGATTTTGGCGGACAGAAGACCGTAGTTCTCCTGCGACCGGGTATTGGCCGGATCATAGTAGATTTCACCGAAATGGTTGTAGATCGCATTGACCAGAAATCCACCGCCGAAACGGTAGGTCCCCCCGAGATTCAGGGTGAATTCGGGGGAATCGATCACCTTTTTGCCGTCGAACACCTCGGGACCACGACGATAGTCGTCATAAGAGGCGTCGGTGTAGGCCGCTCCCGCTATCAGTTCGAGCCCCGTCATCGGGCGGGCGAACAGTTCGAGCTCGGCTCCCTTGCTGGTCGCTTTGGCCGCGTTGTCCAGCCAGAACGACGTACCGCCTTCGGTCATGATCTCAACCTGCATATCCGACCAGTCTATGTAGAACAGCGCAGCGTTCACCTGCAGCCGGCCGTCCAGCCATGAAGTCTTGGCTCCCAACTCGTAATTCCAGGTGAACTCGGGCTTGAACGATACGCCCATCAGCTCCTTGTCGTTGAAACCGCCGCTTCTGAATCCACGGGAAACACTGACATAGGACATAACCTCGTCGGAAAACGTGTAACTGAGCGCCGCCTTCGGCAGCCATGCATCGAAAACGTCGTCCGCCGAACCCGCATCGGCAGGATACCCGAACATGGCGGCAAACACAGGCCCGCCGGGAATCTGCTCGTAATCAAACTCTTTCTCCTCACGATCATAGCGCATACCCAGGGTCGCCTTCAGGCGGTCATTGAACCTGTAGCTGGCCTCTCCGAAAAAGGCTATGCCGAAGGTTTCGGTTCCGCTTTTCTGGGTAAGCGTTTCACCGGGCATACCCATCCCCATGTTCATGAAATTCATCCAGGTTTCGTAGTGCCGGTCATCCTCTTCCGACAAGAGAAACAGTCCGCCCAGCCACTGGAACGGCTCGTCTTCCGTATCGGAGAGCACACGGAACTCCTGGGTCCATGACGTAAGATCTCTCGCAACCGTAAGCCTCATGAGATCGAGCGGCATGAAATCGATGTCGTTGTTTATGAAATGGTCCTCACCGCGCCCCGACGTTACCGAAACCAGCCGGACGTCCCCCATCCGGTATTCCGCCCTGAGAGCAGCGCCGTCGGCGTCTTTGCTTGTCTCTCCCGGATAATCGACCGTGATCGATTCGCGCAGATCCCCCCCGTCGAGCGGGGCGAAGTGCGCATATTTGGGACTGTCGTAGCGCTGCAGATCGTAGGTAAGCGTGAGGTCGAGATTATCCGACGGCGTGCTTCTCAGGGAGAATCGCGCATCGACGCTTTCGGCGCTGCCGACATCGTCCGCGCCGCTTACCCGGTCTTTAAAGTACCCGTCGGTATCGTAGTAGCGAAACGCCGCCCTGAAAGCGAGCCTGTCGTCAATAATCGGGCCGCTCAGGGAACCCTTCGCATCGAAGGTATCGTATTCGCCCGCATCGAGGCGCAGAGAGGTCTCCCAGGTATCGGACGGCTGCTTCGTAACGATGTTGATGATCCCCGCTTCGGCGTTCCTTCCGTAAAGCGTTCCCTGGGGACCGCGCAGCACCTCGATCCGCTCCACGTCGAAAAGACCGATATCCAGCGACGAGTAATAGACGTCGTCCACGTAAAAACCCACCGCGGGTATCTGAGACATACTTCCGGTGATACCGCGCATGGCCGCGAACGTCGTCATCAGGGCGTTGCCGGTCTCGGTGATATAGAGATTCGGCGTCATGTTGACGATATCCATGGTACTTTCGATGTCGTAGTCATCGACCTGCACATCACTGACGACCGACACGCTGCCCGGAATTTCCCGGATATCGCTTTCGCGTTTTTCCGCCGTCACGACAATGGTGTTCATCTTGAAAACCGGGCGCTTTTTCTCGTCGTCTTCCCGGTTGACGGAATCGTCCTGAACCGGCATCGTCTCCTGTGCCGAAAGCGGGGAGAAAGAGAGCGGGAGCACCGACGATATGCACATCGCGGCGGCAAGTATATACAAGACGCGTTGCTTTGAAAACATGAAATACCTCCATCCGTTTTAATTCCGCAGAGCGACCCTCTTACGGACCGCAGAATTGCTGATCGAAGGTATTTACGCAGAGAACCTTTCCGCGTATAGTATTCAAGGTTGCATTAATTGAACATGGGGAAGCAAATCGCCGGTCGATCCGCGCTTACCGGTGTTGCCGGGAAAAGAATTACCGAAGCGAGGTTCTGGTGAACCTGCCCGGAGTCGTTCCGTAGTGTTTGGCAAACTCCCGGATAAAGTGGGAGGTATCGCTGAAGCCGAGATGATGGGCAATTTCGGTGATGCTCATACGCTCTTCCCTGAGAAGACGGTCCGCCCTCCGCAGTCTCTCCTGTCGAAGCAGAGCGTACGCCGTCGTACCGAACACCTCCCGGAATCCCTGTTTCAGTTTTGTGGTATTGATTCCTACCTGGCGGGCCATCTCTTCCAGGGTAGGCGGATTTTCGAGATCGCTCGTTAAAATCCTCTCCGCCTCCCGTATGCGCTCGATATCGTTGGGACGCAATGTCGACTGCCTTGTTGTAACCTCCGAACCCTGCGCCTCGTACAGTTGCCTGATGATAAGCTCCATGCTTTTATACTCCAGGTGCATGTCCCGGAGTACTCCCTGGTAAGGAGAATTGAATATCTGGTCGAGGATAACGCGCGTCTGGGGGCTCATCGGAGCGGAACGAGTGTAGGGAAGCGCTCCGGAACCTTCAAGGGCGGGTCGCATGGCGCGGGGAACCATGTCCGGCTCTTCGCCCAACTGCGAATAGAGGCGGCTCGGCGAGATATAGATGTTGAGCACGCGATAGTGCTGACCGAGGAGTGTCTCTGTTTCACACTTTGCATCGGGGGTAAACGAGATTATCGTTCTGCCCGGTTCGCCGTTGACGGTCTCTTCGCGAGTCCGGGAATAGGTCATGCGGGCGCGACCGAATCCCGACATATGAAAGGAGAAGATGAGCGGCGCCTGATCGATTGAAAAGACATTTCTTGCCGGTGCATGAGTTTTGAAGTCCATGAACAGCAGTTCCATACCCGACGGCAGTATGATATGACGCACTCCCTGGGGAAACTCCCCGAAGGCGTGCACAAAATCCCACGCAGTACGCGTGTTCTTTTCATCGCCTGAAGTATGAAGACCGGCCTCGGCAGCCCCGGATCCCATCGTAGAATACTTTTTCATGACGCCCGTTCTCCAGGGGGCCGTTAGTGCAGTGGCGCAAAACCCGATATCCACGAAGAATGATACCAACTATTTGGATTTTGTCCAAATACGGACAAGATGCCGGCACGGCGGTTCGGTAAGCCGGAATATGGACAAAGCGATTCATGGGCACCTCTATTAATTTGTTGCGCGACCTGAATACTTCGTTGTCCCGACCTTGTCGGGATCGAAATCCTCATCCCGACTTGTCGGGACTCCGGTTTCTGTGCTCCGTCCGACTTGTCTTCAGCCCGCTCACGACAAGTAATAGAGGTGCCTTCATATGACCGGTTTTTTTGTTACATTCGGGAAGCACTGCCGGCACAATACCTGGGAAACCTATAGTGCATGAAAGAAACCATCCACAGACAGCTCGAAAAGGTCCGCGTAGCGAGCAGAACGCTCTGCTCGCTACCGGACAGCGATATCAGCACCATACTGGTCGATCTTGCGGACCGGATAGCGGGCAGATCCGAAACGATCCTCGAGGCCAACCAAAAGGATCTCGACCGGATGGACCGCGACGATCCGAAGTACGACCGCCTGCTGCTCGACGAGTCGCGCCTCGAAGCCATTGCCGGCGACATCCGGAGCGTGGCGGCACTGCCGTCGCCCGTCGGACGCGTACTGGAAAAGAGAACCCTTCCCAACGGACTGCGGCTGAAAAAAACGTCGGTTCCGCTCGGCGTCGTGGGCATCATCTACGAATCGAGACCGAACGTCACGTTCGACGTGTTTTCCCTCTGCCTGAAGTCGGGCAATGCGACCGTGCTGAAAGGGGGCAGCGACGCGATGTACTCGAACATCGCCATAGCCGATCTCATCCGCGAGACCGTGATCGCCCACGGTCTCGCGGCCGACACGCTCTACCTTCTTCCGGCCGAACGCGAAGCCGCGGCCGTCATGCTCGCGGCCGTCGGCCGCATCGACATCATCATCCCGAGAGGAAGTCAGCAACTGATCGATTTCGTGCGGAACAACTCCGCGGTCCCGGTCATAGAAACCGGAGCGGGCATCGTGCACACCTACTTCGACAAAAGCGCCGACACCGGCATGGGACGCGACATCGTCCTCAACGCCAAGACCAGAAGACCGAGCGTCTGCAACGCGCTCGACACGCTCATCGTCCACCGGGAACGGCTCGGCGATCTCGCGGCCCTGACGGAGCCGCTTGCCGCGCAGGAGGTCGTCATCTTTGCCGACAAGGACGCCTACCCTGCGCTTCTCGGCCGCTACCCGTCGGAGCTCCTGAAAAAAGCCGGCCCCGAAAATTTCGGCACCGAATATCTCTCACTGAAACTGTCGGTTAAAACCGTCGGCGGGCTTGAAGAAGCGCTGGATCACATAGCCCGCCACAGCTCGATGCACAGCGAGGCCGTAATCTCGTCCGATCCCGCCGTCACGGAGGCTTTCCTCAAACGGGTCGACGCCGCCGTGGTTTACGCCAACACCTCGACCGCGTTCACCGACGGCGCCCAGTTCGGACTCGGTGCAGAGATCGGCATCAGTACGCAGAAGCTGCACGCGCGCGGCCCGATGGGTCTCGAGGAGCTGACAAGCTACAAGTGGATCATTGAAGGCGAAGGGCAGATACGGCCGTAGAAGGTTGTTGAACTGTTGAGTTGTTTACAGAAAAGCCAGAGACCTGAAAAACATTCCCCGTCAGTTTTCAGATGGAAATCTGCAAATGATTATATATCATTTCGATTCAACAGATAAACAAATCAACAGTTCTTTCTGGATGCTTGAAGCTCGCGACATCCATAAATCCTACACCCTGCCGGGCAGCAAGACCATCGACATTCTCAAGGGCATCGATCTTTCGGTCGGTCCGGGCGAAATGACCACGATCATCGGCGCGTCGGGCAGCGGCAAGACCACTCTCCTGAACATGCTCGGCACGCTCGACTCGCCCGACAGGGGTGAGATCGTTTTCAGGGGAAAAACCATCTTCGGCGGGGGGCGCTACACTCTTTCGCCCGGCGAGCTCGCCTCGTTCCGCAACAGCAGCATAGGTTTCGTCTTTCAGTTTCACCACCTGCTCTCCGATTTCACTGCGGTCGAAAACGTGGCCATGCCTGCATTCATCGCCGGGGGAAAACTGAAGCCGGCGAAAACGAAAGCCGCCCGCCTGCTCGACAAACTGGGCCTCGGCAACCGCCTGCACCACCTTCCGTCGGAACTCTCCGGAGGAGAACAGCAGCGCGTCGCCATCGCACGGGCGCTGATGAACGACCCGGCGGTGGTTCTGGCGGACGAACCCAGCGGAAACCTCGACAGCGACAACAGCCGGATTCTCTACGACCTCATATCGAGCCTCGGCAAGGAGCACGAAACCTCCTTCGTCATCGTGACCCACAACGAGGATTACGCGGCCACGGCGGATCGCTGTTTCCGTATGGAGGACGGCGCCCTGCATCCGGAATAACCAGTTAAACCGTTCCACTTTCGAAATATTCGCCTCTGACTCCCTGTAAACAGATATTGTTTAACGTATACCTCCCTATACCGGTTCTGAAATCAACTCATGCACATCCGAAAAACAAAACTCAAAACCGGCGGACCGGTCAGGCTCACCTTGCCACCGCTATATTTTCCCTCAAAGATTGGCCCGGTCGAACCAGCGCCATCAATTCAGCCCTATCATGCACGGACCTTTTAAGATCGGCCCGATCGAACTGGCGCCTTCAATTCAGCCCTATCATGCATGGACCTTTTTCTATGCAGCCTTTTTCTCCATAGGAATGATCACGTTTCTGTCCATCGGACAGACCTACATTCTCAACGTACATCTCGGCATTCCCGTTTCCGAGCAGGGAGCGATCAGCGGAGACCTTGTTTTCTGGACGGAGCTCGTCACGCTGCTTTTTTTCATTCCGGCCGGGATCCTCATGGACCGTATCGGGCGCAAGCAGGTCTATGTCGCCGGCTTTGTTCTTATGGGCATCACCTATGCACTCTATCCGTTCGCTTCTTCAGTCAACGATCTTCTGCTGTTCAGAATTTTCTACGCGCTTGCGATCGTCGCGATCGCCGGAGCCCTTTCGACCGTTCTTGTCGACTATCCGGCGGAAAATTCGAGAGGGAAAATGGTGGCCGTTATCGGACTGCTCAACGGACTCGGCATTGTCATCACGAACCAGTTTTTCGGTTCTCTGCCGGAACTGCTGACAAGTCGGGGAATGGGAAAAATCGAAGCGGGCTTTGTCACCCATCTGAGTATCGCCACTCTCGCCACCATCACAGCCCTCGTTTGCGCAGCAGGTCTAAAAAAAGGAATTCCCGTCAACAGCAGGGCGCGTCCTCCTCTCAAGGAGCTGTTCAAAAGCGGCTTCACTGCGGCAAAAAATCCCAAGATCCTCCTGTCCTACTCGGCCGCATTCATTGCAAGAGGGGATCAATCGATAAACGGCACCTTTCTCAGCCTCTGGGGCATTACGGCCGGACTTGCCATGGGAATGGAATCCGGAGAAGCTTTTAGAAAAGGAACCACCATTTTCATCATCACCCAGGTCGCCGCGCTCCTCTGGGCTCCGTTCATAGGCCCGATCATCGATCGCATCAACCGGGTAAGCGCTCTGGCACTCTGCATGTTTCTTGCCATGATCGGAAACCTCTCGGTTCTTCTTCTCGACAATCCGTTCGAACCGATCGGGTACCTTGTCTTCATTCTCCTCGGTATCGGCCAGATCAGCGTTTTTCTCGGAGCGCAGTCCCTTATCGGACAGGAAGCGCCCAGAGCAACCCGGGGGTCGGTCCTAGGCGCATTCAATATCAGCGGAGCAATAGGTATTCTTATTATCGCGTCGACAGGAGGACGGCTGTTCGACGGCATGAGTCCGAAAGCTCCGTTTGTCATTGTAGGCATCATCAATGCCCTGCTCGTTTTCTACAGCATCTATGTCAGAAAGCTCACGGCGGCTCAGCGCAAAACCGTGAACCATCCCTGACAGACAGGACATCAGAGCTCCGTTCACCGTTAACGTCCGGAAAAAGATAATGAGCTCCATCTACTTCATCGGCATAGGCGGAACAGCAATGGCCTCCGTGGCCGTGGCTCTCTCCAGAGCGGGACATTCCGTGTCGGGTTCCGATACCACCATCTATCCCCCGATGAGCGACTATCTTGCCGAGCACCGTATTGCCTGTCACAAGGGCTTCGACCCCGAAAATCTCATTGGGGACAAGCCTGACACGATCGTCGTGGGCAACGCCGTAAGCCGGGGCAATCCCGAACTGGAGTTCGCCCTGAACGAACGCCGCCGCCTGGTCTCCATGCCGGAAATCGTACGCAACGAGCTCATCGGAGACAACCGTTCGGTCGTCATCACCGGCACGCACGGCAAAACCACGACCACCTCCCTCGCCGCCTGGCTTTTCGAGTGCGGGGGCTTGCGCCCTGGCTTTCTCGTCGGGGGCATCGCGGAGAACTTTCAGACCGGATGCAGGCCGTCCGGCAGAAGCCGGAACGGCATATTCGTCACCGAAGGGGACGAGTACGACACGGCGTTCTTCGACAAAAGGAGCAAGTTCCTTCACTACCGGCCCGATATTGCGGTCATCAACAACATCGAATTCGATCACGCCGACATCTTCGATTCACTCGACGACATAGAGAAATCGTTCCGTCAGTTCGTCTCGCTCATTCCCTCGAACGGGCTACTGCTCGTCAACGGCCATGACGAGGCCGCCTGCCGCTCGGCGGAGCACGCATTCTGCAACGTCGAACGTTTCGGATTCTCCCCGGAGTTCGAGTGGGCGGCCCTCGATCTCTCGTTCTCCCCCGGTGGAACTTCCTTCACGCTCCGGCGCCGGGGGGAGGACGCGGGCGCGATCAGTACAGAGCAGTTCGGAACGTATAACGCCCTGAACACACTTGCGGCGATCGCCTGCGCTTCGCACGGAGGCGTCCCGACAGAGGCCGTCCGCGAAGGACTGCTCTCCTTCAAACGCCCGAAAAGAAGAATGGAAACCGTCGGAGAGTTCCCCGGCGGCGTCACCCTGATCGACGACTTCGCGCACCATCCCACGGCCGTCAGGGCGACCCTGTCGTCCATTCGCGACCGGTATCCGGAAAGAAGGATCATCGCCTGTTTCGAACCCCGTTCGAACACCAGCACGAGAAAGCTTTTTCAGGACGAGTTCGCACAAAGCTTCGCCGATGCGGACGTGGTCGTCCTCGGCAGGGTCCACCGTCCCGAGCGCTACGCCAGGGAAAATCGCCTCGATACCGGAGCGCTCGGAGAAGCCCTCGCCCGCAAGGGAAAAACAGTTTTCACGGGCGGCGTGACAGAAGAAAGCGACTATCCCGAGGACATCGTTTCATTCATCCGGCGACACACCCGGCCCGGCGATCTCGTCGTCCTGCTCAGCAACGGCAGCTTCAGCGGACTCCGTTCTCTTTTAACCGAAAGTTTTCGTGAAAAAAGCTGAAGAATTTTCTTTATTGTATGTAGTAAATTCCCCGCGGGAGCCGTACTGTACGGTTTTCGAGGGGTTTCGGCCTGAACCACACAAATAATACAAACCTGAAACTGTTACCATGGCAAAAGTACAAGTCGGCATCAACGGATTCGGACGCATCGGGCGTCTGGTCTTTCGTCAGGCACTGGAAAACGGGAAATTCGAGATTTGCGCGATCAACGATCTGTGTGATCCCCATACACTTGCTCACCTGCTGAAATACGATTCCACTCACGGCGTGCTCGATGCGGACATCGCGGCCGAGGAAAACGCCCTTCTCGTCAACGGCAAGCGGATCGCGATCTGCTCGGAAAAAGATCCCTCCCAGCTTCCCTGGAAGGCGATGGGAGTCGATCTCGTCGTCGAGTCGACCGGCATCTTCACCAAGAGAGAAACCGCTGCGAAGCACATGGCGGCCGGAGCGAAGAAAGTCCTCATTTCCGCGCCCGCCAAGGATACGGTCGATGCGACGATCGTACTCGGCGTCAATGACGACATGATTACCGGCGAGGAGGAAATCGTCTCGAACGCAAGCTGCACGACCAACTGCCTCGCTCCCATGGCAAAGGTTCTCGAGGACAGCTTCGGTATCGAGAAAGGTTTCATGACCACCATACACGCTTTCACCAACGACCAGCGCATCCTCGACCTTCCGCACAAGGACCTGCGCCGCGCCCGTTCGGCCATGAGCTCGATCATTCCGACCAGCACCGGCGCCGCCAAGGCCATCGGACTCGTGATCCCCGAGCTTGCCGGCAGGCTCGACGGCATGGCGATGCGCGTCCCCGTACCGGACGGCTCCGTCACCGATCTCACGGTTATCCTGAAGAAGCCGGCAACCAAGGAGGAAATCAACGCCGCCATGAAGAGCGCTTCCGAAAACGGCATGAACGGCATTCTCGAATACTGCACCGACCCGATCGTCTCGACGGATATCGTCGGCAATCCCCACTCGTGCATTTTCGACTCGATGCTGACCATGAGCAGCGGCACGATGGCCAAAGTGGTCGGCTGGTACGACAACGAGCTCGGGTATTCGGCAAGGGTCGTCGATCTGCTGGAGATCTACTCTCGTTTCCTCTGAGATTCCCGACACCGGGAATTCACAAAGAAGGGCGGCTCCGGAGGAGCCGCCCTCCCTTTTTCACGGCCACCTCCTCCGGCCCGACAGCGCAACCGTTTGCGCGTCCTCCCACTCCTGTTGAGATTTACACGGCAATGTGTTATACTGGATGTAGTTTACCGAAGTTTTCCAACCGCGCTGCCGCACAACACTTGCCATCGAGATCATGCCCAACTCTTCCCAGCAAATGAAGGCGATCATTCTTTACGACACCCGTACCGCCGGGGGTTCCACGGACAGGTTCATCGACGCACTCGGCCTGAAGCTCGCCGAAAAGGGGGCCTATGTCGAAAAAGGAAAATGCAAGGCTACCGCCGATTACAGTTTCGTCCAGGACTTCGACGTCGTGATCATGGGCGCGCCCGTCTACTACCTGCTGGTCGCTTCCGAACTGCTCGGGGCTCTCATACAGAGCAACCTCAAGCGGCATCTGAGAAGAAAGAAAGTCGCGCTGTTCCTCACCTGCGGAAGCCCGGAGCCGATGGCCTACATGATGTATCTCCCCCAGATCAAGATTCATCTGGTCCGCAACAAGATCCTCGCCGAAAAGGTGTTCGCTCCCCAGCAGCTCTCCGACGACAATGCCCTCGACGCCTACGTCAAGGATATTTTCCATGCGTACAGAAAGGCGCTCAAGATCAGAAACGCCGCCCTTACATGGACGAACGAAGCGGAGGAGATGCTCGAACAGATCCCGGGATTTTTCCGGAGCCGTATCAGGATAGCCGCCGAGGAGTATGCCGAGGAGATGGGATACAGCGAGATAACGCTCGAGGTGATCGACGAGGCGAAAGGCGAGTTGGAGAGATAGACTTCCCCCACCCGTTCCACCGGGCTTTTTCCATGACCACTGTCGCGACAGCGATCAACCGAAAATGTCACGCGCTTTCTCGAAAAAGCTCTTTTCGTGATCGACCTTCTCGTCGGGCACGAGGTTGTCGGACTTGCGCATCTCCTTGAGAAGCTCCTTGTCGCGATGGGAGAGATCCCTGGGAATGTGGACGTTGACCCGAACCAGGTGATCCCCCCTGCCGGGCGCCTTGAGATGTCCGATGCCCTTGCCGCCGATCCGCAGCATGGTATTGGGCTGGGTTCCCGGAGGAACCGTCAGCTTGACACGGCCCTCGAGTGTCGGCACCTCGACTTTCGTACCGAGCACCATATCGGGATAGCCGAGGGGAAGGTTGTAGATGACATCGTCTCCCTTGCGGATGAAGAGCTTGTGCGAAATCTCCTCGATAATCACGATCAGGTCGCCGTTCGAACCGCCCCGCGGCCCGGCGTTGCCCTGACCCCTCAGGGTCAGGTAGTTGCCGTCCTCGACACCGGCGGGAATGTTGACCTTCACGGTCGTCTCCCCCTGCTTTATGCCTTCGCCGTGACAGGAGGTGCAGCGGTCCTTGACGACCTTGCCCTCGCCACCGCAGGTGGGACAGGCGGTAATGTTGACGAACTGCCCGAACATGGTTTTCGAAGCCTGGCGGACTTCACCCGTACCCTGGCAGGTCTGGCAGGTTTCCAGTACGCCCGACTTCGATCCGGTTCCGTTACAGGCTTCGCAGGGAACCTGCTTCTTGAGTTTCAGGGTCTTTTCGACGCCCCGGGCAATCTCTTCGAGCGTCAGCTTCAGCCTGATCTTGAGATCGCCGCCCCGGATACCGCTTTCGGAGCGCGTCCTTCTGCCGCCCGAACCGAACCCGCCGCCGAAAACATCCTCGAAACCGAAAGGCGAACCGCCGCCGCCGCCGCTGCGCGTTCCTCCGAACATATCGCTGAACGCGCTGAAAATGTCGCCGAAGTCCGCCGAACCGCCGTACTGTCCCCCGCCCTCCGAGGATGCCGAAGACCCTACCCCGGCATGACCGAACTGGTCGTAACGGCGGCGCTTGTCGTCGTTGCTGAGCACCTCGTAGGCTTCGTTGACTTCCTTGAAATGCTCTTCCGCCTCGGCATTGCCCGGATTCCTGTCAGGGTGATATTGCATCGCGAGTTTCCTGTAGGCCTTTTTCACCTCGTCTTTCGCGGCTGAACGGGACACGCCGAGAACCTCATAGTAATCTCTCTTCATCTTTCCTCAATCGGATATTCTCTTGTGAATAAATACCTCCCGCATCGCGGGCGAACCTTCTCTATCTGGCGACAACCACTTTCGCATGGCGGAGCACCCTGTCGCCCAGCACGTAACCGGCCTGGTATTCCTCGACAACGGTCTCCGGCTCGGCTTCGGGATGATCGACCTGCGTAATCGCCTCATGGAAATTGACGTCCATCTTCTTCCCGACCGCCTCGATAGGGGCGACCCCCTTGTCGGCGAGCCATTTCATGAGATTTTTCCGCAGCAGCTCGACACCGTCCACATACGGACGGGCCTCGTCGCTTTTTTCCAGTATTTCAGGCGCATGCTCGACGATCCGGTTGACGTCGTCGATAACCGGCAGCAGCTCCCTGATGACGGTTTCCAGCGCGCGGTTTCCCGCCATGAGGGCCTCGCGGTCCTTCTGCTTGCGGAAATTCTCGAATTCGGCCACCTTGCGGACAAGCTGTTCGCGAAGCGTTTCGGACTGTCGCTTCTCCTCTCCGAGCGCATCCTCGAGTTCGGCTATTCTCGCGGCGGGCTTTTCGCTCCGACCCGCGTCGGCCTTTTCGTTTTTTTTCTCCTTCGGTACTTCGGGATTCCTCTCTTCTCCGGAAGCTTTTTTCGTCATGATCGGCACGTACGTTTAATTTGTGTCTGATAAGGTATGGGAAAGGCGGTGAGCCATGTAATTGACCAGTCCGACCACCTGTTCGTAATCCATCCGTTTCGGTCCCAGCACTCCGAGCCTGCCGATGGCGTCGCCGACGAAGTAGGGGGTGGTCACCACCGTGAAATCCTGGGCGGTCGAGGTGTTGTTCTCTTTTCCTATCGTGATGCTGACATCCCGGCCCGACGACGGCTTGAGCGGCATGAGGCCGTCCGCCTCCTCGACAAGCTGCGCCATGCGGTCCTTGTCCTCGATCATGCAGACAAGGTCGCGGACCTTCTGGGGCTGGTCGAATTCCGGCTGGTTCAGTATGTATTGCGTGCCTGCGATGTAGAGACGATCGGGAACCGGCGATTCGTCGAACAGGTCCTCCGCCGACCGTACGACCATGCCCAGCAGCGCGCGATCGCCGTCGGAACCGGCCAGACGGCGCTCTATGGTGTTGCGGATTTCCGAAAGCGTCAGCCCGGAAAGTCTTTCGTTGAGCAGATCGACAACCTTTTCGATCTGCTGTCGCGACACCTCGAGGTCGAGCTCCATGACGATCGTCCTCACGAACAGCGACTGTATCGAAAGAATCGTCATGATCCTCGACGAGCTCAGCAGCACCATGTCGATCCGCTCGAAAACCGCGCTCGATAGCCGGGGGGAGAGCACGACGCTCAACTGCCGGGAAATGCTCCCCAGAACTTTCGCCGCAGCCAGCATCAGATCGGACGAATCCCTGCGCTCGGAACTGAGAAAATCGAAGTCGCTGTCGATCCGTCTCTTCTCCTCCTCCTCCAGCCCCCTGATCATCATGATGAGGTCGACGTAGTAACGGTACCCCTTGTCGGTGGGCACGCGGCCCGCCGAAGTGTGCGGCTGGCTTATGTATCCTGCGGCTTCCAGGTCGGCCATCACGTTCCTGATCGTGGCGTCGCTCAGACCGAGGTTGTAATTCCTCGCGATGAAGCGGGAGCCGACGGGCGACGCATGATTCACATACGCCTGGATAATGATGGAAAGAACCTGTCTTTCTCGCTGTGTAAGCTCAAGGGACATCGTCTTTTCAGAAACTGACTGAAACAGGAACACAAAACGGAAACAGAGAGGCTTTCGCGGCCAAAGCTACTAAAAATAGAGCCTATTTGTAAAAAAACAATTCCCGCCGCACCTCCGCATGTCATTTATAAACGACTTTTCCAACAACAGGGACGCCCAATTAATTTCATGACCGCCCCCGGCGCAGGCACGCCGGACA
>JANQHQ010000023.1 GCA_028282595.1 Chlorobium sp. | reverse complement strand
TGCTTCGTTGTCCCGACAGGTCGGGACTCCGGTTTCGAAGTTTATCCCGATTGCTATCGGGACTCCGTTCGCCTTGCACTTGAATCGCTCATGACAATAAAATAGAGGTGCCCTTTATTTCCCCTCATGCCGAATAAATATTCACCTGACATAACTCATCGGCCTTGAAATAACAGCCTTCCATAATACATCAAAATATACGGCCAGTGTGGTCTGGTGCTTCATCCCGAGAAAACGAGAATCATCTATTGTAAAGATGTTAACCGCAAGGATGATTATCCGGTGACAAGCTTCACGTTTCTTGGCCATACGTTTCGTCCAAGGCAAGTAAAGGACAAATATGGCCGGATGTATGTGGGCTTTGTGCCGGCAGTCAGCCGGGAATCGCTCAAGGCGATGCGGCAGACGATCAGGGGTTGGCATCTGCAATTGCAAAGCGCAGGAGAGCTGGCTGATCTATCAAAGACTTACAATCCGGTGCTTACCGGCTGGAAGAACTACTACGGTCAATTTCATGCATCAGCAATGGCGCCAGTGTGGTACCACATGAATCTGTACCTCATGCGATGGTTGAAGCGCAAACACAAGCGGTTTGTCCGCCGTACCAAAAGGGCTATAAAAGCCCTTGAGTGTATGGCAAGAGCAATGCCGGAAGCGTTTGTGCATTGGAAAGCGGGATATATCCCGAAAGGCTGGATGATGGGCGCCGGATGAGCGAAGACGTTCACGTCCGGTTCTGCGAGGGGCTGGGGGTGCAATTCCCCCGGTCTACTTAACCCTATTTCTTTCATACTTGACTAATGGTTAATTTTCATATAAGCCTTGTCTATCAAGAAGTCTAAGGTGTCTACGATATCAATATGAGGATAGGCTCGACGTATACTTGGGGTTAACATGGACAACTCACTACAGGCAACAATCCATCTGTCGACATTATTGTTCATTTTTTTTATGATATCAGCAATTATATCTGTATGATTTGGTCTCGCCCCGTTTGCTATGATGTTAATTATCAAATTATCAATAATTGCTTGATTTGCTTTGGATGGTTCTGCGACTAATCCAATTTTATGATTTAACCATTCGTTTACTATGATTTTTCTTAGCAGTTGAGAAGAGGCAAGTATTCCGTTTTTTTTCTTTGCTTCCGGAAACAAGACACCTTGCAATGCTTGGATAGGACTCAATCCCTCGACACCTAGATCATTACAAATATCTCGAAACAAGAAATGTAAAGAGTTACAGGGTAATACAATAAATTCACAGTTAGCGTCAACAAGTGTTTCTACAGTATCGCTCAGAGATTGGAAAAACAGCTTCTCATCCGATTTCCCATGAATAAATCTTGACTCTACTTGAGGTGCTACTGTGTTAATGACGGTTACGATTGTTGGCTTAACATGCTTGGTTTTCTGGAATCTGTTTATAAGGATATTCGTGAAATATGATGAAGCTCTATAGCCATAACCACCAGCGACTCCAATTGTCGAACGTCTTATCGGATCCATTGGTATTCCTCTTGTATGATGCTCTTTCCTTCTTCTTTACGGTATTCAAGCCACTCCCAATATAGCGCATGAAGACTGCGCCATGAATCTGGACTCAATGCAATAATGTTTTTTACAATCGGATTGTGCATGGTTATAAAAAATCTATATCCAAATAGCTCATCGAAATCTTCGATGGATAAAAAGGAAGAAACCAATTCTCTTTTTAATAAAGTGTTAAGAGTTTCAAAGAAAGCAAGATATTCTTGAATATTGACTACTTCTTCATTGTTGAGTTTTATTTCATTTCCCGGTGCCCATTTTCCGTCAGGGAAAAATTCTCTGAAAATCTCTCGGTATTTGTAAAGGTCGTCGTCCAAGCGTACCGCAAAATCAGCAGCTGATATACGGCGAGAAAGTGCTAATTGTCTAATGACAAGAATTATTCCTACAAGCATAAGAAGTACTGACGATATGCCTGTTATGTCTGATACTGACATTTGTTTCTTCTCTTTGTAACACTTTTGGCTTTGCGGGCTGCTGGAGCGCAGCTTAGGAGCTTCTGTTATCAGCTGTTAAAAATTTGGGGCGCTGACTACGCGACCGGATATGCTTACTTGGGAGCCATTGATGTCGTACGTGCCTCCTTGTGTGAACGTAATTGATTTGTAATATGTATCCAATTTGTTAACTACAATATTTCCAGTTTTAATCGAGGAAAGCCGAGCGAACTTTTCCGACAGTTGATCTGCCCAAGACCAAACGTGCACATCCCATCCGCGCTGAAGCGCCCTTTCGGCTTGCTTTACGAAACTAGTCCCAAAGTCTGAGTCATTGCCATCACCAGTAACAAGTACCAAAATTTGCGGGGGCTTATAATCGAGAAGGACGTTCGCAATTTTTAGATGCGCTATTTCATCCACCCCCTGCTCAACTAAGCGACCATCGTCGCTCTCGACTCTATTCAGAAGGTCGGTATTGTAGCCATATCGCCTCGCATGTTCCCAAAGTCCCTCGTTTCCTGGTGGAACCGATCCGGCGATAACTTTTGTGACCGGGTTGGTCTCGCGCTCTAAAAGTTGGAAAAAATTCCGGTAATAGAGTCGTACCGCCATCAAAACTGCTTCCGGTTCGTGTGTTGCTGCAGCTCTTTGGGCACCACCGAAAATATTTGAGTTATCGATAAAGATGTGTGAGTCCATCCGTTCTCCTTGTATTTTTTATTTTCACCACTGGTGTCGCGATTTGTTAGATAGAAATTATCCACCACAAATTTTGCATGCTATCCCTTCATTAGAGCTAGCTGCTCGCCCCTTACTTACCTTTCAAAAATTAACACAATTTCTCGAGTGCATTTCGGAACCTGGTGTATACATGGTGAGCTATATCATTGGCTAACTGTTTAAGTATATCGGTTTGAATTTTTTTGTCTCCAATATAATAGGAGGGTGCCTTCTTTTTTCTGAGAAAAATGGGGAGGTCCTCTGGGAGGGTGGAATCTATAATAACTGGGACAACCTGTACTTCTTTGCTGGTTATCTCATCGTAGTGCTTTGTTCTCCACTCCTTATCTACCCATCCTGATTTTAGACTGTTTTTGGATATAAATACTAATACTATGTCGCTGTTCTCTATGCCTTTTTCGACTTCTTGGTGAATATTCTGGCCGGCCCTTATATTCCAGGTGTCATACCAAAAATGACAAGGATATGAAAGATTCATGAAATGTTCAAAAATAGGTAAAATCTTGTCAATTATATCTTTGTCTATAGATGAATGCGATAAAAATATCATCGGAATGCCATCTTTCCCATCTCTTTTTATCCAAGGTCGTCCACTACCTATAACATTTATCGTATTGGCATGAAAAGTTTTTCGTTGTTCACTAATTGCTCTCAATAGGCTTGGGTGTACTAAATAAGTGGAATCGTCTCTTACAATATGAATCTGTCCCCACTGAAACTCATATGGCTTCCGAAAATGTTGTTCCTCTGAGTTTGATAACAAGTCTCGTTCAACAACACCAAGCAATCCTAGGTTGTAAAGCTCACAAAAAGGATGACTCGCCTGCTCATTTAAACCAACTATGTTGCAAAATTCCTGATTAATACTTCTGAGTGATTTGCCAGTTAGCACATTTGATGGCAATAGTTTGATAAGTTGCGTAATTAGGTCCAGCGTACACAACGTTTTTAAAAAAATCTTTCTTTGTCCTAGTAAATAATCTTCTAGTATATTGTCAGCTCCAACCTTGTTGATGCACCTCCGTATGGATTCAAGGCTGTCATCTTCTGATAAATCCTCCAAATCAAGTTTGCTTAGGGCTCCCCCGATATACATCAGAGCTCTTGCTGTTCCTGCTGAATGCCTATAAATGTAAGAAAAGGGTTGTTCGTATACCTTGCACCAACCGTTTTTAATCTTTGTTGCCCCTAAAAAAGATTCTATGTTTTCTTGGTTTGAATATAGCCTAATACAGTGCTCAAACATCTTTTTTAGATCATTCTCACTGTATTCTAGAATAATTGAACTGCCTTTGATTGCTTCTCGGTCATCATCATCAAAGCCAGCCCAAGCTTCTTGACGAAGAGAGGCATAAACTTTTATGTGGTGATTCATGTTGTGAAGCTTTCTGGTTGCTTTGGCCAAACCTAGTTGACCACAGCGCCATACATCTATGTTGTTAGAGAAATGTGCTGTTAAGGTTTGATCAAAAGCATCAATAAAAACTGAGGTTCCGCTATTTATCATTTTGCGAGATAATTCATCAACTTGTCGCATTGATCTGGTGAATTTTTCTGCGGCACTGATGCTTCGATCTAGAATCATAGATAGATAGTAAGATGGTAGATTCTGTGTCTGAAACTCAATGTCCGACAATACATCTTGCTTGAAGCTATTGTCGATAGCTAGTCCGTCAAGGTGTATTTTAATTTTATCAATATAGTCTGCAACTTCTTCTTTGCTGTCCCAGCGATGCGTTAAGATAGAGAATATGATAGATGCTGTCCAAATGTCTTCCCACAACTTTAAGTGTTCAAATCCCTTGGATGGTAGTGTTCCTCTGAGATCGGGTTCATCATATTCTATGTTTCTTGGTATAATTAATAATCCTTCCTCGCTTTCCTCTAGAAGGTGTTTTTTTGCTCTTAGGAGTAATGTTTTTCCCATTCCTTTGCTTGCAATGACAAGCGTATACTGATCTCCATCTAAGAACGATTGGATTTGTTTATCCATATAAATCACATCTCTGCTGAGGTCGTGGTGCTGAGAGCCTTCGGTAGGCCAGTTGTCTTTAACTTTACTCATATCAAATTATTTTGATCGGGGAGCATTGGTTTCCTATTGTAAACGCTAATGTCAATTATTATCTGTGCTATAGGTTTTCTTGCAAGTCAATAGCAGGTGATTCTTATGCTGTTTGCGCTACATCTCTTCACAATTTCGCCACCTGTGCCGAAAAAAACAAGCATGCCGCCTGCTTTCCCCAAGAGATAAGTCGAACCTATCCATAAAGCCAAAACGCCGGTCCCGACCTGCCGGAAGAGACGCATATTGTGGCCTGCCATGGATAGAGCGTGAAGTTCACCGGTGAGTGTCGGCCGGTTCGATGGAACGTCCGGTTTGCAGATATTTTTCCAGCTCTTTTGCAATGCCGATAGCCGATTCCGGATCGATGTGCAGGCCGTCGATGTTCGCGGATTTGGCCTGAAGCGTCACTATGCCGAGTGAGGCTACAAAATTCCGGATCGAATCGATGTGTTCGGGCATCGGCCTGTTGATGCCGGGGTATCTCGCTCTGATATACTTTTCGTATATCGCCACGTTCGGGTGCGGGGGGGAAACATAGATGATCGCAGATCGGGGCCATCTGGAAGCTATCTTTGAGAAAAGCTCTTCGAGTGAGATTTTGATCTCAGCCAGGCCGGAGGAGGTGATTCCGTCCTGAAGATCGTTCGTGCTGGTGGAAACGACCACCAGAGCCGGGTTGCCTCCGATTGCATCCAGCCTGATATCCCTTATCCTCGAGCCCGATACGGCCCGATTGGAGAAGGAAAGCCGGGAGTATTCCTCCCACGGATGGATAGCCAGGTGGCTGTCTCCGATCATCAGGATGCGGTTGTCGACGGCGGGCAGGGGGATTTTCGGTATTTCGGACGTTTGCCCGGAGACGGACAACCTGGATGCAAGCCACGCCAGTCCTCCCCGGTGCTGGACGTACGCTGTTGCGAAGACGAGTGCCGCAATATTCAGAGCGATGGATGCTATCAGTATCGGTTTGGTTTTCATCGTTTTCCTGCTAACGGTGAAGCTCAGGCGCCGGCCTGCGCGGTTCCTCCCGGACCGGACGACTCGCCGGCGGTTTCAGGCAGAGCAATCCGGCGTACTGCATTCCTGAAAATATTGTTTTTCTGCATTACTACATGCGTTTGTCGGCCGGTTTCGGCAGGAACAGGTGGTTCTTGCATTGCCCAAGAGTGTGCTTGCGGGTTCTCTCGACGGGGAGTGTGGAAAGGATCAGTTCGAAAACGAGGCGACCAGGCCGAAGGAGATGAAGAGAACGGAAGCCAGGACAATCGTCAGGTCGCTGATCTTGCGCATGAACGCCTCTTTTTTCTCCTTGTACAGCGTCGCGATGGCGATTACGGCCGCATTGTTTGCGAGCAGGAAGTAGGTCGAAGCCGGAAGGATTCCGGTGAAGGTGCAATAAAATATGATCGCCCCGGAGATCAGGCTCGTGACGATGAGAAGCCGTTTCGTCTGCGGAAAGGAGAAGGTGTTGGCGATGGTCTTGATACCGCCCAGGAGGTCGCCGCGCCGGTCCCGCATGTCCCACATAACCTCGATGAAAAACGCGCAGATAAAGACGTAGCCCCAGCAGAGCCAGGCCTGGAGCGAAAGCGGTCGGCCGGCGAAAAACAGGGGCAGAAAGACCAGTGCGGTGGCCCAGTCGAGTGGAGGGGTCAGATTTTTTACAATGTAGATATCTTTCAGCCGCCGTGCGCCGTTCAGTCTCCGGGAGAGGAAGGGCGGCAGAAATTTGTGGTTGTAGAGAAATCCTATGAGGAGGATCAGCGCGGTCAACCAGAAGGCCGGTTGGCCGAACTGAAAGGCGATGACGAGCGTAAGAACGGAGACCGGGTAGACGGTTGCGTATGTGATGAACTTTTCGTTATCGAGAGCGTTTTTCAGCGCCTCCGGATCGTTCGCGGCATCTTCGATCCCGTCGGTTAACCGGTTGTCCTGGTAGATCGAAAAGGTCAGCAGGAAGACACACAAAACGGCCCATACATTGAGCGGAATGCCGAAGTAGACCGACCAGCTCGCGGCTCCGAGCGCGGAAAGAAACGACAGGTGTAGTTTGTTTCTGAAGAAATAGTGCGGCACGTTGCGTTGTGATTTCGGATGTTTCCTGTCTGTCGAAGCGCTCCGGTGAGTGGGAAGCCCCGGAAATATCTTACAACACCGTTACCGGATCGCCGGTCCGTATCCAGCCGAAGAGCCTTCTGGCGTCGCTTTCGAGCAGGCGTACGCAGCCGTGTGAAGCGGGATGGCCCGGAAGGGATTGCTGATGGATGAAGTAGGGTCCGTCATAGTTTATGGAGTAGGGCATCGGCGCGTTGTTGTACTTGATGGAGCGTTTGTGCCGCTGCTTGTAGTTCACGACGAACTCGCCCGGCCAGGTCGGATGGGATCTGGTGCCGCTGGAAACGGGCCCCCAGAAGAGCAGCGCACCGTTCTCGTACGCTCCGAAATACTGTTTGTCGAGGTAGACGCGGACTTCGCGTTCGCCCCGGTTGTCGGGGAGCTGTTGCGGGACCGGGACGTATTCGGAGGCTTTTTCGGTATCGACGGGAAGCAGCACGGTCCTGCCTGCGGCGATATGCCTGCGGTCCATGCGGTTCACCTTCATGAAGATCGCTTCGCAGAGGTGGTCACGCTCGCAGAGGGTGTCGAGAGATTCGTTTTTTTCGAGTTTCAGAAGATCGAACCCTTCCGGCGCAATGACCGCTTTCGCCTCACTCCCGGCGCTTGCGGAAGAGGCGAAAACAACTGTTTTTTGCCCCCACGCGGTGAACGACACCGCAACAAGCAGGAGGAAAAGTGTCCGGACGGTAGTAAACATCGTATTGTGCATGGTTTTACAATAAAAACAATCGGGACGGCCCGGCAGTTCAAACAGACGGAAAGAGGCGGTGGGGGCGGTTATTCGGCGGTCGGGTGTTTCCGGGCTTTTGTTATTTTACTCTGACGGATAGAGCGCTTCGCCGCCGGCAGGCCGCACGGTTTGCGCTCGCTCGAACCGGTTTCTTCAGTCTTCAGTTCCGCACATGGATTGTAAACAGCGCTTTCCTTTCAGGGTAGGGACGACCTCCTACATCATTCCCGACGATATTCTTCCCAATATCGATTTTCTGAAAGAGAGGGTCGACGACGTCGAACTGCTCCTGTTCGAGTCGGACGAGATGAGCGCCCTGCCTTCGGCGGAGGATATCGAGCGGCTCGGGCGGATCGGGAAGGAGCACGATCTGTCCTATTCGATCCACCTGCCGCTCGACGTCTATCTCGGTCACGTCGACGGGGATGTCCGCGAACGCTCCGTGGGGAAGTGCCGGCGGGTGATGGAGCTCATGAAAGTTCTCGAACCCTCGGCCTACGTGATGCACGCCGAGGCGGGGGAGCGGGTGGACGTGAACGGGTTTTCCGATGCAGGTAAAAGAGGGTTCGCGGAGAATGTCCGCGCATCCATCGAGCGGCTGCTCGCCTCCACGGACGTTCCTCCGTCCGGGATATGCGTGGAAACGCTCGACTATCCCATCGCGCTGCTCGCCGGGGTCATCGATTCGCTCGGCCTTTCGGTTACGCTCGATATCGGCCATCTCGAACTGTTCGGTTTTTCCGTCGAGGAGCATCTCGAACGGTATCTGCCTCTCGCAAGGGTGTTCCACATGCACGGCATAAAGGACGGGAAAGATCACAAAGGCCTGCAGTACATGAGGAGTGAAACCCTCGACATGGTGATGCGGGCTCTCCATGACGCTCCGGATCCGAAGCGGGTGTTCACGATGGAGATTTTTTCCGAACCGGATTTCCGGTCTTCATGCGAAACGCTCGTGCGCTACCGCAGGTAGAACCTCTCGATCACCCTCGGGCGCGTTCCCGGAGTCCTATTGTGTCAACCAGCCGGGCAGATCCGACGTATCGTCAGCACCCGTCCCGTCGGGAGCCGGGGCTTCGAAGCCTTTCGCGGGTTCTTCCGGCTGCCCGGAAGCGGGAATTTCTTCGGGCGTGCGTGTCTCGGACCGCTCCCCGGTATCCGGCGGCCGGGCGGTTGCTTCTTCTTCCCCGGCAAGCTCTTCAGGCGTCGTGTTCCCGACAGGTGTCGCTACCGTGAGGTCGATGCCGTAGAGGTAGTCGTCCTTGACGGTGACGGATCTCTCTTCGCCGGATGCCGAAACAGTGTAAACACCGGGCCGCAACGCGTCCGTGCGGTAGTAGCCGAACATGTTGGTGATCGCCGTGGATACCGTTTTTCCCGTTTTATCCGTGACGGTGACCGTTAAGCCTTCGATTCCTTCGCTGTCGGACCCCGTTACTTTGCCCGCGACGGAGTATTCCGCATAGACGGGGATGTTGACTTCCGTGACCGCTCCGTTCAGTACCTCCGTATAGATGATTGTTTCTCCGACATTGAGTTCGAGAGGCAGATTTTCGGTGTCGACTTCGACGGCGTAGACTCCCGGCTTGAGATTCCCGACGAAGAACGAGCCGTCGACCTGGCGTTGTCCGAGCTTACGGTTGTTGAGGAGGATGTCTACGTTATCGATGTCCGACGAGCTCAGATTTGTTTCGTTCATGATTTTCAGCGAGCCCGCGAGTCCTCCTCTCGTATGGCTGATGGCCGTCCGGTTGATGGGGAAGAAGCGTTTTTTCGAACGTCCGATATCCCAGGTGAGCGACAACGCGACGTACTCCCTCGCATCCGGCGGAACCAGGTTCGAGAAATTCTCCTCGGTGTCGAGCTGCAGGGCGTTGTTCATGTTGTAGCTGTACTGTAGGCTGAGCTGCAGTCCGGTGTTGACGAACTTGTTCCAGGCGATGGAAAATCCTCTTTCGCCGCCCGACTGGGAAGCTCCCAGCCGGATCAGGTCGTAGCGGTTCGCTCCGGGGTACCAGTCGAAGTAAAGGCTGGCGACATCGCTCCCTGTTTCGGTCGAGCGGGAGTAGAACGCCCGGCTGACGACCGACCGGCTGAAGTCCCATCCCAGATCCGCGCTTATGATCTCGTTGTCATACGTGACCGTGAGATCTCCCTGCTGTCCGAGGCGTATGTCGGCTTCGTAACGGTAGTTTTCGTCGTCGTCCGGCAGCGCCGAAAGCATGAGTTGCGGGAAGACGTACCAGTAGAGGCCCGGCAGAAGATACTCCTCCGGGTCGAGATTGCCCCTGCGACGGTACTTCCCGTAGAGCAGGATGTCGAAAGGCTGGAAAATATTCGTTGAGAAACGGACGTTGTGGCTGCGCTCGTCTTCGAAGTCGTCGCGGGTGAAGCCTTCCTGGTTGAATTTCGCCAGATAGGAGAAGGTCCAGTGTCTGCCGTTGCCCTCGAGCCTGACATCCGAGCCGTAACGGTGGTTGGAGCGTGCGCCATAGAGCGCCAGAGCCCAGTTGTTCCCGATGGAGAGGACCGTTCCGGCGACAATGTCCTCTTCCCCGGTTTCCGGGTTATACTGTATGCCGGTTTCGAGGGTTATGCGGTTACTGACGCCGTAAAGCACATGTCCGAAGCCGGTCCATGCGGACGAGACGTCATCTTCGGCGTCGAGCGGATTGTAATCCACACCCCCTCCCGCTCTCAGAAGAAGCTCGTGCGCCGGCAGGGTGCGGTTGGTTATGGACATCGTGTGATCGATAACGGCAAGCGGTTTTTCCTGCAGCGAACGTTCGTAGAGGTACACCTCTGTTTTCCGGAGATCGGAGGTCATTCTGACGTTGCGGAAGATGTAACGGCCGTTGAGACTGATGCGCTGGCGGGCGACCGCCACGCCGTCAAGCCGGAGCTCCGCTATAGACGCCGGGGGAGCGTTGCCTTCTATGGTCCGGTTCTGGGAGCGGTCGAACGAGAGAAAGACGTCGGAGTCGCTGTAGCGTTCGAAATCGAGCTGTTTGAGAATGCTGTGGTTGTTCCATCCGAACTGGACACCCGTGAAGTCGATGTTTCCCACCAGCGAGAACAGGTCCGAAGACCCCGTTCCCACCCTCAGGGCCGAATGGTTGTTGTAGGTCGTCCAGTGGTAGCGTCTCGCGGGAAAGCGCTCTTCGGGATCCCCCTCGAAAGTGATGTCCCATACGCCGCCGAGAGCGCGTCCCCCGGTTTCGACAAGCAGGTCCTTCGTGTGTTCGCCGGTGAAATCGTAGGTGATTTCCGGCTCGATCCTCAGAAAGGAAAGCGAGCTTGAAGGGGCCTTTATGTCCGGGACGATTTCAGGGGGTTTGCGTCCTTTTTTTACGACTTTGCCCGGAATCCAGGGGACGTCGAGCGCTATGGCGAAAATGGATTGAACGAAGCGTCCCTTGACGTAGAACGACTTTTCGAGCTGGCTGAAAGAGATGCAGTCGGTTTGTTCGAGGACTTTCCGGGTAGAAGGATCGTGAACGAGCGTTCCGAGCGTGGTTTCGTAGACCAGGGAACCGTCACTCCCCGGTTTGCCGAGACCCTCTATGCGGGCCTCCTTTTCGAACAGGGAGAAAGGAACCCAGTACTCTTCACCGATGAGGTAGCAGAGGTGTGTGCCGGCCGACTTTTTGTTGAAGAACACTTCCACGAGAAGGATCTCGGGGCGTTTCTGCTGCGGAACGGCCGGATCGGGCTGGATGTGTTCCACAGGTTGCCGTGCCTCCGCGAACGCCGTCGAAGGCGAAGAGCATAACATAACGGCAAGGGAAAGGCATACCGTCCCCCTGAAAGCATGCATAGGCGTTCGACCTTGATTACGGGAAGAGGTTCCGGCGGTTTCGTTACGGGCGAAACCACCGGCCTCGGGGGATCAGCGGGATACGGTAAAGGTTTTTTCGACTTTCTTTTCGTCCAGCGTGCCGGAAACGGCTACGATATAGGAGCCGGGGGGCAGTCCGGGAAGCTGTGTGACGATTCTACGGTTGCTGCCGGGAAGCACCGGCGTCTGGTTGAGCTGTCCTGACGCGACCAGGCCTTTTTCGGTCTTGCCCGCTTCGCTGGACTGGACGATGTCGTCTACTTTCCCGATGCCCGGAAACAGGGCCTTCTTCCAGATGGAGTAGCTGCCTCTCAGGCGGGTATGGACATTGCCTTTGT
Organism: Chlorobium sp.; assembly: GCA_028282595.1. Taxonomy (GTDB): domain Bacteria; phylum Bacteroidota; class Chlorobiia; order Chlorobiales; family Chlorobiaceae; genus Prosthecochloris. Next base: position 2,018 of record JANQHQ010000023.1, on the reverse strand, counting down.
TGGTGATCGAGGCGCTGAGGAGTCGGCCGCCGTTATCGATCGTCAGTCCCTGGAGCGTCCCGCCCTGCTTGACCGGATCGGCATTGGCGTAGACACCCACGCCGAGCTTGAAGAGAATTTCGACCGGTTTTTCCTCTTCCTCCGCGCCGTCTTCAACGGCCTCTTCAGTAAAGTAGATGATAGCCCTGTGTTCGCCGGGTGCCGGTTGTACCGGGGGACGGATGGAGACGCGCACCACCTGGCTTTTACCCGGATCGAGCCTGAAGGACATCGGGTTGACGAGCATCCACTGGTCGAGCGACTGCTCGGTCGGGGGAAGCAGCTTGACTTCGTTGTTTGCGTCGAGAGTCCAGTTGTAGACCTCGACATTCACTTTCGTCGGTTTTTCCTTCAGGTTGAAGATTCTCAGGGACTCGTTGACCGGCTTGGAGCCTATGGAGACCTCGAGCATCGAAGGCGCTACCCCTATCTGACCCGGAGGCGGATCTTCCTGGGCACGGACCGGATGCGCGAAGACTGTGAAAAGAACGAACGCTCCTAAAAGAAATGCAAGTGATTGTTTCATCAGTATGAGGTGATTATGATTTCAATTGTGCCGCGATATCTGCCTGACTTCCTTGCTTTTGAAATGTCGAAATCCATGTCGACCCTGCCGAAGCACCGCCGATCGTCGCCCTTTCTCCGCTCGCACTCCACCGGTTTCTCGGTGAGGTTCACCGTAATCAGGGAACTGCCGTCTTTTTTGTGGGAGAAGGCGTTTTCCACGCCGCTTCGGCTCAGGACTCTGTATCTGACGTCGAATACGGGCTGGCGTCTCCCGTCGTCATCGTCATCATCGTCATCATCGTCGTCATCGTCTTCGTAGTCGTAGTACCAGAGCAGGACGTCCCGGCGAGAAATCCGGCCTTCGCCCTGAAGTTCCTCGAGCTGCAACTCGGGCGTTATGATCGTGCCGCCTTCCCAGGAAGCTTCCGATTCAAACGGGTTGAGCGAGAGGGAGACCCCGCTTTTGCTCAGTCCCATTTCGGAGATCGTAACCTTCGGGAGGCTGACACTCCTCTTGAAATAAAAGCTGCCGGCGTGCGTTTCCGGAAAAACCCGGAAGATCGTGCCGAAAACAAGGAGCGGCACCAGCAGAAGGAAACCTGTTCCCGACCGAAAGAGCATGTTGGCGGATCGATGCGTTCAGATGGTCGAGGCCGTAATGGTATACTTGCCGCCTACATGGCTGCCGGAACGATTGGTTCTGCTGAAGTCCAGCTCCATGAGAACGCCTCCGAAGGTCGCCGAGCTCTTGGCTATGCCGCCGAGATTCGTTCTGATGGTCGAGCCGGTGCTCGATCCGTCGGTCACCTTGACGTTGGACATTCCGATCTGGGACTCTCCGTTTTTCAGCACATTGAAGCCGGACGGAATGGTGATCGACACCTCGGCGTTACCGCTTTCCGAGAATCCCCGGACCGCCCAGACGTTGCCGAGCGTGACGGAAGTCTTGCCGCTGCCCAACTCGAGCGTCGCATCCATAAGGTTCGCGGTCGAAAGGCCGCTGCCGGTGGCGCTGCCTTCCCAGGATACCTTGAAATCGGCGCTGCCCTCATCCAGGGCTTCGGAAGTCGGCGTATCGAAATTAAGCGTTAGCGCCGAATAGTAGTGCAGGACGATGAACTCCGGAATGTTCGCCTTTACGAGAGCCGAGCCTGCCGAGCTCTGTTTGCTCGTCCCGAGGGCCGTTCCGCCGGCAAGCACGGTGAAAAGAGCTAAGCAGACGGCTGCGGTAAGTGATTTGAAAAACAGCATGGGGTTCTGTTTTTAGGGTTGTAGGGTTGTGTGGGGACAGAACGCAAAGGAAATTTATGAAATCGCGGCTGAAAAATAAAACTCCCCGAAACCGTGATTTCGGAGGTTCCGGGAAAATCGGGTATTTTCTGGCGTGGGAGAGTGGCCTATCTCAGATCGTCGTAGCCGTGACGGTATACTGTCCGCCCGTGTGGCTGCCCGAACACGTCGTCTTCGAAAAA
>JANQHQ010000034.1 GCA_028282595.1 Chlorobium sp. | reverse complement strand
TACGGGCGAAAAATTTTTCGCCCCTACGGTCGTCGTGAACACCCGTGCAATCCGCGGGGACAATAAAACCTGTCGATCACCAGCCAATCGCACCCCTACGCTCTTTACTTTTGACCTTTGATCTTTTTCCTTTTGACATACTCTCCCGGGGTTCCCCGTCGGTATCGATAACCAACACCAGTTCGGGCAGCCACAGGGGGCTGCCCCTACGGTTCAGCAATTCCCCGACATTTTCACTGCCCATTCGACCCCGAAACCCGATTCCGACCCCGATTTCCGACTGTTCCTATCTCCCGGGGTTCGCCGTCGGTATCGGAATCGGAAATCCATCTTTTCCCCAACCGTTCACCAAGCCCGATACCAATCGGGCGTCGTCACCAAGCGCCCGGCGAAGCCGGCATGACATCGCTATTCGACATTGGCCGCGACATACTGTATATTGCCAGCGCCGGATCGGAAAACACGGTCGCATCCATTCAACGAACACATACCGTATGCCATGAGCAGAGAGCTCGATACAGCCGTAAAAGCCGCGAAAGAGGCCGGAAAGATTACACTCGATCGTTTCGGAAAGCTCTCCCGGACGGAAATCCACCCGAAAGAGTACAAGGACTTCGTGACCGAAGTCGACCGGGCGTGCGAACGGTGCATCACGGGCGCGATCGCCGAAGCTTTCCCCCTTGACGGCACGCTCTGCGAGGAAGGGGGAACGGCGAAAGGGGCTTCGGGGAGAACCTGGATCGTCGATCCCCTCGACGGCACGCTGAACTTCATCCACTCGTTCCCGGTTTTCTCCATCAGCATCGCGCTCCGAGACGCCGGGAACGAACCGGTGGCCGGGGTGGTCTACCAGCCGGTTCTCGACGAGCTTTTCACCGCGGAAAAGGGCCGGGGAGCGTACCTGAACGGCAACAGGATCGGCGTCTCTCAAAGAAAGGACCCGGAGCACCTGCTTGTCGCCACGGGCATTCCTTTCAAGGAGTATCACTATCTCGACGCCTACACGGCGATGCTCAAGGAGGTCGCCCGCGATTCGGCGGGGATCCGCAGAGCGGGATCGGCCGCGATCGACCTCGCCTATACCGCGTGCGGCCGGTTCGATGCATTCTGGGAATACAAACTCCTGCCCTGGGATTTCTCGGCGGGCGTGCTGCTCGTCAGGGAAGCGGGAGGAATCGTCACGGGGTTCGACGGCAGTCAAAACGTCTACGCCCACCACAGCATTATCGCAGGAACGCCGCACACCCATCCCCGGCTTCTCGACATGGCCCGTCGAAACTTCGGCGCCCATCTCCCGGCAAAGGACTGAAAAGCCGGGGAAACCACCTCCTCGCACAGGACTTTCAATAATTTGGCGGGCTTTATTATCTTTTGCGTTTACAGTGTTCAAGGCCGTCACGGATTTACTCATTTCCGGCAGGATTCCGAGCCGGAACAATCGTCAAGAAATGCTGATTCATCAAAGAACCCTCCAGAAAGAAGTTTCTCTATCGGGAACGGGACTGCATACGGGAGAGGATTGCACGATCACCTTCAAGCCGGCTCCGGAAAACCACGGCTACCGTTTTGTAAGAACCGATGTCGAAAACTGCCCTGAGATTCCCGCGCTCGTCGATAACGTCGTCGATGTCTTCCGCGGCACGACCATCGAATACGAAGGCAACAGGGTACATACCACGGAACACGTTCTGGCTGCCCTTCACGGCCTGCAGATCGACAACTGCCGGATCGAGATGAGCGGCCCCGAACCGCCGGTCATGGACGGCAGTTCCATTCACTTCGCCGAGGCGCTGCTCGGAGCCGGACTCGAGGAGCAGTCCGAACCGAAAAACTATCTGGTGATCGACGAAACCATCGAGTACCACGACCCCGAAAACAACGTCGACATCGTGGCGCTGCCGCTCGACGGCTTCAGGGCGACCGTCATGGTGGACTATAAAAATCCCGCGCTCGGCTCCCAGCACTCGGGGCTTTTCGATCTCGAGCAGGAGTTCATGAAGGATTTCGCCCCGTGCAGGACGTTCTGCTTCCTGAGCGAGGTCGAGGAGCTCGCCAATCTCGGCATCATCAAGGGCGGGGACCTCGACAACGCCATCGTGATCGTCGACAAGAAGATGTCGAAGGCCGAGCTGGACGCTCTGGCCGGGAAGATCGGAGTGGACGGTTCACAGCTCGTCCTTGGCGAGAACGGCATCCTCAACAGCCGCAAGCTGCACTTCAAGAACGAACCGGCCCGTCACAAGCTGCTCGACCTGATCGGCGATCTCGCCCTGCTCGGCATGCCCATCAAGGCGCAGATCCTCGCGGCGCGCCCCGGCCACGCCTCCAATGTCGAGTTCGTCAGACAACTCAAGAAGTATGCCGACCGGAACAAGCTCGCGCGGCAGTTCCAGCACGAAAAGAAGTCCGGCGTCATCTTCGATATCAACGCCATCCAGAAAATCCTGCCGCACCGTTACCCGTTCCTTCTGATCGACAAGATCGTGGAGTTCAAACTCGACGAAAAAATCGTCTCGATCAAGAACGTCACGATGAACGAGGAGTTCTTCCAGGGCCATTTCCCCGGAAATCCGGTCATGCCCGGCGTGCTGATCGTCGAGGCGATGGCGCAGACCGGCGGCATCATAATGCTCAACGGCAACGACAACATCCATGACATGCAGGTGTATTTCATGGGGATCGACAAGGCCAGGTTCCGCAAGCCCGTGGTGCCGGGAGACACGCTGGTCATCGAGGCCTACATGACGACCCGCCGGCGCAGCGTCTGCAGATTCGATGCGAAGGCGTACGTCAGGGGAGAGCTTGTCTGCGAAGCGTCGCTGATGGCGACCGTCATGAAGAAAAACGATGCCGTCTCATGAGCCGGAGAACCGCGGAAAACGTGAAAAAAGCCGGGTCGTCAACCCGGCTTTTTTGATGCCTCCTCCCCGACGCCCCGCGTGATGCGGAAAAACCGCACGAAGTACTGGAGAAAGGAAAAAAACAGCATGACGACCGAAAGGTACATGAAAAACTCCTGAACGGGATAGCGGTCGAACACCGGGTGGGGCCAGACCATGGCGAGAAACATCATGGAGACGAAACCCACCGCCCACTTACCCGGCCACAGCGAGGTGGTGATCACCTTGTAGTGATGCTTGACGTAAGCCGCCCCGACAAAAATAATGAGATCGCGCGTCACCACGAAAGCCACGAACCAGACGGGCAGGTCCCCGACGACCATGAAATAGACGGCGACCGAGGCCAGGCAGAGCTTGTCCGCCAGCGGATCGAGAATCTTGCCCATGTCGGACACCTCGTTGGTCCAACGGGCCGCTCTCCCGTCGAACCAGTCGGTCAGCACGGCGACGACGAGAATCGTGTTCGCGATCCAGATATCCCCCCGGTCGAAGTAGTAGATAAAACCGGGGATCAAGAGAATCCTCGACACACTCAGGAAATTCGGCAGATTGACGATATGCCCTTTCACAGCTTTCTTCCAGTTTGCGGATAACGGTTAACGGGTCGAACCCCGGCCGCCGGCGGCATGCGGCGCAAAGGACTCAGACCAGAAGTTCGGGGTTCTCCTTTACGAAATCGGCCCAGCTTGTCGCGCCGCGCGCCTTTCCGGCAACTCTCGCCCGTCGCGGCGCGCTGCCCTCGCCGCCGCTCAGCATATCGCACAGGGCAATGCCCAGTGCATCGGTTATGTCGTGAGGTTTGAGGGTGTGGCGGATATCGAGAAAGTGCCTGACCATGTAGGCCACCTGTTCCTTGCGCGCCCCGCCCCGCCCCGTGAGGACATACTTGACCTCCCTCGGAGCGTACTCGCGCAGGACGAGCCCCCGGTTCATGGCGAGCGCGACGATCGCCCCCCGGACCTGGCCGAGCTTGAGCGCCGACTGGGCGTTCCGGTTGACATAGGCGGTTTCGAGAGCCAGCACCGCCGGATCGCTGGCGCCGATGCGCTCCTCGAGCCCGTCGTAGATCATCTTGATTCTCTCCGGAATCCCGAGCCGGGAGCTCAGCCGGATGACTCCGCAGGTCACCAGGGAAAAGGAGTCCCCGTCCCGTCTCACGACGCCGTAACCGGTCCGAACGCTTCCGGGGTCAACCCCGATGACGACCATAGTACAGAATTGAATGATTATTCGAGCACATCCCGGAACTGCGGCATGGAGGCGATTCAGGAATCAAGGGAGTTCATCGCCTGCTCGCTGATTTCGATATTGCTGTAGACCGCCTGGACATCGTCGCAGTTTTCCAGGGCGTCGATCAGTTTTATGGCCTTGGCGGCATCGTCGGATTCAAGCTCCACGACGTTGTCGGGGATCATGTCGATCTTCGCGTTCTCGTAAGCTATGCCCGCTTCGTCAAGCGCTTTCTTGGCCGTCTCCAGATCCTTGACGTCGGTAATGACGTTGAAGTAGTTTTCGTCGCCGGCGTCGAGATCCTCGAGGCCCGCATCGAGCAGAACCTCCATCAGCCGCTCCTCGCCCGCGGCGCTTTTCGGCACGTCGATGCTGCCCTTGCGCTGGAACATCCAGGCCACGCTGCCGGTCTCTCCCAGGGAACCGTTGCTCCTGTTCATGACATGACGGACATCGGCCACGGTCCTGTTGCGGTTGTCGGTCGCGGTCTCGATAATCAGGGCGATCCCTCCCGGACCGTAACCCTCATAGGTTATCTCCTCGTAGGTAACCCCGTCGAGCTCCCCGGTGCCTTTCTTGATCGCGCGCTGAATGTTTTCCGCCGGCATCGAATTCGCGCGCGCGTTGTCGATCGCCAGCCGGAGACGGGGGTTGCCCGTAGGGTCCCCGCCGCCCATCTTCGCGGCAATGGTTATCTCCTTCACCAGTTTGGTGAACAGGTTTCCTCTTTTCTGATCGGTCGCGGCTTTCTTGCGCTTGATCGTCGACCATTTGCTGTGTCCGGACATAAGTACTATCGAGTGATTGAAAACCGGAAAAATACCGTTTTATGAGAAAAGAATAAATTTGAGTAAATAAACCCGGAGCGGACCACCGCTTCCCGCGCGAACCGCAGGACGACGTCGCGATCGAAAGCCATCCGCCGCACCGCACCGGAATCACAAGAAAAAAATAATAAAAATAATGACAAACAGGTTAGTCGCGTACCAGGGCGAACCCGGAGCGTACAGCGAGATCGCCGCCCTGCGTTTCGGCGAACCCCGCCCCTTCGAAACATTCGACGAGGCCTTTTACGCGGTTGAACACGGAGATGTGTTCTGCGCGGTCGTTCCTATCGAAAATTCCCTCGGAGGAAGCATCCACCACAACTACGACCTCCTGATGCAGCACCCGGTCAGTATCGTGGCCGAAACGTTCGTCAAGGTCGAGCACTGTCTTCTCGGACTTCCCGGTGCGTCCGTCGGGAGTGAGGGCGCGGTGCTGTCGCATCCGCAGGCTCTCGCGCAGTGCCGCAACTTCTTCACCGCCCACAGGAATCTCAAGCCGGAAGTGGCCTACGACACCGCCGGAAGCGCGAAAATGGTCGCCGCGGGCGGCGATCCGTCGCGTTTCGCCATCGCCTCCCGGCGGGCGGGAGAGCTTTACGGGCTCGATATCCTGCAGGAGAACCTGGCGGACGAAGAGTGGAACATCACCCGCTTTTTCTGCATCACGCACGAAGAACATACGACCGGCATTGCATTCAGGACGCAGCCCGACATTTCCCGGTGGAAAACCTCCATCGTCTTCACACTGCCGAACGAACAGGGATCGCTTTTCAAGGCGATGGCGACCCTCGCTCTCCGCTCGATCGACATGACGAAGATCGAATCGAGACCGTCGAGAAAAAAGGCTTTCGAGTACTTCTTCTATGTCGACTTCATCGGACACAGGGACGAACAAAACATCCGAAACGCCCTCGGGCACCTCGGCGAATTCGCAACGATGGTAAAAGTACTCGGCAGCTATGGCATCGTCGAATAGCAGCGGCCGGCGACAGCTGGCCCTCGATATGAGCAGCACGCGGGAAAACCCCGGTGCGGAAGAGAACGGCAACAGCTCCCCGCAGCTTTTCCTGCTCGACGGAATGGCGCTCGTCTACCGGTCGTTTTTCGCCCTGCAGAGAACCGGTATGTCCACGAAGGACGGCGTACCGACGGGAGCGACCTACGGTTTTCTCTCGACACTGCTGAAAATCCTGGAGACCTACAACCCGTCCCATCTGGCGGTGGCGTTCGACAGCGCGGAAAAAACCTTCCGCCACGAGCTTTACGACTCCTACAAGGCCAACCGGCCAGCACCGCCGGAAGATCTCGTCAACCAGCTCGACACCATTTTCGAACTGATCGACGCCCTTCGTATTCCCGTCCTGAAACAACCGGGCTACGAAGCCGACGACCTCATCGGAACCGCCGCGAGAATGTTCGAAAAGCGCTCCCCCGTCTTCATCGTCACGCCCGACAAGGATCTTGCGCAGCTCGTGCACCACGGGGTGAGAATCCTCAAACCGGGAAAGAGACAGAACGACCTGGAGATGATGGGCGAAGACGAGGTCCGAACGCAGTTCGGCGTTATGCCGGAGCTGTTCGTCGATCTTCTGACCCTGACCGGGGACAGTTCGGACAACATTCCCGGTGCGAAGGGAATCGGGCCGAAAACAGCCTCGAAACTCCTCAACGCTTACGGGAGCCTGGACGGCGTCATGCAACACCTCGAAGAGCTCCCCGCGAAATCCCGCACCAGCCTCGAAGAGTTCCGCGACCGGCAGGACCTGATCCGGGAGCTCGTCACCATCCGGACCGATATCGAGCTCGACACCTCGTTCGAGGAGATGGCGCGCGCGGAACCCGACGGAGAAAAGCTGTTCGGGCTGCTCGAACGGCTCGAACTGAAAACGCTCGCCCAGAGGATTCCGCAGCTCTTTCCCGGCATAGCAGGCGCGGAGGCGACAACGGGCGATCCGGCCGAACGGCTCCGGAGTCCGCAGGAGGGCGCGTCATACAACCTTGTCGATACCCTCGACGGCGTGGAGCGGCTCATCGACCGGCTGGAAAAGCTGAACGGCTTCGCAATCGATACGGAAACCACGAGCCTCGACACCCTGGAAGCGGAACTTGTCGGACTTTCGTTCAGCTGGAAGCCGAAAGAAGCCTGGTTCATACACTGCACCCCGCAAGGCCTCGACGCGCAAACTGTTCTCGAACGGCTCCGCCCCGTTCTTGAAAACCGCTCCATTCTCAAAACCGGACAGAATCTCAAGTACGACATCCTGGTCCTGAAAAACCACGGGATCGACCTCGCTCCGGTCGGCTTCGACACGATGCTGGCCAGCTATATTGTCGATCCGGAGGAAAAGCACAACCTGGACGATCTCGCCGAGCGCAAGCTCGGCTACAGGACCACGACCTTCTCCGAACTGACCGGTACCGGAAAACAGGCCCTCTCCATCCGGGACGTTCCGGCGGACCGCCTGAAAGACTACGCCTGCCAGGACGCCGATGTCACGCTGCAGCTCGAGGAGCGGCTCTCGACCGAACTGCGCGAGAACGTCGAGCTGGACCGGCTCTGCCGCACCATAGAGTTTCCCCTCGTCACGGTGCTTGCCGACATGGAGCACCACGGCATCGCACTCGACACGGAGCATCTGGCCGAAACCGCGAAAACCGTCCGGAAAACCCTTGCGGGACTTACGGAAAGAATCCACGAAACCGCCGGCACTCCCTTCAACATCGACTCCCCGAAACAGCTCGGCCACATTCTCTTCACGGTGCTCGGGCTGCCTTCGAAAAGAACCACCAAAACCGGCTACTCCACCGATGTCAGGGTGCTCGAGGAACTGGCCGTGCTGCACCCCATAGCCTCCGACATCCTCGAGTACAGAAGCCTGCAGAAGCTCAGGACCACCTACATCGAAGCGCTGCCGAAAATGCTCAGCCCGCGGACGGGAAAGCTGCACACGACCTTCAACCAGCACATCACGGCGACCGGCCGACTCTCCTCCTCGAACCCGAACCTGCAGAACATCCCGATCCGCACCGAACTCGGTCGCGAAATCCGCAAGGCGTTCATACCCTCGAAGCACAACGCCCTCCTGCTTTCGGCCGACTACTCCCAGATCGAGCTGCGCATCGCGGCGGAGCTGTCGCAGGACCGGCAGCTCATCGATGCATTCAGAAACCGGGAGGACATCCACGCCACCACCGCCAGGGTCGTCTTCGACACGCCGGACATCACCCCCGACATGAGACGAAAGGCCAAGGAGGTCAACTTCGGCGTTCTTTACGGTCTCCAGCCGTTCGGGCTCGCGCAGCGCCTGAACATCACCCGCAAGGAGGCCGGTTCGATCATCGACACCTACGTATCGAAATATCCCGCACTGTTCGAGGCGCTGGGCAAGATTATCGAGGATGCCACGCAAAAGGGCTTCGTCACCACCCTTCTCGGCCGAAGACGCTACATAGCGAACCTGCGGAGCAGGAACGGCAACGTCCGCAAGGCCGCCGAAAGAGCGGCCATGAACACCCCGATCCAGGGAACGGCGGCAGACATCATCAAATGCGCCATGGCCCTCATCGCCGACCGGCTGTCCGAACGAAAGATGACATCGGCCATGCTTCTGCAGGTGCATGACGAACTGGTCTTCGAAACAACCGCCGCCGAAAAGGAAGCGCTGACGGTAGTCGTCAGGGACGCTATGGTGAAAGCGGCCGAAATCTGCGGTCTCGCAACCGTGCCCGTGGAGGTTGAAATCGGATCGGGCAAAAACTGGCTCGACGCTCACTGACGCCTCCGGAGCTCTATTGCCGAACAAAAAACTTTTTTTATATTTTCGTGGTTCACGTCGGAAATCCCTTCCGAGACAAACAGCCGGAGACAATGTTTTCCCGAAAACGCTTCTACTACTGCACGAAAGACGGCAGGTTCAAACAGGCGAACGTCACCGCGATTCTTGCCGGAAGCGTGCTCCTCTTTGCGCTCCTCGTGTCGGCAGCGGTTTTCGCCATCTGTTCCGGCAACTCTCCGGCTCCCGGCAATAAGGCCTTTCACACCCTCGAACGCCAGATAGAGCGGCTCGAATCACAACTTGCGAGTCTCTCAGCCTCCGACAACCGGCTCCGCCTCGCGGTCAACCTGCCGGTCGAAGAGGAGCTCCCGGGCACCGGCGGAAGCCGGAGCATGCCGTTCGACGACAGCCCTTCGGCCCTTCTCCTGGAAGAAACGGAGAAAAAAATCGAACTGCTGAGCCTGAAGGTCGAAGCCCAGAAGGAAAGTCACGAGAAAATCCGCCGGGCATGGGAAACGAACCAGGACTACTTCGCCTCCCTCCCCGCACTCAAACCGGTCAATTCGCCGGTAAGCAGCCGGTTCGGCCATCGCTTCCATCCGATCTACAAGCGCCGCCTGCACCATGACGGCGTTGACTTTTCCACCCCCCTCGGGTCGAAAATCCATGCGCCGGGCAACGGCGTGGTCCGTTATACCGGCTATCACGGCGGTTACGGCAAGAAGGTCGTCATCGACCACGGTTACGGTTACAAGACCGTTTACGCGCATCTTTCCAAAATCATGGTCAGAAAGGGGCAGAGGGTCGTTCGCGGCGAAGTGATCGCGCTCTCCGGCAACACGGGAATTTCAACCGGCCCCCACCTGCACTACGAAGTGCACAGGAACAACCGGAAAGTCAATCCGTCGTCCTACTTTTTCGACGACTTCACACCCGAGAACTACCTGACGGCGAAACCGGCTCTCGTGCAGAGCGACGGTAATTCGTAAATCCGACTTAACACGTTAGACCGTATGTACTGGAATCTGGATCTGGCTCGATATGTTGCCGATGCACCGTGGCCTGCCACCAGGGACGAACTGATTGACTATGTGAACCGTACCGGCGCTCCCCAGGCCGTCATCGACAATCTTTTCGAGCTCCCCGAAAGCGACGAGCTGTACGAAAGCCTCGAAGAGATCTGGCCCGACTATCCCACAGACGAGGATTTCTGCTACGGCGACGAAGAGTCACTGAATTAGCCGGTTGAAATCCAGGAGCGAACATGTGTTTTTTTTAGCGACCATCCTGCGGACATGCTCCGCCGCCCTCATACTGGCGACTCTTTCCGCAGCCATCCACACGGCAGCCTGTTACGGCGGTGAAAACGACACGGAAGAACCCGAAGTAAAAAAGATCTCCCTCGCGGGCAACAAGGCGATCGGCAGGGATGAACTTCTGGAGGTGATGTCCACCTCGAAGGGCCATTCCTTCCTCCGGGAAACCTTCGACCGGGACGTCGCGCTCATCCGGAAACTCTACTCCTACAAGGGTTACTTCGACGCCTTGATCGACACATCGGTCACGAGCCGGGAAAGAGACGGGAAGATTCTCATAGACATCACGATCGCGGAAAGGGAGCCGGCCCGGATAGACGCCGTGCGCTACGACGGGCTCGACACTCTCGCCGACACGCTCCGGCAGAGCTACCTTTCCGGCTCGAAGATCGAGCGCGACTCCCGCTTCACGGTCGATGCCCTGCTCGAGGAACGGGACCGGACCGTCGATTTCTTCCGGGAGTACGGCTACGCCTTCATGGACGAGGACAGCATACGCATACGTGTCGATACCGTCGGCGCAAATGCCGGAATTTCCTTTACCGTGAGCCTGCCGCGACAGCTTCGCTACGGTCCCTTGCGCGCGGTCGTCCACGACCCCCTTAACACGGACGATCCCGGTACGCTCGAAACCGCCCGCAAGGACGACATCGACATCGCCGTCTACGGCGGCCAGAAACTGTCGAAATCCCTCGTCACGAATCTCACGGCCTACCGCCCGGGCGACAGAACGAAACAGTCCCTGCAGCAGAAGACCCTGCAGAACTTCGGCGCGACCAACGCCTTCTCGTCCGTCTTCATACGCAAGGACTCCGTAAGCGACGGCCTGCTCTACACGTCGCTCCACCTGGAACCGAAGCCGAAGCATCTGATCGAGCCGAAACTGTTCGCCGACAACCGCTACGGCGATCTCTTCGTGGGCTCCTCTCTCAAATACGAAAACAAGAACCTGTTCGGCTCCGCGGAAAACCTGACCGTGAAAGTCGACTACGGCACGGAACTCGGGGATTCGAACGATCTTCTCGACAATCTGGAAGAGGACCAGTACGAACCGTACCGCTCCTACGATCTCGGACTGTCGGCCAATCTCGTCGTACCGGAACTCGAACGCCCGGGAAACGTCTATTCGGCAACACTCGAATACACCAGTTCGCGCCTCCCCATACTGCTCGATAACCGGAAGGGCCTCGCCCGCGCAAGCTACAACGCGCAGCTCACGCCGAAATCCCGCCTGATCTTCGACTTTTTCGAGCTCGAATGGGTGAAAAAGGACTCTCTCGACGGCTTCCGGCAGCTCTTCATAACCGACTTGGCCCGGAGAATCGACGTCGATCCCTTCGACCCGTCCGACGTGGACAACAGCCTCGACAGCCTGCTGCAGACCAACCTCAACCAGACCTTCAGGCTGCAATATTATTACTCCAACCGGAACGTTCCCGAAAGAAAGACAACCTACAACTGGAACGCCAGTTTCGAGGCGGTCGGCGCCCTCGCCTACCTGATCGACGAATATGTCGACGTGCGGAGCTACGACGGCTTCACCGACGCCGACCCCCAGGTGCTGGGCACCCCCTACTCGCAGTTCTTCAAGCTCAGCGGACAGTTCAGCTTCGCCAGGAACCTCGACGAACAGCAGCAGATCGCCGGACGGGTGTTTCTGGGAGCCATGACGCCCTTCGGCAAGGCCGACAATACACCCGATGAGCGGCGGTTCTACGCCGGCGGACCGAACAGCATGCGCGGCTGGCTCTTCAACACCCTCGGACCGGGAAGCAACGACAGTGAAGCCGCGTCCGGCATGGGGGCGGACATCAAGATCGAAGGCAATCTCGAATACCGCCTGAAGTTCTTCAAGCTCTTCGGCCAACCCTCCGGCATCGCGCTCTTTACCGACGCCGGAAACATCTGGGACCGGAACGGCCCCTACGGGCTTACCCTGAAATCGTTCTACCGGGACATCGCCTGGGACGCCGGCGTCGGCCTGCGGCTCGGATCGCCCATAGGCCCCTTCCGGTTCGACTTCGCCTGGAAACTTTACGATCCCTCGGAGGACGATCCGTGGCGGTTTTCCACCTGGCAGCCGGGCGACTTCACCTTCAACTTCGGTATTGGGGAAGCGTTCTGAACGATCTCTGAAAAACCATTACCTAAACTGAGCGTCCCGACGAGTCGGGATGCTCAATAAGAGTAGGTTTATAAAAAAAGTCTTTTATACTGTTCAAAGTATATGATTATTCGTCACCTGTCAGGTGCAGGAAAAAACTGATAAAGAACCGCATGTGTTGAAATCCCGACCTGTCGGGAAATGCCGATCATGCCGCATCTGCTTCGTTACAGGGAACTTGCGTCCCGACACGTCGGGATACAGCGGCATTCCCTGTACCTTGCATCTGTGGCACGCTCGACAATCGCTCAATTTAGGGGCACCACTAAAAAGTGTCATGAGCGGTTCGAGAGCAAGGCGGATGGAGCCGGAGAAACCGGAGCGTACCGATAGTACGTGAGGATTTCGAGCACCACCCAACGCAGCAATCGAGACGCACAATAAGTTTTTAGAGGTGCCCTTAGGCATTAATTCCTGAAGCAGACATATCATGAGGGAAACAACGACTCTTCTCGCCCCGTCGATCCTTTCAGCGGATTTCACCGACCTGGCGGGCTCCGTCGAAACGGCGGAAAAAGCCGGCGCGGACTGGATTCACTGCGACGTCATGGACGGACACTTCGTTCCGAACATCTCCTTCGGACCGTTCATCGTCCAGGCGATAGCGAAATGTACGGATCTCGTGATCGACACCCACCTGATGATCTCCGATCCCGACCGCTACATACCGAATTTCGTCAAGGCCGGCTCCAACCAGGTCACCGTCCACCAGGAAACCTGCGCGCACCTTCACCGCAGCATCCAGCTCATCAGGGATCACGGAGCGAAAGCGGGGGTATCGATCAATCCCGCGACCCCGGTATCGACCCTCGAGTCCATACTGCCCGACCTGGACCTCGTGCTGCTCATGTCGGTCAACCCCGGTTTCGGCGGACAGAAGTTCATCCCCTCTTCGATCGGAAAAATCCGTCTGCTCCATGAACTGCGCAACCAGCTCAATCCGGGAATGACGATCGCCGTGGACGGAGGGGTGACGGTGGATAACGCTCAGGAGCTCGTCTCGGCCGGCGCCGATGCGTTGATCGCCGGAACGGCGTTCTTCAAGGCGGAAAATCCGGCGGAAGCCGCGCGGAAGATCAGGTCCGCTTCCAGGTAAAGCCCTGCAGCTCCTCGCCGAGAAGCCCCTCGCCGATCAGGACCGCGTCGAAAGACGCGTCCCGCATCAGGGTGACGTCCTCCGCCCGCTTCAATCCGCTTTCGGCCACGGAAACGGTATCCTCCGGAAACAGCTTGCGCAGGCGGAGAGAGGTATCGAGAGAGACCGTGAAGTCCCGCAGATCACGGTTGTTGACGCCGACGATCGACGCCCCCGCGTCAACGGCGCGCCCGAGTTCCTCCCGGTCGTGCACCTCGACGAGCGAATGCAGGCCGAGGGAGGCGGCTAGCTGCAGGTAGTCCCGGAGCCTCGCCAGGTCCAGCGCGGCCGCGATCAAGAGTATGGCGTCGGCACCGATCAGCCTCGACTCGTAGATCTGCGACTCGTCGATGATGAAATCCTTGCGAAGCACGGGAAGATCGAGCGTTCCGGCAATAGCGGTAAGGTAGTCGTTGGCACCCTGAAAGAACCGCCTGTCGGTCAGCACCGAAAACGCCGACGCGCCGATGTCGCGGTAACGGCCGGCGATGTCGAGCGGCCTGAAATCCTCGACCAGAACGCCCCGCGAAGGGGAAGCCTTTTTCACCTCGGCAAGAAGGCGGATGCGTCCGTCGCCGCCTTGCAGCGCCGCCCGGAAATCCCTCGTTTCGGCCTTCTCGAAATCCCCGGCATGAAAACGGCGGGCCGGCGAGAGACGTTTCAGTTCGGTCACCTCGCCGGCCTTGTGTTCGAGTATGGTGTCGAGATAGGTCGTCATGAGCCGGGGGAGGAATCGGCCAGCGCCCGGAGCTCGTCCTCGCACTCGACAATCCGGCGGATATTGTCGAGAAACCAGCGATCGATATTCGTCGACTGGTATATCTCCTCTACGGTCGCTCCCGCCTGGAAGGCGTAGCGCAGATAGAACATCCGGTCGGCTTTCGGAATCTTGATTTTTTCGAGCAGATCCTCTTTGGCGAATTTCCGCTGCTGCTGCGTCATGCCGACGATGTTCATGAGATCCTTGCCGTCGCACCCGAGTCCCGCGCGGCCGATCTCGAGTCCGCGAAGAGACTTCTGCAACGCTTCGCGGAAGTTGCGTCCGAAAGCCATGACCTCGCCGACCGACTTCATCTGGACGCCCAACCTGGAATCGACGTTCTTGAACTTCTCGAAGTCCCAGCGGGGCACCTTTACCACACAGTAGTCGATGGCGGGCTCGAAACACGCCGGGGTCGATTTCGTGATGTCGTTCTGGATCTCATCGAGCGTGTAGCCCACGGCAAGCTTCGCGGCGACTTTGGCGATAGGGAATCCCGTCGCCTTGGACGCGAGGGCCGAGCTCCTCGACACGCGCGGGTTCATCTCTATCACGATGACACGGCCGTTTCGGGGGTGAATCGCGAACTGGATGTTGCTGCCGCCGGTTTCGACGCCGATCTCGCGGATAATCCTTATCGAGGCGTCGCGGAGTTCCTGGTACTGGCGGTCCGTCAGGGTCTGCGCGGGTGCGACGGTAATGCTGTCACCCGTGTGAACTCCCATGGGATCGACGTTTTCGATCGAACAGACGATAATGACGTTGTCGGCGAGATCGCGGATAACTTCGAGCTCGAACTCTTTCCATCCGAGCAGACACTCCTCGACAAGCACCTCCCCGATAGGGCTTTCCGCAATGCCGCGGCGCACCGCGTCGTAGTAATCCGCCTTGGTCTCCGCAAACCCGCCTCCCGTGCCTCCGAGCGTGAAGGATGGCCTGATGACGATCGGCAGCCCGATATCCTCGAGCGCTTCCCTGGCTTCTTTCTCGTTACGGACGAAAAATCCCTTGGCCATCTCGAGGCCGATCTTCTTCATCGCGTCGCTGAAAAGCTCGCGGTTTTCGGCTTTCCTGATCGCCCGGAGCTTCGCGCCGATCAGCTCGACGCCGTTGCGTTCGAGCACACCGCTCTCGGCCAGGCTCACGGCGGTGTTGAGCGCCGTCTGGCCGCCCATGGTGGGCAGGAGCGCGTCCGGTTTTTCCTTCTCTATGATCTTGCGGACATATTCCGGAGTAATCGGCTCGATGTAGGTGCTGTCGGCGAACTCTATGTCGGTCATGATGGTCGCAGGATTGCTGTTGACCAGAATCACCCTGTAACCGTCCTCCTTGAGAGCCTTGCACGCCTGTGTGCCCGAGTAATCGAACTCACATGCCTGACCGATGACGATCGGCCCCGCACCTATCACCAAAATCGACTGTATGTCTTCCCGTTTCGGCACTTTCTTCCGGTTTTAACGTTTCGTTCGATAAACGATGGTAATGTAAAAAAAAATGTCGTTACTCGATCACGTGAATCGACTCCTGGTGAAATCCCCCGCTTTCACGGCGGCGCCACGAAGTGACGGCGGCCGGCTGCATGTTCTGCAGCGAGATGATCAGCATGGAATGACCGGGGCGGGCGAAGTTGATGTCGTTGTTCGAGGGTACCGCCGGCGAACCGATATGGGAGTGGTAGGATCCGACGACCTCGTAGCCGAGACGCTGGGCCTCGCGCTCGACGTCGATGAATTCGGAAAACGAAATTTCGAATCCGTGCTCCTTGCCGCTGTAGAGCACGTTGGCGCAGGGAGCCACCTCATACACCACGTTCTCGTACCCCCCCCTGCCCGGCACCCTGATGCCGGCGAACAGGCCGCAACACTCGTACGGCACGTCCTTCAGGGCGTGTTCCTGGATGATCTCGAACTGTCGGCGACGAAGCTGCATTCCTCTCCCCTGCAGCTTTTCAGCTAAAGGCCTTCGCGCCGATATCCCGGCGGTAGTATGCGCCGTCGAACCCGACGTGCTCCACCGCGCCGTAAGCAGCGTCGATGCTTTGGCGAAGGGTCGGCGCAACAGCCGTTACGGAAAGCACCCTGCCGCCGGACGTCCTGAGAACACCGCCGTCGGACGTGGTTCCGGCATGGAAGAGCTGAACGCTCCCGGAAACCGGAAATTCCGGACCGACGGTTACCGCCTTGCCCGTTTCATAGCTGTCGGGATACCCTCCGGAGGCGAGCACCACGGTGGTCGCGGCGCCGGGCTTCATCTCGAAGGGAATGTCGGGAAGTGCGCCATCGAGGCTCGCCTCCAGCGCGGCGACAAGATCGCTTTCAAGCAGCGGCAGCACCGCCTGGGCTTCGGGGTCGCCGAGGCGGGCGTTGTACTCCACGACGGAAGGTTCGCCGCCGTCGATCATCAGACCGATGTAGAGAAATCCGGTATAGGGGCAGCCGTCGCGGCGCATGCCCTCCAGCGTCGGCCTCACGATCCGCTCCTCGACCCGCCGCATCACGTCGGGCGTCACCAGGGGAGCCGGCGCGTAAGCCCCCATGCCCCCGGTATTTTTTCCGGTATCCCCCTCGCCGATACGCTTGTGGTCCTGCGAGGGCAGAAAGAAGCGGTAGTCCGTGCCGTCGGTCAGGACGAAAACGCTTGCCTCCTCTCCCCTCAGGAACGATTCGATCACCACCTCGTCGGCCGCATCGCCGAAAATCCGCGCTTCGAACATGTCCAGAATGGCCTGCAGGGCCTCCTCTCTCGTCGACGCGACAACCACGCCCTTGCCGGCGGCGAGCCCGCTCGCCTTGACGACCTTCGGAAAATCCGCGTCGGAGAGTCCGCCGATCCAGCCGGCCGCGGATGAGGAATCGGTGAAGACCCGGTAGTCCGAAGTGGGAATGTTGTGGCGCTGCATGAACTCCTTGGCGAACGCCTTGCTGGTCTCGAGCCGGGCGGCAAGGCGGGTCGGACCGATGATTCTCAGCCCCTTTTCCCGGAAACGGTCCACGACCCCCAGCTCGAGCGGCTGCTCCGGGCCCACGACCGTCAGATCGACCGATTCGTCGAGTGCGAACGCCAGCAGGCCGTCGACGTCGGTAGCCTTGCACGCGAGGTTCCTGACTTTTCCGCCCATGGTCGCGGTCCCCCCGTTACCGGGAGCGACATGAATCTCCGTGACGTTTTCGCTTCGCGCGACCGTGAGGGCGAGAGCGTGCTCGCGCGCTCCGCTGCCGATGACCAATACCTTCATAAGGGCACTTCTATTTATTGTTATGAGCGATTCAAGTGCAAGGCGAACGGAGCGCAGAAACCGGAGTGTACACAGAGTACATGAGGATTTCGAGCACCGCTCAACGAAGCAATTGAAGCGCGGAATACATACAGAGAGGTGCCCATAAGCTCGTGATGAAACAGGCTCCCGGTAGACCGGGGCTGTTGTTTGTCGGAATGGATTAGTAAATTACCTGCCGGTTTCGCAAGGTGTCACAGCCTCGCGGCTTAGTATATATAAATGCGGGTGTTTCAAAAAACAAACAAAAAATCTTCCCGTAAACGACACGCAATCCTCTCCGGCCCATGTCGCTCCTGCACGCCATCGCAAAACCGCTGCTCCCTCCGCTGCTCGGAGCCCTCGTCCGGACGCTGCGGCTGCGGATCACCAACCCGGAGATCCTCTCCGGCCTAGAAACCGGCGGAGTGATCTACGCGTTCTGGCACGGCAAGATGGCCTGCGGCTGGCTGCTTTCCCGGCGGCTCTTCCCCGAGAGAGCCGTCCATGCCGTCGTGAGTCTTTCGAAGGACGGGCAACTGCTTTCGCAAACCCTCCGCCGGCTGGGGTTCGACCTAATACGCGGGTCCAGCTCGCGCGGCGGCCGGGAAGTGATGCGCGCGATGCTCGGCGAACTCGGAAAGGGGAACGTCGTGGCGGTAACACCCGACGGGCCGAGAGGGCCCCGGCACGCCTTCAAATACGGCACGCTCCGCCTCGCCTCCGAACACCGGCTGCCGCTCCTCTTTGCCGAAATCTCCTATGCGGACGCCATCGGACTCAAAAGCTGGGACCGGTTTGAAATTCCGCGCCCGTTCAGCGCCGTCAACGTCACCCTGCACCGGGTGGACGTCCCGGTATTCGAAAAGCGCGAGGATATCGCCGTTTTCGAGCGGCAACTCGCAAAGCGGCTGGGCGATGCATAAGCTGACGCACATCCTGCTCCCGCCGGCGGCGATCCTCTACGGATCGGTCGTCCGTCTGAGAAACCTCCTTTTCGATCTGGGCATCCGGAGGAGCGTCGAAGCCGCCATACCGGTCGTCTCGGTCGGCAACATCACGGCCGGAGGAGCCGGCAAGACCCCGTTCGTGGAACTGATCGTGAAACACTACGCCGAACGAGGCGTCAGGACGGCGATCCTCTCACGGGGCTACGGAAGAACGACCGGAGGCGCCCGGCTGGTTTCGGACGGCGGCACGGTGTTTCTGGGAAGCCGCGAGGGGGGAGACGAAACCGTCATGCTCGCCCATAAAAACCCCGGCACGCCGGTCGTCGTGGCCGAAAAACGGACGGAGGGAATGAAACTGATAGGGGAACGATTCCGGGAAAATCCACCCGACGTCGTCGTGCTCGACGACGGTTTTCAGCACCGCCGGCTCCACAGAAATCTCGACATCGTCGTGATCAACGCCGCCGCCCCGCTCTTCAACGACCGGATGCTGCCCGCCGGACGGCTGAGAGAGCCGATCCGGAATCTCCGCCGTGCGGACCTGCTCGTACTCGGCAAACTCGATCGGGCGGAAGAGGCCGGAACGCTCGAAAAACGGCTCGCGGTATTCGGCAAGCCCCTGCTCAAAACGAGCATGAAAACCGGAAAACCCGTTCATTTCGCGGGTCCCGACCCGGGAAAGCCTCCCGAAAAGGTCATCGCCCTGGCGGGCATCGGGGAACCGGAACAGTTCGTGCGGTCACTGCAGCGGGCCGGCATGGAAACCGTTTCGAGGGCCTTTTACGCCGATCACGCCGAATTTCCGTCCGGCGACCTGCAGCGGCTGGCGGAGGAGGCCGCCGGAAAGGGCCTCCCGATCGTCACGACCGAGAAGGATTACTTCCGGCTGCTCGGCAACCCGGAGCTTCCGGAACTCCTTTCACGGGCTCCATGCCACTACCTGCCGGTGGAGACCGTCGTTCTCGAAGGGGGGGAGATACTCGAACGGATGCTCGAAAAAGCCCTCTTGCCGGGCCGCGTCACTCCTTGACGATCGCCGAAAGAGCCTTGAAAGCATCGCCTTTCGCGATTTTCTGCAGCTCGAAGATCGCCATTTCGACACTCTTCAGCAACGCACCGGCATTCTCGATGCAGTGAACGGCGAGATCGCGGTCCTCTTTCGTGCGGGAAGTAACCGCATCGGCCACCAGATGAACGGTATAACCGTGGTCGAGAAGATCGAGAGAGGTCTGATACACGCAGATGTGCGTCTCGATACCGCAGACCAGCACGTCGTTTCGCTTCATGGCCCGGAACATGGTCATGAAGGTTTCCTCGGCGCAGCAACTGAAGGCGATCTTTTCAACCGTCTCTCCCTCGACGAGCAGTTCCCTGATTTCGCCGACCGTAGAGCCGAGACCTTTCGGATACTGCTCGGTACAGATGACGGGAACCCCGAGTATCCTGCAGGCCTTGACGAGTTTGACGATGTTCTTCCGAACCCCGGCGGAACCGGAAACGATCTCCGCAAGCTTTCCCTGTACGTCGATGATCAGTAAAACCGTATCTTCCGATTGAATCATGGCAGACGAACAACTTTCTGTTACCGAAAAATTGAGGACCGGCGCCTCGCGGGCTTCACAAATCTACGGAAATGTACTTTTCACGACAAGTCTTTTCAACCGCCCATGAGTGACGAAACCAGGGAAACGGGGACAGTCTGCTCTTCGCCGGTTTCGGCTGGTTCTCCTGCACCCTCAGGCATCTTTTCCCTTAATGGTTTCGATCACCAGCGATATCTTTCTTTTCGCTATTTCACGATATAAAACACAATTGAAAAAAGCTATTCCGTACATCTCGAAACCCTCTTCAAATATGCGGCGGATCTTGTAGGAAAGCTCTTCGGGAGACTCGACGATATTCATCTCGATCATCAACAAGCCCGCAAACTCGAAACCGATCGCCCCGACCAGAAAAATCATCGCGGAAATCAGGAAGTAATACCTTGTGTCTTTCGGCAGTGTTTTTAAAAACGGGAACAGCATCGCTCCGACAATCAAAACAAAACCGACACCGAACGGCAGCCACTGGTGGGTGGTCAACACCGGATCGATCGAGAATACATCGCAAAAGTACTTGTACACCACCGAAAACTTCTCGTGAATCGATGCGGATTCATCAAGAGACAGGAAAAAAAACAGAACGGACAGAAACAACCAGTACGAACTCCCCCGCCCGCTGCTCTTTTGCTCATACCTGTAAACGATAAAAAGCATTATCGAAGAGAGGAGCAGATTCAGAAGAGAAACGTAGGTAGGTATACTCTGCTCGTCGCCGACATCCAGGAGCGTCAGGAAACCCAGTAACGAATCATGCCCGGTCAGGTGGGTGAAAATATAGGATGACAGGCCCAGAATAACGACACAGGTCACCAGGAGAAACTGAACCACGGCAAACGCTGAAAATGTCATGTTAAACGTCAGCCTCATCTCTTATTCCACAGGATTTATCAGGATATCGAAAAAAGATAACATCAACACCCGCCGAGGTATCTCGACCGGTACCCGAAGCGGTACAATACAATAAAATATGCACTTCTGTTACAGATAACTGAAATCGGCCGTTGATTCCTTATTCAGATCCGGATGTAACCATCGTTCTCACTATGGGCGAAAGATTTTTCGCCCCTGCGGATCGGCGAATCAACACCTCAACAGTTCAACACATCAACAACTGCCGAACAGCTTCGGCAACACCTCTCCCGCGGCTCCCTCGACAACCCGGTCGTAACGTGTCGCTCCCGACGGTTCGGGGTTGATTTCGATGCAGCAGGCTCCGGACTTCCTTGCGAGGTCGGGAAACCCCGCTGCGGGCCAGACGGTTCCGGACGTGCCGATGCTGATGAACAGGTCGCAATTTCCGATCGCTTCCGCCGCCCTGCTCATGACAAGCGGATCGAGCATATCGCCGAACCAGATGATGTCCGGCCGCAGCCATGAGCCGCACGCGCATCGCCGGGCTTCGTAACTCCTGCCGAGATCCTCCTTGTTGTGTCCGCAGTTATCGCAGCGCAACCGCCAGAGGCTGCCGTGCAGCTCGATAACCTCCTGCGAACCCGCCCGCTGGTGCATGCCGTCGATGTTCTGCGTCACCACACGGGCGTCGGGCATGCGGGCGATCACTCTGTGGCCCTCGTGCGGCTCGCAGTCGAGCACCGAGCGCCGGCGCTTTTCATGAAAACCGAGAACTTTTTCCGGGTTGCGGTCGAACGCCTGCTGGCAGGCATACTCCTCGATACTGTAGGAGCCCCAGATCCCCCCTTTTCCCCGGTAGGTCGGCACGCCGCTTTCGGCCGACATGCCGGCGCCGGTGAAGAAAACGATGTTGCGGTAACGGGAAAGGTCGAACGTTTCCATATGCGTGACGGCGGGAGTTAGTCGTAGAAGTAGCCGAAATAAATCGTCTGGTCCTTCTGGTTTGCCAGATAGACCGTGTGGCGGAAATTCCAGGGCTGCGGATCCCAGGGAGTGTCGGGATGAAACGGGCTCCCCTCTTCCCCGGCGAGGCCGTCCTCGGTCGGCAATTGAGAAACACCGGAAAAATTCCGGATGTTGTCGAACGCCACGGCCTCGATGCCTCCGGGTTCGCCCGGCGGTTCCGGACACGACGCCACAAGCTGTCCGAACAGACTGATGACGGCAAGACGGTTCGACGCGGTGTCGCTGGCGATGTAGGTCCACGGCGCGGCGCTCAGGCCCCTGCAGTTCGACCCTATGGGAGCCGCGATAGTGGCGAGCACGTTTCCCGAGCGGTCGAGCATCTCGAGCATGCTGCCGTCCGAACGTACGAAGTACATACCGTTGAAAGCGAGTGCGTGGCTGTCGAGCAGTGGAACGGAGACGGTCCCGGCGTGCACGCCCGAGTCGGCGTCGATCGCGACAAGCTCGTCGGCGTGCTGATGGGGCGTCCCCGATTCTTCCGTAGCCCACAGCAGGTTTCGAGCCTGTTCATAGGCGATCCCGCTGATCCGCCAGTGATTCACGGGGGAGCTGAAGCGTCCGATCTCCTCCGGTCGCTTCCGGCCGAGACGAAGAAACACGAAATCGTCCTCGTAATCCGTCTGCGTCAGAAAGGCGAGCGCGGGCTCACCCTTGTGCCTGCAAGCCGTAAGGGCCGTATCGTGCCCCTCCGTCCTGTAAGGAAAGGGCCAGGACCCCGTCTGTTGGAATTTCAATGCTGTTTCCGGCATGACGCCCTCCGTTCTCTCTTCTCCCGATACCGGGACACGGCCGCGCGGCCGTACAACCGTATACATTTTATAAACAGCCCCCCGGCACAGTTCGTTGCCGGCTCACTCCCTCACGCAGCGCACGGAAAACCCGATGCTCTTGTTCACCTTGATCCTTCGCACCTCGCCGCCGAACGCACCGATCTCCCTGTCCCACGCCTCGTAGCGGCCGGCTTCCGACGAGGTCCAGAAGTACGCGTGCTGCCCGCGACCGTAGAACGTTCCCAGGCAGTTGCGGCTTCCCGCCCTGAGCGCGTTGAATCCGTCGCGCTCCCGGAGTCGCGTTCCGGCTTCACGGTCGCCTCCGAGCGCAAGGACAAGCTCCCGCCACTCGCTTTCCCCGGCGACACGCCACCCTTCGGGAGCGAGCCCCCGCGGATCGTTCACCGCGTACCAGTTGTAGAGCTTTCCGTACCGCCGGCCGTTTCCCTCGTCGTTTTCATAGTAGCACCACGCCCCCTCCTCCTTTGCGATCGCATCCCGCCACTCCTCTTCGCCTGCGGCGTGGCGAACGGGATCACCGTTGCGGTACCGGCCTGTATCGAGATTTTTCGCCATCCACTCGCTTCCGCCAACGGTTACGGATTCGATCCTCCCTTCCGGCGACGGAACCTTACAGGCGGCGAGCCCTGAGAGCAACAGCAGAAACAGACCGCAAAGGAACGGGAACGAGCTTTTCGGAATCATGGCGATTTTTTTTAACTATGAGTAAAACAGGGGACGCATTCCAGCCCCTTCCACGACAACAAGATATTCAACTGAACAGACGATGAAAAAAATAGGCGTTCTTCTCTCGGGCTGCGGGGTCATGGACGGTTCGGAAATACACGAAGCCGTGCTCACGCTCCTGGCCATCGACGTCGCGGGCGCGCAGGCGGTCTGCGTCGCGCCCGATATCGACCAGCACCACGTCATCAACCACCTGACCGGCGAGGAAATGACCGGCGAAACCCGGAACGTGCTCGTCGAGTCGGCCCGTATCGCGAGGGGGGATGTCAAGCCCCTGCGGGAGATCGACTCGCTCGGTCTCGACGCCTTGGTGCTCCCCGGAGGATTCGGCGCGGCGAAAAACCTCTCCGACTACGCGTTCAAAGGTGAAACTTTCGAGGTGCTCCCCGAAGTCGCCGACGCCGTCCGTTCGTTCTACCGGGCTCGCAAGCCGCTCGGCTTCATCTGCATTTCGCCGGTGATAGCCGCGAAAGTACTCGCGGGCGAAGGTGTCGAGGTCACGATCGGCACGGACAAGCAAACCGCGGGCCACATCGAGGCCGTCGGAGCGAAACACGTAAACTGCCGGGTCTACAACATTCACGCGAGCCTCGACGGCAAGGTGGTCAGCACCCCGGCCTACATGCTCGGCCCCACGATCAGGGAGGTCGCCAAAGGCATCGAAAAACTGGTC
Organism: Chlorobium sp.; assembly: GCA_028282595.1. Lineage (GTDB taxonomy): Bacteria > Bacteroidota > Chlorobiia > Chlorobiales > Chlorobiaceae > Prosthecochloris. The sequence continues at coordinate 37,298 of JANQHQ010000034.1, read as the reverse complement.
AACGCGGTAGTGGAGCTCGCGTAAGGGAAGTGACGAGTAACGTCGCCCGCTCTCGCGGGCTTAGTGACGTCGTCCGGCTTTGCCGGACTTGGTGACGACGCCCGGCGAAGCCGGCGCGACGTCACTACTCTTTTGTGCCAACTGCATACTGCCAACCGCTTCCCCCACAGTACGGGCGAAAAATTTTTCGCCCCTACGGCCATCGTGAACACCCGTGCAATCCGTGGAGACAATAAAACCTGTCGATCACCAGCCAATCGCGCCCCACCACACCAACAATTCAACACATCAACACTCCCTTCTACTTCTCGTACGGCACGCCGATCTCTTTCGGCGCGCGGGACTTCCCTACGAAACCCGCAAGCACGACAAGCGTGATCACATACGGCAGGGCCTGCACGAGCTGCGTCGGCAGGAAACCGGTCTGGAGCCACAGCTCAAGGGATTCGGCGGCCGCGAAGAGCAGGCTCGCGAGGGCGGCCCCGAGGGGCGTCCAGTTGCCGATAATCATTGCGGCGAGAGCGATATACCCCCTTCCCGCGGACATGTTGTCCGTGAAGCTGTGCTGCTGAAACGCCAGAAACACTCCACCGAGAGCGGCCAGCACACCGGAAATCAGCACCCCCGAATACCGCATGCGGCCGACGTCGATCCCCGCGGCCTCGACCGTCTCCGCGCTCTCGCCGGCCGCCCGCAGCCGCAATCCGTACGGAGTCCTGAACAGCACGAACTGCCCGATAACGACCGCCGCGATCGCCGCGAGGAAGATCGGGTCCTGAAAGACCGTCGCAGCCCCGATCCCCTCGATGCGCTCCGAATTCATAGAGCTGCCGAAGAGCAGGCTCAGGCCGAAGCGCGTCGATCCCATGACCAGAATGTTGATCGCGATGCCTGTCACGATCTGGTCCGCCTTGAGCGTAACGGTGACGAAGGCGTGCAGGAGAGCGACCAGGAGGCCGAGCGCCATGCCTGCACATACGCCGACGGCCGCCGAACCGGAAAAGTGCTGCCCGACCGCGGCGCCGAAAGCCCCCGCGAGAATCAGCCCTTCCAGCGCAAGATTGATGACGCCACCGCGCTCCGAAAAGGTCGCGCCGACCGAGGTGAACACGTAGGGCACCGATATGCGCAGAACCTGCATCAGAAAAATGGCCGCTTCCATCGAAAAATCCCTGTAAATCCTCTACCTTCCCTTCCGGGAGAGTCCTGATTTGTTATTACATTGTTTCAACAAAGGTAGAAAAAAACAGCCTTTCAGGAACAGGGCTTTCACGAGATTTTTCTCTGCGGTTTACAACACACTTCACACCCAAGCACATGCCAACATCTCAACTGAACATTCAGGCGGAATCCGGTAAGCAGTACATCTACAGTTTTGCCGGCGGTACCGCCGAGGGAGACGCGTCGATGAAAAACCTCCTCGGAGGCAAGGGCGCGAACCTCGCCGAAATGGCCGCCATCGGTCTACCCGTCCCGCCCGGCTTCACGATTTCGACCGAGGTCTGCACGTATTTCTACGATCATGGAAAAAACTACCCCGAGGGATTGTTCGACAAGGACATTCCCGACGCCCTGAAAAAGGTCGAAGCGGAACTGGGTAAACGGTTCGGCGACCCGGAGAACCCCCTCCTGCTCTCGGTGCGATCGGGCTCCCGCGCATCGATGCCGGGCATGATGGACACAATCCTGAACCTCGGTCTCAACGAGAAAACCGTCGAAGGGCTCGCGGAGCAATCCGGCAATCCCCGTTTCGCCTGGGACTGCTATCGCCGTTTCATACAGATGTACGGAGACGTCGTTCTGGGACTCAGACCGGCCGACAGCAAACATATCGATCCGTTCGAGGCAATCCTTGACAAATGGAAGAAAGCTCTCGGCGTCCGGCTCGACACCGAGCTCGACGCGGGCGATCTCAGGGAGATCGTCGGCGCCTACAAGGCCGCCATCAGGGAACATACCGGCCGGGATTTTCCCGAGAATCCGCAGGAGCAGCTCCGGGGAGCGATCGGCGCCGTATTCGAAAGCTGGAACAACGAGCGCGCGATCGTCTACCGGAAACTGAACCATATTCCGGGCTACTGGGGCACGGCCTGCAACGTGCAGGCGATGGTCTTCGGCAACATGGGCGACACCTCGGGCACGGGTGTCGCTTTCACCCGCGACGCCGCTTCCGGAGAAAACATCTTTTACGGCGAATACCTGATGAACGCCCAGGGTGAGGATGTGGTCGCGGGCACCAGAACCCCCCTGAAAATCAGCCGGCTCGAAAAGGAAAATCCGGAGATCTACCGGAGACTGGACGATATCCGCACCCGCCTCGAACAGCACTACCGGGACATGATGGATATCGAGTTCACGATAGAAAACGGCAAGCTCTTCATGCTGCAATGCCGGGTCGGCAAGCGCACCGGCCTGGCCGCCATCAAAATCGCCTACGACATGTGCAAGGAAGGGCTGATCGACGAGAAGGAAGCCCTTCTGCGCATCGAACCGGAACAGCTCAACCAGATTCTGCGCCCGGTGTTCGACTCCTCCGAAAAACAGGCGGCGGTCAGCAACGGCAGGCTCCTGGCCACGGGACTCAACGCGGGCCCCGGTGCGGCGACCGGCAACATCTACTTCACCGCCCCCGGAGCCCAGGAAGCGAAAAACCGGGGCGAGCGGGTGATTCTGGTCAGAATCGAAACCTCGCCCGAGGATATCAAGGGCATGGTGCTGGCGGAAGGCATTCTCACCGAACGCGGCGGCATGACCTCGCACGCGGCACTCGTCGCCCGCCAGATGGGCAAGGTCTGCGTGGCGGGCTGTGGCGCGCTTGCGATCGACTACAACAAAGGCGAGCTGCGCATCGAGGGGCGCGACGTCGTCCTCAGGGAGGGCGACCCCATCTCGCTCGACGGCTCGACAGGCGAAGTGATCGCAGGAGAGATCAAGACAAGGAACTCCGAGGTGATCGAGGTACTTGCCGACAAAACGCTCCCGCCGGAAAACGCTCCGGTCTGGCAGATCTTCAACCGGATCATGCAGTGGTCCGACAAGTACCGCAAACTGCAGGTCCGGGCGAATGCCGACCAGCCGGACCAGGCCGAACTCGCCGTCCGGCTCGGAGCCGAAGGTATCGGTCTCTGCCGGACCGAACACATGTTTTTCGGCGGCGACCGCATCGACGCCATGCGCGAAATGATCCTGGCCGACGACGTGACCGGAAGACGGGTCGCGCTGGAAAAGCTGCTGCCCTACCAACGCGACGACTTCTACGGGCTCTTCAGGGCTATGGGATCACGTCCCGTCACCATCAGGCTTCTCGATCCTCCCCTGCACGAGTTCCTTCCCCAGGAAGAGAAAGAGATCGACGCGCTCGCGAAAAAAATCGGCAAACCCTTCGACGAGGTCAAAAACCGGATCCAGAACCTGCACGAATTCAATCCGATGCTCGGCCTGCGCGGCTGCCGTCTCGGCATCATCAATCCGGAAATCCCCGCGATGCAGGTCCGGGCGATCATCGAAGCCGCATGCCGGATCAAGCAGGAAGGTGACGACGTCATGCCGGAAATCATGGTTCCTCTGGTCAGCTCGGTGAAGGAGCTTGAAATCACGAGCGAAATCATCCACAAGATAGCCCGCCGGGTCATGGCCGAACAGGAGACCGGCGTGCAGTACCTCGTGGGAACCATGATCGAGGTCCCGAGAGCTGCGATAACCTCCGGCGAGATAGCAAAAACCGCCGACTTCTTCAGCTACGGCACGAACGACCTCACCCAGATGGGCCTCGGCATGAGCCGTGACGACTCGAACCAGTACCTGCCAGCCTACCACAACTACGACATCTTCGCCCGCAACCCGTTCGAGTCGATCGACATCGACGGTGTGGGCCGGTTGATCAAGCTCTCGGCAAAAGAGGGCCGCAGTGTCAAGAAAGACCTCAAACTCGGCATCTGCGGCGAACACGGAGGAGATCCATCCTCGGTGGAATTCTGTCACAAGACGGGCCTGAATTATGTTTCCTGCAGCCCGTTCAGGATTCCCATCGCCAGACTTGCGGCTGCCCGGATAGCGCTCATGTAGGAACCGACGGGAAGAGGATACGATGCGGAGGCGCTCCCTGAAGACGGGAGCGCCTCCGCCGTTTCCGCCAACCCGGAACGTTCCCGAGGGAAATGCCGCCGTCGCATCACCCTTCCTCGCCGGAGCCTTGCTTTGTAGCGAGGGATTTGATATATAGCTCCTCTTGCAATGAAGCGGCAATGTCAGAATTCAGCCACATCAGCATACGGGGAGCGCGGGTTCACAACCTGAAGAACATCTCCCTCGACATCCCCCGCAACAAGTTCGTTGTGGTCACGGGGATTTCGGGCTCGGGCAAGTCGAGCCTCGCGTTCGACACGATCTACGCTGAAGGCCAGCGGCGTTTCATGGAAACGCTTTCGGCCTATGCACGACAGTATATCGGCAACATCGAGCGCCCGGACGTCGATTTCATCGAGGGGCTGTCGCCAGTCATCTCGATCGACCAGAAAAGCACCAGCCGTTCGCCCCGTTCGACGGTCGGCACGATCACCGAAATTCACGACTTCGTCCGCCTCCTCTACGCGAAGGTCGGCAGACGTTACGATCCCGCCACCGGGCGGATGCTCGAGAAACAGTCGGAGGAGTCGATCACGGACGCCATGCTCTCTCTGCCGGAAGGAACGAAGGTGCAGATCCTCTCCCCCCTGGTAACCGGGCGGAAAGGGCACTACCGCGAGCTCTTCGAACGCCTTCTCCAGAAAGGGTTCCTCCGGGTGCGCATCGACGGCGGGTTCCGGGAGATGGAAAAGGGCATGCAGCTCGAGCGTTACAGGAACCATACGATCGAACTGGTTGTCGACCGGCTGGTGATCAAGCCGGGCGTCCGCGACCGGCTGCAAAAGGCCGTTTCGCTGGCGATCGGCATGTCGGAACACAAATCGGCCGTCATCTGCGCTCCTTTCCAGAGCGACCTTCCGGAGCAGTTCTACAGTACGAAGTACGCCTACTCCGACGGATCGACGCCTATCGACACGCTCGCACCGAACAATTTCAGTTTCAACTCGCCCTACGGGGCCTGCCCGGAATGCAACGGCATCGGCGAGATTCGGCAGCTTTCGGCCGATCTGATGATCCCCGACAGAAGCCTCTCCCTGAAAGAGGGAGCGATAGAACCGTTCGGAAAACCCGGCAAGCGGAACCTCTGGCACATCATCAGGGCGATCGCGAAAAAATACCACTTCACGCTCGACACGCCGCTGTCGGACATTCCCCCGGAAGCCCTCGACATGCTGCTCGATGGATCGGGTACAGCAGCCCTCGACGTCACCTACAGTTATGCGGGAAAGGATCATGTCTACCCCCAGCAGTTCCCGGGAGCGGTTGCCTACGTCGAGGAGATCGCAAGGAACTCGGCCGCTCCGAAGATACGGGAGTGGGCGGAGGGCTTCATGCTCAAACTGCCCTGCCCCGAGTGCGACGGGGCTCGTCTGAGGCGGGAAAGCCTGCAGGTCAGAATCAACGAACGGAACATCCACGAACTCGAATCGCTCCCCCTGCAGGAGGCGCTCGATTTTTTCCTCGGCCTCCCGCCGCTCCTCGAAGGGAAGGAGCTGCTGGTGGCGACCCCCGTTCTGCATGAAATCACGAAACGGATCGAGTTCCTGCTCAACGTCGGCCTGGGCTATCTCACGCTCAACCGGGGGTCCCAGACGTTGTCGGGCGGCGAAGCGCAGCGGATCAGGCTGGCCTCGCAGCTCGGTTCGCAGCTCAGCGGCGTGCTCTACGTACTCGACGAACCGAGCATCGGCCTGCATCAGCGCGACAACCACAAGCTGATCGGCTCGCTGCAGCGCCTGCGGGATATCGGCAACACGGTGCTGGTGGTCGAACACGACAAGGACACCATGCTGATGGCCGACGAGATCGTCGACCTGGGACCGGGAGCCGGTGAACACGGCGGCGAAGTCGTGGCCCAGGGCCCTGCGAGGAAGCTCGGCGACGCATCCGTCACGGCGGCCTACCTGAAGGGAGCCAGACGGGTCCGCGCCGAACGGACGGAAGAAAACAACCGGACGAAGGATTTCATGATCCTCCGGGGATGCCGCGGCAACAACCTGAAAAACATCGACGTGCGTTTTCCGCTCGGCAGCCTGGTCTGCGTAACCGGCGTCAGCGGTTCCGGCAAATCGACGCTCGTCAACGAAACGCTCTATCCGATCCTCGCGCGTCACTTCTACCGCTCGAAGCTCCTGACCCATCCCTACGACGCCATCGAAGGCCTGAAGCACGTCGACAAGGTCGTCAGCGTGGACCAGTCGCCCATCGGGCGCACGCCCCGCTCGAACCCGGCGACTTATACCGGAGCGTTCACCTTCATCCGGGACTTTTTCGCCCGCCTGCCCGAAGCGCAGATCAGGGGCTACAAGCCGGGACGCTTCAGCTTCAACGTCAAGGGCGGGCGGTGTGAGGCCTGCCAGGGGGCCGGCACCCGGAAAATCGAGATGAACTTTCTGCCGGACGTCTACGTGGAATGCGAAACCTGCAAGGGCAAACGCTACAACCGCGAAACCCTCCAGGTGCGCTACCGCGGTAAATCGATCGCCGACGTGCTCGACATGACCGTCGAGGATGCCGGGGAGTTCTTCGCCGATTTTCCCCGCATCCGGCGCATCCTTTCGACCATGCAGAACGTCGGTCTCGGTTACATCAAGCTCGGCCAGCAGTCGCCGCTCCTTTCGGGCGGCGAGGCGCAGCGGATCAAGCTTTCGGCCGAACTGGCCAAGATACAGACCGGCAGGACGCTCTACATCCTCGACGAACCGACGACCGGTCTCCACTTCCAGGACATCCAGCACCTGCTCGACATGCTGCGGAAGCTCGCCGACAAGGGCAATACGGTCATCGTGATCGAGCACAATCTCGACATCATCGGAAACGCGGACTGGATCGTCGACCTGGGACCCGAAGGGGGAGACGGGGGAGGAAGGCTGGTCGCCGAAGGAACGCCGCACGCCGTCGCGGCCGCACCCGGCTCCCATACGGGCGGCTTCCTCTCGGCAGAGCTCACGGAGCGTACGTAGGCGCATCCCGGAAGTTCAGCTGCGGAGATGCTTCAGAACGCCCGAAACGTCTTCTTCGATCGCGTACGCCTTTTCGAAACGCTGAATCCGCGTCAGGGGGTTGGGAACGACGATGCAGGCGATCCCGGCGGCGTGGGCCGAGGCGAGCCCCCGTTCGGAATCCTCGACGGCAAGACACTCTTCCGGCCGAACGCCGAGCTTCGCCATCGCCGAGAGATAGGGTTCGGGATGCGGCTTGGTTTCCAGAACGTCGTCGCCGGTCACCGTCACCGCAAAATACCCCTGCAGACCGTTGAGCCGGTGCATGAGCTCGATCTTGTCGCGGGGACTCCCCGTCACGACTCCCTGGGGAATCCTGCCCGAAAGGGCGTCGAGCGTTTCACGCACCCTGGGACGGAGCGGCAACGGGCGTTGCAGAACATCGTAAAAGCGGCGGTCGCGAATGCCGATCGCCTCTTCGACCAGTTCGTCGTCCATACCCAGCTCACGAGCCACCTGGCGGGTCCGCTTGGCGTTTCCGAGATACTCCCTGCCCCAGTACTCCCGTGTCAGTTCGATGCCGAAAGCAGCGAACACCTCGCGCGTGAGCTCGAAAAAAGCGGCTTCGCTGTCCAGCAGAAGCCCGTCGTTGTCCCAGAAAATCGCCTTTACCTCCGCCATCACTCCCTGAATCTCCAGTAACGCCCGTTCTCCGTCTCGACCGCTTCGAGGGAGAAGCGGTCTTCGGCCGACAGTTCCTCGCTGAGCAGGTAATAGATGTCCGACAGGACGGAACGGGAATCGTTGTAGTAGGAATGGCCCAGAAACGTCGTATCGATACCGGTCACATCGACCGTCTCGATACCGGGGACGACGAGAGGAACGCCGTCGACATAGCCCGCCCTGGGGCTGCCGTGTATCCTGTTGGAAAGCTTCAGCGCCCGGTCGTCGGCGGATGCGTAGAGCGTGATCCTCGCCCCCGATGCCACGAGCCCGGAAGCCATGTCGCGTCTGAACAGTTCCGCGTCGATATCCGGAGCGGTGAGGACAACCGCCCTGAACAGCGGCCTGAACAGCGGCCGCTCTCGCACAACGAGGCTAAAAGCGTTGACCAGCGCGCGGTTACCCATGCTGTGCGCAATGAGAAATATCCGCCGGGCGCCGGACCGGCCTGAAAGATCGGCGAGAAACCGTGCGAGATGGGGCTCACCCCACTTGACGCTGGTTTCATCGACTGTATATCCACCGACCGTGCCGAGCGAGGGCCAGCTGTAGAAAACGGGACATCCGGCAAAATCGAGGTCGCGAACGATCTGCGCCATGATGCGAGCGGCCTTTTCGAACGTCATGTTGTACCCGTGGACGTACAGCAGCAGGCTTTTTTCCGGAGAGCGCTCGACGGCATCGGCCACGGAGGCGAAAAAATTCTCCTCGTCCAGTTCCCGGACGCCCGCGAGAACGATGTGTTCGGAAACATCCTCCCTGAAAAGAGGACGTTCCATCTCTCCGATCCGGTGATCGGGAGGAAAGGAGACCGTGCATCTGCCGTAGGCGATCGATCCGCGCTCTCCTGCGTATCGCTCACCGGGATCGGGCGAACCGGTGTCGTTGCGGTCGGTCATGTAGAACAGCCGTTCCGGCGGCCCGGGCAGATCCTCCAGAGCGATCGCCGAGCCGGACGCGCAGCCGCCGAGAAGCAGGAGAAGAATCGGCAGTATGCCGACGAACGGGGTACGGGGATTCATGATCCGGGTATTTTTTCTGGTAAAATACGGAGCGGACCGGACTTTTCCCCCTCACTTCCTGCCTTTCGGCAGCATGCTTGCGGCAATGAGCGCGAGCAGCACGATCGCCGAAAGCACGGCGAGCGTTCCGTGCTCCTCATGTGCCCCGCTCTGTACCCATCCGGTGATGTCGAGTCCGAGCATGCCGTAGAGATAGTTCACCACAATCCCCGCGACGAACGACATCACGATAATAACCAGAAGATAGACGACAGCGGCTTTTTTCCCGATAATCCGGGAAACCACCGTCAGAGAAGCGACATTGGTCGCGGGACCCGCCAGCAGAAAGACGAGAACCGCTCCCGGCGAAATGCCCTTCAGGGCCAGCGCCGCCGCGATGGGAGTCGAAGCCGTCGCGCAGACGTACAGCGGAATCGCTATGGCCAGCATCAGCAGCATCGAGAGATATTCGCTGCCGGCGAAGCCGCCGAGAAGATCGGGTGATACGAAGACCGAAATGCAACCCGCAAGCAGGACACCGAACACAAACCACTTGCCGATATCGGCGAGCAGATCGCCGAAAGCGAATCTCATGCCGTCCCGTAATTTCATCAACACGGTTATCCTAGCCGGCTCGGCGTGTTCGCAGCAGCAGGACCCCTCTTGGCATGCCGCAGTCTTCGGAGCGGTGGGATTTTCGGCCGGTGCGCGCTTCTCGAACCGTTCAGTAAAGGATACCGATACACCCGCGGCGACAGCCGTGAAAAAGGAGACGACCGGCCGGATGACCGTCATGAGGGGATCGAGCAGGGCGTAGGTCACGGCGATCGAATCGACGCCGGTTTCGGGCGTCGAGATAAGAAAGGAGGTGACGGGCCCCTTTCCCGCGCCCTGCTCCCGCAAACCGGCAGCCGCGGGCAGCACGCCGCAACTGCAGAGGGGAACCGGGACACCGAATGCCGAGGCTTTCACGATGCCTCCGACACCCTTTCCACCCATGTGCTTCGCTATAAAGTCACCGGGAAGGAACGCCCGGAAAAGACCGGCCACGAAAAATCCGAGCAGCACCCAGAACGCCGACTCGAGCAGCACGTCCCAGGAGGCTTCGAGCACATCGAAAACAATCGTCACCATATCGTTCATCATTGGCATGGCAGATTTTTCATATTAACAATTGAATACATGTTCATATAAAACACAAAGCAACACCGTTCATTCCGGCTGTTCCGAGACGTGCTCCAGCCCGATATCGAGCAGTTGAAAAACATGCCGGTCGTCGAGCGAGTAGTAGACGTTCTTGCCCTCTTTCCTGGATTTGACGATCTTGCCCGCACGCAGCACCCGCAACTGATGGGAAACCGCAGACTGGTTCATATCGAGTATGGCGGTAAGATCGCAGACGCATAGCTCCGAACGATAGAGCGCGCAAAGAATCTTCACCCGCGTCCCGTCCCCGAGAGCCTTGAAAAGCTCGGCGAGAGCGAGCAGCTTCTCGTTCGGGTCCATGGTATCCCTCACGCTTTCGACCCTTTCGGGGTGAAAGCAGTGATCCTGACATGTCTCCCTGTTTTTTTCCGGCATGGATCCGACCGCTCGCTGCATTACATGAACACTTGATCATATATTACTATTTATAGCAAAAATCCGCAACAGGAAAAATCAACCGCACCCTCCGCCACCCATCATGACCTGCCCGCCAGAAGAAAGGCTTTCCGCTCCTCCCCGGGAAATCGTTCGATGGCATAGCGAAGCATCGTGCGGGGCATGCCGGAGGCGTGCCGGCGCAGAAACGCCCTCGCCGCATCCGGGTCCCGTTTGCCGACCTCCCTCAGCATCCATCCAACGGCCTTGTGTATGAGATCTTCCCGGTCGTTTTTCAACACGAACGACAGTTGCAGGGTATCGTCGAAGCTGCCGCGCCGGATAAAATGAAAGGTGGACACGATCGCTATCCTCCTGTCCCAGAGGCTCCCGGATTCCGCCAGCTCGTAGAGCGGTCGCCTGTCGCGCGCTTCCAGCCACGCTCCGACGATATGGGGCGCGGAGCTGTCGACAAGATCCCAATTGTTGACCCTCGAACGCCTCGCGAGATACAGGTCGTAGATGGCGCGCCGTTCCGGCTCCCCACCCTTGCCGAAGAGCCTGACAAGCAGCAGGAGAGCAAAGAGACGTTCTTCGTGAAAAGGGGAATCGAGCACCTGCCCGATATCGCCGAGCGGCGTCGGGGCGAACCTCCCGATCTCTTTTCTCAGAACCGGTACACGAATGCCGAGGAACCGGTCCCCTTCACCGTACTCTCCCCTGCCGGTCTTGAAGAAACGCCGGGAGTGTTCCGCAACAGCGGGGTCGGCAAGCGCGGCAAGGCGCCTGCGTATGTCGGAAGCCGCACTCATCCCGGCGCGACGCCTGTTTCCTCCACCCACGATTCGAGCTTCCGCCTCAATCCGTCCCGAGTCCGCCGGAACGCCTCAAGTCGCTCCTCCTCCGTCCCCTCGGCCTCGGCGGGGTCGTCAAACGGCCAGTAGAGCCTGTTTTCCTGGGCAATCAGTCCGGGCCATATCCTCGGACAGCTTGCTCCCGCCTTGTCACAGACGATGATCAGGCAGTGGATGAGCTCTTTGCCGAGATACACCGAAATATCCTTGGGTTTCTGGCCGCTGATATCGATTCCCGCCTCCTGCATCGCGCGCACCGCGAGAGGATTGACCGCCGTCGCGGGCTCGGTCCCCGCGCTCAGCACCTCGAAACGATCTCCGGCCAGTTCACGGAGCAGCCCTTCGGCCATCTGGCTGCGGGCGGAATTCCCCGTGCAGAGAATGAGCACTTTCTGTTTTTTTTTCATGGTCGTTCAGATGATGTTCCGACGGCTGTGCGTCATGTGACGTACGACAGCGCCTCGATGCCGTCATGTTGCAACCCCGACGTTCGTTCGCCTTGCGCGCGAGCCGCCGGCGACAGTGGATGGATACGCCTGTATAATAAGGGCAACGCCGGCGAGAACATACCGCCGGTTTACCAGGTTGTCACATTTCCCGCTGCAATTCGTCCCGTTTCCTCCGGATACAAAAAGCGCCCGACCCCCGGAAAAAGGGACCGGACGCTTTCGGTCGTTGCCCGGCCGAAAGGTTCAGGCGCCGGCCATCATGGCTTCGATGTCGCCCTCGACGGTACCGATCGGCTTGATATCGAAGGTATCGACAAGGACCTTCGCGACGTTCGGCGTGAGAAACTCCGGAAGCGTCGGGCCGAGACGTATGCCCTTGACGCCGAGCGAAAGCAGCGCGAGCAGTACGGCGACGGCTTTCTGCTCGTACCAGGCGATGTCGTAGGAAATCGGCAGATCGTTGATGTCGTCGAGGCCGAAGACCTCCTTGAGTTTGAGCGCAATGACCGCAAGCGAATAGGAGTCGTTGCACTGACCCGCGTCGAGCACTCTCGGAATGCCGCCGATATCACCGAGCTGCAGCTTGTTGTAGCGATACTTGGCGCACCCTGCGGTCAGAACGACCGTATCGTCCGGCAGCGCCCCGGCAACGTCCGTATAGTACTGGCGCGAGTTCTGACGGCCGTCGCATCCCGCCATGACGACAAAACGCTTGATGGCTCCGGACTTGACCGCATCGACAACCTTGTCGGCGAGCGCCACGACCTGATTGTGCGCGAATCCGCCGACGATCTCACCGTTCTCGATCTCTTTCGGCGGCTTGCAGCCTTTCGCAAGCTCGACGATTTCGCTGAAATCCTTCGGGCTCCCGTCGGTCCTCGCCGGAATATGCCCGACCCCTTCGTAGCCGGCGTTACCCGTGGTGAACATGCGCGTTCTGTACGATTCCCTGACCGGCACGATACAGTTTGTCGTCATGAGTATCGGCCCGTTGAACGACTCGAATTCCTTGTCCTGGGACCACCAGGAACTGCCGTAGTTGCCGACAAAGTGGTCGTATTTCTTGAAGGCCGGATAGTAATGCGCCGGCAGCATCTCGCAATGGGTGTACACATCGATACCCGTCCCTTCGGTCTGCTTGAGCAGTTCCTCCATGTCGCGGAGATCGTGGCCGGAAATCAGAATTCCCGGCTTGTCGCCGACGCCGGTCTTGACGACCGTTATCTCGGGATTGCCGTACGTTTCGGTGTTGGCCCTGTCGAGCAGCGCCATCGCCTTGGTGGCGGTCTTTCCGGTTTCCAGCACAAGCCCCGTCAATGTGTCGGCGTCGAGATCCTTTGTCAGGGCCGCAAGCGCCGTGACGTAGAATTCGTAGATGGATTCGTCGACATAACCGAGCACCTCCGCATGGTCGGTATAAGCCGCGAGACCTTTCAGGCCGTAGAGCATAAGGCTCTTGAGCGAACGGATATCCTCGTTGTCGCTCAGGGCCTCGACGCCGGCGGTCCTGGCTTTTTCGACGAAGTCCTCCTTGCTTTCGCCCGTCCATGTCACGCAGTCGTGCTGCGGTGCTGCGCCGACCCGCCGCCTCTCTTTGTCGCGAAGCGTCAGCGGCGCACGATGTTTCGACGAAGGAGCTTCCTCGTCGCCGCTGTAGGCTGCAATGCGGGAAGCCTCGTCACCCCCGTCGAAATCCTCCCGGCTCTCTTCGGCCCATCCCGTGCTGACCGGTATCGGATCTTCCGACAAGCGGTCCCTCAATTCATCCCGAAGCGCCAGCGCCTTGAAGATCTTGTCGACGATGGCCCGATCGTCGAAATTGGTATTGGTCACCGTAACGAACAGCGCTTCGCTTATAAAACGACCCAGGTCGGCCCGGACAGGTGTTCCGGACGCTTCCGCGCAGAGTGCGATGCCTTCGAGAGCGTAAACCAGCGTGTCCTGCAGCTTTGCCGTCTCCTCGTTTTTTCCGCACACGCCTCTCGCGATGCACCCTGTTCCCTGCACGCTCTCCTGGCACTGATCACAAAGCATACCCATTATCTATTCTCCTTTTTTGTTTGCTGTTATGGTTAAAGCCCGCTGATAGTCGAGCGCTGCGCCCTCATGATCCCCGATCCTCTTTCTGAGCACCAGTCTGTTCAGCAGGGCTGTTCGTACAAGTCCCCTGTTTTTAGCGGCTTCGATAATTGCCGTAAAATCCTCCAACGCACCGTCTATGTCCCCGAGATCGGCCCTTGCGATCCCCCTGTTGCCGAACGCCAGAAACTTCTCGCGCACCCTGAGCCCCAGATTCAGTGCTTTTGTGTAGTCCTCGACCGCCCCCGCCGTATCGCCGCCACTGCTTTTCGCATTCGCGCGGTCATAGTAGGCTTGCGCACTCCCCGGCATCCGGTTCACGGCCCTGTTCAGCTCTTCGAGCGATCCCCTGTAACTACCCAGAGCGTCCTTCAGCATGGTTACTACCCCAACACTCTTTTTTTGACCTTTGACTTAATCTCCCGAGGTTCGCCGTCGGCGTCGGTATCGCTATCGAAACCACCGCCGGTTCGGGCAAACACGACTCACTGATTTGCTGCCCACTGCCGACTGATACTTATACCCACTCCTCTTCGAGCACCTCTCCCCTGACACTCACGACAGCTCTCTTCAGGGGCACCTTTCTCGAAGCGTTTTCCAGCGCCTGTTGTGCGATCGCCATGAGACCGCTGCAGCAGGGCACCTCCATAATGACGACCGTTATGGTATTGACCTTCGCATGGTCGATCATCGCGGTCAGCTTCTCGACATATCTGTCGATCCCACTGTCGAGCTTCGGACAGGCGATGGCGAGGCTACGCTGCTTCATGAATGCCGAATGGAACCCGCCCATCGCAAACGCTGCGCAGTCCGCCGCAAGAAGCAGATCCGCACCCTGGTAGCATGGCGCGAGAGGCGAGACGAGATGAAGCTGAACGGGCCAGTGTCCGAGTTCGGACTGCAGGGAACCCTGAGTGGCTACAGGAACCGGAGAGCCGTTCCCGCCGAACTGCATGGCGAGGCTGCCGGGGCATCCGCCGTGATGAGGATGCTTTCGGACGTCTGCGGGCTGCTCCGGTTCGTCGAGAGGATTGTCGATCCCCTTCTCCCTGAGAACGGCAAGGGCTTCACTGAAGTAACCCTCCTCCCCATGATCCTGCAGGTGCTTCAGATGCGCCGCAATGAGGTTCGGACCTCCCCCGATGATGCTCTCCTCCATGACCCGCCGCTCGTCGTATGCCTGGGCCTCGCGTTCCGTCACCGTGATAGCCCCCTGCGGGCAGGTCCCTATGCAGGCGCCGAGACCGTCGCAGAACAGATCGCTGACGAGTCTGGCTTTTGCGTCGATCACCTGCAGCGCCCCTTCGGGACAACCGGGCAGGCAATCGCCGCAGCCGTTGCACTTTTCTTCATCTATGGCTACAATCTTCCTTTTCATGGCTCTTCGTGTTTACTGTTTTCCGCCTCACGCTTCTCAGGAGAACGAAGGGTACATCATATGTTTCCCGTCCGCCTCCAGCCTCTCGAGATCGCGGAGCATCTTGCCGATCGTGATCCGGCCGAACTCCTGGTTGACCATCTGTTCGATCCGCAGAATCTCGTGACGCAAAACGCAGTTGGCCCTGTTCGAACAGATCTGCTTGCGAAACATGCATTCCGACAGCTCGACCCTGCCCTGGAAAATCTCTATGATCTCCCTCATCACAATGCTGTCGGGGTCCCTGTTGATCGCCACGCCGCCCTGCGCACCCTCCTTTGTAGAAACCAGTCCGTGCCGGGAGAGCTCCTGAAGAATCCGGCGAAGAAACTGGTAGGGAATCTTCTGTTCGGCCGAGATGCGCTTCGCGGAAACATACTCCCCCTCTCTCGCTCCGAGATAGAGCAACGCTCTCGTGGCGTAGTCGCTATTTTTCGTAAGGACTTTCATGATCTTTAAACTGATACCAATTTAGTATCATTTAATCTTTTTCACAAACATTTTGTTCCCGCGCCTCCTGAAATCGCAGCGAAAGCCGCAAAGCGGCGATTTGAATCCATCGCCGGAGGGCGTATATTTCATCAACTGTCCCGCGCCGCGGCCCGGCAATGGGCTCCTCCTCCATGCGCTCGTAACTCTGTAATCCGTCCCTCATGCTGCAACTCGAAACCGCAGGACGCCAGGCGAGGGAAAACCTGCGCAAAAAACACCCCTTTCCGCCCTCCTGGAACACCCCGGGGGAGCTTGAAACCGTCACCGACAACTGCATCGAGGCGTTTCTGGACGAACGATTCGAGGTTTCGAAAGTTCTCGGACCGGGGTTTTTCCTGGCGGAGCTCTTCGACCGTTCGCTCCGTACGGACGAACGGGAACGGATGGACGACCCGGAAAAGCCCGCATCAGAGAAACTCGCAATGATCCGGGCCCTCGACCGCATGAACGGCATGCTCATGCTCTACTCCCGTTACATAGAGATCATAGAGCCCGTCATCGAAAGAATCACCCGGCGGCGGCAGCGCCCGGCGAAGCTTCTCGAGCTTGCCGGAGGAGCCGGAGGGTTCGCGTTCGCACTGGCGGAAGCCGCCGTCGATCGAGGACTTCCGGTCGAGGTGACCGGGTCAGACGTCGTTCCGGAATATGTCGAGGCGTGCGCCGTCGAAGCGAAAGCGCGCGATCTGCCGGTCGCTTTCCGGGTTGTCGACGCTTTTTCAATGAGCGGAACGGAAAACGCTTCGTGGGATATCGTGCTCATCTCGCAAAGCATGCATCACTTCACCCCCGGCCGGCTGGCGCGGATCATCGCGGAGAGCGCCGGACTCGGAGCGTCGGTGTTTCTGGGACTCGACGGACACCGGGGGGTGGATCTGCTCGCGGGCGTGCCGCTCTTCGCAATGCTGCAGGGCATGAAGGATCTGCTGCTCGACGGATACACCTCGGCGAGAAAATTCTACAGCGAAACGGAGCTCGACCTGATCGCTGAAATCGCCACAGGGTCGAATCGCCACGAGGTGCGCTTCTCCTGGCCGCTCTCCGTTCTGGAGATTCCTCTCAAACCGTAAGACTCGGGGTTCTGTTTCCGGAGCGAAGCGTTTGTTTATCGGCAACAGCCTAGTGCAAACTGCATACTGCCAACCAGTTCCCCCCCACCGTACGGGCGAAAAATTTTTCGCCCCTACGGTCGTCGTGAATACCTTTGCAATCCGCGGGGACAATAAAACCTGTCGATCACCAGCCAATCGCGCCCCGCCACATCAACGACTCAACAATTCAACGCATCAACGCATCAACGCATCAACAATGTGTCCCGTTCTGAAATAGTTGACAGTGTTCAAACTGCACGCACCACCTGTTACCGTAAAGAAATACATTCGATTCCGAAACCCGATCCCGACCCCGATCTCCGACCGCCCCAACGCTCTTTACTTTTGACCTTTTCCTTTTGACATACTCTCCTGGGGTTCACCGTCGCTATCGGAATCGGGAATCGATAACCAACGCCAGTTCGGGCAGCCACAGGGGGCTGCCCCTACGGTTCAGCAACTCCCCGCCAACTGCCGGCTGCCGACTGGTTTTCCTTTGCTGACTGCCTACTGAAGACTGCCGACTGACTCCCTTTCGACCCTGAACCCCCGCTCTCCCCCGTTCTTTTATTCCTTTGGTGAATTATTCAGGTTGGATATCTTACGAGGACGCGACCATTCAATCTTGTGTGACACCGTAATGAGAGAGTTCTTCTCCTCTCGCCGCAGCATTCTCGCCGAACAGAACTATCCCCTGCATATCATCCTGTTCATCGTGACGCTGCTCACGACATTCTGGGCGGGCGCATTCTGGACCGGCCACGACGTGCGATTCGACCCGTCGCTCTTCATCGTCGATATCGCGCACGGCGTTCCCTACGGCCTCTCGTTGCTCTTCTTTCTCGGCACTCACGAATTCGGACATTTTTCCGCGGCGTTCATTCACCGGATGCGTTCCACGCTGCCCTACTTCATTCCCGTTCCGCCCCTGCCGTTTCTGCTGAGTCTCGGAACGCTCGGCGCGGTCATCCGCATCAAGGACAAGATTCCCGATACCAGAGCCCTCTTCGACACGGGGGTGTCCGGACCGCTGGCCGGATTCACGGTGGCCCTCGGACTCCTGATCTACGGCTTCACGCATCTGCCGCCGATAGAGTACATTTACACGATTCATCCGGAATACGAAGTGTTCGGAGGCATCCCTTCCCCGCCGCCCGAAGGGAGCCTTTTTCTCGGCAAAAACCTGATCTACCTGCTGCTTGAAACAGCGATCGCCCCGGCAAACGCCCCTCCGATGACGGAGATGTACCACTATCCCTTTCTTTTCGCCGGATGGCTCGGCTGCTTCGTCACGGCGCTGAACCTGCTGCCGGTCGGACAGCTCGACGGCGGGCACATTCTTTACGCCATGTTCGGCAAAAAAGGGCACCGGGTAGGCGCTCTGACCTTTCTGGTCATCATATTTCTGCTCGGACTTCCCTCACTCGTCCTGCTCCTGATGGAACTGTTTGCGTCCTTCACGACTTTCTCCGCTCCGGAGGTGGTGCTCGAGTGGTCATGGCCGGGCTGGATACTCTGGGCGATCATCCTGACCAGGTTTCTCGGCATCGAACACCCCCCGACCATACACGACCATCCTCTCCGGCCGGGCAGGCAGCTTGTCGGATGGATCGCCATCGTCATCTTCTTCCTCTGCTTCAC
Source organism: Chlorobium sp. (assembly GCA_028282595.1). Taxonomy (GTDB): domain Bacteria; phylum Bacteroidota; class Chlorobiia; order Chlorobiales; family Chlorobiaceae; genus Prosthecochloris. The sequence continues at coordinate 18,906 of JANQHQ010000034.1, read as the reverse complement.
TCCGGTTCCCTTCGGGATAACCTGAGGAAAGACCGGGGAAGCGGTATTCCGAACATGTGACAAACCGGGAGAAACCATGGCAAACGATCGGTACACGATTCAATGCCGCGACCGCGAGCTGGATCTGCGCGACGGGGCGAAAGTGATGGGCATTCTGAACACGACACCGGATTCGTTTTTCGACGGCGGGCTGTCCGGAAACGGCTCCGGACCGGAAAATACCGGTCACGCCGTGGAACGGGCGATGTCCATGATCGAGAAGGGCGCGGAGATCATCGACGTCGGCGGAGAATCGACACGGCCCGGAGCCGAAACGGTCGACGCAGCCGAGGAGATCCGCCGCACGATTCCCGTCATTCGCGAGCTCCGGGGAACATCGGACGTTCTGATATCGATAGACACCTACAAGGCGGTCGTAGCCGAAGAGGCACTTGCCGCCGGCGCATCCATCGTCAACGATATCTCGGGGTTCAGGTTCGATCCCGATATCGCAGCGGTCGCCGCCCGGTACAGGGCCGCGGTCATCCTCATGCACACCCCGGAAAGACCCGACGCGATGGACTGGAGCCACCGTACCGCCGGGGCGGCAACGGATATCGTTCCGGTCGTGCGGGAATCGCTCCGGAAGGCCACGGAAACGGCGGAGCGCCACGGCATCACGAACATCATTCTCGATCCGGGGTTCGGATTCGGCAAGAGCGTCGAGGAAAACTTCCGGCTGCTCGGCCGCCTGCAGGAATTCGGGGAACTGGGACGGCCGCTGCTCGCAGGCCTGTCGCGCAAGTCGTTTCTGGGGGAGGCGATCCGCAGACCCGGCGGCGGTCTTCCTTCGCCTGAGATGCGTCTTTCGGCAACCGTGGCGGCAAGCGCCATAGCGGTTCTGAACGGCGCCCGGATTCTCCGGGCTCACGATGCACAGGAAGCGGCGCACGCCGCGGCTGTGGCCTCTCGTGTGAAAACCGCCGGCGCCGTCCCCCCGCCCGTTTCCTGAAAATTCACTGCGATCGTATATTTTTTGTTAACTTTTCACACATTCGGACTTCAAACGCCGGACCTGCAGGAAAGAACTCCCCCGCAAGCGGCCGACCGCCCGGTTCCGGAAACAGCCTGACTAACGCCACACGACCAGATGTATCTTTCGAACATTGAGCTCTTTGGCTTCAAAAGCTTCGCGCACCGGGTCAGAATACATTTCGACAAGGGTCTGACCGCCATCGTGGGGCCCAACGGATGCGGAAAAACCAATGTCGTCGACGCCATCCGCTGGGTTCTGGGCGAACAGAAGTCCTCGCTGCTCCGCTCGGCCAAGATGGAGAACATCATCTTCAACGGTTCGAGAAGACTGAAACCGCTCGGCGTGTCGGAGGTTTCCATCACGATCGAGAACACCCGCAACATCCTGCCGACGGAGTATACCGAAGTCACGGTCACAAGAAGGCTCTACCGCAACGGCGACAGCGACTATCTTCTCAACCAGGTCCCCTGCAGGCTGAAGGACATCGTCGATCTGTTCGCCGATACGGGAATGGGAAGCGACGCCTACTCGGTCATCGAACTGAGAATGATCGAGGAGATCATCAGCAACAAAAGCGAGGAGCGCCTCCGGCTTTTCGAGGAAGCGGCGGGCATAACCCGCTACAAGCACCGCCGCAAACAGACGTTCCGCCAGCTTGAAAGCGCGACCCGGGACCTCGAACGGGTCGACGACGTTCTCGCGGAGGTTTCCAAAAAAGTGCGCAGCCTCAAAAGCCAGGTAAAGAAGGCCGAGCAGTACCGCGAGCTGAAAACCTCGTTCCGGGAGCTGGATCTCAAGCTCAGCGCACTCAATCTCACCGAGTTGCAGGAAACCCTCGCTCCCCGCAGACATGAGGTTGCGCGACAGGAACAGACCGTGCAGGAACTGACGACGGAGATCGCCCGCCAGGACAGCGCCCTGCAGGAATCGGAACGCGAACAGCTCGAACAGGAGCGCCTTCTTTCGGAACTGCAACAGTCGCTCAACGAGAAAAACCGGACCGTGCACTCCCTGGAAAAAACCCTTCTGCAGCTCCAGGAACAGGAAAAAAACCTCAGGGAGAACACCGTAAGGATCACCGGATCGATCGAGGGGAAAAAACAGCAGTCTCTCGTTCTCGAAAAGGATGAAACAGGCCTTCTCGACCGGCTCGCTCCCGTCGAAAACGAATGCCGGAAACAGGAAGAAGGAGTGAACGTCCTGAAAACAGAGCTTGAATCGCTTGAACGGGCTCTCGCGGCGTCGAGAACCGCGCTGCACACGGCAAGGGAAAACCTCTCCGAACACCAGCGATCGGTTTCGGCGCTCCAGATGGACCGCCAGCGCCGGGAGACGACCGTCGATCACCTCAAAGAAACGCTTTCCCGTCTCGCCGGTCGGCAGCACGAGCTCAAGCGGATCATTACGGACGCCCGGCCCGCCCGCGAGGAAGCGCAGAAACGGATCGACCGGCAGAAAACGCTCGCCGACACCGCCCGAAAGGAGCTGCACGAGCTGAAGACGCTGAGGAAGGAGCTCGCCGGCGGAGCTGAATCGAAAAAGGAGCGACTGCTCGAACTGCGTGCGCACCGGGATCGCCTCAAAAACAGCATCCTGCTCGCCGACTCCATCCTCGACAACTATGAAGGGCTGCCCGAAGGCGTCGCCTGGCTTGAAAACGGAAGCGGCGCCCGTTACGGGCTCGGCTGCCTCTCGGACCTCATATCCACCGACAGCGCTTATCGCAAAGCGGTCAACGCCGCATTCGGCGATCTCCTGGGCTACTACATCTGCACGTCGCTGCAGGAAGCCAAAGACGGCATCCGCTCGCTGTCCGAAGCGGGAAAGGGAAAGGTCCATTTTCTTGTACTGGACCTTCTCGGGCTCGAGGCGGAGGGAGAATATGCGGATATCGACGGCGTGCGGAAAATCACCGACGTCATCGACATCCCCTCCGAAATCGAGCGGGCCACCACCCTTTTCATGCACCGCTGCTACATAGCCGAAAACCTCGATGACGCCGAAAGCCTCGCATTGCGGCATCCCGGCTGCACGTTCGTAACGCCCGAGGGCGAAAAGTTCGGTGCACAGGGCGTTCTTTTCGGGGGAAGCTCCGTGGACAACGAAGGTCTGAGGCTCGGCAGGAAAGCCGAACGGGATAAACTCAGGGCCGAGGAAGAGCAGCTTGAAAAAACGGTCCGGCAGGAGGAACAGGAGCTCCGCGCTCTCCTCGACCGTCTCTCGGAAATCCCTCTCGACGAACAGGAAAAGCGGCTCTCCGCACTCGAGCAGGAGCTTCGCGAGCACGAAAAAGGCCTGGCGCGCCTCGACATCGAGGAGACCTCCCGCCTCGGCGCCCTGGAGAACGCCGAAACGGAGATCGCCGAAACGGAAGAAGCGCAACGAAAGGCCACGGCCAAACTCGAGGCGCTCCGACCCGCGATTGCGGAACGGGAGCGGCAGGAAACCACGCTGCAAAGCGCCCTGCAGACCGCCCGCAACGAGGCCGAAGAACGCGAGAACGACTACAATCGCCTGAACAGGGAGGTGCAGGCCCAGGCGAACCGCTACAAGGACGCGCTCCTGGAGTTCGAAAAGCTCAGGCTGCAGGTCCATTCCTGCCGGGAAAAGAGAACCGCTCTTCTCGGAGAAACCGAAACGATGACGCAGGAGATACGGGATACGGAAACAACGCTCGACGGGGTCGGGGAACAGATCGAATCTTCCCGCTCGGAGCTCGAAAGCCTGCTGGTCTCCTCGGGAGAGGAACAGCAGCATCTCACGGAAAAAGAAACGGTTTACCGCGAATGCCGGCTGGCGAACCAGGACCGGCGGGACAAGCTCCGCGATCTCCGGCGCAAGCAGGAGATCGAACTGCAGATCCGCGACGAACTGCAGAACCGGATTGCCGGGTTCGAACGCGCCGTGGACAATCTCTTCACGTCGATCGAAACCCGTTACGGATGCGATCTGGCCGATATCGACGCCGACGTACCGGAAACCTTCGACCGTGACCGGGCCGAGAGTACGCTCGAGGCGATGCGGGAAAAACTCGACCGGTTCGGCGCGGTGAACGAGCTCGCCCTCGACGAATACGAAACCGAGAACGAGCGCCTCGATTTCCTCACCTCCCAGAAAGAGGATCTGCTCGAGGCGGAAGCCCAGTTGAGAACGACCATCGAGGAAATCAACCGGACCGCCCTGAAGAAATTCGAGGAGACGTTCTCTTCGGTCCGGGATAATTTCATCAGGATCTTCCGGGAGCTGTTCGAGGAAAACGATGAAGCCGACCTGCTGATCACGACCGAAGACGACCCCCTCGAAGCGAAGATAGAGATCCTGGCGAGACCGAGGGGCAAAAAGCCGCTTTCGATCGAGCAGCTCAGCGGGGGTGAAAAGGCCCTTACGGCGCTCGCCCTGCTCTTCTCGATCTACCTCGTCAAGCCGAGCCCCTTCTGCATTCTCGACGAGGTCGACGCGCCGCTCGACGACGCCAACATCGGCCGATTCATCCGGCTTCTCAAAAAATTTGAGAATAACACTCAATTTATTATCGTTACGCACAACAAGAAGACAATGGCTTCTTCGCAGGCGCTCTACGGGGTGACCATGGAAGAGGAAGGTGTATCAAAACTGATCCCGGTCACACTCGGGAAAGAGGAGGCGGAACAACCGTCCGGAGCCGATGCGGAAAAAACTCGTGCTGTTTGACATCGACGGAACCCTGCTACGGGTAGGCAATATCAACCGCCGGACGTTGATCGACGCCCTGACGGAAGTCTACGGGACCGAGGGCAGCGCGGGCAGGCACAATTTCGCCGGCAAGATGGACAGCGTCATCATCTACGAGGTGCTGCGGCACACCGGACTCGGCGAACGGCACATCGCCGAACGTTTCGAGGAGGTGAAACAAACCTATATCGACCTTTTCAGGGAACGGGCCCGTCCGGAAGACATCGAGCTCATGAAGGGCATACCGGCGCTTCTGGAGGAGCTTGCCGGACGCAGCGATATGGAACTGGGACTGCTGACGGGCAACTTCGAGGGTTCCGGACGGCACAAACTCCGACTTCCCGCTATCGATCACTACTTTCCGTTCGGCGCGTTCGCCGACGACGCATACCACCGCGACGACCTCCCGGCCATAGCGATCGAGAAGGCTTACGGCGTCACCGGAACGCGGTTCGCTTCCGGCGAGGTCGTCATCATCGGCGACACCGAGCACGACATCAGGTGCTCCAGAGCCATCGGGGCGCACTGCATTGCCGTGGCGACCGGCACCTACCCGGCGGAACGGCTCCGCGCACATCGGCCGGACGTCCTTTTCGAGGATTTCGGCGACACCGGGGCGGTCGTCGAAAGCATCGAACATTTTTAATTCACCTAATCGCTTTTCCATGAAAACATACAGACGCCGCATACGTGAAAAGATAGTACAGGCACTCTATACGCTCGAGCTGAGAGACACCGATGTGGAGAATGCCGCGGAATGGCTCGTAACGCCCGAAATTGCGGCGGACAGCAATGCTGTCATGTTTTTCAGGAAGCTGTTGCAGAGCATCGACGAGAACAGAAAGGAGATCGACGGCTACATATCCAAACATACCTTCAACTGGGACATGAGCCGGATCGCCGTCATCGACAAGAACATCCTGCGCATGGCGCTCGCCGAGATACTCTACTTCGAAGACATACCGCCCAAGGTTTCGATCAACGAAGCGATTGAAATAGCGAAGAAATTCAGCAGCACGGACAAGAGTTGCAAGTTCGTCAACGGTATCCTCGACGCTATCTTCAACGACCTCAAAACATCCGGAAAAATCAGGAAATGCGGCCGGGGCCTGATCGATCATTCGAGCAGCCGCAAACCGGGCAGAGCAAAAAAACCCTCCGAAAAATAAAAGGGGGCGACCCCCATGGCTGACCATCTGACCGAAAACCGGCGGATCATCGCCGTCGGGGACATTCACGGCTGTTTCTACACGCTGCACCGCCTTCTCGAAAAACTCGAGCTCCAGGAGTCCGACCAGCTTGTCTTCCTGGGCGACTATATCGACCGGGGAAAGTACTCGAAGGAGGTTATCGACTTTCTCATGGAGCTCCGGGAGTGGTGCGACTGTCACTTTCTGATGGGAAACCACGAGCTCATGCTCCTTCAATACCTGAATTCCGAAGATCCCTCCCTCTGGCTCCAGAACGGCGGGACCGCCACACTCGAATCCTACGAAAGCGTCGACGGAAAAGATATTGCAGAAAGTCACCTCGAATTTTTCAGCTCGTGCAGCTACTATCTGGAAACCGAAAACTATCTTTTCGTCCACGGGGGTCTCGATCCGGAACTCTCGGTGAAGAAAAACCTGCAAACGGTGGAGCGGGAAACGTTCTGCTGGATGCGCGATCACCTGCGGGCGCACTACCTCGAAACCGGCGACTACCCGAAATGGGAAAAAACCGTTGTCTGCGGCCATACCCCGATAACCGAACCGATCCTGCTCGACAAGCTCATTTCCATAGATACGGGATGCGTCTATCACAGCAACCCCTCGCTGGGAAAGCTCAGTGCCTTGGTCCTGCCGGGCCGCACGATCGTCCAGACGGAAAACATCGATTCCTGACGCGAACCATATGACCACGAAAACCGGACGGAGATTCCGCAAGACATGACGACAGAGGAGAAGATCGCATTCATTGCGGACGCCTTCGGAAAGAAGTTCCCCGCCCCCGAAACCGAGCTCAACCATGAGAGCCCTTTTCAGCTCCTGATCGCTACGATCCTGGCCGCGCAGGCGACGGACAGGAGGGTCAACACGATAACCGCCGACCTGTTCAGAGCGTGCCCGGACGCCGAAAGCATGAGCCGCATGCAGCTCGACGACCTGAAAGCGATCGTCCGCTCCATCAACTACTACAACAACAAGGCGAAGAACATCCTTGCCGTCAGCAAGACCCTTTCGGAGAAATACGGCGGGCAGGTGCCAGAGACACGCGAGGAACTTGAAAATCTTCCCGGAGTCGGCCGGAAAACGGCGAACGTGGTGCTCAGCAACGCCTTCGGGCAACCGGTCATGGCGGTCGACACGCACGTACACAGGGTATCGAACAGAATGGGACTCGTCGATACCGGCAATCCGAGGGATACCGAGGACGCCCTGATCGCGATCATTCCGCCGGAGCTGGTGATCCGCTTCCACCACTATCTCGTACTTCACGGCCGCTATACCTGCAAGGCGCGCAAGCCTCTCTGCTCCGCATGTCCGGTCGTTCCGGCGTGCGATTACCCGGACAAACGCTTCGACGGCTGAGCGGTCCGCACAGCCGACGGACGGGCTACGTCAGCTCGATCTTCCTGTCGACCGCGTAGACCCACTCGCCTTCGGGCCTGCTGCGGTGACCGGTCCACAGTTCAAGGGTGGCCCCTTTCGGAACATCGACCTGGGAAGTGAAGATTTCAACCTGGTAGTACAGCTCGTCCAGAAGTTCGTTCCACGCGTTTTCCTCGTTGTCGAAAAACCCCGACGGAGCGATCGAGCCGTAATTTTCCTTGAAGTAATCGGAAATCGTGATAAAGCTGTCGGGCATCAGGAATCCGCCCCGGTAGGTCCCTCTGGGACGCTTGACCCCCGGCACCTCCACCCAGAACTCGAGCAGCGAGTCGGCGGTAAGCTGCCTGTCGGCCGCGAGGCGGGATAGCAACTGCCGGACGGTTTCGCCGATGGTCGCCCTGTTTTCCGGGGAGAGCTCTATTTTCTTGAAATCGGGTGTATGATCTCGCATGGGAAGGGTGATTTTAAAGCATTTTCATTCAAGCGGTTACATGAAAATATACAGCTAATCCCCGTCATGGTCAACCGCTCTTTCGGCTTCAGGCGCACCTCGCGCCGGCCGTCACTCTATCGTGTAGTCGCAGAGCACGGCCCGCCGGAGCCCCCTGACGGAACTGCAGAGAAAAAAGCAGTCCGCCCCGGCAATATCCCCTGCGGCAAGAGGACTCTCCCCGGCATTGAGACGGGTTTCGAGAAAGTAGCGCCGGTAAACGCCGTCGAGCAGCCCGGAAGAGAGCGGCGGCGTGAGATAGCGTCCGTTTTTGCGGATGATGACGTTGCTGACCGCCCCTTCCGTCACCTCTCCGCGGTCGTTGCGGAACAGGACCTCTCCGAACCCTTCCGACTGCGCCTTGCGGAGCAGGCGGTCGTAGAGATCGCGGCGGGTCGTCTTGTGCGCCCGGAGGGGGTCGCCGGCCGGAATCGCCTGTTTCGCCATGCAGACGCGAACGGGTTCCGCCTCCGGAGGCGCGGGAAGCGCGGAGACCGAGATATCGGTCGTCCCGTCTTTCCGCAGAGCGAGACGGACCTTGTACCGTCCGCTCTTTACAAGATCGGAGCGGGCGAAGGACTCGAGCTCCCGGCGAACGCGCTCCCGCTCGAACCGGAAACCGAGAGCGGCGGCAGAGCCGGCGAGACGGTCGAGATGCTCTTCGAGCCAGAGATAGGCCACACTGTAGAGCAGGGATTCGAACAGCTCGAAACCCTGCTCCCGGCCGGATTCGAGCAGCCGCGCCTTGAGACGGCACTCCTCGTACTCCTCATCCGCCCGCGAGTCCCAGACGATGCCGCTCCCTGCGCCGTACTCGCCCCTGTCTCCCGTCAGTACGAGGGTTCGGATGGCGACGTTGAAACGCATCGATCTGTCGGGAAGTATGTAACCGATAGCTCCCGTGTACACTCCGCGAGGCGACGATTCAAGCTGGCGGATAAGCTGCATGGCCCGTATTTTCGGTGCGCCGGTTACCGAACCGCAGGGAAAAATCGCCCGGAACAGCTCGAAGAGCGAACAGTTTTCGCGAAGTTCCCCCCGGATTCCGGACACCATCTGGTGCAGGGTCGGATAACTCTGGGTAACGAACAGTTCGGGGACCTCCACCGAACCGGGCTTACAGATCCGGCCGAGGTCGTTGCGCAGGAGATCGACGATCATGAGGTTCTCCGCACGATTCTTCTCGTCCGACCGCAACCATGCTTTCCGCTCGCGATCCTCATCCTCTCCGCTTCCTCTCGGCGCGGTTCCCTTCATCGGTCTGGTTTCGATGCGACGCCCGTCGAGGGAGAAAAAGAGCTCGGGAGAGAGGGAAAGCACCCGGTGAGTTCCCATATCGAGAAACGCGGAGTACGCTCCGGGCTGCATCCCGCAGAGCCTCATGAAAAGATCGTCCGCCGCCCCTTCATAGCGGAAGCCGAACCTGCCGGTAAAATTGACCTGATAGACGTCTCCGGCGGCAATGCGCTCTCTGATGGCGGTGATCGCCCCGGCGTATCGCTCCCGGTCCAGGTCGAACCGGAGCTCTTCGAGAGCGGGCTCCTCCCCGGAGAGAACATCTCGCGGGAGGCCTTCCGGCACCACCGTTCCGCGCGACCGGTAGACCCCGAACCAGGCGAGCGGTAGCCGGTCCTCCCCCGACTCGAACGAGCCCAGCGCTTCCGGTTCAAAACCGTAGCCCGCTTCGTAACCGATATAGCCCGCCAGACTGCAGCCTTCGTCGAGCCGGCGTTCGAGTTTCGCGAAAAAATCGGCCAGACCGCCGGAGGAGCGCAGTTCGACAACTTCGAACGGCTCCGAAAACAAGAGCGCCTTGTCGCCGAACGATCCCCCGAAGAGCGCGGAAAGGGGCCCCGCGGTCACGTTTCCGCCGTGCGAAGAGCTACTGTTCATTCCTGATCGAGATGTTCGAAACGGATGGTTTTGCCGAGCACGGTTTCAAGCCAGCCTTTCATCCTTTCGGCCGCCCATATTTCGATATCGGGGTTGTGATGCGCGCGGAGACCGAGAACCACGCGACGGCCGGCGATCGAGGCTTCGACGGCGTACACGTTCTGACGGTGACCCCGGTCCAGTCCGTTGGCGATGCGGAGAATCCCCGCAAGCACGTCGACCACCCGTCTGTACCTGGGTTTGAGAGATGCGTAAGCGTCGTGCTTTTCCGAAGGGGGCGATTTCCTGTGATACCGGGCGACGCTGGCGACCACCGAGATTTCGACGGGGGTGAACCCGCGCAGTTCGCCGTTGAGAATGATGTACTGCGAATGCTTGTGATGGCCTGAAATCGATATGAATGTCCCGATGTTGTGCAGGAGCGCCGCGTATTCGAGCAGTTCCCGCTCCCGGACGTCGAGGCCGTGCAGCGGCTGCAGTTGATCGAACAGTTCCAGGCAGAGAAAGGCGATCTGTTCGGAGTGACGCTTGTTCCACCCGCAGCGGTAGCAGAGTTCGATAACGCTCTGGCGCCGGATGTTGAGCTGCAGTTTCGCCTCTCCGGTCTTCGTGCGACGGTTCCGCAGGTAGTGGTAAACCATTCCCTCGCGCAGGGCGAGGTCGGAAATCACGACCTCCTTGAGCCCGAAGACGGAAAAGATGACATTGAAAAGAATCAGCCCCGGCACGATGAGATCGACCCGTTTTTCGTCGAGCCCGGTCAGCCTTCTTCTCTCCTGGGCGTCGAGGGGAAGCACCGACCGATAGAGTTTCTGAAACTCCTTGCGGGTGAACGAGCTGTTGTTGAGGGCCGCCTCGCCGTCGCGGCCGTTCATCGCGCGGATCATCCGGGCGACGTTCTGGGCGGTCCCCGAGGAAGCGATCGCCCTCGTGACGTTCATCTCCCTCGCCTTTTCGGCGGAAGTGAGCAGCTCGGCCGTGAAAAACTGTTCAAGAAGGGTCCTCTCGTACGCCGAAACGGGATCCGTGGTCACGAACCGCTCGAACATCCGGGCGACCCCGATCTTGCGGCTTTCGAGCAGATGGACCTTTTTGTCGTCCGCGATCACGAACTCGACCGAACCGCCGCCGATATCGAACACCAGATCCGCAGCCGGCGAAAACTTCACGGCTTTACGAACGCCGTAGTAGATGAACTGCGCCTCCTCCTTGCCCGAAATCACCTTGATCCGGAGTCCGGTCTCCTCCCGGACCTTCCGTATAAAAACTTCCCGGTTTCTCGCTTCGCGGATCGCACTGGTGGCGAAGGCGATCACGTTATCGGGATCGACGCCGTGCTGCGAGGCGATCACCAGAAAATGCCTGAGTGTCGCCACGCCCGTTTCCATCGCCTCCTCGTCGAGCATTTTCGAGGAAATGCTGCCGCGGCCGATACAGATCATGTCCTTGACCCTGTCGATCTCGACGAGACCCTTTTCCTCGCTCTCCTCGACGATGACCATGTGAAAAGAGTTCGTTCCGAGGTCTATGGCCGCGACCCTCTTTTTTTCCGTCTCCATAAAAAGGATGGATATCAGTAAGTTATGCAACGGGCTATAAAATAAGACCTGTCGCCGTGGATTCAAATTACCGATTACCCGTCGGGAAAGCGTCCCGTTCACCCGCATCACCGGCCGGAACCGCTCCCTTGTTACATCCACGCCGTATTTATTCCCCGATCGCCGGAGAGTTCCGTATTTTACTCCCAGCCACGAAAGGATTTTTTTTGCATCGGCAACAGACACAGAGACAACCGCGAGGATGAATCGTTCCGTGAAACCACGCCCGAACAGAAGGAGTTTCAACTCCGAAATAGCCCGCAAAGCGATCCACCTCTCCTCGCTTTCGATAGCGGTCATCTACTGTCACATCAGCAGGGAGCTCGCACTGGTGCTGCTCATCCCCCTTTTTTCCGGCTTCTTTATCGTCGACTTCCTGAAAAACTATGTCCCGCCGGTGTCGAAATGGTACCACGAAACGTTCGGTGCGATGCTCCGCGACCACGAGCTCGAACGTGAAACAGCACAGTTCAACGGCGCGACGTTCATAACGCTCTCGGCGCTCTTGCTCGTGCTCTTCTTCCCGAAAATCATTGCGATAACCGCTTTCGCCCTGGTCGCGGTATCCGATACGGTGGCCGCCCTCGTCGGAAAGAAATTCGGCCGGCACAAGATCGGGGAGAAAAGCCTCGAAGGCAGCGCGGCGTTTCTGCTCTCGGCCGTGATCATCGTGCTCTGCATCCCCAGGCTCTCCATCGGAGCAGGTATCCTGATGGCCCTCAGCGCAACACTCGCCGAGGCTTTTACGCTGAAAATCGGCACGATGAAGATCGACGACAACCTGACGATTCCCCTCGCGGCCGCCGTTTCGGGTTACCTCTGCTATCTGCTGCTCTTTCCCGCAATGCTCCCCGAACTCTCACTCTGCCCCTGAACCCGCCGTCCGCCCTCCCCGCTTGGCCCCCGTCCGGAAAGCGTTGTTTTTTAGCACCGTATCGGGTATGTTTGACAGAACAATCGAACGGCAACAGGAAGCTCCGGGGAGTATGGCTCGACGCACCATCGTCACGGAATCGCCCGCCGAAGCGGCGGAGTATCTCAACAAGGGCGACATCGTGGCTTTTCCGACCGAAACGGTTTACGGCCTGGGAGCCGACATTACGAACGAAACAGCCGTCGGGAAGATTTTCAGGGCGAAAGGGCGGCCCGGCGACAACCCGCTGATCGTTCACCTCGCCTCTCCCGAACAGGTCGACGAGGTAGCCACGGACGTCCCGGACTCCGCGCGCCTGCTCATGGCCCGCTTTTTTCCCGGCCCGCTGACGCTCGTTCTAAGGAAACGGCCCGGCGTTTCGTCCCTCGTCACCGCCGGTCTTTCGACGATCGGCGTCCGGTGCCCGAACCATCCGGTCGCGCACGAATTTCTCGCCCGCTGCCTGCACCCGGTCGCCGCACCTTCGGCGAATCTTTCGGGCAGACCGAGCTCGACCGACTGGAAGGCGGTCCTTGAAGATCTCGACGGCCGGATAGCCTGCATCCTCAAGGGTGAAAAAAGCTCCATCGGCCTGGAATCGACCATCGTGGATTGCTCGGAGGAACCGCCGCGCATCCTCAGGGCCGGAGCGATAAGCCCGGAAGAGTTGCACACGATCGTCCCCAACATCGCAATCGCCAGGGGCGGAAAACAGGAACGCCCCAAAAGCCCCGGACTGAAGTACCGGCACTACTCCCCTTCGGCGGAGATCAGACTGTGCGGAGAGGAATACGGCGCCTGTGAAGGCGGGAAAGGATTCGCCTGGATCGGCTTGTCCCCACCGCCGGAGGGAGCGGCCAGAACCTGCCGCTGCAGGGATTCCGAGGAGTACGCCTACCGGATGTTCCGCTTTTTCCGCGAGTGCGACCGCGAGGGGATCGGGGTCATCTGCTGCGAAATGCCCCCGCCCGAAGGCATCGGCCAGGCCCTCCGCGACCGCCTGCAACGGGCCGCGGAAAGGAAATAAGCGGTTCGCACCAAATCGTCACAGATATACCCTACAAGGGATATCTTGAAAATATCCCCTGTAAGGGTTCAGCAAAAGACAAACACACCGCAACTGTGGCCAATGCAATTTTCGACGGACTTACCGAAAGAGGCGGTATGCTGAAATAACCCGACAAAAGACTTATGGGCACCTCTAAAAACTTATTCCGCGCTTCAATTGCTTCGTTGTCCCGACAGGTCGGGATCAAAATCCTCATCCCGACCTGTCGGGACTCCGGTTTTGAACTTTATCCCGATTGCTATCGGGACTCCATCCGCCTTACACTCTGGTCGCTCATAACACTTTTTAGAGGTGCCCCTATTTGACTTACGGATCAACGTCTCCCTTTCGAAACAAAATGGCTATTTTAGCTGTTAAATATGTCAAATTTGATATAAATTGAACGGTGAAACAAGCAGAAGATAAACCGCTGGTATGGTTGCATGGTGAGATCAAGACGCCGCCCATGTCATCACCTGCCAGAGTTGAAGCAGGGTATCTCTTGCGGAGGCTACAGTCTGGAGAGTTGTTATCGTTACCTTGGTCACGGCCTATGCCGTCGATAGGTGCTCGATGTCATGAGTTGCGTATACCGGACGACAAGGTAACCTGGCGCATAATTTACAGGGTAGATGATGATGCAATTGTGATTCTTGACGTCTTCAGGAAAAAGACCCAGCAAACGCCGAAAACTGTTATCGATACCTGTAAACAACGTATTCGTACCTATGATGCCCTTTAAATGTAATGGATATCTATGATGGATAAGAAGAAACAAAAGAAACTGGAAGCCGCAGGCTGGAAAGTCGGCAATGCGGAAGATTTTCTTGAGCTGACTCAGGTGGAATCGGATTACATCAGTTTGAAAATTGCTCTGAGCAAACATCTGAAAACTCGCCGCCAATCGCTCCGGCTCACTCAGAAAGATTTTGCCGGTATGATTCATTCCAGTCAGTCGCGTGTAGCGAAAATGGAAGCCGGGGATCCAGGGGTAACCCTCGACCTGCTGGTAAAGTCCCTGCTCACGCTGAAAACTCCTAAAGAAGATATTGAAAAGATGCTGCCATAGTAAAAGGCATCATGCCCTTACTTTTTTCACAAAACTCTTTTCTCCACTCCGGCAAAGAGGCTCCCATCTATCCCTGAATGGCTGTTTGAAGATTGCGGCAAAAATTCCCGATGTCATCGAACAGGTATCCCGCATGATACCTCCCGGCTTCCCCCGGAATGTTGCCGATGCAATTTTCGACGGACTTACTGAAAGAGGTGGTATGCTGAAATAACCCGACAAAAGACTTATTTGACTTACGGATCAACGTCCCCCACTTTCGCGCTTCAATTGCTTCGTTGAGCGGTGCCCAAAATATCTGCTACTTTGTACGTCCCTATTTTCGGTTATTGCGTTTTTGAGGAGTAAGCAAAAACACAGTATATTTTTTAAGCTTTTGTGTAACTATCTGTATTACAGAACCGATGATGTTAAAAGAGGATGGTTGTTTATGAAACTTGATAAAATAGCGAGCGAAGCTTTGCGGTTAAATCCACGAGAGAGGGCAATCCTTGCGGAGGCTATATGGGAGAGTCTGGAAGACCCTTATTTTATTCCCGATGACATGACGGAAAAAGAAGCTCTGGCCCTGGCAAAACAACGTGAAGAGGAAATCGAACAAGGGGAAGCTGTGCCGCTGTCACATAAAGAACTGATGGGCCGCCTGCGGAAATGAAAGTAGAGTATTATCCGGCAATCGAAGGTAAATTACGTGGGATAATCGAGTATTATAATACCTGCTCCAAAGGGTTGGGAAATGCGTTCCTCGATGAATTTGAAAAGCATATACTGAGAATCGCTGCCATGCCTACTCGTTGGATGATTGTTGAAGGAGACATAAGGCGATCATTGATGAGGCGCTTTCCTTACATTATATATTTCCGCGTGTTGGAGCCCGATACGATTCGAGTTACGGTGGTCAAACATCAGCGAAGACGCCCTGAATATGGTCGAAGCAGGAGTTAATGCTCTATAATCACTCATGAAGTGATTTGTCGCCCACGCAACCCTTCTCCCCTTTCTTTTCCTTCGATAAACCGGTGCCGCACCGCTTTGATGTGTTATCGACGAAGTACTATATGAAAGAGGCGGCCTTTCTCGACCTGATCCTGAAAGCCTACCGTGCGGAGAAGGTGGCGATCGGGCCGGTGAACCTGCCGGTGACTCGGCTGTTCGTGGAGGAGATCATTCTGGAGTGCCGCAAGAAGCACATCACCAAGGTGGACATCCTCGGCTTCGAGTTCGAAATGGGGCTGTTTCCCAACGTGCTCGACGAAGCGCGAGGCAAGGGCATCGACATCGCGCCCAAATACATCCCGGCGGAGGTCTTTGACAAGCGGGCGGTGGAGAAGAACCAGGTGGTTTTTCATGATGTGAGTTTTATCGAGGTGAAGCCACATGTGAAGAAGAGCAAAAAGGGCCAACCGGCGACGGGTGGCGGTGGAGCTGACGGATTTCTCGGTCTTTTACTCGCAGGACAGCATCGCCCAGGCGGAGGAAGCACTGGGCAAGACGAAGAAGGTGGGCAGGGATTCGCCTGGATCGGCTTGTCCCCTCCACCGGAGGGAGCGGCCAGAACCTGCCGCTGCGGGGATTCCGAGGAGTACGCCTACCGGATGTTCCGCTTTTTCCGCGAGTGCGACCGCGAGGGGATCGGGGTCATCTGTTGCGAAATGCCCCCGCCCGAAGGTATTGGCCAGGCCCTCCGCGACCGCCTGCAACGGGCGGCCGAGGGCAAATAAGCGGTTCGCACCAAATCGCCACAGATATACCCTACAAGGGATATCTTGAAAATATCCCCTGTAAGGGTTCAGCAAAAGACAAACACACCACAACTGTGGCCAATGCAATTTTCAATGGACTTACCGAAAGAGGCGGTATGCTGAAATAACCCGACAAAAGACTTATTTGACTTACGGATCAACGTCCCCTACTTTTTTTCGGCGGCCTTTTTCATCTCTTTCGTTGACACCGGAGTCATGCCTTTTTTGTGCAACCGGCCAAAAACCTCGTCAACGGACTTCTTTACCGGCCTCACGGTAACAATTCCCTCCTCTTCGCAGACAAATTCAAGCTTGTCTCCGGATTGCAGGCGCAACGCATCGCGAACCTTTTTCGGTATCGTCACTTGCCCCTTGTTTGTCATCGTGGCTCTCGGCATAGCATACCCTCCATTACTTTTCTGGATGCTCCTTTCTCTTATGTAAGGAATCGCAGGCAACCAGCACAATCTGTTCTTCTAAAAAATGTCCAACAGTGCGAAGAGACCGGGGGCCTGAGTGTGGTGTCGAGGGTCAGTGCCAAACAGGGAGCTAAGTAGCGACTATGCTTGTAATTATCAATCAGGATGGCGAAATTGTGAAGGGATGGCGAAAACGATAATTCTTCAGAAAACTATGCGTAAGCCGCATAAGCATACCAAGAGATATCATTTCTTGCCGTGAATACCAAAACCATGCGCTCAACCAGCAAATTATCAGTGTTCATATGTACCCATCATACGGGCTTGTATGATATTCTGTAGTACAGATAATAATTAGTGTTAAATGCTAAATGAAGAAAGAGAATCTAGAAGGATATTGCCAGTTAATGCTCGAAATACGTCATCGAGCAAGCGCCGTGGCGGCGCTAGAAAAACCGAATCGGGAGGTAATCCCTGACTTTATAAGAGTTGAGCTTCTCGTTATGCAAGTTCGAAAGATTTTAGAAATTGTCGCACTTGGCTCCATTGTGGCCAATGAAAAAGAATATTCAGAAGCATACGACAAAATTGAAAAGCACTACCATGCAAAGAAAATACTTCGGTTTGTTGAAAGAATTAATCCAGATTTTTACCCAAAACCTGTTTTACACAAAAAAATCGGAGATTCTACTCACCATTTAGAGTGGAAAAGTGATAAAGATGGAAGCTACTTAACTAGGAAAGAATTTGAAAAAATATATGATCGTTGCGGTGCCTTAATGCATGCGCATAATCCATACAGCAAACAAAAAGATTATGCCAAGTATGAATCCAGCATTCGTGAATGGATGACAAAAATTGAAGGGCTACTTCATGCTCATGTTATCAAGCTCGTTAATGACAGTAACTACTACTTAATACACATGAATTCTCCAGACGGAAACCCCCATGGATTTGTATTATCACCCATGACAGATGACATTTAACAAGGCGCTGCAACAGACAAACCTACGCTGCGCTCCGGTTTCCCGCTGAGCGCGGTGTTATGTTTCCAACCCATACATGCGCGAGTTCTACCTGCGCTACTATGATGACGAACAAGTGCAACCACTGGTTGCACAAATCGGTTGGAGTCACAATCTGGCTATTCTTGCGGCAAAGAGCCGATAAGTGGAAGGCAGGCACTTTAAAATTTCTGCTGCTTTGTATAATTAGTTGTGAACGTCCCTCTTTTCAAGGGCCGTCGAGAGCAACGGGAACTGAAAGGATTCGGTAGCGACAAGCTAATCGAGCAATTCAAACATGTCCGACGATCCTGCAGCCTTCCTGTCGAAGGTCAGCACCGACTCGGCTTCGCAGGCCGATACGGCGTACCGTGCGATCAACAGATCCGAAAGATCACCCCTGCTCCTGCGCGCATCGGCAAGACATGCACGTACTGCATCCTGGGCGTCGAATTCCAGTACCGGAAGCTGCAACAGGGCATCAAGAGCGTCGAGAATCTCCTGCCTCGCAATCCCGTATGCCGACTCGAGT
Source organism: Chlorobium sp. (assembly GCA_028282595.1). GTDB lineage: Bacteria > Bacteroidota > Chlorobiia > Chlorobiales > Chlorobiaceae > Prosthecochloris. Next base: position 881 of record JANQHQ010000034.1, on the reverse strand, counting down.
ACCCAGAACAATTCGAGAACAACCGGCACCGGCACGATGAATATCTCCCTGCTCTCTTCCGCCTGCCTGAACAGCCGGTAAACACGCTGAGCCTGACCGCTGTCGTCGTTGGTCAGAAAACGAACCAGGATGTTGGTATCAAGCGCTTTCATCCGCACCCCTGCCGTACTCGTTTTTGAGCCTATCGCCGACAGCGGCATTCATCTTGTCGGTCGACACCGGAGTCATGCCTTTCCTGTGCAACTGGCCGAAAACCTCGTCAACGGACTTCTTCACCGGCCTCACGGTAACAATCCCCTCCTCTTCGCAGACAAATTCAAGCTTGTCTCCGGATTGCAGGTGTAACGCATCGCGAACCTTTTTCGGAATCGTCACCTGCCCTTTGTTTGTCATCGTTGCTACCGGCATAGCATATCCCCTCCCATTACTTTTTTAATTTTTCCTTACTTATATGTAAGGAATAACAGACAAACGGCACAATCCGTTCTTCTAAAAAATGTCCAAAAGTGCGAAGAGACAGAGGGAGCAGAGTGCGGTGTCGAGGGTCAATGCCAAAATGGAGGCTAAGTAGCAAATATGCTTGTAATTATCAGCAGGGATGGCGAAATTGTGAAGGGATGTCGAGAACGATAATTCTTCAGAGAATTATGCGTAAGCCGCATAAACATACCAAGAGATATCATTTCTTGCCGTGAATACTTGATTTATGCGTTTATCAAGCAGATTATCAGCATCGTATACGATTCTGTTCTATAGGATTGCATGAAATTCTTTAGTGAAGATCACTCGTGTCCGGTTGTTGAAAAAATAAATCCTTGTAACTATCTATTATTAAATAAAATATAGCGATTTTTTAGCGTTACCGACTTGAAAACTCCTGC
>JANQHQ010000032.1 GCA_028282595.1 Chlorobium sp. | reverse complement strand
GAGGAATAGTGACTGGTAAATACTCTGCATCCTGTCACTAAGCTCGGCGAAGCCCGAGCGACATCACTAAGCCTGACACCGTCAGGCGCCGTCACCAAGCCCGGCGAAGCGAGGGCGACGTCACTAAGCCCGCGAGAGCGGGCGTCGTCACTATATCTCGTCACTCAGGGGAAGCTGTTCTCGCATAACCCACCGGAGAGGGTCTCAGACTTTCCTGACATTGAAATCCGCGCGGAGGAACCCCCCGTTTCTCTCCAGCGACACCAGGGCGTCGGCCGTTGTCATGGAAGAGCTCCGCACGACCGCTTCCAGTTCGGCGTCGCTTATTTGCGCGACATCGCTCTCGGCGAAAAGCAAACTGTCGCCGGCGGCGCCGCCGTCGTACCATTTCTGATGGAACGCGTCGAGACCGCCGACGGTCGTCTCCTGTTCGAAAATCACGGTTACGCCTTCACGTTCGGGGAGATGACTGAATTTTGATCCCATGACAAGATTCGCTTACAACAGTTGAGCAAGATAGCCGTCCTCTTTGTCTCTCATCAGCTTCCGTTCCTCCTCCGTCCCGTCCCTGCAGCCCGTCAGATGCAGGGCGGCATGTATCGTCACCCGCAGCAGCTCGCTCGAAAAATCCGTTCCGAAGCGGCGCGCGTTGGCCTCTATCGTATCGAGAGAAATATAAAACTCTCCTTCGATCTCCCTGCCGCGGTTGTAGCGGAAGCTGACGGTGTCCGTCGGGCGATCGTGATCGAGAAACTCCCGGTTGATGCGGTGGATCAGCCGGTCTCCGCAATAGACGGCGACAATGGAGAGGATGCTGTATCCCTCTCCCGAAACCACCTCCCCGATAGCCCGTTCTATGGCCCCGGAAGGAATCTCCCTGCGGGTCGTATTGTAGAGCTCAAGCGACATGGCTGCGCCCTTTTTCGCTCGCCTCGACTTTCGCTTCGATATGACGGAGATTTTTCAGATGAGCCCGGTAGCGAAGCACGACATCCTCCCCGTCGTGCAGTTTTTCCAGTACCTCGGCATGCTTGTAGAGGTAACCGATCAGCTTGTAGTTCGATACATGCGTCCTCAGGGTTCTCAGGCGGTAATCGCGGGCGACATGATCGCCGACGGCCTCCTTCAGAGCGTTGATGTTGATTCCCCGCGAGGCCGAGATGAAAATCGCGTCCGGATGCTTCCGCCGCAGAGCCCTGAGCGCATCCCGGTCGCCGACGGCGTCGACCTTGTTGAACACCTCGATGATATGTTCGTGCTCGACGCCTATCTCCTTCAGGGTCCGGCGCACCACTTCCATCTGTTCTTCGTATCCGGGATGGCTGGCGTCTACCACGTGCAGCAGAAAGTCGGCCTGCAGAACCTCGTCGAGCGTCGAACGGAAACTCTCCACGAGCCGGTGCGGAAGCTTGCGGATAAAACCGACGGTATCCGAGACCAGGACAACCTTGTTGATCTTCAGCTCGAGGCGACGGGTTTTCGTATCGAGAGTCGCGAAAAGACGGTTTTCCGCATACGCCCCGGCTTTCGGACAGAGTGCGTTCATGAGGGTTGATTTGCCGGCGTTGGTGTATCCGACAAGAGCGACGCGGGGGACCCGGCTGCGATCCCTGGTCTGCGTCCTGTGCTGAAGGGAGACCTCCCCGAGCTTTTTTTTCAGCGAGGCGATCCTGCTGCGCACCAGCCTCCGGTCGGTTTCGATCTGCTTTTCACCGGGCCCCTTCGTCCCGATGCCCCCCTTCTGCTTGGAAAGGTGGGTCCACATGCGCGTCAGGCGGGGAAGAAGGTATTCGAGCTGCGCAAGCTCGACCTGCATCCTGGCTTGCGCCGATTTCGCCCTGGTGGCGAATATCTGGAGAATCAGCTCGGTGCGGTCCAGCACCTTGCATTCGAAAACACGTTCGAGATTCCTGGCCTGCACCGGGGTGAGCTCGTCGTCGAAAATCACGATGTCGATCAGGCCGCCCTTGACGACATGCTCCATCTCCTCGACCTTGCCCCGGCCGAGAAACCATGCAGGGTCCTTCTGCTTCTTTTCCTGCACGATACGCGAAGCGACATCGGCCCCGGCGGTGTCAGCCAGGAACTCGAGTTCGTTCAGGTACTCTTCAACCGTGGATCTGGACAATTCCGGAGAGGAACTGACGCCGACGAGCAGCGCTCTTTCCCTTGTATCGGGCGATGAAACGGGTGTGTCCAATATGCGATAAGAAAGTAAAAAATGTAATCCGAGAAGGCCGGTCGGCCGCCCATCTTTCGTATTGCTATATTACAAGCATTGTTTTATCTTGCCAACACTCCATATAACTTAGTCATACCGTTAAAAGTTACCTATTTTTTTTCTTTGCCTGCACCGTAACCGAAGAAAACCGGTACTGTTCACCATCTTCTCACGGTCGTTTCCCTAACGCCTCGTTCCGGGAAAACAACCGGACGACCATTCACGGGCGGTACGGTTCGCGGGCAATCCCGATCGTCCCGAAACGCGATTGTACGGGCCACTCGAAAGCTGACAGGGTTCATGAACTACCGCTATAACGGACAAACCGCCGTTCACGGTGAGAGTGCGGATCTGACGCTCGAGAACGCCTACCGCTACTGCCGGCAGATCGCGAAGCATCACGCCAAGACCTTCTACCTGGCGGCCAGGTTCCTGCCGAAACCGCAACGCCGACCGATCTACGCGATGTACGCCCTTCTGAGAACGGTGGACGACCTGGTCGATCATGCCGAGGACAAGCTCACCAACGGCATGCTTGCGCACGACGAAATCGGCGGCATGATGGAGGAATGGAAAAGCCGTCTTCACGACTGCTACGAAGGCAACCACCACAACGACCCCATCATGATGGCATGGCAGGACACCCTGAAAACCTGCCACATTCCCATAGAGCTGCCACTCGATCTCATGGACGGCGTCGCCATGGACATCACCTTCAAACCGTTCGAGACCTTCGACGAGCTCTATGTCTATTGCTACAAGGTCGCATCGGTCGTCGGTCTGATGTGTTCCGAGATATTCGGCTACAGCGACCCCAAGGCGCTCGACCACGCCATCGAGCTCGGCATAGCGATGCAGCTCACCAACATTCTCCGGGACATCGGCGAGGATGTGGACCGGGGCAGGATCTATCTTCCTCTCGAGGACCTCGACCGTTTCGGGTACTCCAGGGAGCAGTTCATGCGGAAAGAGATGAACGACAATTTCGTCAGCCTGATCGGGTTTCAGATCGAGCGGGCGCGGCGATATTACGACTCTTCGGAAAAAGGGATTCCCATGCTTGAAAAGCGCAGCCGGTTCGCCGTGGAGGTCAGCAGCCGCAACTACCGCAACATTCTCAAAAGCATCGAGGAGAACCGCTACGACGTCTTCTCCAGGCGCGCGTACCGCTCCTTTTACCAGAAAATCCGTACCATTCCCTCTATATGGTACCGGACGCAATTCTCTCCCTGACGGGAACGACAGCACATAACACTATCCACCACACGCAAAAACATGACGGAAGTACAGGAAAACAACCCCCGGGAAGGCAGGACGACGGACGAGAGCGGGACTGAAACCGGTGCCCTGAACGACCAGATACTGCGGCGAAGGGAAGAGCGCGCCCAGCTCGCGGCCGAAGGGATCGATCCATACCCTTACAGTTTCGACGTCACCGCCCGTTCGGCGGAGATCGTTGAAGGATTCCGGGAAGACGAACGCCGGCAGGTATCGGTCGCCGGACGCATCATGACGGTGAGAAAGATGGGCAAAGCCTCGTTTTTTCACCTGCAGGACTCGGAAGGCCGCATACAGATCTACATCAGAAAAAACGATGTCGGCGACGACGCCTACAGGACCTTCAAGCTTCTCGACATCGGCGACATCGTCGGTGTGAAAGGATTCGTTTTCCGCACGAAAACCGGTGAGATATCGGTCCACGCCGAGGAGTTCGCCCTCCTGAGCAAATCCCTCCGCCCCATGCCGGTCGCCAAGGAAAAGGAAGTCGACGGCGCCAGGGTCACCTACGACGCATTCCGCGACAAGGAGTTGCGCTACCGTCAGCGCTACGTGGATCTGATCGTCAATCCGGAGGTGAAACGGACGTTCATCAAGCGCTCCGCGATCGTCTCCCGCATGAGAGAGTTCTTGACCCGAAGAGGTTATCTCGAAGTGGAAACCCCCGTACTCCAGCCGGTCTACGGGGGTGCCGCGGCGCGCCCGTTCACCACGCACCACAACGCGCTCGACATGGAGCTCTATCTGAGAATCGCCAACGAGCTCTACCTCAAACGGCTGATCGTCGGCGGGTTCGACGGCGTCTTCGAATTCGCGAAGGACTTCCGCAACGAAGGGATCGACCGCTTCCACAACCCGGAATTCACGCAGGTCGAGCTTTACGTCGCCTACAAGGACTACAACTGGATGATGGGGCTTGTCGAGGAGCTGCTGCATGAAACGTGTGTCGCGGTCAACGGCACCGATACGACGACGTTTCTCGGCAACGAAATATCCCTCAAACCCCCGTTCAGAAGACTGACCATCGCGGCATCCATTCAGGAGTACTGCGGTGTGGACATTCGCGCCCGGACGGAAACCGGACTGCGCAACATCGCCAAGGATCTCGGCCTTTCGCTGGACCCGACGATCGGCAGCGGAAAGATCATCGACGAGATTTTCGGCGAATTCGTCGAACCGAAGCTCATTCAGCCGACCTTCATCACGGACTACCCGACCGAAATGTCTCCGCTGGCCAAGGAGCACCGTTCCGAGGAAGGGCTTGTCGAACGCTTCGAGCTTATCGTCGGAGGAAAGGAGCTCTGCAACTCCTTCTCCGAACTGAACGATCCGGTCATCCAGCGAGAGCGGCTCGAAGCCCAGGCGAAGCTGCGCCTCAGGGGCGATGACGAGGCCATGATCGTCGACGAGGATTTTCTGCGCGCCCTGGAGTACGGCATGCCTCCGTGCGCCGGCCTCGGCATCGGTGTCGACCGGCTCGTCATGCTGCTGACCGGCGAGGATTCCATACGCGACGTCATTTTTTTCCCGCACATGAAACCCGAATAGCAATCCCGGCGGCGCGGCGGGGTCGCGCCGCCGGGAACCGATCCCTCAACCCGCAGAACCACGAGTCATGTCACTTACCTGGTCCCGGCTTGAGAACGTCCCCCTGCTCGACCTCATCGGGCGGGGAGAAACCCGGCACACGGAGTTCAAACGACTGGTGCACTCTCCCGAAAAAATCGCCAAGTCGATCGTTGCTTTCGCCAACACCGAAGGCGGCACCATCCTCATAGGCGTGGACGACGACCGCAGAATCACGGGCATCCACAGTGAAAAGGAGATGCTCGAGGTCATCTACGAAGCGATCCGGTTGCACGTGGAGCCCCGAGTGCCGATCGAGACCGAAGCCGTCGAGTACAAAAAAAGACTCCTGCTCATGGTGCACGTTCCCGAAAGCAGCCTCAAACCGCACTACCACGTTGCGAACGAACGGGAGCCGGACGGCCGGGGGGAGGTCCGGGTAAAAAAAGTCTACACGCGGGAGGAGAGCCACAACAGGCTCGCCACGGCCGACAGGGTCTGCCTCATGGAATCGTCGGGAACGCCGATACGTCTTTCGTTCGGCCCGGAAGAAAAAATGCTTCTGGAATATCTGGAAACGCACAGGTCCATCACCGCACGGGAGTTCAGCTCGCTTGCCGGAATCCCCCTGCAGAAAGCGATGGAAACTCTTGTAGCCCTCGTGCGCTCGGGAACCGTCCTGCTCTCCACCGAAGGCCGGCAAAGTCGCTACCGGCTGTAGTACTCCCTGAACCACTCGACGAACTTCCCTATCCCCTCCTCGAGAGGAGTTTCAGGACGGTAGTTCACGTCGTGCATGAGCTGATCGACATCGGCGTAGGTGTCCGGCACGTCGCCCGGCTGCAGCGGCAGAAACTCCTTTTCGGCTGTCCTGCCGAGGGCGTTTTCGAGGGCCGTGATGTAGTCGAGCAGATTGACCGGCTCGCTGTTGCCGATGTTGTAGACGCGCCAGGGCGCCCTGCTGGACCCCGGATCGGGCGACATCCCCGACCAGTCGGGGTTGGGCGAGGCGACACGATCGAGCGTGCGGAGCACTCCCGTCGTGATATCGTCGATGTAGGTGAAGTCCCTCCGGTGCTTGCCGTAGTTGAACACCTTGATCGGCCGTCCTTCGACGATCGCTTTGGCGAAGAGAATCGGCGACATGTCCGGTCTGCCCCAGGGACCGTATACCGTGAAGAAACGGAGCCCGGTCGTGGGCAGGCTGTAAAGGTAACTGTAGGTGTGAGCCATCAGCTCGTTCGCCTTCTTGCTCGCCGCGTAGAGCGACAGGGGGTGATCGACGTTGTCGTGCACGGAAAACGGCATGGTTTCGTTCGCGCCGTAGACCGAACTCGATGAAGCGTACACAAGATGCTCCACCCGGTGTCGCCGACACCCCTCGAGCACGTTCATGAAACCCACGATATTGCTGTCCACGTAAGCATGCGGGTTCTCGAGCGAGTAGCGGACACCCGCCTGCGCGGCAAGGTTGACGACCCTGTTGCACCGTTCGATTGCGAACAGTTCCTCCATGCCCTCCCTGTCTGCGAGATCGATCCGGAGAAACCTGAAATTCGGATAGACGCGCAGCAGATCGAGCCGCGCCTCCTTGAGGGAAACATCGTAGTAGCTGTTGAGGTTGTCCGTACCGACAACCTCGTCGCCACGTTCGAGCAAGGCGCGAGAGACATGGCTGCCGATGAAACCGGCGGCTCCTGTGACCAGTATTTTCATCTTGCGGCGCAGGTAACGTTCTGAAATTTTTAGTTCTGCCCGTAATTCGATAGTATTAGCAGCCGGGCAACCTCCGGACGCCCGCGGCACTCCGCAGTGTCGTTACCGGAAGGACAACGCCATAGCGTAAAAGCCGTTACGGCAGCCGTGACGCTGTAACTCTGATATAATGAATTTTAGCCTTACCCACAAAGATTCCTCGACGGCCGCACGATGCGGGCTCCTGCAGACCGGTCACGGGGAGGTTCCCACACCGGTCTTCATGCCGGTCGGCACGCGCGCAAGCGTGAAGTCGGTCGAACCCGGCGAACTGAAAGCCCTGGCGGTGCGAATCATCCTCGCCAACACCTACCACCTCTTTCTCAAACCGGGCAACGACATCATCTTCAAGGCGGGCGGCGTACACGCGTTCATGAACTGGGACCTTCCTCTCCTCACCGACAGTGGAGGCTACCAGGTCTATTCACTCTCCGAACTCCGCACCATCACGGAGGAGGGCGTCCGGTTCAAATCGCACCTCGACGGCTCCCGGCTGCAGTTCACCCCGGAAAACGTCGTTGAAACCCAGCGCGTCATCGGCAGCGACATCATGATGCCGCTCGACGAATGTCCCCCGTGGCCCGCGGAAAAAGAGTATGTCCGAAAATCCGGCGAAATGACCGTGCGCTGGGCGGAGCGGGCAAAGCGTCGACTCGAAGCCACAGAGCCCCTCTACGGGCACGACCAGGCGCTTTTCGGCATAACGCAGGGCGGTACGTACACCGACTTGCGCGCCGAAAGCAGCCGCGCGCTCACCGGCATGGATTTCGACGGCTATTCGATAGGCGGGCTGGCCGTCGGCGAACCCGCCGAAGAGATGTACCGGATGCTCGAGCTCTCGCACGGCATCCTTCCGGAGCACAAGCCGCGTTACCTCATGGGAGTCGGAACCCCGGAAAACATCCTCAACGCCATCGAAAGAGGCGTCGACATGTTCGACTGCGTGATCCCGACGAGGGAAGCCAGAAACGGGAGGGTGTATACGCGCCGGGGCCACATCAACCTTCGTTCGGCGCGCTACGCGGCGGATTTCACCCCGATAGACGAGGGATTCGACAACGGGGTGAGCGGAAACTACACGAAAGCCTACATCCGCCACCTGCTCAACGTAGGTGAGATTCTCGGCCTCAAGCTCTGCACCCTGCACAACATCTCCTTCTACATGTGGCTGACGCGAACCGCCCGCGAGCAGATCGCGAACGGCACCTTCCGGGAGTGGAAGGAGGATTTCCTCGCCGGGTTCAACGGCCGCAAACAGTCCTGACAGATGCGCACGGACCGATCGATCTTTCTTCTGAGCCTCGGCTGCTCGAAAAACACCGTCGACTCGGAACGGCTCGTCGGCCAGGCGCGACGCCACGGGCTGCGTTTCACGGACGAGTCCGCCGAAGCGGATATCGTCATCATCAACACCTGCGGCTTCATCGCCGACGCCAAGCAGGAATCGATCGACGAGATTCTCACCGCAGCCGACAAACGCCGGAAAGGCGAAATCGGGGCGCTTTATGTCATGGGGTGCCTCAGCGCCCTCTACGCCGCGGAACTGCGCGCGGAACTTCCGGAGGTAGACCGCTTCTTCGGCACCGCCGACCTGGCGGAAATCCTCGAACTGCTCGGCAGTACGTACGATCCGGAGAAACGCCACGAACGCTCGCTGTTCACTCCCCCGCATTACGCGTGGCTGAAGATCGCCGAAGGCTGCAGCCGCACCTGCTCCTTCTGCGCGATCCCCAAAATGCGGGGCCGTTACACAAGCGAGCCCGTCGAGGACCTTCTGCGTGAAGCCTCCATGCTCAAAAAGAAAGGCGTAAAGGAGCTCAACCTCATCGCCCAGGACATCAGCCCTTACGGACGGGACCTCGACGGACGCCCGCGCCTGAACGACCTTCTGAGGAAGCTGTCGGATCAGGGTTTCGACTGGCTCAGGCTGCTCTACGCCTATCCGCTCGACTTTCCTCTCGACGTCGTCGACACGATGCGGGAGCGTGAAAACGTCTGCAACTATCTCGACATGCCCGTCCAGCATATCGGCGACCGCATTCTGGCCTCGATGAAGCGAGGCATCGGCAGACGGGACACCATCCGGCTGCTGGAGTCCATCCGCGAACGGAACCCGGACATCCGGCTCCGTACCACCATGATCGTCGGCTATCCGGGCGAGACGAGAGGAGAGTTCGAGGAGCTGCTCGAGTTCGTTCGCGACTTCCGCTTCGACCGCCTCGGCTGCTTCCCCTACAGCCACGAGGAGCATACCTCCGCCTACGAAACCCTCGGGGACGACGTACCGGAAGTGGAGAAACAGGAACGCGTGCGCGAGCTGATGAAGCTGCAGGAGGGAATCTCGGAGGAAAAGAACCGCCTGCTGGAGGGAGAGACGCTGAAAGTGCTCGTCGAAGAGGTCGACGGCAGCCTCGCCTACTGTCGTACGGAGTACGACGCGCCGGAAGTGGATAACGAATGCATCCTCGACACCGGCGGCCAGAACGTCGGAACCGGCGAGTTCCGGATGGCGCGTATCGGGGACAGCTCGGCCTACGAGCTGCACGGTGCGATCGAACCCGCCTCCTGAGCGACTCTGTTCATACGGTACCGCGAGAGCGGATATCGTCCGGGTTGTTGCAAATGAAGGCTAATGTGTTTTAAATTACATGAGTATAGAGTTGAATCCTTTTCAACCATAACCGTCCATGCCATGACCACAGCGTCGAAGGTTGTCTCGAATGCCTGGAGAACAGCGGTAGCGCTGCCCCTGCTCTTCTTCATGCTTGCAAACCTGAACGGCGTCTGCGCCGATGCGAAAGAGAAGGAGAGCAAACCGCTCGAGTCCGCTTCGGAGGAGGTGCGTAAAACAGTCAAGTGGATCAAGAAACGCAAGGACAACATGAAGTTGCCCTATGCGATCATCGACAAGAAAAACGCACACATCTATATTTTCGACCCGAAAAGCAAGATTCTGGATTCGGGACCTGTGCTGCTCGGCATAGCCAAAGCCGATAAAATCGATCCCAAGACCCTCAACGCACCGCTGTCGGCCATCGGCAAGAACGATCGTGTCACGCCTTCCGGGCGCTACCGTTCGATAATCGGCAAGGATCACAAGGGCAAGGAGGTGCTGTGGGTCGACACGAAATACGCCATAGCGCTGCACAAGGTCGCAAACGTTCCGGGCCAGAAAAGAATCGTACGCCTCAACTCGGCCACCTCGGAGGACAACAGGATCACCTGGGGCTGCATCAACGTCTCCGTTCCCCTTTTCAAGAAGGTCATCAGCCCCCTCTTCAAACCGAAAACCGGCATGGTTTACATCCTTCCCGAAGCCGCACCGGTCGAGCAACTGCTCGCCAGCAGAGAGGAGGATTGAACGGATTCCTTCATCGACAAGCAAACAGGGGCCTTCCGGCCCCTGCATGTTTTTACACCGATTTCCCTCACCGATTCCACCGCTGAACAGCGTCTCCTCAACTCAAACCTCCCGTTCCACATTCCCGCAGCAACGTTTGAGGCATTAACACATACAGTTAACCGAAACGGTTGATCGCTAATTCTTCTGGAACATCTCTTTTATACTTGCAACAGAGCCCAGCAAAGACGATGCCTCATAAGGCATATAAACCACCTTGTTGTCTTTACCGCTGACCATCTCCTTCATCGCATCGATGTATTTGAGTGCAACCAGATAGGTGGTCGGGTTGCCGCCCGACTCTTTAATCGCGCTGGTAACAATCGATACCGCTTCGGCCTCAGCCTGGGCCACCTTTATTCTCGCCTCAGCTTCACCGGTGGCTTCGAGCACCATAGCCTCCTTCTGCCCTTCAGCCTTATTGATTTCCGACTGCCTGATGCCCTCAGCTTCCAGAATTTTGGCCTGCTTCATGCCCTCCGCTTCGAGAATGGAAGCCCTGCGATCCCGTTCAGCCCTCATCTGTTTTTCCATTGCGTCCTTAACGCCGGCAGGAGGATTGATATCCTGGAGTTCGACCCGGTTCACCTTCACCCCCCACTTGTCGGTAGCCTCATCGAGTATCGCTTTCAGCTTTCCGTTTATTGTATCTCTCGACGTCAGCGTGCTATCCAGATCGAGCTCACCGATAATATTTCGCAACGTCGTTTGTGTTAATTTCTCCACAGCATCGGGGAGATTCGCGATTTCATAAACGGATCGTTTAGGATCGGTTATCTGGAAATACAACAGCGCATTTATCTCAATAGCAACATTATCCCGAGTTATGACACTTTGTTTGGGGAAATCGTATACGGTCTCCCTCAAATCGATGCGGGTTATACTATCCCTCCTGACAATAACGTCTCCGGAGAGATCCGACTTCACGTACCGCCACTCAATGGTCCTTGGCTTTTCAATAACAGGCCATACGATATTGACACCCGGCGAGAGCGTTCTGTGATATGAACCCAGCCTTTCGACAACCATTGTCTCGGATTGCTGGATAATCTTAAACCCCTTAATCCCCAAAACAACGACAAGAACAACCAAAAAAAGCAGAACCACCATGATGTTTCCCCCTTTGACGTTATGATTTGGCCTTCACAAACAGAGTACAACCCTTCAAATCCTTTATAACCACTCGCTCTCCCGCAGGAATGACCTGACCGCCCAATGCCGCCGCTTTCCAGGTTTCCCCGCCGATCTTCACCACCCCGGACCCTTTGTCCGCATCGATCTTTTCGACAACCACACCGACGCCTTCGATTAACGCTTTGGCGTTCGTCTCCTCTTGCACCGCCCCGTACTTCCTGAAACCGTTGAAAAACGGTCTTACCCCGTAACCGACGAGCAACGTGCCGATACAGAAAACAACCAGCTGCACCTTGAAGCTGAAACCAGCAAAGGCGAACGCTCCCGCTATCAATGAAGACGTTCCGAAAATGCCGATTATGAAAAACGGATACGCGAATATTTCAATGATCCACAAAATCACACCCAAAATCGCCCAAAAATGCCAACCTTCCATAAGAGTGTTCACTACAATGATCGGAAATCCGCTCTTTCAGGCCGCGAGCAGCCGCCTTTTCCTTCCCCGCCCCCGCAACCACTCAAACGCCCTCGACCGGAACCATGCACTAACGATAAAACCTTCGTCCATAAACATCTCCGGAAATCCTCTCATCACAAGGGGACAAAAATCCTTATTAATGGTATGTAAAAATGGAGTAACAACAAAAGGGCATCTGCAAGAACCTGTTGGCCCGACATGGAAACGTTGAAATCTGCTACAGGCCTGCCGGGTCAAAAAATGTGGAAATCGGGGATTTTTTTTTATTATTGTGCGTTGCAGCCGGGCCTTCCGCTCAAAAAACCGGGCGACGCCGCTGCAAAACAAGCGATACGGAGAGGTGCGAGAGTGGTTGAATCGGGCGGTCTCGAAAACCGTTGTGCGCTTATGCGTACCGTGGGTTCGAATCCCACCCTCTCCGCACAAAGTAAAAACCCTCGCTTCATGCGGGGGTTTTTGCTTTGCGTTCAGGGGGGTGAGAACCCACGGAGTGGGGTCGAACAATGGCGAAAGCCATTGAGACTGCACGCGAAGCGTTGCAGCCCTTTAGGGCGAGCGAAGCGAGTCAATCCCACCCTCTCCGCTCAAAGGTAAAACCCTCGCTTCACGCGGGGGTTTTTGCTTTGCTGTCCGGGTGGGGTAAGAACCCAGCGGTGCGATGCGTTGCGCCGTACAGCTTGCGGACATGCACAAGGGGCGGAACGGGCGACGGTGTCCCGGATAGTTTGAACTAATTACAAATTAGGGCGGTTTTCACTTTCTCTCGCGTCGGAAACCGCTCGCCGGCCGGTCGGCGACGGCAGGAAATCCGGAAAAATCCAAAATACATCCGTCATGAAAAGCTGGTTGCAAGACAAGGAGAGCTTCAAGGTTGTCGATGTTCGCGAATTAACGGGGAACTTCCTCCCCTCGATCCTGAAAAGGGCACGAAACCTCGACGTCGATAACGGCATATGCATCGTACAAAGCTTCGAACCCGTACCCCTGTATTCGGTAATGGAGGAACTAGGTTACGAATATGAAACCGAAAAAAAGAGCGACACCGAATATCGCGTCTACTTTTACCGGGTCACGAAACAGGAATCCGATCTGCCCGGCGGTGCGGACCTGCCGTTCAAGCCTACCGCGATAGTCAATTTCAATACCATAGATCCGAAACTGGCCCACAACGTTGTCACGTTCTGGGACTATATCTGGGGGAATGAAGCGCCCGCCATCGGCATGAAAACAAAACTGCTGCTCTCCCTGGCAAACGGCGTGGGCGCCGGCAGAATGAGACAGGCGACCCGGGAGTTCGTAAAAGCGTATGCGTCGGGCGTCACGACCGCCGAGTTCGACGAGTTGTTCGCCATGTTCGCCTGGAACCAGGGCATCGGACACTTCGCGTCCGAAATAGGTCCTTCGGCTCTGTTCGGAGCATACCGTCTTGTAAAAGAACTCGAACGCAAGGAGGTTGACAGGGCCGAAATCGTGAAGAAACTGCTGGAAAAGTTCGGGGAAAAGAATCCGGAAGTCAACACCTTTTTCCAGGACAAGAAGGAGTGATCATGGTAACCGAAAACGATACAATAGCCGACCTGCTCACCACGTATCCTTTTCTCAAGGAAAAGCTCATAGAACGAAACCGAATGTTCACGAAGCTGAACAACACCGCGGTTTTCAACACTGTCGGCAAATTCGCAAGAATTCAGGATGTAGCCAGGGTATCGAGGGAAAACCTGGACGAGCTGCTGGCATTTCTCAACCGGGAGATCGACAACCGTCGATAACGGATCGGCATTTCGCGACGGCCGCACCCCGCCATAAAAGCCCCCGCGCATGTTCTGCGGGGGTTTCTGCTTCCGTAGGTGGCTGGAAGTCTTTACGCCCTCAGGCAAGTTTTTTCGCCCCGCCCCTCTTCGTGGACTTCCACTCCCACATGCCGACTTCGTCGCGGATCTCCCCGCAGACTTTCAGCACATATTCCAGCTCTTCCCACGAGAGGCCGCTGTGGAGTGAAAAGCGCATCAGGGAACGGTTTTTCGGGGTAGCCGGGGTAAGAAACACCGATCCGAAAACATCCCGCTCCTCAAGAGCGTCACGGAAAACCTCCGTGTCGCTTTCAAGCCCGCTCTCGATGGCGATAATCTGCGAATCGCTCACAATGTTGTAACCGAGCTGTTCGAAGCCTTCCCGCAAAAAGCGCGCCTTTTCATGCAGCTGGGCTCTTCTGTCGTCCCCTTCCCTGATAACCTTCAACGTCGCGCGCAACCCCGCTATTTCGTGGGGCAGAAGAGCGGAGCTGAAGATCGCGGGAAACGCGAGATAGGGATAGTAACGGGCAAACCGGGAGGAACTGATAATGATCCCGGCCCTTCCCGCAAAGGCTTTGGCGAGACTCGCCGTGATGAAGTGCACCCTGTGCGTCAGGCCGAGCTCGCTGACAAGCCCCGAACCGTGAAGACCATGAGTGCCGAGGGAGTGGGACTCGTCCACAACCGAGGCGCAGCCGTAACGCTCGGCGACATCGATAATATCCGTCAGCGGAGCGATGTCCCCCGTCGTGCTGTAGAGCGAATCCACAAGCACGACCCCGGAACCGTTCTCCCTTACCAGCCGTTCAAGATGCCCGGGATCGTTGTGCCGGAACGCATAGGGTGTCGCGCCGGAAGCCTTGATTCCCTCCCAAAGGGACATGTGGGTAAAGAAATCTATGTACACGGGGGTTTTTTCATCCGCGATAACCTGCATCAGGCCGACATTCGCGGCCCAGCCCGACTGGCAGAGAATCGAGCTCTGGAAGCCCGTGAAATCCGCCATCGATTTTTCGAACAGGGATTTATCGCTTCCCTCGTGAAGAAACACCGCGGACATCACGAGCTCTCTCCCGGCGTTTTCCAGGAGTTCTATCTGAGCCCGGGTAATCTCGGGGTGCTTGGATATGTTGAGATAGTCGTTGCTTTGAAGAATGACGGAACCCGGCCCCGGCGCCCTGTTGCCGAGCACGAGAGGCTTGCCGTTTTTTCTGGGGCTGAAGGTTTCAGCCTCGCATGCCTCGAGTTTTTTTTCGATGAAATCCGGCAGAGACCTGGGGGAACTCTGAGGGCCTGGGGGTTCCCGACTTCCGGATGTGGCTTCTCCCGACATTGTCAGTCACTCATTTTTAACTTCGGTTTCACATAAATACAGCAATACTTTAATACTACCAGAGTAGTTCCATCTAAAAACCCTTATTTTCAACCACTTACAAAATAATATGTTGTCCTAACTGATACAATTTTTTTTATTCACCGGCCCATTTTCCACGCATATCACGTCACATCACACGTCATATCGCACGTCACCCACGCAGTAAACACCGCTCTCTTCACGAATCCCTGCCTGTTTTGCAACATGTTCCCTGCCGGTGCCGACGCCCCCGGATACAGTACAAAAGCACAGAAACCGTCCATCTCTCCGTTGTGTAAAAGAAATTCGCGATATTGATTCTATACCCGAGCTATCGGGCTTCCGACAACCCCTATATCGCAAACAGAGATTCTGACGATAATGACGTTTAAAACGTTCAAAGAAAAACTCTGGACAAACGCTCTGTATATTCTCGAACACGCCGAACCGAACATCCCGATAATGGGGCTGTTCGGACTCGTCGGGTTCCCGCTTTTCCACTTCGTGTGGGAATATGTTTTCCCCCAGGATTTCGAAAGCCTCACCTTTCGCCTCCTCATTGCGCTTCTGAGCGTTCCGTGGGTCTTCTACCATTCCATTCCCCGTCGGCTCAGATCGTTGTTTCCCATCTACCTTATCGTTTCGATATGGATAATGATTCCGATCTTTTTCTGTTTCATGCTCCTGAAAAACGAATGGTCGATGGTCTGGGCGATGTCGACATTTGCAGGCCTCTTTCTGCTCATCCTGCTGATAAACAACTGGCTTCTCGTCACCACACTGACGGTTTCGGGATATCTCGTGGCCAGTTACGCCGTTTTCCTCGTCGATGGACGGATCGGCTTCGCACATTTTCATCCGGAGTACATTCCCGTCCTGCTGTTCGGCATCGTCGGCAGCATTATTTTCAGCCATAAAAAACACCTCGCTAATCTGACGAAATTCTCCCTGCTCCACAGCCTCAGCGGAAGCATAGCCCACGAAATGAGAAACCCCCTGAACGCCATTATCAACGCCATGGGGTCTCTGCAGTCCATGCTTCCGAGCAAACCCGGAACGAAGGAACAGGATCCACGCTACACCCTCAGCCGGTCCGGGCTCATCAGCCTGCACAATGTGGTAGAGGAGAGCACGGAAACCGTCCTGCGGGCCAACAAGATCATCGATTCGATTCTCGCCGGCATGCTGGGCAAGTCGGTCGATCCGAAGACGTTCAAGCGGACCTCCGCGAAAAACAGCATCCATCACGCCATCAGCAGTTACAGTTATGCGTCCCCGGAAGACCGGCAACTCGTCACGATAGCGGCAAAAAAAGATTTCGATTTTTTCGGAGACAACGATCTGTTCATCTACGTGCTGTTCAACCTCATTAAAAACGCACTCTACTACAAAGATAAACCCGGCTTCTCCATCGAAATCTCCACCGACCGCACCGAAGATTACAATATCGTCAGGGTGCGTGACACCGGCCCCGGTATTCCGGCGGGCAAGCTCGAAAGAATTTTCGACAGTTTCTATACGTCGGGCAAAGAGGGGGGCGTCGGTCTCGGGCTCGCGTTCTGCAAGCGGGTTATCAACTCTTTCGGAGGAGAGATAACCTGCCGTTCCAGGGAGCACGAATGGACGGAATTCATTCTGTCGCTGCCGTTGTACGACTCGCGGGAAAGCGAACAACTCAAACAGGAAGTACTGCAGGAGAAAAACATCCTCGTCGTCGACGACAGCCAGGCAAACAGGTTCATCGCCGCCAAGTTTCTCGCGGACCGGAACTGCCAGGTCACCCAGGCGGAAAACGGGGTGCAGGCCCTTTCGATCCTGTCGAGGAAAACGTTCGACCTCATACTGATGGATATCGAAATGCCGCTCATGAAAGGCGATGAAGCTGCACGACGCATCAGAGAGGGGAAGCTCACCGGCAAGACACCGGTGTCGACCGTCGATTGCAGGGGCGTTCCCATAGTCGGCGTTTCAGCGCTTTCCGGCGGGGAACTCCGCGAAAGAACCATCGGCGCCGGCATGGACGGCTTCATACCCAAACCGGTCACAAAGGAATCTATCGAGAGCGTTCTGGAAAAATACTTCTTTTCCGAAAGAGAGCCCGTGGACTACTCCGACAACTTCGTGCCCGAAGGCGTGAAAATACTGGTCGTCGACGACAACCTCACCAGCAGAAAGTACATGAGCGCGATTCTCGAGCGGATGGGAGCGGACGTCTCTCAGGCGGAGAACGGAGAGGATGCGATCCAGTGCATTGAACAGACCGATTACGACATTGTGTTCCTCGACATGGAAATGCCCGTGCTCAACGGCGTGGATACCGCGCGGAAAATCCGGGAAGGATCGTGTTTCTCCCGCTTCAGGAAGTTCCGCGAAATACCTATCGTCGCCCTGACCGGAAATACGGACGCCAAGGATATCGCCCTGACGCGCAGGAGCGGCATGAACGCTCATCTCGGCAAACCCGTATCGAGGGAAGAGCTCGTGAAAACGTTGTCGTTCTGGCTTCAATAACAGCCTTCGCCGAAGCATGCCGAAACCTCTCCTGATCGTCAAGCACACTACGCATGAAGGCCCCGGCCTGCTCTCCGGACTGCTCGGGATACACGCCATCCCTTCCCGCACGATCGACCTTTCCCTCGGGGACCGCTATCCCGACCCGGGAAATTTCTCGGGAGTTGTGAGCCTGGGCGGTCCCCAGAGCGCGAACGACCGCTGCGAGTCGATGCGGAACGATCTCGACCGAACCCGCACGATCATCGACGAAGAGCTCCCTTACCTCGGCATCTGCCTCGGCATGCAGGTGCTGGTCAAGGCGGCCGGCGGGGCAATCCGTCCCTGCGAAATAAAAGAGACCGGTTTTTTCGGTCCGGACGACCTGCCCTTCACGGTCTCCCTGACGAATGAGGGAGAACACGACCCGCTGTTCGCGGGTCTCGGCCGGCGTTTCAGGGTTTTCCAGCTCCACGGAGAAACCGCGATCCCCTGCGAGGGCGTATCCCTGCTTGCCGAAGGGAAGCACTGCCGGAACCAGATCGTGAGAGTTTCCCGCAGGGCCTACGGCATACAGTCCCACTTCGAACTCACCGAAGAGATGTTCCGTTCCTGGCTCACGAGCGACCCCGACCTGCGGGCAATGGACGGGAGGAAACTGATGGAACACTACCTCGACATCCGTTCAGACTACGAGAAAACCGGCAACACCCTTCTGGAAAACTTTTTACGGATAGCGGAACTTATCTGAAGTATACCGTCGGTTTTTCCGGCCGGGTACAACCGTACGTGCATCCCGTCAAGAATCCCCGCGCAAGCATGATCCATCCCGAACGAACACGCACTGTCCAGCAAGGCCGGGAAATCGACGGGCCCGTCGTCTACTGGATGTCGAGGGACCAGAGAATCCGGGACAACTGGGCCATGCTCTTCGCGAGGGAGCTGGCGGAGCGCCACCGGCGGCCGCTCGTTGTCGTGTTCGCCCTCGCCCCCTCTTTCCTGGGAGCCGCCCTGAGGCAGTACGATTTCATGCTCGGCGGACTCATGGAACTGGAACAGGGGCTCAAGCGCCTCGGCATCCCCTTTTTCGTCCTCTGCGGCGACCCCGGCCGGGAAGTCCCGCGTTTTCTGGAAAGGATGGACGCGGGCGCACTGATCACCGACTTTTCCCCGCTGAAAATCGCACGGAAGTGGAAAAACGATGTCCACCGCGACACGTCGGTCGATTTTTTCGAGGTCGACGCCCACAACATCGTCCCCTGTCGCAGCGCATCGGCGAAACAGGAATTCGCGGCGCGAACCATCCGGCCGAAAATCAACGGCAAGCTGGAGGTGTTTTTGACCCCCTTCCCCGAACTGCGGGCGCAATCGCCCGAACACGAAACAGAGTCGCATCCGGTCGACTGGAAAAAGCTTTTCCGAACCCTGAAGATCGACAGAAACGTTCTGCCGGTCCCGTCGACCCGTCCCGGCGAGGAGGCCGCCCTGAAAGCGCTTGCGGACTTTCTCGAACACCGCCTCGACACTTACGACACGGGCCGCAACGACCCCAATGCGCATATGGTGTCGGGCCTTTCCCCCTACCTCCATTTCGGGCATATCAGCGCCCAGCGCGTCGCGCTCGCCGTCAGGGATAGCGCTGCCCCGCAAAGTGCCAGGGAAGCCTTCCTGGAAGAGCTCGTTGTCAGGCGCGAGCTTTCGGAAAACTACTGTTTCTATAACGAACGTTACGATTCGCTTTCGGGAATCGCACCCTGGGCTCACGAAACGCTCGACCTCCACCGCTCCGACGCTCGGGAACATCTCTACACCCGCGATGCGTTCGAAAACGCCGAAACCGGCGACCGGCTCTGGAACGCTGCGCAGATCCAGATACGCGAAACCGGCAGGATGCACGGGTATATGCGCATGTACTGGGCGAAAAAAATTCTGGAATGGTCTCCCGATCCGGAGACGGCGTTCGAGACGGCGATCTACCTCAACGACCGCTACGCCCTCGACGGGCGGGACCCGAACGGTTTTACCGGCGTCGCCTGGTCGATCGGAGGCGTGCACGACCGCCCCTGGTTCGAACGGCCGGTTTTTGGCAAAATCCGCTATATGAACTATAATGGGTGCGCACGCAAGTTTCGCGTGGATCGGTATATCGGGGAACAGTACGCTCTCCTGACGGCAAACCGGGAAGACATGCAGAAATGACAAACATCGTGTTTCTCGACATAGCGCTGGTGGTCATCGTTTCGACGATTCTCGGATGGCTCTCCCTGCTCAGTCGCCAGCCGATCATCATCGCCTACATCGTCGCGGGCGTGCTGCTCGGTCCATGGGGGCTCAAGTTCGTCACGGAGATCGAGTTCATCAACGAAGCCTCCGAAATAGGCATCACCCTCCTGCTTTTCCTTGCGGGTCTCTCCCTCCATCCGCGAAAGCTGATGGAACTGTTCAGCAAGACCTTCCCTCTCACCCTGCTGACGAGCGGTCTCTTCGCGCTGGTCACGGGCGTTGTGCTCTACTATCTCGGTATTCCTCTTCTGGAGTCGGTCATCACCGGTGTCGCCATGATGTTTTCGAGTACGATCCTCGTGGTCAAGCTCATGCCGACCATCACGCTTCACCAGAAACACATGGGGGCGGTAGCCATAGCCGTGCTCATCATGCAGGACATCCTGGCGGTACTTGCGATCAGCTTCATCAACGGCGGAAGCGACCCCTCGGTCGGCGGCTGGCTGCTGAGTATTCTCGTAGGCGTTCTCCTGACGGCGGTCGCCATCGTCGCGGAACAGTACGTCATCCGCAGAATGATGACCCAGGTCCAGCGCTACATCGAGCTGTTGAACCTGCTCGCCCTCTCCTGGTGCTTCGCCCTCGCGCTACTCTCCGAACAAATCGGCATGAGCCCCGAAATAGGAGCGTTCATTGCCGGGGTTTCGCTTGCAAGAGGTCCACTGTCCAACTACCTTGCCGAAAATCTGAAGTTCCTGCGGGACTTCTTTCTGGTGCTTTTCTTCTTCACACTCGGAGCGAAACTCGACTTCTCGCTCCTGCAAACCGTGCTCTTTCCCGCCCTGTTGCTTGCCGGCATCCTCTTGACCCTGAAACCGCTGGTTTTCAGATACGCCTTTCTTCTGACGAAGGAAACACCGAAATTCAGCCGGGAAATGGGTTTCAGACTCGGACAGAACAGCGAGTTCTCGCTGATCATCGCGATACTCGCCGCCGAAAGCGGCATGATCAGCCACACAAGCTCACAGCTCATACAGCTCGTCGCCATCATCACCATGGCGATCTCGTCCTATCTGGTCGTATTCCTCTTCCCGACTCCCCTGGGCACGAGCCGCCCGCTGAAGATCGATTAATAACATCAAAAGTGAAAAAGCAAAAGTCAAAAATGTATGAGTAGGGGTGCGATTGGCTGGTGATCGACAGGTTTTATTGTCCCCGCGGATTGCACGGGTGTTCACGACGACCGTAGGGGCGAAAAATTTTTCGCCCGTA
>JANQHQ010000003.1 GCA_028282595.1 Chlorobium sp. | reverse complement strand
TTTTTAAGCTGTACACACCACCTGTTACCGTAAAGAAATACATTCGATTCCGAAACCCGACCCCGACCTCCGAAAGATACCATCGGGGTTCGCCGTCGGCGTCGGTATCACTATCGAAACCACCGCCGGTTCGAGCAGACACGAAACCTCTGTTCATCGGCAACCGCTTTCTACCAAAGCACTTGCCTACCGCCTTGCACAAACTGCATACTGCCAACCGCTAACCGGTTCCCCTCCACAGTACGGGCGAAAAATTTTTCGCCCCTACGGTCGTCGTGAACACCAGTGCAATCCGCGGGGACAATAAAACCTGTCGATCACCAGCCAGTCCCTCTCTACCGTTTGATTTTTTTGACTTGTTATTACCCGCACCCGCCGCCGGTGCCCGAACAGTTTGTCTTGCAGGCATGCATCTGGCTGATACGCATCAGGTGCGACATGTCCTTTCCCGAAAAGACTCCCGTTACACCTTCCTCGATGACGCCGTCGAGGGTGTAGACCTCCATGCCGCTTTTGTGCAGGACTTTTTTCGGGGCCTCGCCCGCGCCGTTTACCAGGAGCGCACGGCAGTCGCCGAGGAGGGAGGCCACCGCCTCCCAGCGCATGGTTCCGCCGCCTGCGGGCGGTGCAGGCCTCGATTCGACGAGAACCGGTGTCTGCGCTTCCTCGTCGAAAGCATAGACGAGAAAGCGGTCGGCTTCACCGAGATGCTGGTTTATCAGCACCCCCTCCATACTGGTTACGGCTACAAAGGACCGGTTTTCGGACGGCCTCATGGGGAGTTTCGCGGCTTCTTGCAGTTCTTTCATGATTTCATCGATGTTTTCCCGGCCGATAATGCCGATCGCGTCCGCCCTGCAGCGGGCGCAATGTTTCATCTGGGGCAGGTATCGCGCCGTTTCACGCTGTATGGCCGTAACCAGTTCCGGGTGCGGTTCGGGGATGTTTTCGAAAACGGTTTCGGTTGTTTTGTAGTAGGGAAGGCAGTTGAAAATATCGGCGCCGAGTTCCGAGACGGTTTTCGCCACTTCGACGACGTGCCGGTCGTTGACGCCCGGAATGATGATGCAGTTCACCTTGGCCGTGACTCCTTTTTCCTTGAGTCTCCGGAGGGCTTCGAGCTGGTTTTCGAGCAGTGTCCCGGCGGCATTCGTGTCGCGGTACACCTTTTTCCTGTGCCGCACCCATGCGTAGATTTCCGCCCCGATTTCCGGATCGACCGCGTTGATGGTGATCGTGACGTGGCTGACCTGGAGGGCCGCCAACTCGTCGATGTAGGGCAGGACATTGAGCCCGTTGGTGGCGACGCACAGCAGCATGTCGGGATAGTGTTCCCTGACGAGCCGCAGCGTTTCCATCGTTTCTTCCGGATTGGCGAAGGGGTCTCCGGGGCCGGCGATGCCGACGACCGAGATATTCGGCGACAGCTCCACCGCCTTGTGGAGATAGTGCAGTGCCTGATGCGGAGAGAGCACCTTGCTGGTGACGCCCGGGCGGTTTTCGTTCATGCAGTCGAACTTCCGGTTACAGTAGTTGCACTGAATGTTGCACTTCGGTGCAATGGGCAGGTGAATCCGCCCGAATGTGTGCCTCGACGAGTCGTTGAAGCACGGGTGTTTTTCTATGGATATCGTCATGGTACTCGTTTCTTACATGTAGGTGTAGCCGACCGGTGAAGAACTCTGTCTCTGTTCGATGACCGTGTTGACGATCCGGTCGAACAGCTCCTGCGTGCCGCGGTAACCGAGATGGTGCAGGCGCTGCCCTCCGAACCGGTCGTGGATCGGGAAGCCTATCCTGATGAACGGGATGTTGTTTTTGCGTGACAGGGTGTACCCCTTGCTGTTACCGATGAGCAGGTCGGGGTTCAGCGCTTTCGCCTCGTCTTCGATATCGACGAAGTCGACGCCGTCACGAATTTTTCCCCCTTTTTCCTCGATGTCGGGGACCAGTTCGAGCAACCGTTTCCTGAGTTGTCCGCTCTTTCCGCCCGAAGCGCAGAGCACGGGGGTGATGCCGATTTCGGCGAGAAACGCCGTCATGGCGATCACAAGGTCCTCTTCGCCGTAGACTATCGCCGTTTTCCCGAAAATGTA
The DNA here is from genome assembly GCA_028282595.1 of Chlorobium sp. GTDB lineage: Bacteria > Bacteroidota > Chlorobiia > Chlorobiales > Chlorobiaceae > Prosthecochloris. The sequence goes on along the minus strand of JANQHQ010000003.1, from coordinate 83,364 downwards.
CTTGTGCCCGTCAGCATAGGCGTCCACGAGGCGCCGCCGTTCGTCGCCGTATTTCTCCGGCAGGGGCGTTTCGGAAAGCTTTTCCAGGAGTCCGAAAAACGCATCGCTTTGCTGTATGCCTATCGGCATCGCCATGGTGTAGCGCGGAACGCCGAAGTTCTCTTCGAGGTGGTGCGCCGGCGATTTGTCCGCTGCAAGGGTCGAGGCGAATTCGATGCTTCCGGCCGCCATTCCGGTTTCACGGATCGCGTTGACCGGAGTGCCGCCTCTCGGTATTCTATGGTATTCCGCCCACGGACCGCCGTCGAGGGTTTCGGAATAGTCCGGAAGCAGTACATAGGGGACCGAGAAATCCTTGAGGACCTCCTTCAGGTAGCGCATGTCGGCCGGCGAGACCATGTTGGGGAACAGGTTCAGAAGGTTCTTTTTCGCGCCGTTCTCGGCGAGTTTCTCGACCGTCGCTCTCAGGGCGGCATGGAACCCGTCGATATGGCTTCCCTGGTAGCTGGGAGTCGATGCATGGATCATGATCGGCAGGGGTTTGCCGTTCGGAAGCGGCTCCCCTTCGTCGAAAAGCCGGACATACTCCTTGAGGATCATGTCCACGTCGTCGCCGATCGTTTCGGAGAGGCAGGTCGTCGCCAGACCGATCACCTTTGGACGGTACTGCTGCGTGACGTTCTTGAGCCCCAGCTTGAGATTATGGCTGCCTCCGAACACGGCCGTGTCTTCGTTGAAGTTCGACGAGGCTATATCCACGGGTTCCTTGAAGTGGCTTATCAGATAGCGGCGGATATAGGTGGCGCATCCCTGGGAGCCGTGCAGGAACGGCACGCACTCCTCGATGCCCCTGAATGCCAGGCAGGCTCCCAGGGGGTTGCAGAGTTTGCAGGCGTTCTGCGTTGCGGTTTTCGCTGTTTTCATGATGATAAACCTCCTTTTCTGGGAGCGAACCGCCAGACCGGGCTCATGACGGAGCTGTACACCTCCCGTATGAAGTTGTACATGCCCTCGAAGCCGGCCAGGGGAATTTTCCGTTCATGGTTGTGGTCGCAGAAAGCGACCCCGAGCTTGTAGGCGATGGGACGTTCCTTGACGCCCCCGATAAGCAGGTCGGCTTCCTTCTCGAGGATGAACTTCGAAAGCTCCACCGGGTTCGAGTCGTCGACGATGACCGTTCCCTCGTCGCACATCTCCTTCAGGCCGCTGTAATCGTCCTTGTTTCCGGTCTGCGAGCCGGCGAGGACGACGTTCATGCCCACCGACCTCAGGGCCTTGATGAGCGAGAACGCCTTGAAGGCGCCGCCGACGTAGATCGCCGCCTTCTTGCCCTCGAGCTCGTTGCGGAACTCCCGGAGCTGCGGATAGAGCTCTCCGACCTCGCGGCTCACCAGCGCTTTCGCGGCTTCCATGATAGCCGGGTTGTCGCTGAAATGCTTCGCCACGTCGTAGAGCGCTTTCGACATGTCTTCTATGCCGAAATAGGAGACCCTGAGGTAGGGTATGCCGTATTTCTCCTCCATCATTTTCGCGAGCTTGACCATCGAGCCCGAGCACTGGACGATGTTGAGCGATGCGCCGTGGGAGCGGCGGATATCGCCTACCCGACCGTCTCCGGTCATGGTGGAGACGACCTCGATGCCCATCTCTTCGTAGTAGTTTTTGATGATCCAGGCTTCGCCGGCGAGATTGAACTCTCCGAGAATGTTGATGCTGTATTTGCCGATGCCTTCTGTCGATCCTTTGCCGACCAGCTTCATCAGGGCGTCGCAGGCGGCCCTGTAGCCGTCTTTTTTCGTGCCTTTGAACCCTTCCGAATGCACCGGAAGGACAGGGATGCCCTTTTCCTGTGAAACTTTCCTGCAGACCGCGTCGATGTCGTCGCCGATAAGTCCGATGATACAGGTGGAGTAGATGAACGCGGCTTTCGGCCGGTAGTCGTCGATAAGCTCGACAAGCGACCGGTGCAGTTTCTTTTCTCCACCGTAGATGACGTCCATCTCCCTGAGATCCGTGGAGAAACTCAGCCGGTGCAGTTCGGGGCCGGAAGATACGGCCCCCCGGATGTCCCACGTATACGCGGCGCATCCGATGGGGCCGTGAACGACATGAAGGGCGTCGGCAACCGGATAGAGGACGACTCTCGAGCCGCAGAAGACGCAGGCCCTCTGGCTGACGGACCCCGAAAGACTGGTGGTTTCGCATTTGATGTCGAACGCGGCTTCATCCTCTTTCTTTTCGTAGATCTGCTTTTGTCTTCCTTCGAGTATTCCGATCTTTTCCATGGCTTTAACCCTTGTGTTAATGGTGGGTACCTCTACCGCTCATGACACTTTTTAGAGGTGCCCTGGTGTTGCTACATCACGAGCTCAAACTTCTCCTCGGGGGCGTCGCGGTCCTGACGGTCCAGAAATACGCCGAGGATCTTTTCGACAAGTCGCAGGGCTCCGGTGTAGCCCACGTTCGGGAAGTAGCTGTGGCCGATACGGTCGAGGATCGGGAAGCCGAACCGCACGAACGGAATGTCCTCGTCGCGGGCGATATACTTGCCGTAGGTGTTTCCGATGAGCAGGTCGACCGGCTCGTTCTTGATCCACTGGTGCAGAAGGAACATGTCGGCGGTGAGGCCGTTCTTGAAGTTCGTGTAAGGGGCGTCTTTGAGGATCTCCTTCATGCGTTTTTCGAAACGCGCCCCCGGCGTGCCGCTGACGATGTGCACCGGTTTCATGTTCAGGTCGAGCAGAAACTCGGTCAGCGGGATGAGCTGGTCGGGATCGCCGAACAGTGCGACCTTTTTGCCGTAGAAGTACTGCTCCATGTCGGTCATGACGTCCACAAGACGGCCTCTTTCCGCCGTGATTTCATCGGGTACCTCGACTCCGGCAGCCTTGCTGAGCGACATGATGAACCGGTCGGTGGCGCTGAGTCCGATCGGCATGTCCTCGGTCCGGAAGGGCACCTTGCATTTCTTTTCCAGCGCTATCGCGGCGGGTTCGGCGCTTATGCAGCCGAGCGCGATCGAACACCTGCTCCGGCCGGTGCTTTCCAGGGCCGGGACCGTCGCGCCGCCTTTGGGGTAGAATTCGTGCCTGCCCGTCTGGGGTGCGTCGAGAACATCGGACGTGTCCGGGAAGAGGACGATTCGGGCGCCGAGCTCTTTCGACAGCCGTTTGATCTCGCGCATGTCGGACGGCTCCATCCATCCCGCGACGATGTTGACCTGGTCGAGCTTTTCGCCATCCGGTTTGGCGAACTGTTCCGCGATGCCGGTCACCATGTTGGCGTAGCCGGTGATGTGCGAACCGACGAAGCTCGGGGTGCTTGCGTAGATTACGCGCTTGTCCTCGGGAATCCTGCCGTCGTCGAGAGCTTTCTTGGTGATCTGCTGCAGGTCGTCGCCGATGGTTTCGGACAGGCAGGTGGAGTGTACCGCGATGATATCCGGATCGTAGACCGAGAAAATCGTGGTGATCGCCTGAAGCAGGTTGGCCTGGCCGCCGAAAACCGAGGCGCCTTCGGTGAAGGAACTGGTCGCCGACATGACGGGTTCCTTGTAGTGGCGGGTCAGGGTGCTGCGGTGGTAAGCGCAGCAGCCCTGTGATCCGTGGCTGTGGGGGAGACAGCCGTGAACCCCGAGCGCGGCATACATGGCTCCGATCGGCTGGCAGGTTTTTGCCGGGTTGATCGTCAGCCCCTCGCGTTCCTTGACTTCTTTTTTCGTGTGTCGTAACAGCATGTTGGTAGTCTCCGTTTTCCTGATTACTGTGAAACGTATTCGGCCTCGAGTTCTCCGTCCGCCGGGGCGGTTTGCCAGGGAGCCTTGATCTTTTTCCAGACGGGATTGTTGACCATGCGGTCGATATCCCGGTAAAAGTTGACCGCTCCGATAAAGCCGGTGTAGGGGCCTCCGTAGTCGTAACTGTGCAACTGCTTGAGAGGTACGCCCATTTTCTGTACGACATATTTTTCCTTGATACCGGCGCAGAAAATATCGGGTTTGAAGTGCTCGATCAGTTTTTCCGATTCGTAGTGGCTGATGTCGTCGACGACGAAGGTTTTTTTCTCCATCTGTTTCATCATGCCCTCGTAACCGTTCATTTCCAGTCCGTTGGCCTTCATGGCTTCGATTTCGGCCTCGCTTTTTCTTTCGGTGTATTTTTCGGGATCGCGTTCGACCTTCAGCTCCTCGATATTCTTGTTATCGGCGTCGATCTTGATCGTCGGCAGCACGTGGCGCCCTTCGTAATCGTCGCGATGCGCGAATTCGTACCCGGCCGCCAGGGTGGTCATGCCGAGCTCGGTGAAGAGATCCTGATAGTGGTGAGCGCGCGATCCCCCTACAAAGAGCATGGCGGTCTTGCCTTCGGTCCTCGGGCGGATCTCCTCGATCACGGCATTGACCTGGGGCATCTCCCCGGCGATCACCTCCTCAACGCGTGCCTTGAGTTCGTCGTCCTCGAAATATTCGGCGATCTTGCGCAGCGACTTCGCGCTCGACTCGGCGCCGACGAAATTCACTTTCATCCACGGGATGCCGAACTTCGTCTCCATCATGTCTCCCATGTAGTTGATCGAACGGTGGCACATGATGACGTTCAGGTCGGCCATGTGCGAGTTTTCGATCGCCCCGACCGTCGAGTTGCCGCTGAACGAGGCGACGAGGGTTATACCGCATTTGTCCAGCAGGCGCTCGATTTCGAACGCGTCGCCGCCGATGTTGTATTCGCCGAGCAGGTTCAGTTTGTACTTGCCGTCCTTCACGGTGTCGTCGCGGCCGACCATGTGCTTGAACACCCCGTTGTTGGCGATATGGTGCCCCGCCGACTGGCTCACGCCGCGGTACCCTTCGCAACTGAAGCCGAAAACGTTGCAGTCGCCGAGCTTTTCCCGCATCTCTCTCGCCACGGCGTGAACGTCGTCGCCGATGAGGCCCACCGGGCAGGTCGAGAAGATCGCGATCGCTTTCGGGTGGAAGAGATCGTATGCTTCCTGGATCGCCTGCTTCAGTTTCTTTTCGCCGCCGAAGACCACATGGTCTTCCTGCATGTCGGTCGAGAAGCAGTAGGGCATGTAGTTTTCATGCTCCGGGCTTTCGGGCCGGGTCTGGTTGCGGCGGGTAAGCCAGCTGTAGAAACTGCAGCCGATAGGCCCGTGCGTGATATTGACGATGTCGCGCGTGGGGCCGAGCACCACCCCTTTACAGCCGGCATAGGAGCAGCCGCGCTGGCTGATGATGCCGGGGACCGTGCGGACGTTCGCCTGGACCTGGGGGATCTCTTCGGGATCGTTGACGACGATCGCCTTGCCCCTTTTCTTGGCCACTTTCGGCGGGTACAGCTTTACCAGTTCCTCCTTTATGACGGATGGATCTGTGAAATTCCTGATGGACTCCATAACTATCTCCTTTTTCATCGTGAGTGGTTTGTCATACGAGAGCGGCATCGCCGGTTTCACCGGTTCGTACCCTCAGGGTATCGGTGATCGGCGTGACGAATATCTTGCCGTCGCCGGGTTTGCCCGTCCGGTTCGTCCTGATGATCGCATCGATCGTGGTCCGGGCCATTTCGTCAGGAACGACGATGGCTATCAGGCGCTTGGCAACCAGGCGGGGAGCGTTGCCGAGCTGTTCGATGGCTTCCGGATGTCCCTCTTCGGCTCCCTGGAGAATGTCGAAGTGGACCTGCCCCTTGCCCCTTCCCAGGACTCTCCCCAGGGCGGTGAAAGAAGAGACACCCGCATCGATGAGCGCCTGCTTGGTTTCGTTCATTTTCCTGGGCCGGATGATTGCTATGATCTCTTTCATGACGCCTCCTTCGGCTCAGCCACGGCCGGTTCTTCTTCCCTGACTCCCGAGCTGATGGTGAAGACCTCTTCGACTTTCGAAACGAAGATCTTTCCGTCGCCGAACTTGCCTTCGCCGGGAGACTTCGCGTTCATCATGATGGCATCGAGTACGAACTCCTTGTCGGCGTCGGGAACGACCACTACCAGCATCTCCTTCGGCAGCTCGTCGTAGACGACGTCGCCTACTTTCAGACCCCGCTGTTTTCCGCGTCCGACAACCGGTATTTTGGTGACCGCCGGGTATCCGGCGTCAAGCAGTCCCTGCATGACATCCTGAACTTTTGCAGGGCGGACGATTGCTCTGATCATTAACATGTGTCTGACTCCTTTGCTTTGTTGTTGTTTGTTTAGTTGGCGATGCCGAATTCGATCAGGAGCTGTTCGAGCTCGTCGATCTCGAGCGGTTTCGGAATGACGAACATTTCGTTCTCCTCGATCTTGCGCGCCAGCGTCCTGTACTCGTTCGCCTGGGAGTGTTCCGGATCGAAGTCGATGACGGTTTTTCTGTTGATTTCCGCCCGCTGCACCATGTTGTCGCGCGGAACGAAATGGATCATCTGGGTACCGAGCTTGCGTGCAAGTTCCTGGATCATGTCCTTTTCATTGTCGACCTTGCGGCTGTTGCAGATCAGGCCGCCGAGGCGAACCCCTCCCGCGTCGGCGTATTTCAGGATGCCCTTGCAGATGTTGTTTGCCGCATACATGGCCATCATCTCGCCGGAACAGACGATGTAGATCTCCTCGGCTTTTCCGTCGCGGATAGGCATGGCGAAGCCGCCGCAGACAACGTCGCCGAGTACGTCGTAGAATACGTAGTCGAGATCCCAGTCGTCATCGTACGCTCCAAGCTGTTCGAGCAGGTTGACCGAGGTGATGATTCCCCGTCCCGCACACCCCACGCCCGGTTCCGGACCGCCGGACTCCGTGCAGCGGGTGCTCCTGAAACCTTCTTTTATGATATCTTCGAGCTCGACCTCTTCGCCCTCCTCGCGCAGCGTGTCGAGAACGGTTTTCTGCTGCAGGCCGCCGAGCAGGAGGCGCGTCGAGTCGGCTTTCGGATCGCAGCCGACCACCATGACTTTCTTGCCCATTTCCGCGAGACCGGCGACCGTGTTCTGTGTCGTGGTCGATTTACCGATGCCGCCCTTGCCGTAAATCGCTACTTTTCTCATTTGTCCAGTCATTTAGGTTTGAAAAGAGAATAGCCTTGACTATTCACGTGCCATTGCAAATTCGTTCGCGCTTTTTTAGGTGCAACAGGTGTGCCACAGCCGCGTGTTGTATTGTGCCGGATGCCGTTTCCGTATGTTCCCGCCCGCGCTAAACGTCGGCGAAAGCTGGCGTTGCATTTTTTTTTGTTTCGAGGGGAGCCGTAGCGTGCGGCAGCGAAAAACGGCGTCGGGCGACCTGAGAATTGCTACGATATCGTGGGGAAGTTTTTGTTTCTACGTATGTGTAGTTTTTTCGGCTCTTTTGGGGGCGTGCGGGACAGGGTGCTCCGTTCGAACGGGGCCGGCGGTTTCACGGTATTCGAAACAGTGTCGGTTTTCCTACATTATTGTGGTTTTGCCTCGTTCTTCAGGAAAAAAAGCGTGAAAAACATATACTTGAGCTACGGTAGTCTTTGTTTTCCGAAATTTTTCAACAGGTAGCCGTCATGGGAATGATGCAGGAATTCAGGGAGTTCGCCGTCAGGGACGGCGTAGTGGATATGGCGGCCGGTATTGTCGTCGAAGGCGCCGAAAGCCGCTTCGTCACCATCCGGCGGGGAGGTGTTGCCCGCCGGAATCAGCGATATCCCGAGACAACGGGGCTGAAGAAGAGAAAAAGCGAAGGGAGGCAGCCATGACCTACTCCGGATATTCCGGATTCGCGGAACAGGGGCCTTCTTTGCGCCGTTCGAAACGCTCCGGCAATTCTCCGGCAGCTCTCGCTACGGGAGCGGCCGCCCTGGGGGCTTTCGCCATCGGTGCGGTGGCCGTCGGTGCTCTCGCCGTCGGGGCGTTCGCCGTGGGGCGGATGGTTGTCGGAAAGCTTTTCGTGCGCCGTTCTAAAGTAGGCCGGCTCGAGGTCGGAGAACTCGAGGTCGGAAGGCTGCACGTCGGAGTTCTCGATGTTGACGAAGCTCCGGCAGAGCGGCCGGGAGAGCCGCGGAACGGTTGAGGGACGCGGTTACGGCCGGTACTTGCGGTAGTCGATGCCGAATTTTTTCACCCGGAGTCCCATGACCCGTTCCGTCAGTCCGAGCTGCGAAGCGGCTTTCGACATGTTGCCCTTGGTGCGTTTGAGGGCCTCGATGATCATTTCATGCTCGATGGCGTCGAGGCGCTGCTGAAGAGAACCGGCGGCCGGCGTTCCGCTGGACTCCGCCGTCTGCAGCGTCGGCGGCAGGTGGTAGCCGTGAATGACGTTGTCTTCACTGAGGATGACCGCGCGCTCGATGCAGTTTTCGAGCTCCCGGACGTTGCCCGGCCAGTGATAGCGCATGAGCATGTCTATCGTCCTGGTCGAAATCCTTCGCACCCCCTTGAAATTGATCCTGTTGTACTTTTCGATGAAATAGTCCGTCAGCAACAGGATATCGGACTTGCGTTCCCTGAGGGGAGGGACCGTGATCGGAAAGATGTTCAGGCGATAGTAGAGGTCCTCGCGGAAGTTTCCCGACCGTATCCCCTCCTCGAGATCCCTGTTGGTGGCGGCGATGACCCTCAGGTCGGTCTTCAGGGTTTTCGACCCGCCCACCCGTTCGAATTCCTTTTCCTGGAGAATGCGAAGCAGCTTCGCCTGCACGGGCAGGCTGAGCTCCCCGACTTCGTCGAGAAAGATCGTGCCGCCGTCGGCGAGCTCGAAACGGCCCTGGCGTGTCGCCGTGGCTCCGGTGAACGCTCCTTTTTCGTGCCCGAAAAGCTCGCTTTCGACAATGCTCTCGGGAAGCGCCGCGCAGTTGAATTTGATGAAAGGATCGTTCGCGCGATGGCTCTTGAAGTGGATCGCGTTGGCGACAAGCTCCTTGCCGACGCCGCTCTCGCCGAGAATGAGGGCTGTCGCGTTGGTCGGCGCTATCTTGTCTATCATCCGGAAAACCGTGATCATGGCCTTGGAGTTTCCGATGATGTTGGCCGGTCTGCGGTTTTCGTTGTAGAGTTCCTCTTCCGGTTCGCGCGGCTCATCGCGGTAGAAGGAGAAGGGTGCGCCGTCTTTCACGCCGTGTTCCGTTTCCCGTCCGGAGGTTTTCGACTGTTCCTCCGCGAGCTGTTTGATGCGGACCGCCTGGGAAATCATCGTCGCGATGATGGAGAGGATGTTGACCAGCTCCTCGATACGTTCCTCTTCCTTCCGCTTCTGTTCGCTCCTGCTCGCACGGCCGTTTTCCGTGTGGATCGGGCGGTCGGCGCTGAGCGTGCCGATCACCTCGTTGCCGCTTTTTATCGGGACACAGACAAAGCAGAGGCGGTCGGTCCTGATCCTGTTTCCCGAACCGGTCCGGTCGAGGAAGCGTGGCTCCTCGTTGATTCTCGGAACAACGCGGTGCCGGCCCGTTTCGACCACCTGGCCGATGATGCCCTCGCCCGGCATGTACCTCCCCTTGGCCTGTTCCTCCTCGCTCAGTCCGAAGGACTCGTTGATAACGATCTCGTTGGTTTCCCGGTTGAGGATCGTGATGACCCCGCGCATCATGTCCAGGTGCTCGGACATGATGCTGAGTACGAACCGAAGGACCGTGCCGATATTCTCCTGGTTGTTCAGCGCTCTCTGGACTTCGGCCAGGAGGTTGATGGTGTCGGTCTGTGCTATGACCGGATTTTTCAGCTTCTGCATATCCCCTGGGAGTTCACGAGGCTTTGTTTGTAGATGTGTTCGAGCTCCGCCGGCGAAAGCCCGCATTTTTTCCGGTCGGCTGCCGCTCTCACCGATACGAGCAGCGCTCCGGCCTCTGCACGGTCTATCTCGATACCGCAAGCGGCCAGAACGTGCTGAATTGCTGCGCTGCCCGAGTGTTTTCCTATGACGAACTCGTGGTTCTCCCTGCCGATCTCCCCCGGCAGGAATGGCTGGTAGGAGAGCGGGTTCTTGAGGAGGGCGCTGCAGTGGATGCCCGATTCGTGCCGGAAGACCGAGCCGCCGACAACGGGTTTCTGGTCCTGTATGCATCTGTTCGATGCCGCCGCGACTGTCCGGCAGAGCTTATGAAGCGAGTCCGTCCTGACGGCGGAGGTGTAAGACTCCGAAAGTTTGAGGGCCAGGACGAGCTCCTCGAGGGCGGCGTTTCCCGCACGTTCGCCCAGGCCGGTTACCGAGACGCTGACCGCGTCGCATCCCGCCTCGATGGCGCTGAAGGCGTTTGCCGTGGCCATGCCGAGATCGTTATGCGCATGGAATTCCAGCATTGCCGGTACGGCGGATTTCAGGCGCTCCACCGTCCGGGCTGTGCCGAAAGGTGTCGCTATGCCGACGGTGTCGGCTATCCGTATCCGTTCGGCTCCGCATTCCAGGGCGTCCCGGACGAAGCGCTCGAGCGTTTCCTCGTTTGTTCTCGTTGAGTCCTGCCCGCCGACGCTTACGAAGCCGAAATGCTTCCGCGCCTCGGGAATCAGGGTTTCGAGCTGTCGCCGGACCCAGCCGTAATCCTTGTGCATGAGCTGCAGATAGAGCGGAGAGAGGGGAAGGCTGATGTGTATCCCCTCGGTTCCGGCCATCTTCGCGCATTCGATATCCTCCCGTTTCGCCCTGGCCCAGCTTGTCAGCCTGGCCGGGAGGCGCATCGAGACGATCTCCCGGATGGCGAGCCTTTCCTCGTCGCTGATGGACGGGTAGCCGATTTCCAGCTCATCGACGCCCGCTTCGGCGAGCTGTTCGGCGATGTTTTTTTTCTCCTCCCGGCTGAAGACAACCCCCGGAGCCTGCTCCCCGTCCCTCAGTGTCGTATCGACGATCCACGGCTGTTTTCGTTCGGTCTTCATCTCGTTCCTCTCGCGTTTTATGCGAACGGTAATTACTGGTACGTTATCGCTCGGATACTACTGTTCCGTAAATTATTAGATGTAAATAACAATAAAACTGAATAAATGAGGAATAGGTTCTAATATAGTAAATAAATTAAAACATTTTGGTGGGAAATGTCTTCGAAGGTGAGGGTGTGCGGGCGGAGTGTCTCTCGGGCGTCTGTTGCCACGAACCCGATGAACGGCGGTTCCCTGAACCGTTCGGCGTGGTCGGTGCCGTAGCTTGCTCTATTTTCCTCTGTTTTCCCCGTCGAGAGCGGCAAAGATACCGAGCCCGATATAGGTGGCGCCCGCCAGCCGTTTACCGAGAGAGCCGATTCGGCGGTTGGCGGTGAGCGCCGGGGAAAGTGATCCGGCCAGGAGAGCGTAACCCGCATCGGTGGTTGCCGCAATGGCGACGAAACATGCTCCGAGCAGGATCGCCTGGAAAACGGATGCCTCTTGACCGTTTATGAACTGGGGTAGAAAGGCTCCGAAAAATATCAGGGTCTTGGGGTTGAAGAGCGCCACGACGAATCCATCGCGGAAGATGTGTCCGGAACGAATGGAGCCATTCGTCTCCGCTCGAACGACGGTCGAAGCGGAGAGCCATGTTATCACACCCAGGCAGACAAGGTAGGCGGCTCCGGCATATTTGATGACCGTGAACAACAGGGAGGAAACGGCGAGGAGAGCCGCCAGGCCCACAGATGCCGCAATAGCGTTACAGAGGTTGCCGAGAGCGACTCCCCCGACAGAAGCGAGCCCCGCCCGGTAGCCCTGTGACAGACTTCTGGTGAGGATATACAGAACCCCCGGCCCTGGTGTCAGGGCGAGGACCAGGCTCGCGGCGAGAAAAGCCGTCAGCTGAGGCGGGGAGAGGAGCGGGAATATCGTTGCGTCTGCCATGGTGTCCGGCGGGCGAAGGATTTTCGTGTATCTGGGCCGATCGTTCTCCGGCTTGTGTCGTCGAATTGTTCGCGGGGATCAGGCCGGAAAAACCGACTCCATTACCTGCAGGGCGAAGCGGGCCGATACCGTTGCGGGTCCGCCCCCCATTTCGATACCGACTTCGACCGCCTCCATCATCTCCCCGAAGGTGGCTCCCGCGGCGGCAGCCAGCTCGTCAAGTTTTTTTTTCTTTTCGAAAGATCCGCCTTACGCCACGCCCGTCGCCGGGAGCGTTCAGCCGTATACTGTAAGAAAAGATTTCCTTTTGATTTTTTCCCGGAGGAGAGCGCGGATTTTTTTGCGTCGGCGTAACGTTTGCCATGAGGATTTTTCCTTCCGCAACAGTAGCTTTGTGTTGCCATGCAGAACAAAGGGTGAGTTCCCCGATGAAAAAGATATCCATTCTGGCCCTCAATACCGGCTCGTCGAGTATCAAGTTCTCGCTTTACGCCCTGGGCGAGGGCGTGGAGGAGCGGATTCTCGCCGGTTCCCTGACCCGCATAGGGTTCGGGGAGGGCGTTTTTTCCGCCGGTGACGGGTCCGGCGAATCCCTTGTCCGTGAGCGCTTTTCCGCACCCGATCACGAAAGCGCCTGCGAGCGGGTTTTCTCGTGGCTTCTCTCGAGGAACGATCTGCCCCGGCCCGCGGCGGTAGGGCATCGCATCGTCCACGGCGGTCCCGAGTACACCGAGCCCGTGATCGTGACTCCGGAAGTGACAGCCTCGCTCGAAAGACTCGTCCCGTTCGCCCCCGAGCATCTCCCCCAGGCGCTCAGGGCGGTCCGTCACGCCGGCGGACTGCTCACCGGTATTCCCCAGGTCGCCTGTTTCGATACCGCGTTTCACCGCACCATGCCCGGGACGGCCCGGACCTATCCGCTTCCGGCCGCCGTTCGCCGCGAGGGGGTCAGGCGTTACGGATTTCACGGCCTGTCATACGAATACCTTGTAGACGAGCTGCGGCGCCTCGACGTTGCCGGGGGCAGGATCGTTCTCGCCCATCTCGGTCACGGAGCGAGCATGGCCGCGGTGCGCGACGGGGAAAGCGTCGATACCACCATGGGCTTTTCGCCTGCCGGAGGGCTGGTGATGAGCACCCGAACGGGAGACCTCGACCCCGGTGTGATTCTTTTTCTGCTCCAGCAGGGCGGTATGACCGCACCGGAGGTCAAGGAGATGGTGAACCGCCGCTCAGGCCTGCTCGGCCTGTCGGAGAAAAGCGACGACATGCGCGACCTGCTCGAGGCGGCCGGCGGAGGGGACGAGGCGTCGCGAGCCGCGGTCGAACTGTTCTGCTATCAGGCCCGAAAACACGCCGGAGCGCTCGCGGCGGCGCTTGGGGGGATCGATGCGATGGTTTTTACCGGAGGCATCGGCGAACACTCTCCGGATATCCGCTCCGGCATCTGCGACGGTCTCGGATTCCTCGGGGTCGATATCGACGAACAAAAAAACCGTGAAAATCTTCCGGTGATTTCGAAGGATAACGGTTCCGTTGTCGTCAGAGTGATGAGCACCAACGAAGAGTTGATGATAGCCCGTCAGACCCTTCGGGCAGTGAACGCCGTTTCATTATAACAACCAAGATACCATGCACCATGACACGAAGCACTAACGCGGGCAACGAACAGCCGTCAGCGACGCTCGCTCCCGTCGAGCTGGAAGCGATCAACGCCTACTGGAGGGCGGCGAACTACCTGTCCGTGGGACAGATATACCTGATGGACAATCCGATGCTCCGCGAGCCTCTCAGGCCGGAACACGTCAAGCCGAGGCTGCTCGGACACTGGGGGACGACCCCTGGGCTCAACTTCGTCTACGCGCATCTCAACCGCGTCATCAGGGCGCGCGATCTCGATGTGATTTACATCGCCGGTCCCGGGCACGGCGGGCCCGCGCTTGTGGCCAACGTCTGGCTCGAAGGAACCTACAGCGAGTACTATCCGGATGTCTCTTTCGATGAAAAGGGCATGCAGCGCCTTTTCCGCCAGTTTTCCTTTCCCGGCGGTATTCCGAGCCACGTCGCGCCGGAAACGCCCGGTTCGATCCACGAGGGCGGGGAGCTCGGTTACGCGCTCTCGCACGCCTACGGCGCGGTGTTCGACAATCCCGGACTGATCGCGGCCTGCGTCATCGGCGACGGGGAGGCTGAAACCGGTCCGCTCGCCACGGCCTGGCACAGCAACAAGTTTCTCAATCCGGAGCGCGACGGTGCGGTGCTGCCGATTCTGCACCTGAACGGATACAAGATCGCCAATCCCACCGTGCTCGCCCGTATACCGCGCGAGGAGCTCGCGAGCCTTATGGAGGGTTACGGCTACAGGCCGTGGTTCGTCGAGGGGAGCGATCCCGCCGCCATGCACCAGGCCATGGCGGAGACGCTCGACGAGTGTCTTGACGAAATCGCCTCGATCCAGAGGCGGGCCCGCGAGGAGGGGAAGACGGAGCGTCCCAAATGGCCCATGATCGTTCTTCGTTCTCCCAAGGGGTGGACCGGTCCGGAGGAGGTCGACGGCAAGAAGACGGAAGACTTCTGGCGCTCGCACCAGGTGCCCTTCGGCGAGGTCAGGCAGAACGAAAAACATCTCAAGCTGCTCGAATCGTGGATGAAGAGCTATCGCCCGGAGGAGTTGTTCACCGACGACGGCGCGCTCAAAGAAGAGCTGCGCGGGCTCGCCCCCGAGGGTACGCGCCGCATGGGTGACAATCCTCACGCCAACGGAGGCCTGCTTATGCAGGCGCTGCACCTTCCGGATTTCAGGGAGTACGCTCTCGACGTGCCCGAACCCGGTTCCGTTCTGGCCGAAGCGCCGAAGCCCATGGCGAGGTTTCTGCGCGATGTGATGGACCTCAACGAAAAAGAGGCGAACTTCCGGGTTTTCGGTCCGGACGAAACCGCCTCGAACCGGCTGGGGGACCTTTTCGAAGAGACCCAGCGCGCATGGATGGCCGGAACGATTCCGGAGGACGAACATCTTTCGCCGGACGGAAGGGTGATGGAGATCCTTTCCGAGCACACCTGCCAGGGATGGCTCGAAGGGTATCTTCTGACGGGACGTCACGGTTTCTTTTCCTGTTACGAAGCGTTCATCCACATCGTCGATTCGATGTTCAACCAACACGCCAAATGGCTCAAGGTCACGAACGACGAGATTCCATGGCGCAGGCCCATCGCATCGCTGAACTACTTTCTGACCTCGCACGTCTGGCGGCAGGACCACAACGGCTTTTCCCACCAGGATCCCGGTTTCATCGATCATGTGGTCAACAAGAAAGCCGACGTGATACGGGTCTATCTTCCGCCGGACGCCAATACGCTGCTCTCGGTCACCGATCACTGCCTGCGTTCGCGCAACTACATCAACGTCATCGTGGCCGGCAAGCAGCCCTCCTATCAGTGGCTCGACATGGACGCCGCCATCAAGCACTGCACCAGCGGCATCGGTATCTGGGAGTGGGCCTCGAACGATCTCGACGACGGCGATCCGGATGTCGTGATGGCGTGCGCGGGTGACGTTCCCACGCTGGAAACCCTCGCGGCCGTCGATATTCTCCGCAGCCAGCTTCCCGATCTGAAGATCAGGGTGGTCAACGTCATCGACCTGATGACCCTGCAGCCGAGCGAGGAGCACCCGCACGGTCTCCCGGACAGTCATTTCGACGATATCTTCACGACCGACAAGCCGATCATCTTCGCCTACCACGGCTATCCGTGGCTCATACACCGGCTGACTTACCGCAGGACCAATCACAGGAATCTGCACGTACGGGGTTACAAGGAAGAGGGGACGACCACCACGCCGTTCGACATGGTGGTGATGAACGATCTGGACCGCTTCCACCTCGTGGCCGACGTGGTCGACCGCGTGCCGCGCCTCAGGCAGCGCGCGGCCTATGTCCGTCAGTATGTGCGCGACCGGCTCATAGACCACAAGCAGTACATCCGCAAATACGGCGAGGACATGCCGGAGGTCAGGGACTGGAAGTGGGTATGGTGAGAGGGCGCCGCCCGGCAGCCGGCGCCCCGTTCGCCCTGTCCGTGCACCATCATCCGTAAAGGACTGCGGCGTGTCGGGTTGTTCGCGGGGGATCCGTCATGCCGCCGTGCGCGGGAGGCTTTCCGGAAGCGGATTATTATTGCTATCGTGAGGTATACGGCCGGTGTCTTCAATTCACCCTTGTTCCATGCTGCTCGACGGTTTTCTTCTGCTTCTCGGACTCGTTCTCCTGCTCGGGGGAGGGAACTTCCTCGTTACCGGCGCTTCGGCCCTTGCACGGAACCTGGGCGTTTCACCGCTGGTGATCGGTCTGACGGTCGTCGCCTTCGGAACCAGCGCTCCGGAACTGTCGATCAATCTGCTCGCCTCCCTGCAGGGCGACAGCGGGATTTCCTTCGGCAACATCATCGGGTCGAACATCGCCAATATCGGCCTCATTATCGGCCTGACGGCCCTGATCCGGCCGCTGACGATCCAGAGTGTCATCATCTCGCGCGAGATCCCGATGATGATCATGGTGTCGCTGCTCGCCCTCATCGCCGGGAGCGACCGTTCGCTCCGCGCTTCGCCCGACGTCTTCGACCGTTCGGACGGTCTGGTGTTTCTGCTCGTCTTCGGGGTGTTCATGTATTACGTGATCGGCGACGTACTGAAAAAGAAGCGCGATCCGCTTGTCGAAGAGGCCGGAGAATTCGCCGGGGAAAAAGGGCTGAAAGGCGTCGTGCTCAATCTCGGCATGCTCGCCGGGGGGCTCGCCGGACTGATCTTTGGAGGAAAGCTGTCGGTCGACAGCGCGGCCGGAATCGCCGAGGTGCTCGGGGTGCCGCAGGTGATCATCGGCCTCACGGTCGTGGCTTTCGGTACGAGCCTGCCCGAACTGGCAACCTCGCTCATCGCCGTCTTCCAGGGAAAGACGGATATCGCCGTGGGCAATGTGGTCGGTTCGAACATTTTCAATCTTCTTCTCGTCAACGGGCTGTGCTCCACGGTGGGCACCATCGCCGTTCCGCGTGACGGCGGACTGCAGGACCTGCTCATGATGACGTTCCTGGCGCTGTTTCTTCTTCCCCTGAGTGTTTCCCACGGAAAGAGGATCGTCCGTTGGGAAGGGGCTTTGCTTCTGCTGCTCTACCTTGGTTACAACGCCTGGAGGGTGGCCTTTTGAAAGGAAAAAGGTAAAGGTTAAAAGGCAGAAGTTGGTGAGCGAGGAGTTACAGTGACCAGTGACGTTGCGCCGGCTTCGCCGGGCGCTTGGTGACGACGCCTGACCTTGTCAGGCTTAGTGACGAGTTAAGAGTAATGACACGGCAGCCCTTGAGGTATTTTTCTTGATCACGCTTGTCACTAAGCCCGGCGAAGCTCGGGCGTCGTTTCTAAGCTCGGCGAAGCCGAAGCGTCGTCACCAAGTCCGGCAACGCCGGACGACGTCACTATATTGCTCGCTACTGCGCGACAGCGTTTTCCTATACCGATAGCGACGGCGAATCCCGATGTTATCTTTCGGAGATCGGGGTCGGGATCGGGTTTCGGGGTCGGAAGAGTAGTGACGTCGCGCCGGCTTCGCCGGGCGCTTGGTGACGACGCCTGAAAAGTCAGGCTTAGTGACAAGTTAAGAGTAATGACACAGCAGCCCTTGAGGTGTTTTTCTTGATCACGCTTGTCACTAAGCCCGGTGAAGCTCGGGCGTCGTTTCTAAGCTCGGCGAAGCCGAAGCGTCGTCACCAAGTCCGGCAACGCCGGACGACGTCACTATATCGCTCGCCACTGCGCGACAGCATTTTCTGATATCGGCGCTTTCGCGAGAGCGGAGCGGGAAGCGAATGTATGATTGAATGCCATGAAACTCATCGAAGTCATTGTCGACGAAGGCAGTCTGAAGACCGTTACGGCCATTGCCGAAAAACACGATGCAAGGGATTTCCGTCTCGGCGCGAAAGACGAGAACGACATGCGGCTCATGCGGCTTGTCGTGACCGACGACAGCGTCCAGGGGGTGCTCGACGCGCTGCAGAGCGTCCTGGGAGCGCAGCCCTACGCGAAGCTTCTCGTCTATCCGGTCGACATATCCCTGCCGAAGCAGACCGAGGAGCAGCAGGAGAAGGAGTCCCAGGCGACGCAGGCCCGGGAAGCCCTCTACAAGGAGGTGCAGAAAAACTCCCGGCTGGATCTCAATTATCTCGTGCTCGTCATGCTCTCGACGGTCGTCGCGGCGATCGGGCTGATCGAGAACAACGTGGCGGTGGTTATCGGCGCGATGGTGATAGCCCCGCTGCTCGGCCCGAACCTGGCGTTCGGGCTCGGCACTGCGCTCGGCGATCTCTCCCTGATGAAGAATTCCCTGAAAACCCTTTTCGCCGGGGTGCTTCTGGCGGTTAGCCTTTCCGCGCTCATGGGGGTTTTGTGGCCGTTTCCCCTGACCAGTCCGGAACTGATCTCCCGCACCGACGCCGGGCTCGATTCCATAGCGCTCGCGTTCGCCTCGGGAGCGGCGGCCGCGCTCTCGCTCAGCACCGGACTGCCGAGCGTGCTCGTCGGCGTCATGGTCGCCGTTGCGCTGCTTCCTCCGGCGGCTACCTTCGGCCTGATGCTCGGTCACGCCCGCATCGATCTCGCCTCGGGAGCGGCCCTGCTGCTCGCGGTGAACGTCGTGAGCGTGAACCTCGCCTGCAAGCTGGTCTTCCTGCTCAAAGGCGTTGGGCCGAGAACGTGGTGGGAGAAGGAAACGGCCAAAAAAGCCATGCGAAGGTATATTTTCGTCTGGGTGGTTACACTGATGGTGCTGGGGGTTGTTATCTATATAAGGACCCTGTCGATCTGATGGGCACCTCTATGTATTTATTCCGCACTCCAATTGCTTCGTTGTCCCGACGAGTCGGGATCAAAATCCTCATCCCGACGTGTCGGGACTCCGGTTTTGAAGTTTATCCCGATGCAATCGGGACTCATGACAATACATAGAGGTGCCCAATACAGGATAGAGGTGCCCAAGATAGGAGGGTAACCGGCCAAACACGAAAATCAGCGGATCATGAACTGGTTCAAGGTGCTCGATGACGCTTCACGGATAGGTGAAGGGCAGGTGATGGAAGCGGATGCCGGGGGGCGGACCGTAGCGCTCTCCAGGGTGAACGGCGTGATCTGCGCGATCGACGGTTTGTGTCCGCACCAGGGCGGGCCGCTCGGGAGAGGATCGATCGAGGACGGTCACGTCATCTGTCCGTGGCACGGCTGGGAGTTCGACCCCTGCACCGGCCAGGATGTCTACAACCCCGCGCGGGGTGTCGAATCGTTCTCCGTCGAGGAAAGGGAGGATGGGGTGTATGTTGGGATTTAAGTCAAAAGGCAAAGGGCAAAAGTTAAAATATGGGCTGCTGGGGGAGTATGCCGGTAATAAGGGCAGTTGATGTGTTGGCTCGTTAAATCGTTTATTTGACTGGCTACCTTAATAGAGGTGCCCCGAAAAAGCACGGGTGGACCGTGCTTTTTGTGTTTCTGAAAAAGATCTTCGCGCTAATTGACCTGAGCCCTTTAAACCGGTCTATTTTCAAGTGTAAAAATCAGTTGTGTGCATATATCCCCTGCCCTCATAGTGAACACAGGAACGTGAAATCATGCGATTAAAGGGGATCATGTTTGTGGCTGATGCAATCTATCCATTCGCAGGCAGTCGGCTTTTGTGTTTATTATATAGCGACTTATAGTGAAAAGTCGCTATAATTGACTATAAATTGGTATACATCGACTGTTTTCAGGATCATCAATCAGTTTGGACAAAATCAGAAACCCGTTTTCTCCCGGAGCAGGAGCTCCGCGGAGAGAAAACCCTTCCTTCCTATCGCAAACACCCAGAATTTAACCCAGTGCTCAACCGTATATTTTCCAAGACAGTCGCATTTGTGTGATTGGATAAAAATACCTATAATTATGAGAATTGTGCGGTATATATGTCCATCATTCTATGACTCAGAATATCACTGCAACTGATAAAGCAAAAACGATTATCCTGAAGCAAGGAGGGATAATCCGTACTCAGGAAGCGATAAGGCAGGGAATCCATCCCAGAACCCTTTATCAGCTTAGAGATAGTGGGGAACTTGAGCAGCTTTCACGAGGTGTTTATAAGCTCAGAGACAGCAAGCCGCTTGAACATCCTGATCTTGTTACTGTTGCCATAAGAGTGCCAAAAGGAGTAATCTGTCTTGTTTCAGCCCTTTCTTTTCACGAGATGACCACCCAGGTTCCTCATGCTGTTTCCGTTGCACTCGAAAAAGGCGCCGAACAACCAAGAATCAATTTCCCGCCGGTTACCGTTTTTCGCTTTTCCTCTGAATGCTTTTCAGCAGGTATTGAAACTCATATGCTTGATGGTATTCCGGTGAGGATCTACAGTGCTGAAAAGACCCTTGCCGATTGTTTCAAATTTCGCAATACAATCGGTATGGATGTAGTACTTGAATCGCTGAAACTCTATCAGCAAAGAAAGCAGAAAGACCTCAATGCCCTTATGGATCATGCAAAGACGTGTCGTGTAACATCAGTGATAAGGCCTTACCTTGAAGCGACGCTATGACCGCAAAACCAATCAGGAATATTGGTGCTTCCGTCAGGCGGCGTCTGTTGAACAAAGCCCGTGAAGAGAAGAGAGGGCTTCAGGAGTTGATGCAATATTATGCCATGGAGCGGTTTCTGTATCGATTGTCCGTTTCTCCCTACGCAGATCAGTTTGTTCTCAAAGGTGCTCTTCTGCTCAGGGTATGGCAGACGCCATTGGCAAGACCGACTATGGACATTTTCATTTCTAAGAGCCTTCATATTGACCAACTGCGGACTTTCCTGACCTGACATTAAGACATCTTTTCAGTTTCTGAGTATTGCAAATGCTGTGATTTTATTGTACATATAAGGTAATTAATTGTGTAATCGGCCGCCTCATCTTTACCAACCCCCTCAAGACGGCCTCCGACAAGCTGTACATATCCGTTGTTCAGCCCTTGCATTTTTAGTTATAGCAAGCCCCGATTCTAGTCTTCAATAGAGTTTGTACATCAGGCATTGTATGCTTTATCAGCTACGATGAATGCACGGTGCCTTGGTTATTATGCTCATTGATAGGTCTGAGGTTTTATGAGGATTCTTTGGCAAAAGGAAAAAGATTTTCAGGGAACGAAGCTGTTCGACAGCTATAAAAGGAATGATGCTTTTACTGCATGATAGTCGAGAGTTAGAGGCGCTTATCAAAAAAATGATACGGTAAGAGATGCCCCAATGCTAAGCGTGCTTAATCAACCCTAATCCCTGAGAAAAGTATTTGCTGCCAAGCCCGGACACAGCAGTTTGGTATATCGTTAGACGAGTCAAGGAGTAAGCCAGGTATGACGACAAATCCAGTCAGTTTCATTTTAAGGAATGCGTGCGTTGTTGTGGTTACGGAACAATGTTGCGTATTACGTATTATGCATTACATGCGTGAGAAAATGAAGGGTCAAAAGCAGAAAGTATAGAGAATGTATCTCTATTTATTATTGGTATGATCTTTAATTCATTGTTTACGCATTGTAAGGTATGCGGATTCTGATCGGTATGATTGATTGGACTTGCGACAAAAAACAAATACCATATGATCGCTCTAGAATCTTGTTTAAAGCTTATATCATGGTAAGTGAGGTGATTTTTGTGTGATTATGAAAAATAATTTTACTGACTTTGAAAAGGAATATTTTATACAAACAAGAAAGGATATTGATTCCGAAAAACTTGTTAGGGAAAGGATGTTTAATTATTCGATTTTGCTTTTCAATGCGCATATTGCCATATACGGCATTTTAAATGAATTTGATATATCCGGATTAACATTAAATGCGTTTTCTTTTACGTTTTTCATAATGCTCATGTTATCGATTTCTGGCTTGTTTTATGCACGGCATAGAAAGTTGGTGCAGATTGCTCATAGATGGGTTATTCTTCAGTCGATGCTAATAAAAACATTTGGAGAGGAGTATGCTTCTCGAACTTTGGAAAGTCGTGTTATGACAAGTTTTACAAGCAAAGGCTATTTGTTGAAAGATAAGATATTGGGGCTTAGTTTGTTAATCCCTACTTATATGTTATTCTTGATTCACTGTAGTTATAGTACGCCGTTATTAAATATAATTGCTGTGATGATAGTGTCGCTACATATGATCTTGTTTTGGTTTTTCCTTTTTCAAAAAATAAAGATAGGTCCAAAAATCTATCCTGAGGAAGCTCCTTAAATATCTCGATTCAAAATAGAAAGCCTTAAAGTGTTTGTTGCTTTTTAAGCCGGTAGAATTCTTTTCTCGTGACAGTTTTCCTCAGGGTGATAATTTTTCCTCTTTTGGCGTTGTGCGTGTCAATGTTGGGAACTTAAGTCTCGATAACCAGTTTTCCAGGTTTAACTTTTTCGTTGCTACTCATGATTTATCCAAATTTAGAGACCCATATAGCGATCTGAGCTACTCTATGGCATAGCACACTAGCGGTAAGATTTTGTAGAGATAGCTTGAAGATAATAGGGTTATAATATCGACTATATCATTACTGGAATGCAAAAGGAAGATAATTCCTGTTCAGAGCAGAACTGATGGATGTATCATCAGTGTGTAAAGTGGATCCTGTGGAGACAAGGCAATAGAGATGGAACTTGATAATGTTATTTTCAAAATAAATAATTGATTGGCCATATGAATAGTTTTGGACTTAAAAACTTTTCATTGATCACAAATTATTGAATCGGTTTTCAATTATCTTTTTTTTATTATGATATAAAATTATAAATATACTTGTGTGTGAATTATTAAAATATAAAAAAACATGTTATGTTTAGCGTTCATCATGTCTCAATTAGCGTTAGTGATTTGAGTAAATCTTTAGCTTTTTATAATGTTTTTGGATTCAAAGAGGTGTATAGGTGGGAATCACCAAAAAAAGACTTGTTCATTGTTCATATGAGGCTTGGTGATGTATTCTTAGAGCTTTTTTGTTTTAAAAAGCATAAGCGTGCACCTAAAAGTACAAAGCAATTAGAAACTGATTTGCCGGTTTTGGGGATTAAGCATTTTGCTCTAAAGGTAAATAATATTGATGTTGTTAAGAATAATTTAAAGGATAAAGAAATCGCATCGGATATAGAGGTAAAAAGAGGTCGTACAGATGTTGATTATTTTTTTGTTAAAGATCCTGATGGATTGTTTATAGAAATAGTTCAAGATCGAAGAGGTTTCTGATGGGAGTATGCTGGGGAAAATATCGTAGGTTGTTAAGGCTAAAAAAAGACGACAAGTATTACTTTATTTTGGCATTAGACCATTCGTTAACTGTTGGTCCAATAAATGGAATTGAGACTATTGAACAACTTGATTATTGGATAGATTTCGCTAAAAAATATGAAATTCCTGGCGTTGTTATAAATGCTGGTATGGTTGAAAAATTAAATGAATTTATCTGTCCAGAAATTGTTTTGCAGACAATGGGTTTGCCCAATGTGGGGCAAGAAAATATTAATAGGGTAAAGGTTGCTAATATAGAAAAAGTGATAAAGAGTGATGCATGTGCTGTGTCAGTTCAGCTAGATATGAGATCTATAGATTTCTCGAAAGCAATTAGGGTTATATCAAAAATTGTGCACAAAGCTAACTTATATGAATATCCGGTTTTATTCATGATTAATAATTCTGATTGGAGAGATGTTTCAGAATTTAACTTTTCAATTAGAGTCTGTGTTGAATTGGGGGCTGATTTGATAAAAGTTAACTTACCAAAAAAAAATGAGATTCGAAATGATATAGAATGTATTTCTGTAAAACACCCGCCAGTTTTAATGGCAGGGGGTACCTGTTCTGATGCATTTGTTGATGATTTGGTCGCTTCAAAAAAAATGGGCTTTAGTGGTGTTTGTGTAGGTAGAAATGTTTTTCAGGGTAATAAACCTTCTTTGTTGTTGCAGAAGATTGAGCAGATTTATGGATAAATTCTTTAAAATAATAGAGCAAGAGAAAAAGAGCTTGATTGATGAGTTAAACAGCCTTTTTCCTTCTATAAGAATAGATGATATTGTTAATATATCAGAAATGATAGAGAGGATTCTTGAAGATTTTCTTGGGTCTTTGTTGAGAAAGTATTCGTATCTGCTGTTAAGTATTAATTGTGTTGAAGACGCATGTTTTTTGACAAAGGGTGATGGTGAGTTACTTTTCTCTATTAATATAGGTGAGGATATTAATCAGTCGGGTGTTTTGTGTGTGTATGTTATGCAGCGTTTTCATAGTTCTAAAAACACAAATAATATCTATGTCAAAATAAATGGTTACGGAAAGATTAATACTGTTTATTTTTCTGCACCAAAATCACTGAGCGTTAGATTGGATTTTATAAATAGCATGATTAAGAATATATATGAGTGTGGATATAACTGGTTTCTTGTAAAAATAGAGAAATTATGCGCAAGTGGTCAAGTATTTTTGGTTAACAATTTATATGAATATATAAAAAATATAATACCTTCTGCTGATTTAAGGCGGCATGTTTGGTTTGCTACTGTGACTAAAGGTTTTGGGTTTAGATTGATAGAGAGAGAGGTCGCGATGGGGTTATTTTTAGAGATGGACAGAAACTCTATTGATTATGGCTATAGTGTTAATAGGCTCGCATGTGAAATGTTATCTACTAGGCTGCCTCAGGATAAATTGTTGATGCCATTTGCGATAAAGGCTAACGAGGTTTTGGATGTTGATATATCAGATGCAAAATATACACGAGAAGGAAATATCTATTCTGCTGTAATGAAAGCCTTTTATGGTTGTGAGTCATTTACAATACATCCTGTTTCTGTTCATGACGAAGCCGGAGTCGTTGCTTTATATCCGACAGATAAAAGAAGTTTGCTAGAGCCTATAATAGAGGCGCATAAAAAACAATTAAAGGAAATATGTGAAAAATCCATAGGAAAGATTCATAGTGCCATTAAATTATTTGACAAAAGTGAGTTTTCTGTTTCTCAATGGGGGAGATTTCTTGGAGGCTTTGCAAGAGGTTATTCAGAATTATAAAAAGTTGAAAAAATAAAGAAATCTTAAAAACAGACTATTTATATATCATGTAGAGTCTCGGGTGATTATATTCCTTTAATAGGATACGGGACGTCGTTTATTAGGTTGAAAAGTTGATGGGGCTTCGTATGTATAATCAGGCCAACGTCGAACATCAAATCCGCCAAAGGTCGAACACTTTTTGTCTCTGAACGGACAAGGTGTTCGAAGTTGCCGGACAAAGCGTTCGAGGTCAAACGGACAAGTCTCCATCATTCTTCTGCAGGTTGACGTATCCTGTAGCCTGATCTGAATTTGCTACATTTTCACGGACAGGGTAAGAAGTCATACCTTTCATCAAAAGGAGGTATGAAGCAAGGGGGTGCGTTGTTCCGTAACTACAATAAGTCGGGAGGAACAAGTATGTTCAATAGAGCAGATGGAATAACGATAACGCTTTAATACAGAGAGTCTTATGCCAAGAGATCCGAGATTGGATACACCGGGAACCTTGCACCATGTGATGATCCAGGGGGTCAGCGGGGAAGTATTCTTCGGGACGATAAAGAAAGAGAAGAGTTCTTAAGGCGCATGGATATGTTGGCGAAGGAAACAGCTACAGCTATCTATGCCGTTACTCCAAAAAAACGGTTAAGTAAGGTGCTTTAGGATACCGTGCGGGTCTGGGTTTCATCCGGGGACTAATGGGGCGTGAAATTCGATCTGACGAAACGTTTCAAGGAGGCCCTGAAGGCGAACGGTATCAGCATTCCGTTTCCGCAGCGCAACGTTCACCTGATCCAGTCCGCATAGGGTCGAAGAAAGGACAGCGTTCATAACAAAAACCCGACATCGCCGGGCTTTTGCTTACAGTCTGTGCAGGTCATGTCGCGAAGCTGCTTCCCCGTCCTATGCCTTGCTACTTATCGGTTTTGTCTTCCTCTTTCTTCTTCTTCTGGCTGGTGAAATAGGTCAGCGCAGCGACTACAAAAGCTATGGCCGCGCCGTAGTAGACGATTTCCGGTTCCCCGTGCCACTTGATGACGTGGCCGAGGAAGATCACCCCCATGACCACCACGATAACTCCCACCAGCTTCTGCTTCAGATCGTCGAGCGTGTGAATTTCCAGCCATTGGGGAACCTCGATGTTGTCATCGATGAACAGTTCGTACAGTCCCAGGGATACCAGATACATGACCGTGCCGAGCAGGAAGATATCGGCGACTTCGACAAAACTGAGCATCAGGATTTTCGATCCTTTGCTCGAAACATAACCGGCCTGGATGGTCTCGATGATCTGCTGGACGGTGAGTATGCCGCCGTAGACGAAAAGTGAAATGGCTGCCAGAAAAGCGCCGATGACGCCGATTATGACCATGTAACGGCCGTTTGAGAGAATGAATTTCATGAACTGGTAGTCTTTAACGATGGTAAACCTGCTGCGCGTTACGATTACTGCGTTGGGCGGTTCTCGGAATCCTCATCCCGACGTGTCGGGACTCCGGTTTTGAAGTTTATCCCGATTGCTATCGGGACTCCGTCCGCCTTGTACTCGAAACGCTCGCTACGGTTTTTATCAAGTGTCAGGAAATAGATTTTGCAGCAAACAAGAAAAAAACTGCCGGGGAAATTTACGCAATAGGCTGTTGAAATGAAACGCTTTGTCGCAGGATGGATAGGGGGTCAAGTAAAAAAGAGGTACTTTCCCTGATATGGCCCCTCAATGTAAAATGGATGCAGCATGGAGAGAGAAGCTAAACGGATCTGTGATTTCACCACCTCGCCGACGATGCAGTGGTCGAGCGTGGACGATGTCGTGATGGGCGGCGTGTCGGACAGCCTCATGAAGATTGACGAAAGCGGGATCGGGGTGTTTTCGGGACATCTCTCTCTCGAAAACAACGGCGGCTTCGCTTCGGTGCGGGCGGTCGTACCCGAAAACGACTATTCCGGCTGCGACGGTGTCCTGATGCGGATCAAGGGCGACGGCAGTACGTATAGTTTCCGTATCCGCAACGATCTGATGTTCGACGGAATCGTCTACCGCCACGACTTCGCGACGGAAGCGGGAAAGTGGATCGACGTCCGCATGCCCTTCGACGGCTTCGAAGCCGTGTTTCGGGGCCGGTCGGTTCCCGACGCTCCGCCGCTCGACCCTTCACGCATCTTCCAGATAGGTTTCCTCATCTCGCAGAAGCAGGAAGGGGAGTTCCGGCTGGAGGTTGAGTGGATCGAGGGGTATGTTGGGTAGAGTGATAATTTCCGATTTTTCATGTTTGAAATTTTGCCCTATAACCTTTGACAAGTTTACCTATGAGTGATCTCGATCTCATTAAAGAGATAGAGAAGTTGCTTGGGATGAGACTAGAGCGGCTTGAAAATTTTGAATGGCATAGAAAAAACTATGTGCTTGATTCGAATGATCGTGTGATAAGTTTAAGTCTTAATGCAATTGGAGTGAAAGATAAAAGTGAAGTTATTGGTGTTATATCTGAACTTGATGATTTGAAGCATCTTTCACTTGTCTACAATCAAATAAGTGATATAGGGCAGATATCCGGACTCAAAAAACTTCAGAAGCTATCGCTTGATTCTAATCCTATAGGCGATTTGACGCCACTCACATGTTTCGTAAGCTTAAATTCTGTTTGGTTAAATAATTGTCGTGTCAAAGATTTGAGCCCTGTATCAGAAATGAATAATTTAAAGCAAATAGGATTTGATGAAAATCAAATAAGTGATCTGAAGCCTATATCAGGGCTTAAAAAGCTGTGCAATATTTCGTTGTGTAAGAATCAGATTATCAATATCAAGCCATTGTCAGATCTTCAGAGGGCTGAGTATATTTGCTTGTCTAATAATCATATAGAAGACTTGGGGGGGCTTTCGTGTCTTTTTAATCTTGAGACACTTGCACTTGACGGGAACAAGATAAGTGAGTTGAAATCGCTTTCAAGGCTTGAAGCATTACAGAATCTTTTTCTTGACAGAAATGAAATAATTGATATAAGGGCGTTATCGGGCTTGACTTCTTTAAAAGTGCTTACAATGAGTTATAACAAAGTGAACGAAATTGAGCCGATTAGGAATTTTAGCGACTTGACATATTTGGGCTTGGGA
The DNA here is from genome assembly GCA_028282595.1 of Chlorobium sp. Taxonomy (GTDB): domain Bacteria; phylum Bacteroidota; class Chlorobiia; order Chlorobiales; family Chlorobiaceae; genus Prosthecochloris. The sequence goes on along the minus strand of JANQHQ010000003.1, from coordinate 55,426 downwards.
GGTAATGCATTGAAAAAATTGCCTTCATGGATAACTGATTTTCCTATTGAGATTTGTTGGGAGTATCGTAAGAATGCAGTTGTTTTATTTGACAACCCTCTTGAGTCGCCTCCGCCGGAGATCGTCAAGCAGGGTAAGGAAGCGGTAAGGAATTATTTCAAACAGATCGAAGAGCAGGACAAGGATTATCTGTTCGAGGCCAAGTTACTGATTGTTGGTGAGCCGGGTGCCGGAAAGACGACTATGGCAAGGAAACTTCAGGATCATGGTTGTGAGCTTCCAAAAGAGAATGAAACCACTTGCGGTATCGATGTTCTGAAAATAGATTTTCCTATGCACCACGAGGATTTTCCACAGCTTGATGGTGTTACGCTTCGAGGTAGACAATTTCGGGTCAATGTCTGGGATTTCGGTGGGCAAGAGATTTACAAGGCTACTCATCGTTTTTTTCTCAATAAACGGTCACTGTACATCCTTGTTGCAGATAACAGGATGGAGGATACCGATTTCAACTATTGGCTGCATGTGGTTGAGATGTTCGGAGGCGACAGCCCATTGCTGATTGTGCAGAACGAGAAACAAGCGAGGAAAAGGGAACTGGATATTGGCGCGATGAAAGCCCGGTTCGGTAATGTCAGGAATGATGTGCTCAGGGTGAATTTTGCCGATCAGAACCCTGCTCGATTACAAGTACTCGATCGGGAAATTCGTCAGCAGATCATCAAACTTCCACACGTCGGTAGTCCTGTTCCGTCAAAATGGAAGGTGATCCGTGGTGTGCTCGAGCATGACAAGCGGCATACGATAGCGCTGAAGGACTATCTTGAGCTGTGTGCTGAATACGGGCTCAAAGATAAAAAGGATGCAATGACGCTGGCGCAGTATTTCCACGATATCGGGGTGTTTCTGCATTTTCAGGATGATCCGCTACTGAGAAAAACCATTTTTCTCGATTCCGACTGGGCGACGAATGCTGTGTACAAGATTCTCGACGATCCATTGCTCGATGAAGAGCAAGGTCAATTTTCAATCGCCAATGCCGAATCGATCTGGTGTGGGGAGGAGCACGAGTTCCTGCGTGATGAGTTGCTTCGATTGATGAACAAGTTTTATCTGGCGTATGAGATCGATAATTCAGGGCAGTTTATTGTACCGGATAAGTTGCCTGGGAGACAACCGGAGTACGTATGGGACAAAAACGAGAATCTTCGTCTGACATATGACTACGATCTTTTTATGCCGAAAGGGATCATGTCGCAGTTCATCGTTGAAATGCACAGATTTATCTTGGATCACAACAAGGTATGGAAACGGGGTTGTCTGCTTGAAAGGGATGGGGCGGTTGCCGAGGTGGTCGAATCGTATGATGCAAGAACTATTCAGATCCGGATTGCCGGAAAGAACAAACGCGATTTCATGACACTTATTGTGGATCGGCTTGACTCGATCAACGCACAGTATGACAAGATGCAGGTGGATAAAATGATTCCTTGTAACTGTACTGACTGTGGGGAATCTGAGGCACCGTATTACTACAAGTATTCCGATCTGAAGCGCAGGGTTGACAAAGGTCGCCATGAGGTCGAATGCGGAAAATGTTATGAGATGGTTAACGTTCGTCAGTTGATCGACGATGTTCTGAATGAGAACATGCTGGATGAGGAAAAGCCGTTTGGGCTGGGGAGAAGGAAGGACAAAGTTTTTGTCAGTTATTCGCATAAGGACAAGGGCTTTCTCGAAAGGTTACAAACTCATGTGAAAGTCTTGTCGCATCAAGGGATTGGCGTTGATTTCTGGGATGATACGACAATAAAATCAGGTGACCGGTGGGAGGAGAAAATCAAGGACGCACTCAGCTCGGCGGGAGTCGCAATTATGCTGGTAAGTACTGATTTTCTGGCTTCCGATTTTATTATGAAGAATGAACTCCCTCCGCTGTTGCAAGCTGCGGAAAAAGAGGGAACGACCATTTTACCGGTTATTGTTAGTCCGTGTCGTTTCAGCAAAAGTCCGTTATCGGTTTTTCAGACAGTAAATAACAACCCTAGTAAGCCGTTGTCAAAGCTCAGCGCATCGGAGCAGGATGAAGAATTTCTCAAGCTTGTTGACAGAATCGAGGAGTTGATTGCCGGTTCGTAGGGTGAATGGGAAAAGTTGAGAGTGGTAGGGGAGTCCGGCGTTTCAGCGGCCTTTGATCTGATGGCGTACAGGCAGGGCGAAAGATTTTTCGCCCCTACGGGTGGGAGGTTGAGGCGGGGATGGTTTTTCCGGGGACGGGAGACGGGCGGGCGTTCCGACGTGTCGGGATCTGAAGACGGGCAGGCACGGGGGCCTGCCCCTACGTGAATGGGGATTCCCGTTGCGGTTCGTTCCGGCAAATCAACGATTCAACACATCAACGGTTCAACAGCGGCAGACCCCGGCATGACCGGGGTCTGCCGCTTCACAGTCTCACCACGATACCGCGTTCGCGCAGATACTCCTTCGCCTCGCAGACGGAGTGCTGGCGGAAGTGGAAGATGGATGCGGCAAGGGCGGCGTCGGCGCATCCTTCGGAGAATCCCTCGTAGAGATGTTGGAGGCATCCTGCGCCTCCCGATGCGATGACCGGTATGTGGACCGTGGTCGATATCCGGTGCATGATCTCGTTGTCGTAACCCGACTTGGTGCCGTCGCGGTCCATGCTGGTAAGCAGAATCTCTCCCGCGCCGAGGTCCTGGACCATGTGTGCCCATTCGACGGCCTCATATTTGGTCAGTTCCTTGCCGGAATGGGTGTGAACGATATACTTCTTGCCGACTTTTTTAACGTCGATGGCGACGACAACGGCTTGCGAACCGAACTTTTCGGCGATTCTCGTGATCAGTTCGGGATCGTTGACCGCCGCGGTATTCACCGACACCTTGTCCGCTCCGTGCATGAAGGCGTCGTGCGCCCGCTCGACGGAGCTGATGCCGCCCCCGACCGTAAGGGGTATGAAGACCTGTTCGGAAACTTTCAGCACTTCGGCGAGAGTTGTTTTTCTCGATTCGATCGATGCCGAAATGTCGAGAAAGACCAGTTCGTCGGCGAGTTCGGCGTTGTAGAAGCGCGCCTGTTCGAGTATGGAGCCCGCGTCGCGCAAACCCTCGAAGTTTATGCCTTTGACGACCCGGCCGTCCCTCACGTCGAGGCAGGGTATGATGCGTTTGGCTAACATGACGTCGTGAACGATCAAAACATGATCCGAAAATCGTCCCGGTTGCCGGCTTCACGCCGGGACCTCCGGGTATCGTAAGAATGCATTCCGGCCTTCAATGTGCAACAAAAACCCGTTTTTCGAAAGACTCCGGGTGAATTTGTCTTCCGGTTTTTCGGCTTCGCTCCGTCCGGGGCCGGGGAGGCTGTCGAAAATTCCCTTTTTTCCACACTTACGGAAAGAGCGGCAAGTTAGTATATTAGCAGTCACCTGAACGAAGCGAAAACAGGAGGATGGGCAGATGAAGTTTCCGGTATGCGATTTCGCGGATTCGGAAGACGGTTTTTACTCCCAGTGTTCGGGATGCCCGATAAAGGCGTCGTCGGAGGGGTGCGTTCTTGAGGAGCTGGAAGACGGAACCTACGAATTTCGCGGCGCGACGCCTCACGGTGGCGTGAGAGCCCTCTTTATCTTCAAGGACAACGAAGGCAACCAGATTCCCAAGGAGGATGCCGAACATGTCGAGATTCACGAACTCGACGAACTCGGACATCTGGTGACGATTCTCTACGGCATGGTGGACCCGGAAGGCGTGATCTACCTGAAAAAGTCGGGCGATCGCTCCGGCGACGCGGAGTAAGCGGACGGGAATGCGTGATCTGACCATCATCGGCGGCGGCCCGACCGGTATTTTCGCCGCGTTTCAGTGCGGTATGAACAGCATCAGTTGCCGGATCATCGAAAGCATGCCTCAACTCGGCGGTCAGTTGACCGCCCTCTACCCGGAAAAACACATCTACGATGTCGCGGCATTTCCCGAAGTGCAGGCTTCGGCCCTGGTCGAAAGCCTCTGGAAGCAGGCGTCCCGCTACGAACCGGAAGTCGTGCTGAACGAGCAGGTCCAAAGCTACGAAAAATTCGAGGACGGCTCCTTCGAGGTCGAGACGGCAAACGGCCGGACGTTTCGTTCCCGCGCGCTGCTCGTGGCGGCGGGACTCGGCGCGTTCACGCCCCGCAAGCTTCCGCAGCTCGGCGATATCGACGAGCTCGAAGGCGTTTCCGTATTTTATGCCGTGAAAAATATGCAGGACTTCGAAGGCAAGAGGGTGGTGATCGTCGGGGGTGGTGATTCCGCGCTCGACTGGGCGATGATGCTTCTGCCCCTGGCCCGGCGGATCACGATCGCGCACCGTTCGCCGGAGTTGCACGGGCACGGCAAGACCTGCAACGAAGTGCTCGACGCCTCGGACCGGGGAGAGATGGACGTGCATCTGAACACCGAGGTTATCGCCATCGATCACGACGGACCCTCTCTCCGGAGGGTTCATCTTCGAGCGAAAAGCGGCCGGACGGAAGCGGTCGAGGCGGACGTCATGCTTCCGCTGATAGGCTATCGCACCAATCTTGGTCCCCTGGCCTCGTGGGGCCTCGAACTGCGGGAGAACGCGATCGTGGTGGACAGCACCATGAAAACGGAAGTCGACGGCATCTACGCCGCCGGTGACATCGCCTCTTACCCCGGCAAGCTGAAGATCATACAGACCGGCCTGAGCGACGCCACGATCGCCGTGCGTCACTGCCTTTCCTATATCCGTCCGGGCGAGAAGATCCGGCAGCAGTTCAGCAGCATCAAAATGGCCAAGGAGAAGAAGATATGACGGACGTTTCCTCCCCGAGCGGTGCAGTGTCGCGCCTTGAAGCCTGGACGATGGCGATACGGCCGAAAACGCTTCCGGCGGGAGCCGTTCCGGTCGTCGTCGGCAGCGCGATGGCTTTCGCCGACGGCGTGTTCCGTCCCGCGGCCGCGCTTGTCGCCCTCTTGTGCGCCCTGGGAATACAGGTCGCCACGAATTTCATCAACGAGATCTACGACTTCCGGAAAGGCGCCGACACGACCGAACGTCTCGGGCCCATCCGAACCGTGGCGGCGGGACTGATCGCCGAAAAAACTATGATCGCCGTTTCGGCGGGCCTTCTGGCAACGGTCTTCGCGATGGGACTCTATCTCGTCTGGCTCGCCGGATGGCCGATTCTCCTTGTCGGACTGCTCTCCATGTTTTTCGCCTGGGCCTATACCGGCGGCCCCTTTCCGATAGCCTATTCGGGGTTCGGCGACCTGTTCGTCTTCATCTTTTTCGGCCTCGTGGCGGTCGGCGGCACCTACTACGTTCAGGCGCAGACGCTCAACGCGCCGGTGCTCGCGGCGGCTGTCGCGCCGGGAGTCTTTTCGGTCAACATTCTTCTGGTCAACAATATCCGCGATATCGCCACCGACCGCGCGGTCGGCAAGATGACCCTCCCGGCGAGGATCGGGGGAGGGGCCGCCCGCAGGCTCTACCTTCTTCTGACGGTGGCGGCCTATGCGGTCCCCCTGCTTCTGTGGGCGGCGGGCTACCCGGCGTGGTGCCTGCTCTCGTGGCTCTCCCTGCCGGCCGCCGCCGGCCAGGTGCGCCGGCTGTTTTCCTCGGAGGGCCGGGCGCTGAACGAGGTGCTCGCGGGAACCGGACGGGTGATGACCCTCTACGGCTTCCTGCTTTCCGCCGGCCTCCTGTTGCCGTCGATTACCGGAGCAAATCCGTGAGCAGCGAACACGTGAAAATCGCACTCGTCCAGACGAGCTGTACGGAGGAGCCTTCGAAAAACCTCGAAACGGCCCGCCGCCGCATCCGCGAGGCCGCGGAAAAAGGCGCGGAAATCGTCTGTCTGCAGGAGTTGTTCGCAACGCTCTACTTCTGTCAGGAGGAGGAGTACGCTCCCTTCGACTACGCCGAACCCGTTCCGGGACCGACCACGGAGGAGTTGCAGCGTCTCGCGGAGGAACTCGGCGTGGTTGTCGTGGCCTCCCTGTTCGAAAAGCGTGCGAGGGGACTCTACCACAATACGGCAGCGGTGATCGATGCGGACGGCTCCTGCCTCGGGGTGTACCGCAAGATGCATATCCCGGACGATCCGGGTTTTTACGAAAAGTTTTACTTTACCCCCGGCGATCTCGGTTACAGGGTTTTCCGCACCCGTTACGCGGCCATCGGCGTGCTGATCTGCTGGGATCAGTGGTATCCCGAAGCCGCCCGGCTGACGGCCCTGAAAGGAGCGGAAATACTGTTCTTTCCCACGGCTATAGGCTGGGCGCAGGACGAGCGTTCGGAGGAGGTCCGCCGTTCGCAGCTCGATGCGTGGAAGATCGTGCAGCGGAGCCACGCGATCGCCAACGGCGTTTTCGTCGCCGCGGCAAACCGGGTCGGCACGGAAGGGAGCTTGAGGTTCTGGGGAAACAGTTTCGTCAGCGATCCGTTCGGCAGGGTCACGGCGCTTGCCGGGGATTCGGAAGAGAGGGTGCTCGTGGCGGACTGCGACCTAGGAAAGATCGGACATTACCGTTCGCACTGGCCCTTTCTGCGGGACAGGCGTATCGAGAGTTATGGAGAACTGCAGCGCCGGTATCTGGATTGACCGGTACGGCCGCCTGCGTTCCTTTTATTGTAATGGCGTAGAAGCCGCAATTGTTACGGTTACTGTATGAGCATTGATTCGGGCGCGGTTTTCCGGGCCGAACCTTCTCCCCGGTCGAAGCCCGAGGTCAGGGAATGGGTTTTTGTCGCGGGCCTCGTCTATCTGCTGCTGGTTTCGGTGGCTCTTGTCGGGAGCGGATTCAAGGCCGCGGTCGGCGGCAACGCGGCGGAGCTGTTCGCCGTGGCCGGAAATCCGCTCACGGGGCTGGTCATCGGCACTATCGCTACCGCGCTTATCCAGTCTTCGAGCACGGTCACCTCGATTATCGTGGGGCTCGTGGCGGGCGGACTGCCCGTGGGAATTGCGATTCCGATGGTCATGGGGGCCAACATAGGGACGACGATCACCAACACGATCGTCAGCCTCGGGCACGTCCGCGACAGCGAGGAGTTCAGGCGGGCGTTCGCCGCCGCGACGGTCCACGATTTTTTCAATCTGCTCTGCGTCGTGCTGTTGCTGCCGTTCGAGATGCTCACCGGGTACCTCGCAAAGGCGGGATATGCTCTCGCGGGATTCATGGCCGGGGGAGGATCGTTTTCGATCAAGGAGTTCAATCCCCTGAAGCCTCTGGTCAAGCCGGTCGTCAACCTTGTCCGGGACTCGTTCGCCGTCGTGCTCCCCGCGGAGCTGGCGGGAGTCCTGATGATCGGATTCGGCGTTCTTCTGATCGTGGCCGTCATCACGACGCTCAGCAGGCTGCTCAAAAGGCTCATGGTGGGGCGGGCAAAGGATATCCTGCATAAATCGGTTGCGCGCGGTCCGCTTTCGGGATTGTTTTCGGGGCTTTTCCTGACGGTGCTGGTGCAGTCTTCGTCCACCACGACGAGCCTGGCCGTTCCTCTTGCCGGAAACGGTGTCTTTTCGCTGAAAAAGGTCTATCCCTTCACGCTCGGCGCGAACATCGGTACCTGCATCACGGCGCTTCTGGCCGCGACGGCCATCACCGGTCCGACGGCGATTTTCGCTCTGCAGATCGCCTTTGTGCATCTGTTCTACAACCTCTCCGGGGTGCTGGTGATTTACGGCGTGCCGTTTTTGCGGGCGATTCCCCTCAGGGCCGCCGAAGCGCTTTCGGATGCAACCGCCGGGAACAAGCTCTACGCCCTGGCCTATGTCGGAGGGGTCTTTTTTCTCATACCGGCCGTTCTTATAGCGCTCAGCAACAGGCTCGGCCTGTAGCGGATTTCGATGCAATTCAGCCAGCAGGAGGCGACGTATGTCGAAACGGATAGAAAAAAAACAGCAGCTCGAAGAGAGGATCACCGACCTCGAGATTTCACTGGACAGGCTCAAGCGCCAGTTGCGGGAAGAGATCGAGGACGAGCGGCACAGGGATATCGATCATCTTGAAGAGTATCTCGACGAGATCGATCACCGCTACACGAACCTCAGGGGTTTCTGGAATATCGTCCGCAGGGAGCTCGGAGACCTTTTTTCCGGGAAAAAGTCCGCGGGCGGAAAAAACGAATCGGAGTGAACAGTCTATGAACGGTTTCGGCGCCATAGTTCTTGTCGCGCTTGTCGGGACATTCCTGACGGAGCTTGTCGCGGATATCCTGAACCTGAAAGCCGCCCGCGCGGACCTTCCGGAAGAGTTCGACGGCGTCTACGACGACGAGGATTACGCGAAATCCCAGCGATACCTGCGCGACGCCACGATGCTCGGGCTCGTGACGGCCGCTTTCGATCTCGCGGTGCTGTTCCTCTTCTGGTTTCTCGGCGGGTTCAACACGCTCGACCTCGCCGTGAGGGGACTGGGGCTCGCCTCCGTTCCGACGGGGATCGTCTACCTGGGCGCGCTTTTCGTCCTGCAGCGGCTCGTCACGATACCGTTCGATATCTACAGGGTCTTCGTGCTCGAGGAAGCGTACGGGTTCAATAAGACCACGCCCCGGACCTTCGTGGCGGACAAGGTGAAATCGGTGTTTCTCGCGGCGGTTCTCGGCATCCCGGTTATCGCCGCCGTTCTCTGGTTCTTCGAAAACACAGGGCAGGCGGCCTGGATATGGGCGTGGGTCGGGGTCACGATGTTCGGACTGGTTCTCCAGTACCTCGCACCTTCCCTGATCATGCCGCTGTTCAACAAGTTCACCCCGCTCGAAGAGGGTGAGCTGAGATCGTCGATCACGGATTTCGCCCGCTCGGTCGATTTTCCTCTGTCGGGGATTTTCGTGATCGACGGTTCACGGCGTTCTTCGAGAGGCAACGCTTTTTTCACCGGGTTCGGAAAACGGAAGCGCATCGCGCTGCTCGACACGCTGATCGACAATCATACCGTCAGGGAACTCGTGGCCGTGCTTGCCCATGAGATCGGACACTACAAGAAAAAGCACATCATTGTGTCGATGTGCCTCAGTGTCCTCAACATGGGTGCGATCTTCTATCTGCTTTCGCTCGTGCTGAACAACCGGGCGCTGTTCGACGCGTTTTTCATGGACAATGTGTCGGTCTACGCGAGCTTCCTGTTTTTCTCCCTGCTCTATTCGCCGGTGGAGTTTCTGCTTTCCGTTCTCCTGCACGCCCTTTCGAGACGTCACGAATTCCAGGCGGACCGCTATGCGGTGGAAACCTGCAGCGACGGCGGCGCACTCGCCGATGCGCTGAAGAAGCTGTCGAGGGACAATCTGACCAACCTGACGCCCCACCCGTTCTACGTCACGCTCAACTATTCCCATCCGCCCGTTCTGCAGCGTATCACGGCCATCCGGCAGGCTGAAGGGGGACGGGCCGGGTAGTATGAGCCGGAGACGTTACGCGATGCCGCCCGAGTGGGCCGAGCACGAGTCGACCTGGATCTCCTGGCCCCACAAGGAGGCCTCATGGCCCGGCAGGTTCGAGCCCGTGCCGGATGTGTTCGCCGATATAACGGCGGCGCTCTCCCGCTACGAAACGGTGAACATCAATGTGCTCGACGAGGCTATGGAGAGCGACGCGCTGGAACGGATAGGCCGCAGGACGGATGGGCCGGAACAGTTGCGGCGGGTGAGGTTCCATCGTATCGCCACGAACGATGCGTGGTGCCGCGATCACGGCCCGAACTACGTTTTCATGGAAGAGGGGGAGAGGAAACGGAAAGTGATCGTGGACTGGAGGTACAACGCGTGGGGAGGGAAGTACGAGCCGTACGACCTCGACGACAGTGTTCCGGGAAAAATCGCCGCCCTGCAAGGGCTTTCGACCGTCGATCCGGGCATGGTGCTCGAGGGAGGGTCGATAGATGTCAACGGCCGCGGGCTTCTCTTGACGACCGAGGCGTGCCTGCTCAACCCGAACCGGAATCCGGCGATGACGAAGGAGGAGATCGAGGAGAGGCTTATGCGGTTTCTCGGCGTCGGAAAGGTGCTCTGGCTCGAAAAGGGCATCACGGGTGACGACACTGACGGCCATGTCGACGATATCGCCCGTTTCGTGGACGAGCGGACGGTTGTCGCGGCTGTCGAGGAGGATCCGGCCGACGAGAACTACGGAATCCTTCGCGAGAACTACCGACGCCTCCAGGGCCTCACCGATATGGACGGCAGGTCGCTGGATGTGGTGAAGCTGCCGATGCCCGATCCGGTCGTTCTGGAAAACGAGCGGCTGCCGGCGAGCTATGCGAACTTCTATATCGCCAATCGCCAGGTGCTCGTGCCGCTCTACCGTTCCGCAAGGGATGCCGAGGCTCTGGATGTGCTGCGCAGCTGTTTCCCCGGGAGAGAGATCGTGGGGATCGACTGTACGGATCTGGTGTGGGGCCTGGGAGCGATTCACTGCGTGACGCACGAGGAGCCCGCCGCTCCGCCTGAAGCGTGAGGGCGCCTTCCGTCTGTCTCAAAGCAAGAAAATCCTGTCTCATTTTGATTTGGCGGTCTTCGGCCGGACCCCTGTATTTCGCCATTACTACTCTTTTTCGGGCTATTTTAACTCTTGTCAGCGTTTGGCACGCCGATTGCAGCTATTAAAAATAGTTAAGGAATAGCCTCACGCCCGTGAGGTTGAGTAGATGTTATGGGGGGCATCTGCTCAAAAAGAAAGCGGTCTTTCGACCGCTTTTTTTTTTGTTTTCGCGGAGCATCCCGACGAGTCGGGATGCTCGGTTTAGATTTCACTGTTTCCGGTTCCTGACGAAAACGATATCTTGCAGCAGTCCTATGGACGATTGCGGGGTTGTCTCGCTGTATCCATTCCACTATGCACATGCTTCGTCGATTCCGGCCTGCCGGAGTTCGTGTTCGTCGTGCATCCCGAAGATATCCGGATTCGTGCCCTGAAACGGAGGCTCCCCGCGCGCCGGTTTTCGTAACTCTGACAGAGGAGGATGGCGTCCGATGGAAAAAATAAAGCGTATCGCCCTCGTTGCGCACGACAATCGCAAAAAAGATCTGATCGAGTGGGTCGAGTGGAACTACGGAATTCTCGTTCATCATCACCTGGTCTGCACCGGGACGACCGGCAGGCTCGTGGAGGAGGCTGTCGGAAAAAAGAGGGGAGGCGGCGAATCGATCAGTGTCCTTAAACTGAAATCCGGACCGCTGGGCGGCGATCAGCAGCTCGGCGCGATGATCGCCGAAGGGACGATCGATTTGCTGATCTTTCTCTGGGACCCCATGCAACCCCAGCCTCACGATGTGGACGTCAAGGCGCTTCTGCGCATCTCGGTGCTCTACAACATTCCGACTGCGTGCAACCGTTCCACGGCGGACTTCATGATCTCCTCGCCCCTGTTGAACGAGGTGTATTCGCCGGTCGTGAACGATTATTCGGAGTATATCGGCCGAAGGGTCGGTTCCGCGGACGACCGATTCCCGGAGAAGTAGAAAAGGCCCGGAAAAGGGGCGTTTTCGAGTGTCAGAGCAGTCTGGAGAGGAGCTGGCGCGTCGCGCGGATGTCCGAGAGGGCGTCGTGCGCCCGGATCTCGATGCCGAAATGGCGGCAGACGGTTTCGAGTTTGTAGTCCGGCAGCCTGAGCGCGCCGGTGAAGTCTTTCATGAACAGGAGCGGCAGCGGATCGAGACGCTTCCAGTTGACGTACGATCCGAGGCCGTAACGGTCGCCGTGCAGGCGGAACCAGCGCTGCACGAAATCGAGATCGAAGTGAACGTTATATCCCGCGGGATAGCACTTGTCGTTGCGGTCGTAGGGTTCGACGTACTGTCCCAGAAATTCCCTGAACGCATCGAAGGCGTCGCGGCTGCTCATTCTTCTCGCAAGCTCTTCCCGGTCCGTTCCGGTGACGAGCAGGGCTTCGTCGTCCAGCGTTGCGCCGTCGTGAGGAGCGCATTTCAGGTCCAGCTCGCCGGCGACGAGGCCGGAGATTTCCACGATCGCCCCGATCTGTATGATACCGTGCCGTCCGGGGTCGATCCCGGTCGTCTCGACATCGATGTAGAGCACTTTGTTGCGTTCGGGCATATGCGTTGCTCGTTAAGTCTCCGCGGACGGTCGGGCGTTGTTTTCCGCTTTATTCCATGGCGATCCGGGGTTCCGCGCAGGGGACGGCCTTCGTGTGGAACAGATGGTAGTTGATGCTGTCGTTGAGCGCCTGGAGGCTCGCGTCGATGATGTTCGTCGAGACGCCCACGGTCGACCAGGTCGAACGGCCGTCGCTGGTTTCGATCAGGACGCGCACTTTTGCGCTGGTTCCCCGTTTTTCCTCGAGCACGCGTACCTTGTAATCGACGAGGCTTATGGTGCGGATCGAGGGGTAGAAGCTGCGGAGCGCCTTGCGCAAAGCCTTGTCGAGAGCGTTGACCGGACCGTCGCCGTCGGCGGCCGTCATTTCGATTTCGTCGTTCACTTCGACCTTCAGAACCGCCTGGTCCACGGGCTCCCGGTTTTTGCCGGATTCGATGTGCACCTTGGATTCGAGAACTTCGAAGTAGGGCTCGAACTGACCCATTTCATGCCGCAGGAGCAGTTCGAACGACGCCTCCGCGACATCGAACTGGAACCCCTCGTATTCGAGTTTCTTGATCCGCTGAACGATGTTTTTGAGCAACTCGCCGCTTTCCGGCAGTTCGATGCCGAGCTCGGTGGCCTTGTAGCGGATATTGCTCTGACCGGCGAGTTCGGACACCAGAACCCTCTGCTTGTTGCCGACCGTCTCGGGCGAAATGTGCTCGTAAAGCGAGCTCTCCTTCATGACCGCGCTGACATGAATGCCCCCTTTGTGGGCGAACGCCGACTTGCCGACGAACGGCGCACGGTTGTCGGGAGGGAAGTTGAGAAGCTCGTAGACGAATTTCGAGAGCGAGGTCAACTGCTTCAACTGCAGCTTGTGATGAAAGCGTCCGTCGAGTTTCAGTATGACGTTCGGAATGATGCTGATGAGGTTGGCATTGCCGCACCGTTCGCCGATGCCGTTGACCGTACCCTGCACGTGCATGGCTCCCGCTCTCAGGCCGGCAAGAGCGTTGGCCACGGCGAGATCCCCGTCGTTGTGCGTGTGGATGCCGAGCGGTGTGCTGCTGGACGAGGAGACCTGCCGTACGATTTCGTAGACCTCGTGCGGAAGCAATCCGCCGTTGGTGTCGCAGAGCACCAGCCGGTCGGCGCCGGCTTCCTCGGCTGCAAGCAGCATTCTCATGGCGAAGGCAGGATTGTCCTTGTAGCCGTCGAAAAAGTGTTCCGCGTCGAAAAGCACCTCCCGTCCTTCTTCTTTGAGGTGACGGACCGACTTGAAGATCAGGTCGGCGTTTTCCTCGTCTTCCAGCCCGAGTCCTTTGGACGAGTGAGCTTTCCAGGTTTTGCCGAAAATGGTGATGACCGGCGTTTCCGATCTGAGCAGTCCGACGATGTTCGGGTCGCTTGCGACCGCATCCGGCTTGCGCGCGGTCGAACCGAAAGCCGCGATTTTGGCGTTGTGGAGCCGCAGGTGCAGCACCCTTCTGAAAAACTCCTCGTCCTTCGGGTTGCTGCTGGGCCAGCCGCCTTCGATATAGTCCGCACCGAACTCGTCGAGTTTTTCCGTGATCAGCAGCTTGTCCTGAACGGAAAGGTTGATTTTCTCTCCCTGGGTTCCGTCCCGGAGCGTGGTGTCATAGAGTTCGATGGCGCTTCTCTTCTTCATGGGCTTGGTCTCAGGCCATTAGATTTTCCTGTCGTGCGTAAGCGAAGATGCCTCCCGCCTTGACGATGTCGAAGACGTCCCCGAGCGGTTTCAGCTCGTATGTTGTCATGCGGGTCCGGTTCGTGATCGTGTTCCTGTCGATGTCGATCCGGAGCTCGTCTCCGGTTTTCACGGTCCTGTTGAGCTGCTCCGCGGTTTCGTAGGGGATCACGAATCCCCCGTCCACGCAGTTGCGATAGAAGATCCTGGCGTAGGATTCCGCCACGATCGCCTTCGCTCCGGCGGTCTGCAGGGCGAACGGCGCGTGTTCGCGGGAGGAACCGCATCCGAAATTCGGGCCTGCGACGATGATCGCGTAGTCCGATTCGAAACGACCCTCTTCCACGAAGGGAATGTCGCCTTCGGGCAGGCCCCCTTCGGCCGGGGGTACCCCGGAGAGCGCGTACTTGCCGTAAAGCTTTACCTCTTCCGGGTCCGAGAGGCTGTAGACGAGATGCTCGGCCGGGATGATCTGGTCGGTGTCGATGTTCTTACCCAGAACGTAGGCCCTGCCTTCTATGATGCTTTCCATGATCGATGGTCCTTCTGGTTACAGACGTTTTATCGCATAAATTCCCTGGGATCGGTCAGTTCGCCCGTCAGGGCGGACGCGGCGGCTGTCAGCGGCGAAGCCAGGCAGACGCCGGCTCTCTTGCTGCCCATGCGGCCGGGGAAGTTCCTGTTCGTTGTCGAGACGACGAGGTCGTCGTCTTCCGAGCGGCCGAACGTGTCCTGCGGTCCGCCGAGACAGGCCGCGCAGGAGGGCGGACCGATGATGCAGCCGGCGTCCTGGAGGATCCGTCGGATCGGCTGTCCGTCGTAGTGTTCGGTGTCGAGGCTCGCGTCCACTTCGGAGGTCGCGGGGACGATGCTCGTGGGGATGGCCACGGTGGAACCCTTGAGGATTCTCGCGGCCATCACGAAGTCGCTCAGCTTGCCGCCGGTGCAGGAGCCGATGTAGGACTTGGTGATTCTGGTCCCTTTCACGCTGCGAACGGTTGCACGGTTGTCGGGACTGTGCGGCATCGCGACCACCGGCTCCAGCTTCGAGGCGTCGTAACGGTAGACGCTGTGGTAGACGGCGTCGGGATCGCTGGTGAAAACTTCGTAGGGCTTGTCGGTCCTCTCCCGGACGTAGGCTTCCGTCACGGAGTCGGCCGCGATGATACCGTTCATGCCGCCGGCTTCGATAGCCATGTTCGTCAGGGTCATGCGCTCCTCGACCGGAAGCGAGTAGACCGCCTGGCCGTCGAACTCCATGGCCCGGTAGGTCGCTCCGTCGGTGCCGATGTCGCCGAGTATCTGCAGGATGAGGTCCTTGGCCGTGAGATAGTCCGGCATTTCACCGTTGAAAACGAATTTCATCGATTCCGGAACCTTTTCCCAGAGTTTCCCGGTACCGAGAATGAAGGCCGCGTCGGTATTGCCGATGCCGGTGCCGAACATGCCGAAGGCTCCCGACGTGCAGGTGTGGGAGTCGGTGCCGAAAAGGACCGTTCCGGGAATGTTGTAACCCTCTTCGGCAAGGGCGACATGGCAGACCCCCTTGTAGCGTTCCGATCCGACATCGTAGTAGTTCGGGAGGTTCTGCTCGGCGGCGAACTTCCTGAGGAGATCGATGTTGCGTTTCGCGTGCTCGTTCTCGGTGAAGATGTAGTGATCGGGAAGAACGACCACCTTTTCCGGGTTCCATACCTTCGCATCCGGACCGAACTTTTCCCTGAAGATGTCGAATGTCGGCGGGCCGCACACGTCGTGGGTCAGCAGGATATCGACGTTGAGCCAGACGCTTTCGCCCGTTTTGACGAACTCGCGGTTTGCCGCCCTGGCGAGAATTTTCTGCGTTATGGTCTGTGCCATGTAACTCCTATATACCGTTATTGATTCTGTTGTCGTTTCCGCCGGACCGGGCTTCCTCGCGGAGGCTGAGGGCCTGCAGATAGGCTTTCGCGCTTGCTTCTATGATGTCGGTCGAGACGCCCCGTCCCGTATGGAACCTTCCTTCGTCCTCTATTCTCACGGTCGCTTCCCCGAGCGCCTGCCTTCCGGCCGTCGTGGAGCGGACGGAGTACGAGTTGACGAGCGAACCGAGGTCCAGTGCGCGTTCGATAGCCTTGAAGCATGCGTCCACGGGACCGTCTCCGGTGGAGGATTCCTCGTAGGTGTTCTCTTTCGACCGGATGCGCACGGTGGCCGTGGGAATGGACGCCGTTCCGCTGTTGACATGCAGGTAGTCCAGTTCTATAGCATCCTGCGGACGGCTCAGTTCGTCTCCCATGAGCACTCTGAGGTCGTCGTCGTAAACCTCCTTTTTCTTGTCGGCGACCGAAAGAAAACGTTGGTAGACGTTTTCGAGTTCCTCGCCCGAGACGCTGTAGCCGAGCGATTCGAGCCGGGCCTGCAGACCGTGCTTTCCGGAATGGCGTCCCAGCACGATGCTGGTCTCGGGAACGCCGACCGATTGCGGGGTCATGACCTCGTAGGTCTGGCGGTTCTTCAGCATGCCGTCCTGGTGGATCCCCGACTCGTGCGAAAAGGCGTTGTCTCCGACAATCGCCTTGTTCGGCTGAATCACGAGGCCGGTGAACGAGGAGACCATGCGGCTCGTGTTGTAGATCTCCTCCGTCGCGATGTCGGTGTGGTAGCCATGCAGGTCGCTGCGGACCTTCAGCGCCATGACGATCTCCTCGAGGGAGGCGTTTCCGGCGCGTTCCCCGATACCGTTCATCGAGCACTCCGCCTGCCGCGCGCCGTTCTCTATGGCGCTGAGCGTGTTGGCCACCGCGAGGCCGAGGTCGTTGTGGCAGTGGACGCTGATCGTCGCGCGGTCGATGTTCGCCACCCGCTGTTTCAGCCCGGCGATCTTCCTGCCGAACTCCGAAGGCCAGGTGTAACCCGTGGTGTCCGGAATGTTGACCGTCGTCGCACCGGCGTCGATCACGGCTTCGATGATTTCGGCCAGGTAGGACGGGTCGGTTCTGCCGGCGTCTTCGGCCGAAAACTCGACGTCGCCGGTAAAGGTTCTGGCGAAGCGCACCGCGTCGACCGCCATGTTCAGGATGGTTCGCCGCTTTTCGTCGAGGCTGCGGCCGTAACGTTCATGGCCGAACTTGCCCATGATGTGGATATCGGACGTGCTGACGAAGGTGTGGATTCTCGGGTGCGCGGCGTTTCGGAGCGCTTCGTGAGCACTCCGGATATCGCCTTCAACGGAGCGGCAGAGGCCCGCGACGATTTTGCCGGACTCTTCTCCGATCTGGCGCACGGCGTCGAACTGCAGCGGCGACGAGGCGGGAAAACCCGCTTCGATGATATCGACGTTGAGCTTTTCGAGCTGCCGGGCGATCTCCACCTTTTCCTGAACGTTCAGGGATGCTCCCGGCGACTGCTCACCGTCGCGGAGCGTCGTGTCGAAAATCAGAACCTTCTCTTTCACCTCTTGTCCACCGTCCGGTTATGATGCTTTCAGGTTCGAGATGATCGCATCGGTTATCGCGGTCGTCGAGACGACCCGGTCGCCCGGATTGGCGATGTCCACCGTCCGGAACCCTTCCGAGAGAGTTTTTTCGATGGCCGCGTAGATCTCTTCTTTGATGTTTTTCATGCAGAAAGAGTGCTCGAACATCATGGCCACCGAGGCGATGGTCGCTATCGGGTTGGCCTTGTTCTGGCCGGCTATGTCCGGCGCGCTCCCGTGAATCGGTTCGTAAAGGGCGTGGATCGTGCCGATGCTCGCGGAAGGCAGCATGCCGAGGCTGCCGGTGATCATGCCGGAGATGTCGCTGAGAATGTCGCCGAAAAGGTTCTTGGTCACGATGACGTCGAACTGTTTCGGATCGCGCACGATCTGCATGGCGGCGTTGTCGACGTACATGTCCTGGAGTTCCACTTCCGGGAAATCCTTGTGGATTTCGTGCACGATGTTCCGCCAGAACTGTGAGCATTCAAGGACGTTGGCCTTGTCGATCGAGACCAGCCGCTTCTTGCGCTTCATTGCCGCGTCGAAAGCCAGGCGGACGATTCGTTCCACCTCGTGCCGTTCGTAGACCATGGTGTTCCAGCCTTTCGATTCGTCGTATCCCCTGGGCTGTCCGAAGTAGATGCCGCCCGTCAGCTCCCTGATGACCGTGAAGTCGGTCCCGGAAAGGATTTCCGGCTTGAGCGACGAGGCGTCGACGAGAGCGTCGTAGACCTTTGCCGGGCGGAAGTTCGCGAACAGTCCGAGTTCCTTGCGGAGCTTCAGAAGAGCGGCTTCGGGCTTTTTGTCGTGAGGGAGGTTTTCCCATTTCGGACCCCCCACGGCTCCGAGCAGCACCGCGTCGCACTCCTTGCAGGCTTCGAGGGTTTCGGCGGTCAGCATTTCGCCGTGCGCGTCGTAGGACGCGCCGCCGAAGGGATGTTCCTCGATGGAGAACTCCAGATCATGCTTTTCGGCCAGGGCCTGGATGACCCGTGTCGCTCCGGCGACGACCTCCGGTCCGATGCCGTCGCCGGGTAGTGAAACAATGGTAAACATTCGTCCGGGTTTATTTTTTCAGAAGCCAGCTCATCATGTCGCGAAGTTTCGCGCCTACCTTCTCGATGGGATGGTTGGCGTTCGATTCGCGGAGATGTTTCATTTTCGGGTATCCCGCATTGCATTCGTCGATGAACTCCTTCGCGAAACTTCCGTCCTGGACCTCCCTGAGGATTTTTTTCATCTCCTCCTTGACGGCGGGAGTGACCACTCTCGGGCCTCGGGTCATGCCGCCGTATTCGGCGGTGTCGCTGACCGAGTAGTTCATGCGCGAAAGGCCGCCTTCGTAGTAGAGGTCCACGATCAGTTTCAGTTCGTGCATACACTCGAAGTAGGCGAGCTCCGCCGGGTATCCGGCCTCGACGAGGGTTTCGAAGCCCGCCTTGATGAGCTCGGCCGAACCGCCGCACAGCACCGCCTGTTCGCCGAAGAGGTCGGTCTCCGTTTCGTCCTTGATCGTGGTTTCGATAACGCCGGCCTTGGTGCCTCCGAGGCCTTTCGCCCATGCCAGGGCCTCTTGTTTCGCTTCGCCGGTGTGGTCCTGGTGAACGGCGATCAGGCAGGGGACTCCGTTGCCCTGCGTGAAGGTGCGGCGGACGAGATGTCCCGGACTTTTCGGGGCGATCATGATGACGTTCACGGTTTCGGGCGGCACGATCTGCCGGTAGTGGATGTTGAACCCGTGAGCGAACGCCAGCGTGTTCCCCTCGCGCAGGTTCGGCTTTATCTCCTCCTCGTAAATGGCTTTCTGGTACTGGTCCGGGAGAAGGATCATGACGATATCGGCCCACGCCACGGCATCGGCGACGGTGTTGACCTCGAGACCCGCTTCCCTGGCTTTGGCGCACGAAGAGCTGTCGGCGTGGAGGCCGACGCAGACGTTCAGTCCGCTGTCCTTCAGGTTCAGGGCGTGAGCGTGACCCTGGCTGCCGTAGCCGAGCACCGCGATGTTTTTGCCCTGCAGATACTTCAGGTCGGCGTCCTGATCATAGTAAACGTTCATGTGGCTCTGTATGTTTTGAATGAATGATGGAAAAATAATGAAAAAAGAAAAGCTCAACCCTCGCCACGGTGGAGCGCCACTGTGCCGGAGCGTGCTATTTCCTTGATTCCGAAGGGCCTGAACAGGTCAATGGCGGTGTTGATCTTGTCCGGCGTACCGATGACCTCAATAGTAATTGATTTTTGCTTGATATCCACGGTTTTTCCCTTAAAAACGTTGATCAGTTCGAAAATCTCGCGTTGCGAGGACCGGTCGAGTTTCAGGCGCATCAAGAGCAGTTCCCGGGCCATGTGCGGCTTGTGGGTCAGATCGTTGACCTTGATGGTGTCGATGAGCCGGTTGAGCTGCTTGAGGATCTGGCTGATGATCCGGTCGTCTCCTCTCGTGACGATGGTCATGCGGGAGATCTCCCTGTCCTCTGTCTCTCCGATCGAGATGCTTTCGAGGTTGAAACCCCGGGCGCTGAACATGGCCGCGACCCTGTTCAATGTGCCGAACTTGTTTTCGACCAGAACGGATATGGTATGTTTCATAGTTGCGGTTAAACCATTGTTTTGGGATTCAGCCTGTCGAGGAGCATTTCCGAAATCGACGCTCCCGCCGGCACCATCGGGAAGACCATGTCTTTCTTGATGACCTGGAACTCGACGAACACCGGGCCGTCGTTGCAGGCGAGCGCTTCGGCTATGGCCTGTTTCGCTTCGGCGGGGTTCGTCGCCCTGAGAGACTTGCACCCGAACGCCTCGGCTATACGCAGGAAGTCGGGATTGCTGTTCTGCAGATCGGTGAACGAGTACTTCTCCTGATGGAAAAGCTCCTGCCACTGCCTCACCATGCCGAGGAAGTTGTTGTTGATCAGGAAGATTTTCAGTGGCAGCTTGTAGTGGACCGCCGTGACCAGTTCCTGGACGTTCATCATGAACCCGCCGTCGCCGCAGAACAGAACGACCGGCCGGTCCTGAACCCCGAACGTCGCTCCTATGGCCGCGGGAAGGCCGTAACCCATGGTGCCGAGTCCGCCGCTGGTGATGATCGAGCGGGGGTGTTCGAACCTGTAGTACTGCGCGGTCCACATCTGGTGCTGGCCGACGTCGGTCGTGACGACGGCGTTTCCCCCGGTCTGTTTCGAGACCTCGTCGATGACGAACTCCGTTTTGAGGGCGCTCTTCTCGTTCTCATAGGTCAGGGGGCACTGCCGCTGCCACCCGGCGATCAGTTCCAGCCACTCGCTGCGGTCCTCCCTCGTTTCCGGAAGGGTCTTGAGCAGGGCTTCGAGGAAATGTCCGGAATCCCCGACGACCGGCAGGTCGACCTTGACGTTCTTGTCGATATTCGTCGGGTCGATGTCGTTATGTATCTTGAAAGCGTGCGTGGCGAACGTCTCGATCTTTCCGGTGACGCGGTCGTCGAAACGCGCGCCGACGGCGATGAGAAGATCGCATTTGTTGACCGCCTGATTCGCCCAGTAGGTGCCGTGCATGCCGAGCATGCCCATGTTCAGGGGATGGCTGCCGGGAAACGCGCCGAGGCCCTGCAGGGTCATGGTGACCGGGATATCCTGGCTCGTCGCGAGTTTTCTGAGCGATTCCGCCGAGTCGGCCGCGATGACTCCTCCTCCGACGTACAGCAGCGGGCGCTTGGCTTTCGCGATGATCTTCGCCGCTTTTCGTATCTGGTTCTCGTGCCCCCTGACGGTCGGTTTGAAGCCCCGTATCTCGACGTTTTCAGGCCAGTTGAAGACACATTCCGAATTGAGGACGTCTTTCGGAAGATCGACCAGAACCGGGCCGGGCCTCCCCTGGGTTGCGAGGAAAAAGGCCTTTCTGATGGTCAGGGCCAGATCCTTGACGTCCTTGACGAGAAAGTTGTGCTTCGTTATCGGGCGGGTGATGCCGACGATGTCGGCTTCCTGGAACGCGTCGTTGCCGATCAGCGTGCTCGGAACCTGTCCGGTGAAAACGACCAGGGGGGAGGAGTCCATGTAGGCGTTCGATATGCCGGTGACCGTATTCGTGGCCCCGGGCCCCGAAGTGACCAGGACGACGCCGGGCCTGCCCGTCGCCCGCGCGTAACCTTCCGCCATATGCGTCGCTCCCTGTTCGTGCCGGACGAGTATGTGCTTGATGTCCTTGACGTCGTAGAGGGTTTCGTACACCTTGAGAAGCGCTCCTCCCGGGTAGCCGAAAATATAGTCGACCTTTTCCCGGCGCAGGCATTCGAAGAAGATTTCTGAGCCGTTCATTGTTTGGCCGGATGTACGCATCTGCTGTTCTGTTTGATGGTTATCTGAAAGTTAACAAACCGGATTCTGCAAAATGGCTCCGGTGCTCGCCGATGTCACCATCTGCGAGTACCGCGCCAGGTAACCCCTGCTGATTTTCGGTACGAAAGCGGGCAGCTCCCTCAGCCGCTCCTCGATGATGTCGTCCGCGAGATCGACCGAAATCGCTCTGGCCGGAATATCCACGGTGATCATATCGCCGGTTCTGACGGCCGCTATCGGGCCTTTTTCCGCGGCTTCGGGAGAGACGTGCCCGATGCATGCGCCTCTGGAGCCGCCCGAGAACCTTCCGTCCGTGATGAGCGCTACGGAATCGCCCAGGCCCCGGCCCATGATCGCGCTGGTGGGGGAGAGCATTTCCGGCATGCCCGGACCTCCTTTCGGCCCTTCGTAACGGATGATGACGACGTCGCCGGCGACCACGTCGCCCTCCATGATGCCCCGGATGGCGTCGTCCTGACATTCGTACACCTTCGCGGGGCCCGTGTGTTTCATCATCGGTTCGCTGACCGCTCCGGTCTTGACGACCGCGCCTTCGGGAGCGACGTTGCCGTACAGGACCGCCAGCCCTCCGGTCGGCGCGTAGGGCGACTCGACGGACCGGATGATCGTCGAATCCCTGACGGTTGCGCTTTCGATAGCTTCGCCGAGCGTCTTTCCGCTTACCGTCGGTGCGGAAAGATCGAGAAGGCCGTCGATTTTCGACAGCTCTTTCAGGATCGCGGAAATGCCGCCCGCGCGGTCGACGTCCTCGATGTGGACGTCGGGCGTCGCGGGGCTGACCTTGCAGATGTAGGGCGTTCTGGCCGACAGTTCGTTCAGTTCCGAGAAGTCGAACCGGACTTCCGCCTCGTTGGCTATCGCCAGCGTATGCAGGATCGTGTTCGTGCTCCCTCCCATGGCGAAATCGAGCGCGAAGGCGTTGAGCAACGATTGCCTGGAAAGGATGTCGCGCGGTTTGACGTCGTTTTTCACCAGATCGACAATGCGTCGGGAGGCTTCCCTGACGAGCTCCTCTCTCCGGGGGTCGACCGCAAGAACGGTGCCGTTGCCCGGCAGCGCGAACCCGAGCGCTTCACAGAGGCAGTTCATGGAGTTGGCCGTGAACATGCCGGAGCAGGAGCCGCAGGTCGGGCAGGCGTTGTCCTCGATGCTGTCGAGCTCCTTTTCGTCGATGGCGCCCGCGCTGAACTCGCCGACGGCTTCGAAAACCGAGATCAGGTCCACGGTCTTGCCCGACGGGGTGCAGCCGGCTTTCATGGGGCCGCCGGAAACGAAGATCACCGGGATGTTCATGCGAACCGCGGCCATCATCATGCCGGGGGTGATCTTGTCGCAGTTCGGTATGCAGACCAGGCCGTCGAGACGGTGCGCCTGGGCGACCGTCTCGACGCTGTCGGCGATCAGCTCGCGGCTGGCGAGCGAATAGCGCATGCCGATATGGCCCATGGAGACTCCGTCACAGACACCTATCGTGTTGAATTCGAAGGGGACGCCGCCGGCATGCCGGACCGTCTCCTTGGCGATCCGCCCCAGTTCCTGCAGATGCGCGTGACCCGGAATCAGTTCGATAAACGAGTTGCAGATGCCGATGAACGGTTTGTTGAAATCGTCGTTCGACGACACCGCGCCGGTCGCCTTCAGGAGACTTCTGTGCGGGGCTTTTTCGAACCCCTTCTTTATCATGTCGGATCTCATGAACTGTATTTTTGGTCATTAAAAAGCCGTCCCCGGGAGCGCCGTTCCCGTGGCCGAAATACCTTTTTCTGTTGTTCAGGAAGAAGAAATTGTACTTGGGACCGGACGGCTGCTCAGGGCATAAGAATGCACACCTGTACAATAAGTACGGCTACGAGAAGCCCGATCCTGCTGATAGGGAGGAGTTCGATCCCGCCGGCGGCAACGGTGCCGGCGCCGTGAGACGCAGCGTTTGTGATACTGCTTTCGCGGCTCGTCTCGCCGCTATGTCGGTAACATGCAGGCATTCAGGTACAATTGAATACAATTACGAGTGAGTGAATCTAAGGTTTTTATTCATGAAAAGCAAGTGTAAATAATAATGTCCGGTCCCGGGGGAAGGCATTTTTTTTCTCCGGCCTGCCGGAACGATGTGCAAAGGCCGCGCCGCCCGGGAAAAACCGGCCGGGAAAGATTGGTGCAATGCATATTTTTTTTGCTATTTTTTACGTTGATCGGTAAGTTGTGCAGGCCGTAAATGATTATTAAATCATATTTTTGCAATATGTTGCGTTTGCAAGCCCCTGTTCAGCAGGATCTTCCGATGTTTTTTCTGACCTTGGGGATCCTCGCTCTCTTTCTCCTGCTTTTCGAGATTCTGGTCAGAAAGTTTTCCATCAGCGGCTTCGTGCTGCGGAAAGTTCTGCATTTCACTCTCGGCGTGGTTTCCTTTTTCGTCCCCGCGTTTTTCGTTTCGAATTTTTATCCTGTACTGACGGCGCTGATCTTTCTGGCCATCAACGGCGCAAGCTGTTTCTTCGGCCTTTTCAGGACGCTTCACGAGCCGAATCGCAGGGATTTCGAGGGCGGGGCCGAACAGCCGACCTACGGGACGATTCTGTTTCCCGTCGTCTTCATGCTGCTTGCGCTCGCCCTATGGGAGGAGAGCGTCTGGATCATGCAGACCTCCATGCTCGTCATGGGTGTCGGCGATTCCCTGGCGTCGCTTGTCGGCGGCTCCTTCGGCAAGACGCCTATCGAGAACATGACCCGCGGCCGGAAGACGGTGGAGGGGTCCCTGACCATGTTCGCCTCCAGCTTTCTCCTGCTCGTTGCCTGTCTCTTTCTGTTCAGAGCGGTCTTTCCGGAGGGGCTCCTGGCGGCGACGCCCCTGGAGCTTCTGGCGCTCGCGCTTCTGCTCGCAATGATCGCCACGGCGGTGGAGGCGCTCTTCTCCCACGGGTTCGACAATCTTTTCATTCCGCTTGCGGTTGCCTACGTACTCTATGTGATCGCCACGAACGGAGCGGATCATCTGGTTCATTTTCTTGTCGGGGGCCTGTTCGCGTTTCTTCTGGCGATCGTTTCGATCAAGGTGAAATTTCTCGACAACAGCGGCGCGACGGCGACCTTTCTGCTCGGGGTGACCATTTTCGGCTTCGGCGGGATCGTGTGGACGGTTCCCCTGCTCACGTTCTATATTCTTTCGTCGGTTCTTTCCAAACTCGGAAGGAAGCGCAAGGCCCGGTTCGATCTTGTCTTCGAAAAGGGGTCGCAGCGCGATGCGGGACAGGTGTACGCGAACGGCGGCATCGCCTGGCTGGTCATGATCGTCTATTCGCTGACCGGCGATCCGGCATACTTTTTCGCGTATCTCGGAACCCTTGCGGCCGTGCAGTCCGACACCTGGGCGACCGAGATAGGGACCATGTGGCCGAATCCCAGGGCGAGACTCATCACCACCATGAAGAGTGTTCCCGTCGGGACCTCGGGCGGCGTTTCGTTCCCCGGGACTTTCGGCGCCTTTGCCGGAGCTCTGCTGATCTGCGCGAGCGCGATTCTCATCGGAGCCGAATGGGTGCTCGAGTACGGTGTCGCCCGGTCGTTCATGCTGATCGGTCTGTCGGGACTTCTCGCCAGTCTGGTCGACAGTTTTTTTGGTGCTACGGTTCAGGCGCAGTATTATGATCCGGTCAGGGAAAAGGTCACGGAGCGCACCCATAGCAGGAAAGAGAACGGGGAACTGGTGAAGAACGAGTTGATCAAGGGGTGCCGTTTCATCAACAACGACGTCGTCAACACTCTCTGTGCGCTTTCCGGTTCGGCGCTGGCTTTCTTTTTTTCCCGGAGCCTGTGATTTTCGAGAACATTAAATCCCTCTGTGAACATGTTTGAATCAAACGCCGATCTTCTGCACATGCTGAGCGGCACGGGGCCGGTGGTTCTGTTCGTGCTCGTCGTGCTTGTGCTGTTTTCCCTGCTTTCGTGGGCCATCATATTTCTCAAGGCCGGGACCATCGGCAAGGCGCTTTCGGAATCCAGGGACTTTCTCGACTACTTTTTCGACGTCGCCAGCATCGACAAGGTTTTCGGCGAGAGTGAAAACTACAGCAACGGATCGCTTGCAAGGGTTTTCCGGGCGGGTTACATAGAGTACCGTGCTCTCAGCGACCGCAAGGAGGATCGTCTGGCGGAAGAGAGGATCGCGCGGGCGATCAGGCGGGAGGCGAACGCCGAAAGCAAAAGGCTTTCGCGCTACGTCTCGTTTCTCGCGACGGTAGGCAATACCGCACCCTTTATCGGGCTGTTCGGAACCGTGTGGGGGATCATGCACTCCTTTCAGAGCATCGGTCTGACCCAGTCGGCCTCCCTCGCGACCGTGGCTCCGGGTATCGCCGAAGCGCTCGTCGCCACGGCCGCCGGGCTGGCCGCCGCCATTCCCTCGGTCATCGCGTACAATTTCTTCAGCCGGCAGATCGATACGATTGAAAGGGATCTGGACGATTTTTCGGGCGAATATCTAAAGTCGTTTCTCAATGAACTCCGGTAACGGTTCGGCAAGAAGAGGTTCCGGCCGCAGCAGGCTGATGAGCGAGATCAACGTGACGCCGTTCGTCGACGTGATGCTGGTCATGCTGATCATCTTCATGGTCACCGCGCCCATGATGACGCACGGTGTGAAGGTGGAGGTTCCCGAAACCTCTCATGAACAGATGGACGTTGAAACCGAAGCCCTTATCGTGAGCGTCGACAAGTCGCGCCGGGTGTTTATCAACAAGTATCAGCTCGATCCCGGCGAGTTGAAGGAACGCCTTCCCGAAATCATCGATGTCAAGAAAACCGGCGAGGTCTATCTGAAGGCCGACAAGGGCCTGCCCTACGGTTTCGTGATGTTCGTGATGGCGCAGATACGGGAGGCCGGGATCGACAGGATCGGCATGGTGACCGAACCGGGCGTCCTTCGGTCCGGGGAGAGCGAAAAACCGGAAGTTCCATGAACGGACGACATGCCGGAAACAGAGAAGGCGGGCGGTTCGCGGTCGCGTTCCTGGTTTCCGTTGTTCTGCACCTCGCTCTGGTGGCGCTCGCTTTTCTCGGACAGCATCTCTCGGGCGCCGCGCCCCCCGACCCGAGGATTATCGACGTCAGCCTGGTGACGCTTCCCGGTCCCGGTTCCCCCGAGCCCGAGGAGCCGGCAGGTCCGGAGGCTCCGGTTATCGAGCCCGAGCCCGTGGAAACCGTATCGCCGCCGGAACCCGTAAAGAAGAAACCCCCGAAAAAAGTCGCCGAAAAACCCCGCAAGAACGTTGCCGGGGAAAAAAAGAAGAAGGAGCCGATCGACAACCGCCTGAAGGAGCTTCGGGAAAAGGTCGGGCAAGAGCCCCGGGACGACCTCCGGCGTGCGCTCGCACGGTTGCAGGAAAAAGTTAAGCAGGGCCCGCCCTCCGATCTCTACAAACGTACGGGACCGGGTGCGGGAACCTACGGGGCGCCCATGACCCCCTATGAGGAATACCTTGTCCGTATAGCGGGGATCATTCAGCGGAACTGGTCGTTCACGCCCCGGCTCATACGGGCAGGGACGGTGGTCGAGGCGTATGTCGCACTGACCATTCAGCCGGGCGGATCGGTAAGCAACGTCACCTTCGACAGAAAATCCGTCAGCGAGTACTTTAACGATACCGTGCTCAAGGCTATCGAGAAGTCATCTCCCCTGCCGCCCGTTCCCGAGGAGGTCCGCCGGAGGGAAGCGCTCAGGATCGGTCTGGTCTTTACTCCGCAGGGTATCGAATGAACGTGCGGTCCCCCGGTTTGAACAATTTGATCCCGGCCGTTTGTAAATAACTTCGCGAGTTTGCTATTTTCGGGGATAAGGGCGGAATCATCCCTCCCGGTTGCCGGCCTCCGCACGACCCTTTGAAACCGGGCGCCGCAAGTCTCGCGAAAGGTATTAACCCGATTGATGTATGAACGCCCCTCGTTTCTCTTTCTCCAGGACGCTTTTTCTCTCCTTCTGTCTCGTCCTCGCACTGCCGCGGGTCCTTCTCGCCGAACAGGTGGGGGAGTACATAAGGATTTCAAAGGAAGGAGCCCGCAGAATTCCTCTCGTGCTCAAGCCCCTCGATACGAAAAAAAGCGGCAATGCGAAATATGCGAAGGAGATCGACTCGGTCGTCAGGGGCGGGCTCGATTTCACGGGGCTGTTCTCGATCATCCAGTCCCCGCTGAACATCTTCACGGGAGGAGATATCTATCAGGCGGGGGCGCGCCGGATCAATTTTGCGGCGCTCAGTTCCGTGGGCGCCGAAGTTTACGCCGGCGGAGTACTCGACAGGAAAGGGGGGACTCTGCGCATGCATATGGAGGTGTACGATGCGCTGACGGGAAAACTTCTTCTCAAAAAACTCTACGAGGGCAAGAAGGATGACATTCGTTCGCTCTCGCACCGTTTCTGCGGCGATCTTGTCGAACTGCTGACCGGAAAGCCGTCCATTTTCGGCAGCAAGATCGCCTACGTTACGGCGAGCGCGGGGAAAAAAGAGATCTATCTTGCCGATTTCGACGGTTTCGGCGCCCGGCGCGTGACAAACACCGGGGGGGGGCTCGCCCTCACCCCGTCGCTCTCACAGGACGGGCGTTATCTCGCCTATCTTGCCTATACAGGGGGACGTCCCGTTCTTCATATCAAGGATCTCGCCAGCCGCAAAATCGTCTCCGTCTCGCGCAAGGGCGTCAAGATAGATCCCGCATGGCGCAAGGGCTCCCGGCAGCTTGCGACGACCTTTTCCTTCGAGGGTGACCAGGAACTCTATCTTGTAGGCGCGGACGGGTCGATTTTGCGGCGTCTGACGAGATATCACGGTATCGACGTTTCTCCGAGTTTTTCTCCCGACGGCAGGCAGATGGCGTTTGTTTCCTCTCGTCACGGCAATCCCCAGGTTTTCATACAGGACCTGTTTTCCGGGAGCGCACGTCGTCTGACGTTCAGCGGCAAGTACAATACCCAGCCCGCATGGTCACCGGACGGGAAGAAAATTGCGTTTACCACTATGCAAAAAAATGGTGAAATCAATATATTTACTGTAAATGCGGACGGTACAGGCATGAGGCAGCTCACGTACGGTTCACGTCACAACGAGGCCCCGAGCTGGTCTCCCGACGGAAGCATGATCGTTTTCAGTTCCGATCGCAACGGAAGAAGACAGCTGTTTGTCATGAACGCGGACGGGCGGAACCAGAGAAGTCTCAGGCTTTCTGGCGAGCAGATGCAACCCTGCTGGGCCGCATTTAAGTAATCAGTTCTTTTCACAGCAGTCATCACTAACCTAAAAAAGGGGGGAGTATGAAATCCTTCAAAAACCTTTTGAAAATTATGGCCGTACCGGCGATGTTTCTTGTCGTCGGTTGCGGATGTTGCGAAGAAGCGGTTGTGCCGCCTCCGCCGCCTCCGGTCGAGGAGCCCGCTCCGCTCCCGCCGCCTCCGCCGCCTCAGCCGGCAAGAGGATAGGGCCGTTTGCCTCACCGTGTGCCGCAGCCTGCCATATGTGCATGCTGCGGCATTGCGGCTTTTAACGGCTCCGGGTCGGGAGTGGTAAAGCAACTCTCTTCGTCCCGATCGCGGGGGCTGTCTCTTTATGCAGTGTATTTTTTTCCGGTTTTACGGCCCGTTGCCCGGCCGCAACACGGCAAGACGGAACGCCGGTATGAATGGATGAGCGTCCCGGAGATGTCTGTCGCCTGCTGTTTCCCGGCGGAATATGCCTGAATTTCCGCGCCTTTTTTGTAGCAGTAAGAATCAACATGAAAAAACAAGGATACACCATGAAAAAACTGTTAGCTGTATGCTGGATTGCCGCCGCCGTGGCGGTGACGGGCTGCTCTTCGAAATCTTCCGAAACGGCGGTCGATACAAGCCCCGTACAGCCCGCGCCGGTAGGGACGTTGATGGATCAGGCCCGGAGCGCAGGCTTTGACGATGTCTTCTTCGAGTTCGACAGCGCCGTGCTCGATCCCGAGGCCACCGGGCAGTTGAAGACCAATGCGGCCTGGCTCGTGCAGAATCCCGATGTCGCGGTCATGATCGAAGGGCATTGCGACGAAAGGGGAACGGCCGAGTACAACATCGCCCTCGGTGAGAGACGGGCGGATGTCACCAAGAGTTTTCTCGCAAACGCGGGTGTTGCCGCCTCCCGTATGGAGACCGTCAGCTATGGCGAGGAGCGTCCGTTCGATCCCGGCCATAACGAGGCGGCCTGGTCCCAGAACAGGAGAGCCCATTTCATTTTCAAATAATCCGGTTTACTATCGGCCTGGCGGGTGCCAGCCGCTGAAGCGCGGCTGACACCTGCTTTTTATCCCTATCAGACAGAAGAGCCACAGTTGCGATGAAACGTACCGTTCGAATGATTACCGGGGGACTTGTGCTGTGTATGACGGCAGGATGCGCCTCCAAGACGGATCTGTACATGTTGCAGGACGATGTCAAACAGTTGAAAAACCAGACCCGGCAGACCGGGGGAGAGTCCGCGGAGGTGTATTCGGAAGTCCAGCAGCTCCGCGATGAAGTTTCTCGTCTCAAGGGAACCATAGAGGAGCTCCGGAACAAGCTGGAGAGGGAGCCGCAGCAGTCGGCAGTGCCGGAGGCCGGGACGGAACCGGTGGCGGGCCCCGTTCCCGCTCCTGTCTCTCCGGGAGGTCTCGAAACCGTGAAGCTTCCGCCCCCGGCCGACAGTGCCGGTGTGGCGGTTGCAGCGCCTCCGGATAGCGCCGCAGCGGAGGATACGGTCCGGGTTCCGCCCGCACCGGAATCGGCCGCCGTACAGGAAGGATCCGCCGTTGCCCTTGGGGCGGCTGTGGACGAGAAGGGACTGTACGACGCAGGGGTCGGTTATTTCGAGAAGTATAACTATCAGGCGGCAAGAAAGGAGTTCGGTCTTCTTCTCGAAAACTATCCTTCCTCCCCGCTCGCGGACGACGCCCAGTACTATATCGCCGAGACCTACTACAACGAAAAGTGGTACGAGAAGGCTATTCTGGAGTATCAGCTCGTCATCGAAAAGTACAAGGACGGGGACAGGAGGCCTTCGGCCTATTTCAAGCAGGGTCTCGCCTTTGAGAATATCGGCGATACCACGAACGCCAGGGTCCGTTACCGCGAGCTTGTGCAGATCTATCCCGGTTCGAACGAGGCCAGGATCGTCAAGGACAAGCTGCAGTAGAAGCTTTCGCGGTTTCCGATATCACTCACGGCCCGGGGCGTTCCCCCGGGCTTTTTTTCTCCCTTCGAACGGTTCGGCTTTCGGGTTTTTTTGTTCGATATTTGGTTATATGGTTATATAATTTTAATTATATTCATTAAAGATAAGCTGTGTGTTTACAGGTGTTGCGGGCCGCAGACTGGGCGGTTCGCGATCGGGCAATGCAAAATATTTCAGAAAATGCGTGAAGAGCTGAAAACATATATTTCGGAGAGAAAGCAGGTTTCTCTCGAGGAACTGGGCCGCTATTTCGACCAGGGATCGGAAGCGATGGAGGCGCACCTCGAGGATCTCGTGGCGTCGGGGTGCGTGCTGAAACAAAAGCCCGATCCTTTCGGTGCCGTCTGTTTCAGTGCATGCGGCGGTTCCGGCGGAGAGGTGCGGTACCGGTGGGTTTGCTGAAAGTACTGCCCATGCCGACCAGGCTGTGTCTTGCTATATGGCGGCGTGCGTTATTTGAAAAACTCGTCGAGGGTGTAGGTCACCTTGTCTATTTCCACGCAGAGCTCGCCGCGAAGATTGTTGTAAAAGACAGGAAGGTCTCTCATGGTCCATTTCACGCCTCTCTTGTCGAAGTCGATGACGTAACGGTTCTCGTTGTCGAGCACTTTCTGCGGCACGTCGATCGCAATATCCGGCTGGTTGGTCAGGATGAGCAACTGGATCTTTCCCTCCTGCAACTGTTCGATCAACTCCCTTGTCGGGGAGAGCTTCCTTTTGCCGGAAGCGGGCATGATCGTGATATCGAGTTTCCCGTTTCGATCCCTTTTGGCCGATGTGATGTAGTATTTGGCAACTTTGTGCAGGGCGTTACCGGACCAGACAGCTGATTGCATCGTAAAAGTGTTTAAATTGCAAAAATTAAAACACCTGAGCGGATAATGAATGCATAGAGCAAGTTAGCAAATCCGGGTGAAAATAAAAAAAGGGATTCGTTGCGAATCCCTTTTTCCGTTTCGGCTAACGTGCTGGATTTACTTGTCCTTATCGTTGCCGTCGATGACTTCGTACTCGGCATCGACTTCGCCGTCGCTCTTCGCTTTCGACTCGTCGCCGCTCTTTTCGGCGGTTTCCGGTCCGGCGGCCTGCTGTTCGCCCTGTTGTGACTGGTAGAGCGTGGAGGCGACCTCGTTCCATACGGTGTTGAGCTCCTCCATTGCGGGCTTGATCGCCTCGACGCTTCCGGATTTGTGCGCTTCGCGGAGTTTTTCGAGAGCGCCCTCGAGACGCGTCTTGCTTTCGGCCGGCACCTTGTCCCCGAGCTCGTTCAACTGTTTTTCCGTGCTGAAGATCAGGGCATCGGCGCTGTTCTTGACATCGACTTCCTCCTTTTTCGCCTCGTCTTCGGCGGCGTGCTGTTTTGCATCCTGCTTCATTTTTTCGATTTCGGCGTCACTGAGCTTGCCGCTCGCCTCGATACGGATGCTCTGTTCCTTGCCGGTCGCCTTGTCCTTTGCCGAGACGTGAAGGATGCCGTTGGAGTCGATATCGAACGCGACCTCGATCTGCGGCAGTCCGCGCGGCGCGGGCGGAATGTCGCCGAGATGGAAACGGCCGAGGGTCTTGTTGTCGGTGGCCATCGGCCGTTCGCCCTGCAGCACGTGTATCTCGACGGACGTCTGGTTGTCCGCGGCGGTGGAGAACACCTCCTGTTTCTTCGTCGGGATCGTCGTGTTGGCGTCGATAAGCCTGGTCATCACGCCGCCCAGCGTTTCGATGCCGAGCGAAAGAGGCGTTACGTCGAGCAGCAGCACGTCGCTGACGTCGCCGCTGAGAACGCCGCCCTGGATGGCCGCGCCGACCGCAACGACTTCGTCCGGATTGACGCTTTTATTGGGCTCTCTGCCGAAAAGCTCCTTGACGAGCTCCTGAACCTTGGGAATTCTCGTCGAACCGCCCACCAGAACCACCTCGTCGATAGCCTTGACGTCGAGTTTCGAGTTTTTGATGGCGCGTTTGCAGGGTTCGACGAGTTTCTCGAACAGGTCGGAGCAGAGTGCTTCGAACTTGGCCCTGGTAAGATTGAGAACCAGGTGCTTGGGGCCCTCCTGGGTTGCCGTGATGAACGGAAGGTTTATCTCCGTGTCCGTGCGGGACGAGAGTTCCACCTTGGCCTTTTCCGAGGCTTCCTTCAAACGCTGCAGGGCCATGACGTCCTTCCTCAGGTCGATGCCTTCCTGCTTGTTGAATTCGTCCGCGAGGTAGTCGATGATTTTCTGGTCGAAATCGTCGCCGCCGAGATGGGTGTCGCCGTCGGTCGACTTTACCTCGAAGACTCCCTCGCCGAGCTCGAGGATCGAGATGTCGAACGTGCCGCCGCCGAGATCGAACACGGCGACCTTTTCGTTTTCTTTTTTCTTGTCCAGTCCGTATGCGAGCGAGGCGGCCGTGGGCTCGTTTATGATGCGCTTGACATCGAGTCCGGCGATTTTACCGGCATCCTTGGTCGCCTGGCGCTGGGCGTCATTGAAGTAGGCGGGGACGGTGATGACGGCTTCGGTCACTTTTTCGCCCAGGAAGTCCTCGGCGGTCTGCTTCATTTTCTGCAGAATCATTGCAGATATCTCCTGGGGAGAGTAGACCTTGCCTCCTGCGTCCACTCTCGCTTCGCCGTTGACGTTGGTAACCTTGTACGGAGCTATTTTTTTCTCGTTGGGGACTTCGTCGAACTTCCTGCCCATAAACCGTTTGATCGAAAACACGGTGTTTTCGGCGTTGGTGATCGCCTGCCGTTTCGCGGCATGGCCGACGAGCCGTTCGCCGGTTTTGGTGAACGCCACCATCGACGGCGTCGTGCGATACCCTTCCGAGTTTTCGATGACCGTCGGCTGGGTTCCCTGCATGACGGCCACGCAGGAGTTGGTAGTTCCGAGATCGATTCCTATGATTTTACCCATGATCCAATTTCCTGGTTATGACATCGGGGACTCCCGGTGTCCGGGAGCCCCGTGCTGTGTCGGTTTTACCTGATCGAGATTTCTTTTGTTTTCCTGATTTCCTGCGCTTTCGGCAGTGTGACGTGCAGTATGCCGTTGTCGAACGAGGCGTCGATCTGTTCCTGATCGATCATCTCACCGAGGTTGAAGCTTCTGGAGAAGCTGCCGTAGGAGCGTTCGACGCGATGGTAGTTTTTGTCTTTTTCCTCGCTTTCCTGCTTGCGCTCGCCCTTGATGGTGAGCACGCCGTCTTCCACGCCGAGGGAGATGTCTTCCTTATCGAGTCCGGGCATTTCGGCTTCTATGTGGAACGCCCCATCGTCTTCGGAAATGTCGACCTTGAAGGCCGGTGCCGATGTCGCGGCTGCAGGCATATCGCCCCATATATCCTCGAAAAGTTTCATCGGGTCTTTCGTGAGTTTTACAAGCATGGTTTCCTCCTTGCTTTTCTTTGTGAACGTAAAAGCTTTCGTTATACCGGTTTCAGCGGCGTCTGCCGCGCCGCTCTCCCCAGTAATATGCAAACAGCGTGCCAAACGGGTTTTAAGGGGTTTCCCGGCTTGCTGCTGTCATTTTGTCTCATGCTTTTTGTCAGGTGTTCGAAAATGTCGCGGTGTCTGTCGGGCGAAATGACAGACGAGGCTTTCGGACGCGTTCCGGAAGCGGAAGTGGATGAAGGGGAGTGTTGCGGGCAAGCGTATCGAGCACCCGTCTGCGGAGGGCGCGGGCGGCGATGCCGTGCGGAGGGACCGGACCTGTGGCGGGTCAGGAGGAAAGGTCGCTGTCGACTTTCTGCAGCCAGCTCAATCTGTCCTGCAGGTTTTCGACGACGCTTTTCGAGATGAGATAACAGGCGAAAATAATACTGTCGTCGGCGATGCGATAGTAACATTTCAGCCCTTCCTTGCGGCGGTTGACGACGCCGTTATCGTGCATGAGGGCAAGGTGTTTGGATATGTTCGCCTGGCTTGCACTGACCTCGTTGACGATTTCCTGTACGGTTCTTTCTCCCTCGCAGAGCGTTCTGAGTATTTTAAGGCGCATGGGCTCCGAAAGGAGCTTGAACCTGTTCGATACCGCCGTCAGCATCTCTTCAGGCATCCTGAGATTCCATCGTTTTACCTCTTCTTCCTCGATAGTGATTTTCTTGCCCATCTGTAGAGATTTGATACAAAACCGCAGGCTCGGTGGATCGGAGAGTCTGCTGAATACTTGTGGAACTTATATAGTTATTTATTCATACAATTTCAAACCCTAAAAAGGTTTTTCCTGCACTCTCCATGAGTTTGTACTCCGGGCGGCGAGAGGGGGGTTGTCGGGGAAGCGGCGGATCAGCCTGTTGTGGTTTCGGTGAGCCTGATGATGGAGTTTACCAGGGACTGGGGTGCTTTGAAGCGAACAATTTTTTCCCTGATGATGTTTTTCGTTTTCTGCGCTTCCCTGAATTCCCGTTGACAGTCCGCACATTTGGCGATGTGTGCTTCGAACTCCTGCTGCTCCTTCAGGGAGAGCTCCCCGTCTACTGCAGCACTCAGCAGTGCCTGGGCTTTTTTGCAATTCATTGTACTGACGTCATTGGTTATGTGAGTATTAGGTGCTTTCCTCCGTATCGGTATTGTACCCGTATTTTTTGGCAAACTCGTTCAGCTTCCCCCGCAAGAGCTTTCTTCCGCGATACAGCCGGGACCTGACGGTTCCTATCGGGCTTTCGACCATGTTGGCGATTTCCTCATACGTAAAACCTTCAATATCACATAGTTGTATGACTTCCCTGAATTCATCCGGCAGCGAGTTCAGCGCCTGGTAGACCTCGTCGTGCATCAGGGACTTGAAATAGCCCGCGTTGAGATCCTCGCTGTCGCTCTGTGCGTCCTTGATCGAATGGTAAAAATCCTTTATGAGATCATAGTCGACCTTTCCTGGTTCGCGCGCGTTTTTCCTGAACTTGTTGATGTAATTGTTTTTAAGGATTTTAAACAGCCACGCCTTGCAGTTTGTTCCCTTTTCAAACGAATCGAAAAATTTATATGCTTTGAGGTAGGTTTCCTGAACAAGATCGTTCGCGTCATCCGGATTCATGGTCAGATGCAACGCATAGTTATACAATGCATTGATATGCGCGACAGCTTCTTCCTGGAATTCTTCCTGCTTGATTCGCTCCTGTTGCGAAACGGTTTTTCCGGACGAGGGTTGCCTGTTTTTTCTCGGGGTCGCTGGCATAGGTGTGTTTCTCTGAATGGTTTCCGGTAATCTTTCCGTTTTCATGAGTACTTCTCAATGTAACTTAAATATAAAAATATATTTTAAGAGAACTTACAGCTTGAAAAGAACGGGGTTGAGAAGAGTATGGACTATTCGGCGGATGTCGTTATCGTAGGTGCGGGTATCGGCGGGCTCACGGCCGCCGCGCTGCTTCAGGAGCGGGGGATTTCCACCCTTACCATTGAAAAAAACAGCTATCCGGGCGGGAGCTGCGCTTCGTTCCGTCACAAGGGCTACACCTTCGATGCCGGCGCGTCGGTTTTTTACGGTTTCGGCCGTGATGAAAGCAGCGGAACGCTCAATCTGCATACCAGGATTTTCAGGAAACTCGGCATCGACGTGCCGACCATTCCCGATCCCGTCCAGATCCATTTCCATATGCCCGGGGGGTTCGAAGTGCCGGTGCATTACGGACGTGAGGAGTTTCTTGGGTCGCTCGTCGGGCGATTCCCCGGTGAGGAGCGGGGGATACGCGCCTTTTACCGGGAGCTCGAATCGGTCTACGACATTCTCAGCGAGCTTCCGGCCGGTTCTCTCGAAGATCCGGTTCACGTGCTGAAGGTGGGGCGCCGCTATCCCGGAAAAGTCATGTCGCTGGCGCTTAAAACCCTGCAGTCCATGGGGCGCACCGCGAAGCGCAACATCTCCGACGCCGAGCTTTTGAAGTTCATAGACATGGAATCCTACTCATGGGCCGTTCAGGACGCCGATGCCACGCCGCTCGTCAACGCGGGTATCTGTCTCGCCGACAGGCATCACGGGGGAATTCACTACCCCGTCGGGGGAGCCGGGGCGATACCGGATGCGCTGTGCGAGGGGATCCGGCGCTGCGGCGGCTCGATCAGGTTCGGTTCCGGCGTGGAGGAGATTCTGGTCCGCGACGGCCGGGCCGAGGGAGTCCGCCTTGCCGGCGGGGAGGTCTGCAGGGCGAAAGCGGTTATTTCCAACGCCACGATCTGGGACACCTTCAACACGCTGGTGAAGGATCCGCGCTATGCCGTTGCGGAGGAGAAGTTCATCAGGTCTCCGAGCTGGTTTCAGCTCTATCTCGGCGTCGACCGGAAGGTTGTTCCGGAGGGATTTCACGTACACCACATCCTTGTCGACGACTGGGAGCGCTATCGGGAATACGGAGGGACGATCTATTTCTCGGCTCCCACGATTCTCGATCCTTCGCTCGCGCCCGAAGGGAAGCACGTCGTTCATGCATTCGTGACGGACGACGTGAGCCGCTGGAACGGCTGCCGCCGCGGAAGCGCGGAATACCGGAAGGCCAAGGAGGAGTTCGGGGCGTCGATCATCCGGCGGACGGAAACGATCCTGCCCGGCCTCTCCGACGCGGTCGAGGTGCGGCTGTTCGCCACGCCCCTGACGCACGAGCGCTATCTCAACCGCTACAAGGGGTCGTACGGCCCCATGCTCCATCCCGGACAGAACATTCTGCAGAAACCCCAGAACTGCACGGCCGTTCGCGACCTCTACATGACGGGTGACAGCACCTTTCCCGGCCAGGGGGTGATCGCCGTGACCTATTCCGGGGTTTCCTGTGCCTCCTATCTGGCCCGAAAGCTGGGCCAACCCCTCGATTATCTGTAGCCGGCCCGGCCGTTATCCCGTCGCGAGCAGCATGTCGATCTCCCGGTAGGGCAGAGATGTTATTTCGGCGAGGGGTTTCTGCGTGACGTAACCCTTGAAGGTATAGGCTCCCTTGCGGAGGCTGTGGCTGTTCCAGAGAATATCGGTGATGGTTTCATGCGCCGTCAGTTTCATCAGGAAGGGCAGAAGCGTGTTGGTCAGGGCGAAGGAGGCCGTGCGCGCCACCGCCGACGGCACGTTCGGTACGCAGTAATGCGTCACGCCGTGCTTGACGAAGGTGGGGTTCGTGTGGGTCGTGTGCCGGCTCGTGGCGAAACAGGCGCCCTGGTCGATCGAAACGTCGATGATGACCGATCCCGGCCGCATGGTTCTGACGACCTCCTCGCTTACAATCGGGTTGATGAGCTTCTGTTTCGGACTGAGGGCGCCGATCATCACATCCGATATCCTGGCGAGCTCGGAAATGTAGTGGTCGTTGGCGATCGCCGTGACGATGTGGCGGTTGAAGAACGCTTCGAAACGGCGCAGGCGGTTGATTTCCTTGTCGATGACCGTTACCTGCGCTCCGAGGCCGAGCGCGTCCTGGGCGGCGAACATCCCGACCGTTCCCGCTCCGATGATCGTTATGTGCGCCGGAGGAACGCCGGCGATGCCGCCGAGCAGGATGCCGCTCCCCCCGTAACCCGTTTCCAGATATTTTGCCGCGGTCTGTATGGCGAGCGAGCCCGCGATTTCGCTCAGGGTTCTCACGATCGGCAGTTCACCGTCCCTGGTTTCGATGAATTCGAAGCCGATCGCCGTGACGTTCTTTTCCAGGAACATCTTGATCATCGAGTTGCTGACGGAGCCGAGGTGAAGCGCGGAAATGAGCATCTGTCCGGGTTTGAACAGGGGCATTTCCTCGAGCCGGGGAGGGGAGACTTTCACGATGACGTTGGCGTTGCCGTACAGATCCTGCGGAGAGTCGGTCAGTTGTCCTCCGGCTTCGGCGTACTCCTCGTCCGGAAAGTTGCTGGCGAGTCCCGCCCCGTTTTCCACGACGACGCGGACGCCGTTCTCGACAAGAATTTTCACTCCGGCGGGTGAGAGCGCCACTCTTCTCTCGTCGTTAGCGGGTTCTCTGGGAATGCCCAGAGAAACGTTCATCTTTTTTTCGGGCTTTATGAGCCAACGTTCCAGTGTCTTGGCGCCCAGCTCGTACTCGATGCCGCCGATATCCCCGCTGTATCCCATGTCTGCTTCAGAGTGTTTGTGTCGCCGGTAGTTAGCTTGTCCGCACCGCGCCGTCCGGCTTTCAGCGTCCCAGAGCGGCTTTCTTGAGCCGGGTTATATGCCAGGTGACATCGATCTCCTTGGGGCAGGCCTCGACGCAGTTGTAGGCGGTGTAGCACTCCCAGACGCCCGTGTCCCTGTTGACCCGTTCGAGCCGTTCGTTCACAGCCTGGTCGCGGGAGTCGAAAATGAACCGGTAAGCTTTCAGGAGGGCGGCCGGCCCGAGGTAGTCCGGATTCGCCCACGATGTCGGGCAGGCGTGGGTGCATGCGCCGCAGAGGATGCAGCGCGTGGATTCCTCTATCTGTTCGTGTTCCGAAGGGCTTTGCAGCCGTTCCCTGTCGGGTGGCGGGTCGCTGTTGACGAGATAGGGCATGATCTCTTCGTACTTCTGCCAGAACGTGTCGGTGTCGACGATGAGATCCCTTGCCACCCGGCTTCCCGGAAGGGGTTCCACACGAATCGTGCCGCCCTTGAGATCCCTGACGAGCGTAGAGCACGCCAGACGGTTTTCCCCGTTGATCAGCATGGCGTCGCTGCCGCAGACGCCGTGACCGCAGGATTTCCTGAGGGCGAGCGTGCTGTCCTGCTCCGCTTTTATTTTCAGAAGAACGTCGAGCACCCGTTCATGCGGAGCCGCCTCCACCGTGAACTCTTCGTAATATGGAGACTGGCTCTTTTCCGGAATCAATCGCAGGATAACTACCGAATACTGCATTGTGTCTTGTTCAGATTGCATGTCGGGGCTTTGCGGCGCTTCACGACTGTTTTTTCGCCGCGCGGGCCGTTATCTCCACCTTTTCAACCGTTACCGGCGTATCCTCGTGCGCCGCGCAGGTGGCTCCCGGCAGGTGAAGCTGACCGCCGGACACGCTGCAGAGCGTGTTGGACGCAACGTCGTAAAGCGTTTTCGACGCATTTCCGGCCAGGCTTGCGGAAGTCTGGACGAAAGGCAATGCATCGGTCACGGTCTTGCCGACGAGTTCCCCTGCATGTCCGGCGCTCTTGCCGATGTTCTGCAGGGAGCGGATCGGGTCAAGCCTGCCCTCGCGGATTCTTTCGACGATATTGCCCACTCCGGACGGGAGCTGATTGACGACGTTGTAGCCGATCGTCTGCGCATAGGTGATGAAATCCCGGAGATGCAGTCCCAGCACGATACGGCGCAGGTGCTCGGCGCGCGCGAGCACTCTTACCGGGCCCTCCTTGACGATGGTCGTCTGGCAGGCCAGGCGCCCACCCGCTTCGGCGAGCGTGTCGGAGATAAAGGCCTTTTCAACGTCGGTTCGTCTGGAAAGGCAGTCCATGCCCTCCTCGACGTAGACGAAACAGCTCTGGCAGATTCCGCTGCCGCCGCAGATGTAGCCGATGTGGCTTTTGCTGCGTTGCGCGACGTCGAGAAGAAGATCACCGGGTTCGGCTTCACACGGTTTGTCGTTTATCACTATAGACATGATCGTGTCCGTTTAGAATTGAACGTGATTCGCACCTTCCACGGCCGGCACATACGAATATAATAATTATTTTCGCGCAAGGCCGCGACGCTTTCCCGGCGGCCGGCCGGGAAAGCGTTCCGGACTCAGTTGACCGGAGTGTGTTCGTGAAGTTTCAGTGATTCGTCTATTTCCGGCACGAGGCGGACGGTCGGCTCTTTGTTTTCCGGCGTCTTTTTGTTCCCCCCGTTTTTCGCCGTGGCGGCGGGAGAGCCCTTCGGCGACGTCGCATCGCCCGGAGAACCGCCGAACCCCTGCAGCAGCGAGCGGAACACCAGGTCTATAGCGTCCCGGACCGCTTCGGCGATATCGGCAAGAAGCTGCACCGGGTCGAGTTTTCCTTCTGAAAATCTCTGCGCCTGCATGGCGATGGTTTCAGGGAATTTCACCAGCGAGGCCCATCCCATTCTTCCCTGGTATGCGGGAAGGTCCTGCGGCCTGGTCTCGAACATCTGCTTCACCTCTTCCACCGTGGTGAGCAGCGAGACCCTGCCCGGTTTGTCGAGGGTCGTGAGGCAGGCTACCCTTATCCCTTCCCCCAGAAGGTCGTCCGACAGAAGCGCTTTTTCCCGGTCGCTCAGCGGCGAGAGGAGATCGTCACCTTCGAGGACTTTCACGTAGCAGGTCTGGCATATGCCGTTACCTCCGCAGAAGTATCCTATATGGCTGTGGTTTTTCCGCGCGACATCTATGAGGCGTTCGCCTGTTTTCGCTTCACAGGCCTTGTCGTTTATCTCTATGTGCATGACTCTGTGGTTTTTTATTTATATGTCGATACACTCATAAAAAAGAACGCCGCGCGCCGGAGGAAAGTTGCTGAAAAGGACTTTTTTTGTCCGGTTTTGTCCGGTGCGGATCGCCGCGCCGGGACGGAGAGAGGGCTACCCGGCCGAGAGCTTCGAAAGCAGGGAAGCGTAGTGCGACATCAGGCCGGGAGGATCCTTCTCGCCGGTTTCCGGCGGGTGGTGCAGCACCAGCTTCATCTTCTTCTCATGGCGGAAGCCGGGGTTGTAAGGGCGCATCCATTCGGACTGGACGGAGGAGATCAGGTTCTGGAAAAAGGTGCCGTTGTAAAAACCGTCCTGGTCGTCGGGAGGCAGATGGAAGGACACCGTCCGGGGCTGGATGTCGACTTTCGACAGTCCGGCCTCCGAGCAGAGATTCTTGAAGCTCGCGAGTCCGAGAAGGTTGCGTACGTCCCGGGGGAGGGGGCCGAACCGGTCGCGCAACTCCTCTTCGATGGCCTGCAGTTTTTCGTCGGATTGCGCGCCCGATATTTTCTCGTAGAACCCGAACCGTTCCTGGGTCGCCGAAACATAGTGATCGGGTATGAGCGCGTCGAAATAAAAGCTGATGTCGCAGTTTCCCGCGGGCTTGAGCGGAGAGGTCCCGTCGTCCGAGAACAGTCCCCTGAACTCTTCTGTCTTGAGTTCGGTGACCGCTTCTTCGAGCAGTTTCTGGTAGAGATCGAAACCGAGATCGTGAATGGCGCCGGACTGTTCGGCCCCGAGAAGATTGCCCGCGCCCCTGATTTCCAGATCCCGCATCGCGATGTTGAAGCCCGAGCCGAGCTCGGTGAAACTTTCGATGACCGCGAGCCTCTGCATCGCCTCTCTCTTGAGCGAATGGACGGGAGGGGTGACGAGGTAGCAGTAGGCCTTGCGTTCGCTCCGGCCGACCCTGCCCCTGAGCTGATAGAGGTCGGAGAGTCCGAACATGTCGGCTCGGTTGATGATTATGGTGTTGGCGTTCGAGATGTCGAGTCCGGAACCGATGATCGAGGTCGAGACGAGAATGTCGAGTTCGTGACTGAAGAACGCCATCATCACATTTTCGAGCTCGGCGGCCGGCATCCGGCCGTGAGCGGTGGCGATTCTTGCCCCCGGAGCCAGCTCCCGGAGTGTGTTGAGCATCTGGTCGAGGCCCGAAATACGGTTGTGCAGGAAAAAAACCTGTCCCTTTCGCCCCAGTTCCCGGCGGATTGCGGATTCTATGGTTTGCGTGTCGAACGTCGTGATGACGGTCTCGACCGGCTGGCGGTTTTTCGGCGGCGTCGATACGATAGACAGATCCCGGGCTCCGAGCATGGAAAACTGCAGCGTTCTGGGAATGGGAGTGGCCGACATGGTGAGCGTATCGACGCCCGGAAAGCTCTGCCGGAGTTTTTCCTTCGCCGCGACGCCGAAATGCTGCTCCTCGTCGATGACCAGGAGCCCGAGGTCCTGGAAGGCGACATCTTTCGACACGAGCCGGTGCGTACCGATGACGATGTCCACCAGGCCTTTCCCGATGCGTTCGATCGTTTCTTTCTGGGCGCTGCGGGGGATGAACCTGCTCAGTACGGCGATGGAGACCGGAAAGTGCTCGAATCTGCGGGAGAACGTTTCGGCGTGCTGGTGCGCAAGGACCGTCGTGGGGGTCATTACCGCAACCTGTTTCCCCGACTCGACCGCCTTGAAGGCGGCTCTCATGGCTACCTCCGTTTTGCCGAAACCTGCGTCGCCGCAGACCAGGCGGTCCATGGGCGACGGGGAGTGCATGTCTTTCTTGACGTCCGTGATAGCGGTGAGCTGATCCGGGGTTTCGTCGAAAATGAACGACGCTTCGAACTCCCGCTGGAAAATCGAGTCACGGCCGAAGGCGAAGCCGGGCGATGTCTTTCTGCGCGCATAGAGCTTGATGAGCTTCGACGCGATATCCTTGAGGCGCTGTTTAACCTTGTTCTTGCGCGTTTTCCACTTCGGACTTCCCAGTTTCGACAGAACGGGCACGGAGCCTTCCGCGGCGGAGTATTTCGAAAGCAGGCGGATATTCTGGACATTGACGTACAACTGGTCCCCCCCTCCGTATTCGATCAGTACGCACTCCTGTTCGGAGTCTCCGACCTCGATGGTTGCCAGCGCCCGGAAAATGCCTATGCCGTACTCCTCGTGAACGATGTAGTCCCCGACGTTCAGTTTCTGGAGATCCTTGAGGGAGATGCCCTTGAACGAGCGCTTCCGGTGGGACTTGTGGGTGTGGAGCTTGCCGAAGATATCGGATTCCGTATAGACGTCGTAACCGTCGAAAACGAAGCCCGAGTGAAGGTTGGCCGGAATCCAGTTGACCTCGATATCCGGATTCCCGGAAGTTTCGTCCAGCTCCTCGGCAACGAACTCCGCAAGTTCGGCGATCTCTTTTTTCGACCGGCCCGCGAAGACCGGGAGATGGCGTTCAGCGTTTCGTGAATCGAGCTCCTTTGCGAAGAGTCTGAAGTTCGCGTTGAAACGGCTCTGGGCACGGGACCGGAAGTCGCAGGAAGTTTTTTCGAACCGGTGCAGCGTTGCGCGACGGAACCGTTCCAGCCGCTCCTCCAGCGTGCGGCCGTCTTCCTGTGACAGAAGGGAGGCGACATCGTCCAGGAGAACCACGGTTTGCGGGGGAAGGTGATCCGCGAGGGTCCAGCCGCCGGGTTCGTCCCCGGTGTCGTCTCCGGTGAAGCTGCCCGTGACCGTTGCAAGCCGGAGCGTTTTTGCGGAGAGCTGCGTCGTGAGATCGAACGTTCGGAGGGAGTTGACGGTATCGCCGAAAAATTCCACCCTCAGGGGAGTTTTCGATCCGAACGGAAAGATGTCGATGATCGAGCCGCGTGTCGAGCAGTCGCCCTCTTCCTCGACGAAGTCCCGGCTCCTGTAGCCGTTCGAGGCGAGGAAATCCCCGAGGGCGTCGTAACCGGCGTCCCGGTCCGGTTCCAGGTGCAGAACGCTCCCGGCGGTGTCCGCGGGATCTTTCAGCGGGGTCCGCATATCGCTTGCGGTCGCGAGCAGAACGGCGCTGTGTCCTTCGCTGAAGGCGGCCAGCGCCGGAGCGAGCTCGTCCGCGGCGGTGAAAACCGAACCGGGCTCGAGCAGCTCCGGCAGATCGTTGTCGTAGAGGTCGAAGAGGTCCTGTCCGGCGAGGATCAGGAGCGGCGCCCGCAGATCCGTGAAGAGCTTCGAGGCGAGCAGGGGTGCCAGGGAGCCCTGGACGCCCGATACCTCGACGACCGGGGACGGCTCCGTGCCGTTCGCTTCGAGCCGCGTCCGCAGGGATTCGTAGGCCGGATGCCGGGCCAGGGGCTCGTACAACCAGGGAATCCTGCGCCGGGTGACGACGGCGCTCTGCTCTTCTTTTCGTGTAACGGACGTTTTCATAAGTACCCTGCAAAACCTATTTTCAGGACGGAACCGTTCCGCTCCGGCTGCGGGAAAATCCCTAATTATGCAAAATATACTGGAAGTAAAAAATCTCAGGACCTACTACTCGACCGACAGCGGTACGGCCAGGGCGGTCGATGACGTGAGTTTCGCTCTCGGGCGCAACCGCACCCTGGGCATCGTCGGCGAGTCGGGCTGCGGCAAGTCCGTGACCGCGCTGTCGATCATGCGCCTCGTGCCCATGCCTCCGGGATATTTCGCCGGGGGGGAGATACGCTGGAAGGGACGGAATCTGCTCGATCTTTCCGAGGAGGACATGAGGTCGCTCAGGGGGAACGACATCGCGATGATCTTCCAGGAACCGATGAGCTCCCTCAATCCCGTGTTCACCTGCGGCAGCCAGATCATGGAGCAGATACTCCTGCACCGGCCGCTTTCACGCAGGGAGGCCAGGGAGCGGGCGATCG
The DNA here is from genome assembly GCA_028282595.1 of Chlorobium sp. Classification (GTDB taxonomy): domain Bacteria; phylum Bacteroidota; class Chlorobiia; order Chlorobiales; family Chlorobiaceae; genus Prosthecochloris. The sequence continues at coordinate 10,435 of JANQHQ010000003.1, read as the reverse complement.
AGCTGCTCGGACTTGTCGGTATCCCGAATCCCTCGGAACGCTTCGATTCGTATCCCCACGAGCTTTCCGGGGGCATGCGCCAGCGCGTGATGATCGCCATGGCGCTTTCCTGCGACCCGTCGCTCCTGATAGCCGACGAGCCCACCACCGCGCTCGATGTGACGGTGCAGGCGCAGATTCTCGAGCTTATCGGAAAACTGCAGGCGGATACGGGGATGAGCGTTATCCTCATCACGCACGATTTCGGTGTCGTCGCCGAACTGTGCGAGGAGGTGCTGGTCATGTACGCCTCGAAAATCGTCGAAAGCGGCAGCGTCGAACAGATTTTCCGCAACCCCCTGCACCCGTACACGACGGGCCTTTTGCGTTCCATTCCCCGGATAGGCTCCAAACGGAAGCGCCTCAACGTGATCGAGGGAAATGTGCCGACCGCGACTCGGCTGCCGGACGGCTGCCGTTTCGCAAACCGCTGTCCCCTCGCCGACGATCACTGCCGCCGGAACGAGCCGCCTCTCGAACGGTATGAAGAGGGGCATACCGCGGCCTGCTGGAAGGTCGGTTGTCCGATTCCCGAGACGCCTGTTCTGACGGCGCCTTGACACCGCGCTACGCCGTAACGGTCTCCGGCAGGAACGCCGCCGTTCTGAATTGCATGCATTATGCCTATATTCCAGAAATTTGCGCCGGTCCCGTTTCCGTCGCCACCGGAACAATCGCCGGGGAGAAGGGCCGGTCGTCCCGTTCGCGGGAGATCGTCTTGCGGCACCCGTTCTCAGGCGCTGTTCGTGATGCTCAAACCAGGTTGAAACGCATATGTCGGAGCCGTTACTACTCGTCGTCGAAGATGACGGCAATCTCGCCAAGCTCCTGAAGTACAACCTCGAAAAAGCGGGCTACAGATGCCAGCTTGTCGCTTCGGGGGAGGACGCACTCCAGCAGCTTGCGGAAAGGAACTTCGATCTCGTTCTTCTCGATATCATGCTGCCCGGCATCGACGGGTTTGAGGTCTGCAGGAAGATGCGCCAGCATCAGCTCCACCGGGAGCTGCCCATCGTCATGCTGACCGCGAAGGGGGAGGAGATCGACAAGGTTCTGGGATTCGAGCTCGGCATCGACGACTATGTCGTCAAGCCGTTCAGTCCGCGTGAACTGACCCTGAGGATCCGGGCCATTCTCAAACGGGACCGCCGCGGAAAGCGGGATGTCCGGGAGATCATGAAGTGCGACGGACTGGAAGTCGATATCGCCCGGCACAGCGTCACACTCGACGGCAGGGAGATCACGCTCACCCTGATGGAATTCAAACTGCTTGTCGTGCTCCTGCGGCGGAGAGGGCAGGCACAGTCGCGCGAAACCCTGCTCAGCGACGTATGGGACGTGGACAAGAGCATCAACACCCGGACGATCGATACCCACATCACGAGACTGAGAGACAAGCTCGGAGAAACCGGAAAGCTGATCAAGACCGTCCGGGGGCTCGGTTACAAGCTCGACGATACCGGAGATGGACGTGAGGAGGGTTAGCGTTTCTTTCCGTCTCGGACTGGTCTTCGGCGTCATCATCTTCTTTACGGTAGCCATCAGTTACGTCTACCTCGGCGGCCAGCTCCGCACACTCTTCTACGACGGGCTCAAGAACCAGCTCCGCAAGGATCTCCAGCTCAATCGCAGCCTGCTCGACAAGCTTCCCGAGCAATGGGACGATCTCCGTTCTTCCGACCGCTGGGCCGACGATGTCGGAGCCGCCCTCGACATCCGGGTTACCCTTATATCGCCGGAAGGCGTCGTGATCGGCGACTCCTATATCCAGCCGAATCGCCTGCCGTTCATCGAAAATCATCTCGACCGTCCCGAGGTCCGTCAAGCGCTGGCGGAGGGGTATGGCGAAAGCACCCGCATGAGCGACACGGTAAAGGAAAACATGCTCTACGTGGCGATGCCGCTCGGTACCCCGGAGCCGTTCGCCGTTCTGCGTTTCGCCAAGCCGCTGCAGGATATCCTCCTGCTGGAAGCCGAGCTGAGAAAAGGCATAGAGGGAGCCCTGTTCTGGTCGCTCCTCCTCTCGCTGATCTTCGGAGTGCTCACCGCTGTGCTGCTGGCCAGGCCTCTTCGCAGGATATCCTCGGCCGCCGACAACATCCTGCACGGCGACTATTCGATGAAGCTCGATGCGAAAAGGGATGACGAGATCGGGCAGCTCGGCCGGGCCTTCAACTTCATCTCCGACGAGATGAAGCGCATGAACCAGCAGGAAGAGTGGTTCAAGGCGGTGTTTTCAAGTATTCGCGAGGCCATCATCGTAACCGATTCCAGGGGTATGGTCATGCTGGCCAACCCCGCAGCCTGCCGTCTGTTCAATCTCGACTGCGGCGACATGATCAGGAGCTGCATGTGCAGGAACGTCAACGATCCGCAGCTTCTGGAGCTTTTCGAACTCGTCAGGAAGGAGGGGACGCCGGTAGTCAAGAAAGAGATCGCCATTTCAACCGACCGGGGCGAACGAATGCTCCAGGTGAGCGCCGTGCCGGTCATCAAGGACAATCTGTCGGAAGGAACGGTGTTCGTGCTCAACGACATTACCAAGCTTCGCAATCTCGAACGGGTGCGAAGGGACTTCGTTTCCAGCGTTTCCCACGAGCTCCGCACGCCGCTGACGAGCATCAGGGGGTACACGGAAACCCTGCTCGAAGGTGCGATGGAGGATCCCGAACACGCAAGCCATTTCCTGCAGATCATTCTCAAGGAGAGCGAGCACCTGACGGCGCTCATCAACGATGTGCTCGACCTGTCGAAAATCGAATCCGGCCGGATCGACTACCGTTTCGGGCCCGTGGACATACGTTCCCTCGCCGGGAGAACCGTCGGGCTTTTCGCCCGCGCCATAGAGAAGAAAGCGATCGACGTCTCCGTGCGGATTCCCGACGATCTGCCGCCGGCGCTTGCCGACGAGGATTATCTCGAAATGGCCGTCCGCAATCTTGTCGACAACGCCATCAAGTATGTGCCGGAGACGAACGGCACGGTAAGGATTTCCGCCCTCGCGGAGGATGAAATGGTGCGGTTTACGGTCGAGGACAACGGTATCGGGATTCCGCAGGAGGATCTCGGCAGGATATTCGAACGGTTCTACCGCGTCGACAAGGCACGGTCCCGGCAGGTCGGCGGAACCGGTCTCGGCCTTTCGATCGTCAAGCACATCATCCTTGCCCACAAGGGGAAGGTCGAGGTGCGCTCCAGGATGCACCTCGGGTCGGTTTTCAGCTTTACCGTCCCGGCGACGTCCGGTGAAACATGACCCCCCGGCGCTTCCGGCGCCAGGATGAAACAACGGAACACCACAACGATGAAAACAGATGATTGATTCCATGCTGTCCTTCCTGGAAGGCCACGGTTTCGACGATTCGCAGGCGAAGGCGGTGACGACCGCACTGATGGCGCTTTTCGGTCTGCTGTTTGTCTACCTCGCGGAACGTCTTGCCAGGAAGATCCTCGTGAGCTTCGTGGCCTCGCTCGCGGCAAAAACCAAGACCCGCTACGATGACCTCATGGTGGAACACAAGGTCTTCACCATGCTCGCCCATCTGGTTCCGCCGTTGCTGCTCTACAATCTCGCCGTGCCCGTGCTGCAGTTCTACCCCGCCTCGGTGCAGATCGTGCAGTCGCTTGCGACGATCTACCTCACCGTCGTCTTCATCCTGGTCGCGCTGAGCGTGCTCGACGCCTCCCTGGACTATTACAACGAGCATCCGGCTTCGGAACGGCTTCCTCTGAAAAGTTTCATACAGGTCATCAAGACGGTTATCGTCTCGATCGGCGCCGTCGTGGTGATCTCCCGCCTGCTTGGTACGTCCCCGGTCGTGTTCTTCAGCGGTCTCGGAGCGTTCACGGCCGTGATCATTCTCATTTTCAAGGACTCGATCCTGGGGCTGGTGGCCGGCATACAGCTCACGACGAACAATCTCGTCAGGGTCGGCGACTGGATCGAGATGCCGAAATACGGGGCGGACGGCGACGTGGTCGATATTTCCCTGGTGACGGTATCGGTGCAGAACTGGGACAAGACGATCAGCACCATTCCGGCCTACGCGCTCATATCGGAAGGATTCAAGAACTGGAGAGGAATGAACGAATCGGGCGGCCGCCGGATCAAGCGTTCGGTCAATATCGACATGAACAGCGTCCGCTTCTGCGACGAGGCGATGCTCACCGGACTGCGTAAAATCCAGCTTCTCCGGGAGTACCTGCAGGAGAGAACACGCGAGGTCGAGACGTTCAACGCGGAAAACGACATCGATCCGGACTCTCCGGTGAACGGGAGGAGGATCACCAACCTGGGAACTTTCCGGGCCTATCTCGTGGCCTATCTCCGCAACCATCCGAAGATCAACCCCGACATGACCTTCCTTGTCCGCCACCTGCAACCGGGCGACAAGGGGGTTCCGGTGGAGATCTATGTTTTCAGCAACGACAAGGTCTGGGCGAACTACGAAGCCATACAGGCCGACATCATGGACCATGTGCTCTCCGTGCTTCCCTTTTTCGACCTCAGGGTTTTCCAGGCGCCCTCGGGGGCCGATGTCACTTCCGCCGGAAAGGCACTCGGAAAAGCGGTCGGGAACATCGAGGCTGGCGTTGGGGAGCGTTTGCCGAAAGGGGAGCCTCCGACCGGAGAAAAAGAAAACGGCGTCTGATCCGCGGACGCCGTTTATCTATGACACGTATGGGAACGATGCACAATCAGTAGGTGACGACGCGCGGCAACTCTTTCGCCTGATCTACCCAGTCGCCGACCTGTTTTTCCGAAGGCATTTTCCTGACGAGATTTTTGGCATCGTTGACCTCCACCATTCTCGCGTGAAGGTTCGCCGCATTGCGTTGCGCCAGTTCCGGAACGGTATCCACCCCGGCCTCTTCCAGAAGATCGGCGTATTCTGAGCCTATGCCCTTCACCCTCGCCAGATCCGCGCGGTTGACCCATTTGAGAATCTGTTTTTCATCCAGGCCGGTTTTTTCAGCCAGGGTTTTTCTCCCTTTCCGGTCGCAACCCTGTGCGAGCAGTTCTGATTCGCTCGGAACGCCGGCTTTTTCGAGTTTCGCCCCGAAGGCCTTGCCGATCCCCTCGATATCGGTGATTTTCGCCATGAATGTCCTCCGTTTATGAGTGAAAAAGACGCCGGAACCAACTGCTGTTTCCAGCGTAATACCGTAATGTATAAAAACAATTCCGGATCGGCGGGCGCCGGTTCATGCTTGCTGCTTCCGGGCGTCGGCAATGATGTTGCGGTGCAGGACGAGCCTGATTTCCGGAATGTTCTCGAACGGATAGAAGTCCGCTTCGAACAGTTCGTGATTGAGGCAGATAGTCGGGTTCGCGACCACGATCTTGTAGGCCACCACGAGCAGCGAGCCGTACATCTCGCTTTCACGGTGATAGGCTCCGATAAGCCGTTCTATCCTCCCGTCGAGCGAGGTCTCCTCCTTCAGCTCCCGGAGGCAGCCCTCCTGCGGCGTTTCCCCGGATTCCAGAAAGCCGCCCGGCAGGGCCCATTCGTTGTAACCCGGATGATGCGCCCGTCTGACCACGAGCAGTTCCCCATCCGGATTCTCGGTATAGGCCACCGCGACCGGCAGAGGATTTTCGTAGTGGATCCACGAGCACGAGGAGCACTGTTTTCTGAGGCGGTTCTCTATTTCGGCGGTCTGCAGCCCCGAGCCGCATACCGGGCAGTAGCTGTAGCTGTGCATGGGTACGGTGTCGTTGACGTTGAAGCGTTCCCCGGCTTCTCCTGATAGTGAAACTTTTTGTCAGGACAATAAATTCATAACAGGGAAATTCCGCAAACGACAGATTTCAGGATATATGTCACTGCTGCAGGAAGGTGCAAAGGCCCCTCTTTTCGAGGCGGTCGATCAGGATGGCGAGACCGTCAGGCTTTCGGACTATCTCGGCAAGAAGGTCGTGCTCTACTTTTACCCCAAGGACGATACCCCCGGTTGCACCAAGGAGGCTTGTGCATTTCGGGACAATTTCCCTAAATTCAAACAGATAGGCGTCGAAGTGCTTGGCGTGAGCGTCGACAGCGAAAAACGCCATAAAAAGTTTGCCGAAAAATACGATCTCCCCTTCAGACTCGTGGTCGACGAGGAAAAGACGATCGTGCAGGATTACGGCGTCTGGGGGCTGAAGAAATTCATGGGCAGGGAGTATATGGGCACCAACAGGGTGACCTATCTGATAGGCGAGAACGGCACGATCGAGCATGTCTGGCCGAAAGTCAAACCCGCCGCGCATGCCGATGAACTTCTCGAATACCTGCAAACCGGTACGTAAAGCATGGTAAACGAATTCGACCAACTTGTAGCCGGAGATCTCATCATGGCTTCGGCGGTCATGCTCGAATCGAATTTCAAGCGGACCGTACTGCTCATGTGCGAGCACAACGAAGAAGGTTCGCTCGGTTTCATTCTCAACCGGCCGACCCAGATCAAGGTCAGTGAGGCGATCAGCGGTTTCGACGACATCGACATCGAACTGCACATGGGCGGGCCGGTCCAGGTCGATACCGTGCACTATCTCCATACGCGGGGGGACGTCATCGACGGCTCACAGGAGATCGTTCCGGGAGTGTTCTGGGGCGGCGACAAGGAACAGCTTGGGTTTCTTCTCACATCGGGTGTTGTCAGCCCGTCCGAGATACGCTTCTTTCTGGGCTACGCCGGCTGGGGAGCCGGTCAGCTCGAAAGCGAGTTCGAGGAAGGTTCGTGGTATACGACCGCAGCCTCCAAAGCTGTCGTGTTCAGCAGCGAGTACGAACGGATGTGGGCGAGAGTCGTGCGTTCGAAAGGGGGGAAATACCATTTCGCGGCGAACTCTTCCGAGCTGCCGGGAATGAACTGAGGCCCGTTCAGCCCAGAATGGCCAGCGCGATCACGAGCACGAGGTAGGACAGAAGGCCCCAGAGGAGCACCTGCCGGGTTTTCAGTTTTTTCTTGAACATGGAACTCTTCCGGGCGGTTTTCGTGTTGTTCTTCTGCAGGTAAAAGTATATATATACCGCAAGCTTTACAAGGCTTACGTTCTTTGACTTCGGGGATGACAGGCTTTCGACAGGACAGGTGTGCGATTCAGTTGCACTCCGAGTTTCAGCATGGATGGACTCGTTAAAGAAGTCTATGCGACCATTAGATGCAGACGATCATTCGTATGCAATGGCTGCCTAATTAGCAAAAGTTAATCTAGCCAGCCATCGTTCGGCGGGGGAGGCGCTTGCTCCGAAGCCGCCCAACGGCATAACCCGCGCTTGAGCCTCGGCTCGCGCAAGCAAGCTTCATTCGTTTCTTTCCCGGAAGGGCGGATGAATATCATTCCGGGATAGCGTTCCGAACTCTGTCGGCGGAGTCGCGGAGCGCGAAACCTCAACCACCGAAGATGAGTGTGGTGGCTGTTTCAAGCACTGTTCTGGACGCGGGTTCGATTCCCGCCATCTCCACCAGTAGACCAAACCCGTCTTCCCGGAGCGAAACCTCCGGGGTGGCGGGTTTTATTGCTTGCGCCCGTTATGAAAGTGCATGAACGCCGTTTTTGTATAGTTTTTTCTTGGTTTTTCGCGGGAAAATTACTACAATATGCAGGAACGCTATTTTTGATTTATAATGTGTGTTATGAGGGCGCTGTTGAAGAGCATTGCGACTGTGCAGGTGGGCTACTCTTTCAGGTCTCGCCTCGAGCAGTCTGAAGCCGGTAGTGTCGCGGTTATCCAGATGAAGGATCTCCGTGGCGACAATACGGTTGATTGTGGGGATTTGGTCAGGGTGGATATGGTTGAGCCGAAGGGGCATCATTTCGTGAGGAAAGGTGATCTGGTTTTCAGGTCCCGGGGTCTGGTGACGACGTCGGCTGTTCTGCTGGACGATCCGGGCAAGGCGGTTGTGGCGGCTCCGTTGTTAAGAATAAGGATTAATGATGATGACAGGGTTTTGCCAGAGTATCTGAACTGGTATATCGCTCAACGGGGAGCGCAGCAATTTCTTGACAGCAGGGCTAAAGGCACGTTTCAGAAAATGATCGGAAAAGAGGCGATAGGGGAGCTGAGCGTTGAGTTGCCGACTCTGGAAAAGCAGAAAAACATTGTAGAGATGGCGTCCTTGTCGGCTCGTGAGCAAGTCTTGCTTCATGTGCTTGCTGAAAAACGGGATCAGTATATTTCAGAATTACTTATGCAGTGTGCAAAAGGAGAATAGAGTATGAGCAGTACGATTGATCAGAAAGATATCAACAACGCAGCCTGGGCAGCGTGTGATACCTTCCGGGGGGTGGTTGATCCGTCGCAGTACAAAGACTACATCCTTGTGATGCTCTTTCTGAAATACATCTCTGATGTCTGGGAAGACCATTACGAAGAATACAGAAAATTGTATGGAGATGATGATGCGCGTATTCGCCGAAAGCTCGAGCGAGAGCGTTTCGTTCTTCCTTTGGTGAAACTGACTGAAAAGGACATTCTGACCGGAGAGGAAATGTTACTGGATGAATTTACTGCTACATACTACAGCCTTTACGAGCGTAGATCGGCGGCAAATATCGGTGAGCTGATCAATATTACTCTCGATCATATAGAGGAGCAGAATAAGTCCAAGCTCGAAGGGGTGTTCCGGAATATCGACTTCAACAGCGAGGCCAATCTCGGCAAGACAAAGGATCGTAATCGACGTCTGAAACAGTTGCTTGAGGATTTTCATAAACCACAGCTCGATATGCGTCCCAGCCGTGTTTCAGAGGATGTAATCGGAAACACCTATATCTACTTAATCGAGCGTTTTGCTTCCGATTCCGGTAAAAAAGCCGGAGAGTTTTTTACCCCGTTCAAGGTCAGCGAACTTGTCGCAAAGCTTGCGGGTCCGAAACCCGGCGACCGCATTTGTGATCCGGCCTGCGGATCCGGTGGTTTGTTGATCAAGGCGGCAAAAGAGGTGGGTGATCGCGATTTTGCCCTTTTCGGGCAAGAGTCGAACGGAAGCACATGGGCGCTTTGTCGCATGAACATGTTTCTGCACAGTTTCGACAGCGCACGCATCGAGTGGTGTGATACGCTGAACAGTCCGTTGCTGGTCGAGAGCGATCGCTTGATGAAATTCAACTGCGTGGTGGCCAATCCGCCGTTTTCTCTGGACAAATGGGGCGCAGAGAATGCCGAATCCGACCAATATAACCGCTTCTGGCGTGGTGTTCCTCCCAAGAGTAAAGCTGATTGGGCGTTTATTACGCACATGGTCGATACTGCTTTGGAAAAGGAGGGACGAGTTGCTGTTGTTGTTCCGCATGGCGTGTTGTTTAGGGGCGGTGCCGAAGGGCGCATCCGGCGGAAAATGATCGAAGAAAACCTGCTCGACGCAGTGATTGGACTGCCTGGCAACCTGTTTCAGACCACCAATATTCCCGTGGCGATTCTGGTGTTCGACCGCTCGCGTGAAAAAGGCGGGCCAGAGGAAGATCGCAACGAAGTGCTGTTCGTTGATGCAAGCCGGGAGTTTGTTTCCGGGAAAAACCAGAACAGTCTCTCTGACGAGCATATCGAGAAAATCATACGGACCTACAGAGAGTGCAAGGATGTCGATAAATACGCGCATGTCGCTGATTTTTCAGAGATAAAGGAGAATGACTTTAACCTCAATATTCCCCGGTATGTGGACACCTTCGAGGAGGAAGAGGAGATCGATATCGATGCGGTGCAGCGGGAAATCGAACAGCTTGAAAAGGAGTTGGTCGAGGTGCGGAAGCAAATGTCGATCAAGCTGAAGGAGATTCAGAGATGAGCAGAAGTAATAAAATCAATGTGTTGAGCACTGAGGTGAGGGTGCAGGCGATTGACAGGGGCGATTACATCTCGCTGACGGATATCGCCAAATACAGAAATGCAGATGATCCTCGATTTATCATTCAAAACTGGATGCGGACACGCTTTACAGTCGAGTTTTTAGGGATATGGGAACAGTTGCATAACCCTGATTTTAACCGTGTCGAATTCGAGGCGGTTAAAAACGAGTCAGGCCGAAATGCATTTGTGATGACTCCTGCCAAATGGGTAGAAATTACAGGAGCCATTGGTGTTTTCTCTAAAGCTGGGAGGTATGGGGGAACGTATGCTCACAAGGACATTGCTTTTGAATTCGCTTCCTGGGTCTCTGTCGAGTTCAAGCTCTATCTGATCAAGGAGTTCCAGCGGCTCAAGGATTTCGAGCAGCAACAGCTTGGCTGGGACATTCGCCGGAACCTGACCAAAATTAACTACCGCATTCATACCGATGCCATCAGGGAACACCTGATCCCTCAGGAGTTGAGCAGGGAACAGATCAATCTGCTCTATGCTTCCGAAGCGGATCTGCTGAACATGGCGCTCTTCGGTAAAACCGCCAAACAGTGGCGGGATGAAAACCC